>NZ_CP110389.1:2429444-3039166 GCF_026015985.1 Rhodopseudomonas sp. P2A-2r | reverse complement strand
GCCAAATACCCCCGGGGTTGTACGACCCGAAAACTTCACCCTTAATTAAATGCAAGAGCCGACCGTGAATCCCGGAGGCAAAGGTAAAGCCCCACTCAAAACTCTCAAAAAACAGGGGGCGTCTCTTGGCCCGGCTCAACTTTCGCATCGGCACCAAGCTTGGCCTGACGGCAGGCATCGGCGTATTGCTCATAGCGGGCATGATGACCAACGAGATCATCGGCAACGACTCGATCGCATTGTCGAGCCGGATGGTCCTCGTCAATACGTCCAACAAATCCGACCTGCAGGGAACCGACGTGTTGCTGGCGCGGACCGAGCTCGCGATGCGCAATATCGGCAGTGCCAACACGGTGGCCCAGATGGAGAATGGCCTGAAGGAGGTGCACGGGCATCTCGCCGGAGCCAGCGCACTTCTGAACGCCGCCGAGCAGCGCGCCACACGGCAGCCGACGAAAGACGGCTATCGCGCGATCCAGGTGATCTTTCAGAAATATCTGACTATCGCCGCTGACCTTGCCGCGGCAAGGAAGGCCGCGCTCGATGGCGGTGTGGAACGCGCCCAGGCAACGCTGAACTGGGACCGCGCCTTCGACGGATTGCTGGCCTCCCCTGCTTTGGCCGCGCTACCCAATCATCGGGATATCGAGCTTGAATTGCGGACAGCGGACGGCGCCTACAACGCAGCGCGCGCCGCCGCCTGGCAGTTTGCTGCTGCGGCTGAGCCAAAGCAGATCGAACTCCTCTCCAGCGAGGCCGTCGTGGCGATCGACTCGCTCAAACGCGCGCGCAAGCTGGCCGGCGAAGCCGGTCAGACCGCGGTCATCGACACGCTGGTCGCGGCAGCCGTCAAGTTCAAGAGCTCAGCGGAAGCCGTCGCCAAGGCCGAAGACCGCAAATTCCACATCCGCGACGAGCAGGCAGCCCCGCTTGTCGCAGACATCGGCAGCCGCATCGTCAAGCTGACCGAGGTCGCCAACGGATTTGCCGCCATGCGGCAGGCCGAATTGCTCGCGGAACTGAGCCGCGTCGCGACGGTTGCGCTCGCGGTCGGCGCGCTGGTGGTGCTGGTGCAGATCGGCTCTGCGCTGTTCTCGGTGCTGACCATCGCCCGCCCGATCCGCCGCATCGGCGAAGTGCTGCTCGACCTCGCCGGCGGCAACGAGGCAGTCGCCATCCCCTATACCGAGCGCGGCGACGAAGTCGGCGACAATGCCCGCGCGGCACGCACCTTCCGAGACAATCTGATTCGCATCGAGCAGATGGAAGCGGAACAGAAGGATCTGGAGGCCGCCACTGCTGGTCGCCGCAAGGCCGAAATGGCCAAACTGGCAGACGCGTTCCAGGCGGCGGTGGGCGGCATCGTCGAATCCGTATCGTCGGCCTCCGGCGAACTCGAGAAGGCCGCGGGCACGCTGTCCGGAACGGCGGAAGAAACCCAGCAACTGTCCGGCCTGGTCGCCTCGGCCTCCGAGGAAGCTTCGGCCAACGTGGAATCGGTGGCCTCCGCCGCCGAAGAAATGAGCGCGTCCGTCACCGAAATCAGCCGACAGGTGCACGATTCCAGCCGCATCGCCGGCGAAGCCGTCAAACAGGCCGAGCTCACGGACGTGCGCATCAACGAATTGTCGGAGGCCGCCGGCCGCATCGGCGACGTTGTCAAGCTGATCACTGCGATTGCCGAGCAGACCAACCTGCTCGCACTCAACGCCACCATCGAGGCGGCCCGCGCCGGCGAATCCGGCCGCGGCTTTGCCGTGGTCGCCAGCGAGGTCAAGGCGCTGGCGGCGCAGACCGCGAAGGCCACCGACGAGATCAGCGTGCAGATCACCGGCATGCAGGCGGCAACCAGAGACTCCGTTGGCGCGATCAAGGAGATCGGTTCGACCATCAGCCGCATCGCGGAGATCGCCTCGATCATTGCCGCCACCGTTGAAGAACAGGGCGCAGCGACCTCCGAGATCGCCCGCAATGTCGGCGAAGCGGCCAAGGGCACCGCCCAGGTCGCGGAGAAGATCACGCAAGTCAACCGCGGGGCCAGCGCCACCGGCTCGGCCTCGGCCCAGGTGCTGATGTCGGCCCGCTCGCTGTCGAAGGAGAGCGGCAGCCTCAAGAGCGAAGTCGAGAGCTTCCTGCAGACTGTCAGGGCAGCCTGAACCACCACCGGGGTGCAATCGCCGCATCGCGCCCCGGCCGCCTCGTCGATCACCTCACTACAGCAAGCCGGCCGTCAGAGCTGGCCATGCGAAGCCTTGCCTTTTGTACGCAAGCATCCGGTCGTCAGGAGAGAAAAATGAAAATCAGCATCGTTGGCTGCGGCGCGACCGGGATCGCCATCCTGCGGCATCTTGCCGAACTGGCCTGTTCAGGCGGGGATCGCAGCCCGGTGTCGGAGATCCAGCTGTTCGACAAGTCGGGTTTTGACGGCGGCATGGCCTATCGCACCCAGAGCGATCAGCATCTGCTCAACATGCGGGTGTCGACCATGTCGATCCGCGCCGGCGACAGTCAGGACTTCCTGCGCTGGACATCGCGGGCCGGCGTTCCCTGCGAGGCCAACGATCACCTGCCACGCAAGGTCTATCGCGACTATCTCGAGGACGTCAGGCAGTCCGCCATCGAGCGCTGCCGCAATGTCGGCATCCGCGTCTCGGTCGAACATGCCGAAGTCGTCGCCATGCACCTCACCCCCGCCGGCGACATTGTGCTCGAGACGGATCACCATGAAAGCTACGTGTCGTCGGTGATGGTATTGTGCACCGGGCACAACGTGCCCGGCGACAATTACAACCTCGCCGCCAGCAAAAACTTCGTGCCCGATCCCTATGCTGACTTCAGCTTCGCCGATCGGAGCGACCTGGAGGTCGGCATTCTCGGCAGCGGCCTGACCGCCATCGACAGCGTGCTGGCACTGGCGCGTAGCCATCCCTCCATCCGGATCACCTGCATGTCCCGCAGCGGCCTGTTTCCCACCGTGCAGGCGATCAGCAAGCCGGCTGCCGACGGCGAATTCCGCGACGCGCTGCGTCGCTACGTCGACGGCATCGGCCGGACCGAGGCCGACGACCTGGCATCCACCATCTCCCGCCTGCTGTACGCCACCACGGGATTGCGCTGCAACCTGTCGTTCAGCAACGACCATGCCGATGCACTCGCCGACCTCGAGCACAATATCGCACAGACCGAAGCGCGCGCACCGAACGTGACCTCCTACCTGACCGGCGTTGTCGACATCGTCTGCGACGCCTGGAGCAAGATGGATCACGGCGAGAAATCCCGCTTCATGACCTACTACAACTCCGGCTGGCTCAGGAACCGCTCCGCAATGCCGCTGGCCAATGCCCTCAAGGTGCGCGACCTGCTGCGCACCGGCCGACTGTCGACCCGTTCGTCGCTACGCACCGTGACCGCCATCGGCAGCCGCTTTCGGGCGACATTCGGAACCGGCAGCAGTTGCGATATGGATCATGTGATCGCCGCCACCGGCCCGTCCTATCAGCTTGATGCGCTGCCGCTCTATGCCGACATGCAGCGCCAGGGTCTCGTCGTTCTCGATGCGCATGGCGGCATTCGCTGCGACTACGACGACAGCCGCGTCCTCGACGAGCGCGGCAGCAAGCACAGCAACATCTTCGCGGTCGGCAGCCCGACCAAGGGCACGCACTTCTATGCCGGCGCGGTCGACATCAACCTGCGCCGCGCCGAATCCGTCATCGACACCATCCTTCGCAATGCAGAGCAACTGCGATCGCGCAGCACCGGCGCCGAGACCGCCGCCAAACTCGAAGCCGTGGACTGACCTTCCGTCATCAAGCCCGCCAGGAGCACCGCACATGAACTCCGTGACCACCCCCATCGACGAACTCGAACGCCTCGCCGATCTCGTGCATCGCCAGCATCCCTCCGTGAACACCCAGCTGCTGATGCCCGACGACAAATACCAGACCCGCACCGTCACCCTCGACGCGGTGATGCGCGAAGTCACCGACTGCATTGCACAGGAATTTCGCGGTCGTCGGGCCGCGGACTTCCCGACGCTGTATTGCGCCTGGGGCAAGTGCCGCGTCGGATCGACGGCGCTGACCAACCTGTTCGGTGTCGCCGGCATGCCGTCCTACTTCCAGCCGGTGAAGGTGGTGCTCCGCCACGCGCTGATGGGTCGTGCCGGCGCGCCGTGGGACCTGCCCTTCGCCGCCGACCACCCGGTGGTGTTCAGCAAGGAAATGGCTGGCCCTTACGCGCTGGCCGAGTGCCTGTTCCAGCCGCTGCAGCCATTGATCGAAGCCGGCTACCCCGCCGACAAGTTGCACTTCATCATGCTCGATCGTGATCCCGCCAGCTCGCTGGCATCGTGGATCGAGAAATGGTCGGACCGCGTGCCTGACGCGACCCTGATGCAGAACTTCGTCATCTCTTCGCTGAACACGCTGCGCGTCGAGACCTATGCCCGGCGCCAGGGCGTGCCGGTCACGCACTACGTTTACGAGGCCAGCAAGGAGCCGGTGCCATCGATCCGCGCCCTGTTCACACGGCTCGGGCTGGCGCATCGCTTCACCGAGGATGCGGTGACCGAATGGAACGAGATGGGCAGACTGGAATCCAAGGACGCGCGCATCACCTTCGTCAAGGAGCCCACGGTCTACACCGTCCCCGGCCTGCATGGCGAGGACACCGCCTATCGTTACCGGACCCGCAAGACCAGCGGGCTGAGCGCGGACCGGCTGGACCTGCTTGACCGCTTCGGCATCAACGGCATCTACCGGACGTCGGTGGAGGCCTGCATCCGCGACCTCGGCTTCGATGCGGCGACGGCAGAGCGTTTGTTCGGCGACGTGCTCGGTGTCGACGCATGATCGACACCATCGACTCTCCCGACATCGCGCCGGCAATCGCACGCGGCACCACCAGCCACCTGCAGCGGCTGGAGGCGGAGAGCATCCACATCCTGCGTGAGGTGGCGGCGGAATTCCGCAAGCCGGTGATGCTGTATTCGATCGGCAAGGATTCCTCGGTGCTCCTGCATCTGGCGATGAAGGCGTTCTTTCCCGGCAAGCCGCCCTTTCCGCTGCTGCATGTGGACACCACCTGGAAGTTTCGCGAGATGATCGCGTTTCGCGACCAGCGCGTCCGCGACCTCGGCCTCGATCTGCTGGTCCACATCAATCCCGACGGCATCGCGCAGGGCATCGGCCCGTTCAGCCACGGCTCGGCCGTGCATACCGACGTGATGAAGACCCAGGGGCTGCGCCAGGCGCTCGACCTGCACGGCTTCGATGCCGCAATCGGCGGCGCGCGGCGCGACGAGGAAAAGTCCCGCGCCAAGGAGCGCATCTTCTCGCATCGCAGCGCCGCGCATCGCTGGGATCCGAAGAACCAGCGGCCTGAGCTGTGGAGTCTGTACAATACGCTGCTGGCGCCGGGCGAAAGCATGCGCGTGTTCCCGTTGTCGAACTGGACCGAGCTCGACATCTGGGAATATATCCTGCTGCAGGATATCCCGATCGTGCCGCTGTATTTCGCCGCCCCACGGCCGGTGGTCGAGCGCGACGGTGCGCTGATCATGGTCGACGACGCGCGCATGACGATGCGGCCGGGCGAGACGCCGGAGCTGCGTTCAGTGCGGTTTCGTACGCTCGGCTGCTATCCCCTCACCGGCGCGATGCCCTCCACCGCCGCGACGCTGCCGGAGATCGTCCAGGAGATGATGGGCTCACGCACGAGCGAGCGCGAGGGCCGCGTCATCGACCGTGACAGCGCCGCGTCCATGGAACGCAAGAAAGCGGAGGGCTATTTCTGATGACCATGACCGATGAGCCGCTCGACCGCGCGCTCGACGCGCTGCACTTCGACCATGGCGACCGCCCGACCCTTCGCTTCGTCACCTGCGGCAGCGTCGACGACGGCAAGAGCACGCTGGTCGGCCGGCTGCTGTACGATTCCAAACTGCTGCTTGACGACCAGCTCAGCGCGCTCGAGGCCGAGAGCAATATCGCAGGCAGCAGCGGAGCGCTGGATTTCGCGCTGCTGGTGGACGGCCTGCAGGCCGAGCGCGAGCAAGGCATCACCATCGACGTCGCCTATCGCTTTTTCGGCACCGCCCGGCGCCGCTTCGTGGTCGCCGATACGCCGGGCCACGTCCAGTACACCCGCAACATGGCCACCGGCGCCTCGCACGCCGAACTGGCTGTGGTGCTGATCGATGCCCGCAAGGGCGTCATCACCCAGACCCGCCGCCACAGCCATATCCTCGGCCTGTTCGGTATCCGCCACGTGGTACTTGCGGTGAACAAGATGGATCTGGTCGGGTTCGACGAGGATCGCTTCACCGAGATCGCCGTCGAATATCGCCTGCTCGCGGAAAAGCTCGGCATTGCCCACGTGCAGTGCATCCCGGTGGCGGCGCGCGACGGCGACAACATTTTTACGCCGAGCGCGCGGATGCCCTGGTACACCGGCCCCACGATCATGGCACATCTGGAGACCGTCGATGTCTCCGGCGATGTCGCAAGCCGGCCGATGCGCTTTCCGGTGCAGTGGGTGAATCGGCCCCATGCGGAGTTTCGTGGTTTCAGCGGCCGTATCGCCAACGGCACGGTGCAGCGCGGCGACGCGGTGACGGTGCAGCCGTCGGACCGCCGCAGCCACATCGCCCGCATCGTGACGGCCGACGGCGATCTTGACGCGGCCGTGGCCGGACAATCGGTGACGCTGGTGCTGGCCGACGAGGTCGACGTCAGCCGCGGCGACGTGCTGACGTCCGGTGCGCCGCCGCTGGTGTCGGACCAGTTCTCCGCGCATCTGGTGTGGTTCGACGACGCCGTCCTGCTGCCTGGTCGTCGCTATATCCTGAAATGCGGCAGCGCCACCACCGGCGCGGTGATCACCACGCTGAAGCACAGCGTGGCCATCGACACCATGGAGCATCAGGCGGCCACCACGCTGGCCGCCAACAAGATCGGCTGTGTCAATCTCAGCCTCGACAGGCCGCTGGTGTGCGAGGCCTATGCCGACGATCGCGCGCTCGGCAGTTTCATCCTGATCGATCCGATCAGCCATTGCACCGCGGCAGCGGGATCATCGATTTCGCGCTGCGCCGCGCCAGCAACATCCAGTGGCAGACGCTGGATGTCGACAAGACCGTACGCGCCCGCCTCAAGCAGCAGAAACCCTGCGTGCTCTGGCTGACCGGCCTCAGCGGCGCCGGCAAGTCGTCGATCGCCAATCTGGTCGACCGCAGGCTGTGCGAACTCGGCCGCCACGCCTATTTGCTTGACGGCGACAATCTTCGCCACGGCCTCAACAACGATCTCGGCTTCACCGCGGAAGCAAGGGTCGAGAACATCCGCCGCGTCGCCGAGGTTGCAAAGCTGTTCATCGATGCCGGCATGATCGTGCTGGTGTCGCTGATCTCGCCGTTCCGCAGCGAGCGCGACATGGCGCGTAGCCGCCTTGCTGCAGGCGAATTCATCGAGATCCATGTCGCGACGCCGCTCGACGAATGCGAACGCCGCGACCCCAAAGGCCTGTATCACCGCGCCCGCGCCGGCCAGCTGCCGAATTTTACGGGCATCGACTCGCCCTATGAGGCGCCGGAACAACCGGAGATCGTGCTCGACACCGCGGCGCTCTCGGCGGAAGCCGCCTGCGAGCGCATCATGGCCTATCTGCAGGACCATCGCTACGTGTAGTGGCCTCGCCGCTGCACGGCTGCATCCCCGAAACGTGAGGAGCTCTCACCTTACCTTCGCCACAAGCAGGCACCAAGCAGGCGCATCAATTGCCAACCGGATGTTCCCCGATGAAACGCCTGCTGCTGTCCGCCCTGCTCGCCACGCTTCCACTCTCTTTTGCCCATGGCGCCGAGCCGATCGCGCGTGAACCCTACGGCATCGGCCTCGAGGGTTTCGCCTATCCCTACCCCGTCAAGATGCTGCCGGTCGTCAATGACGGCGAGCAGCTCAACATGGCCTATATGGACGTGAGGCCGACGGCGAAGCCCAACGGCCACACCGTTCTGCTGCTGCACGGCCGCAACTTCCCGTCGAGCTACTGGGCGCCGGTGATCGCCGTGCTCAGCGACGCGGGCTACCGCGTCGTCGTGCCGGACCAGGTCGGCTTCGGCAAATCCTCGAAGCCCGCGGGCGACCTGCATTTCGACACGCTGGCGCGCAACACGATGGCCCTGATGAACTTTCTGGCCATTCCGCAGTTCGACATCGTCGCGCATTCGCTGGGCGGTATGCTCGGCGTGCGCCTGGCACGCGCCAATCCCGACAATGTGGATCACCTGCTGCTGGCCGCGCCGATCGGCCTCGAGGACTACCGCCTCTACGTGCCGCCGACACCTACCGAGAAGATCATCGAGACCGAGGACAAACTCACCGCCGAGGCGTACCGCAAGCAGCTGGAGGTCAATTACGCGCTGAAGCTGCAGCCGGACCAGGTGACGCCGTTCATCGACGCGCGATTCAACATCAAGGGCGCGGCCGACTATCCGCGCTGGCTGCGGGCCTTCGCGAGCTCGGCGCAAATGATCTATCGCGAGCCGGTGGTTCACGAGATCCCGCTCATCGCGCAACCGACCCTGTTCATCATGGGTGCCGACGACCACAACGCACCGGGCAAGCCCAACGCGCCCGAGGCATTGCGGCCGAAGATGGGCCAGAACGCCGATCTGGCCAAAGCGCTTGCCGCGCAGATGCCCAAGGCCAGGGCCGAGGTGCTCCCCGACGCCGGACATCTGGTGTTTCTCGATGCCGCACCGAAATTCAACGAGCTGATGCTGGCGTTCCTGGCGAGCAAATAGCGAAAATTGCAGCGCGGACGGGTCGGACGCACGTCGGTATATTCATCCCGTATTCAGGCAGAATCAGTTATCTGCGATAGTACGTGAAGGCTGACCGACGTCCGGACCTTCGCCACGCACCGACACGATCGCGGGCGTTTCGTTTGCAGTGCCGCCACGCGGCCAATGGAGGAAACCATGAAGAAGCTCTTTGCCGCGGCGTTGTTCGCCGCCACCGTCGGCGGACTCGGCGCAGCCAGCGCCATGCCGCTCGCGCCGTTGAACGCCGCCGACACCGCCGCCGTGATTCAGGTGGCGCAGGGCTGCGGCCCCGGCTGGGCGCGCGGACCGATGGGCCGTTGCCGCCCGATGGGACGCGGTCCGGTTGTGGTGGTGCGCCGCCCGGCGCCGGTGGTCGTGGTGCGTCCCGGCCGCGGCTACCGGCCGGGCTACGTCTACCGCCACGGCCGTCACTACTGAGCGGCGCGAATCCGAACACGGAAAACCCCGCTCACGCGGGGTTTTTGTGCGCATCCATGCCGGCTATCTGCAGCTCTCGCTGCCGCCGGCAAACTGCGCGGCTTGGCCTTCGATCGGCCGCAGGCAGACATACCAGCCCTTGGCGCCCGGCGGAATCTGCTGGCTGCACGAGACCGTCTCGGTGCCCGCGGGCGTGGTGAAGCGGCACTCGACCTTGCAGGTGACCGGCCGGGTAGATTCATTGTCGGTCTTGACGATCACTGAATCCTTTGCCGGCGATACCGCGCAGCTATAGGCCCCCGCCGGCGGCGCCGCCGTCGTGCCGGCCAGGATCGCCATCATCGCTGCCATTCGCAGCTCACGTCCCCGCCGGACGGGCTCGCGGTTTGTGGGTGTCGCAAACACTGACATGGAACAGGGCACGGCAGACCTTCGGGTAATTGGCGCGGGATTGCACCGAACGGCATCGTTCGGCGCGATCCCGATTGGTCGCCCCTGCCGACCGAAGGTTCATACCGAAGGCGAACACCATCGCGCGCTGCGCCACCGCCGGACGACAGGGCGTCAGAACGCCCTACGCGTTGTCGCTGTCATAGACGAATTTAGGCATTTCTAGTTTGAGCCGGATCGCGAGCAACCGGAATGTCAGCCCGACCGCGAAGGCCGCGGCGATGACGAGATCCGGGCTGACCTGCAGCTTGATGCCGCCGATATACAATAGCCCGGTGACGATCGACACGCTGGCATAGAGCTCGCTGCGAAACAGCAGCGGCACGTCGTTGCACAGCACGTCGCGGAGCACCCCGCCGACGCAGCCGGTGATCATGCCGGCGACCACCACGATCAGCAGCGGCTGGTTCATGCCCAGCGCGATGTTGCACCCCATGATGGTGAAGACCACAAGGCCGATGGCGTCGAGCAGCAGAAAGATCGCATGGAAGCGATGCACGAAACGGGCAAGGCCGATGGTCAGCAGCGCAGCGCCGCCGGTCACCAGCAGAAGGTACGGGCTGTCGACCCACCACAGCGGATGGTGACCGAGCAGAACGTCACGCACCGAACCGCCCCCGAGCGCGGTGATGCAGCCGAGCATGGCGACGCCGAGCCAGTCCATCTTGCGACGCCCGGCGGCCAGCGCCGCCGTCATGGCCTCGGCCACCAGCGCAATCATCGCCAGCGGAAACAGCAGTGCTTCGGTATGCGGCATGAGAATCGACCAGAGTGGATGAATGCACTCTGTAGCACGAAACCGACGGACCGCCGCGCCGGCTGCTTCCCACGCATTGTCGCCACCGCGTTGGGAACCCGCAATGCCGTGTGAGTCCGAGGCCCGCATCAGCGAAGGTGATATGCGGGACTTGATGGGTCGTGTTTTAAACCCGGATGTCGCTTCGCTCGTCCCGGCTACGCTGACTTGGTTACCTTGCCGAAATCGCCGATTTTCCCTGCAGCATCCCAGCGATGCTCAGGTCCTCGTCAATCTCGGGCCAGTGAATACCCATCGGCATGATCTCGTAGTTGGCGCGCTGCGCAGGCGACGCCTGATCGAGGCGCGGGTACCAGGCGAGCGGCGTCGCGATCCTGCGACCATCGCGCAAGGTCACGATCAACTCCGTCGTAGTGCATTCGACCGACCGTGCTCGAAGATCGCCAACATCAATTTCCAAAGTGCTCATTCCACGCATCCATAAGGTCGGCTTGATGCATACGAAGATGACGGATGATACCGCCAATCTCGTGCGGCCGGAAGCCAATGTTGACGGCAACTGTCAGGTCGTGAAGCCAAAATTTCACTTCCATGTCTCCGCTGCGGACGTGCACGTGCGCTGGCTCTGCGCCATCCGCAGAATAGAAGAAGGCGCGATACGGTCCCCATCGCAAAACCGTCGGCATCTACCCTCCAGGTGCAGCCAGCCCCCGATGGCACCTAACGACTCACAACGGCATGTTGTCGTGCTTCTTCATCGGCACATCCACCGCCTTGTCCTTCAGCATCGCCAGCGCGCGGGCGATGCGGCGGCGGGTGGAGTGCGGCATGATGACGTCGTCGATGTAGCCGCGTTCGGCGGCGACGAAGGGAGACAGGAAGCGGTCCTCGTATTCCTTGGTGCGCGCCGCGATTTTTTCGGCATCGCCGATGTCCTGGCGGAAGATGATCTCCACCGCGCCCTTGGCACCCATCACGGCGATCTGCGCGGTCGGCCAGGCGTAGTTCATGTCGGCGCCGATTTCCTTCGAGGCCATCACGTCGAACGCGCCGCCATAGGCTTTTCGCGTGATGACCGTGACGAGAGGCACGGTGCACTGGCTGTAGGCGAACAAGAGCTTGGCGCCGTGCTTGATCAGGCCGCCATATTCCTGCGCGGTGCCCGGCAGGAAGCCCGGCACGTCGACGAAGGTGACAATGGGAATGTTGAAGGCGTCGCAGAAGCGCACGAAGCGCGCCGCCTTGCGCGAAGCGTCAGAGTCGAGCACGCCGGCCAGCACCATCGGCTGGTTGGCGACGAAGCCCACGGTCTTGCCGGCGATGCGGCCGAATCCGGTGACGATGTTCTTGGCGAAGGTCTCGGCGATCTCGAAGAAGTCGCCCTCGTCCACGACTTTCAGGATCAGCTCCTTGATGTCGTAGGGCTTGTTGGGATTGTCGGGGATCAGCGTGTCCAGCGAGTAGTCGACGCGCTCGATGTCGTCGAAGCTCGGCCATTCCGGCACGCCCGACATGTTGTTGGCCGGCAGGAAGTCGATCAGCCGGCGCATCTGCAGCAGCGTCTCGACGTCGTTCTCGAACGCGCCGTCGGCGATCGAGGAGCGCGTCGCGTGCACGCTGGCGCCGCCGAGCTCTTCCGCTGTGACCACCTCGTTGGTGACGGTCTTCACCACATCCGGACCGGTAACGAACATGTAGCTGGTGTTCTTCACCATGAAGATGAAGTCGGTCATGGCCGGCGAATAGACATCGCCGCCGGCGCACGGCCCCATGATGACCGAGATCTGCGGTATCACGCCGGACGCCTGCACATTGCGACGGAACACGTAGGAATAGCCCGCGAGCGCCGCGACGCCTTCCTGGATGCGCGCGCCGCCGGCGTCGTACAGCCCGATGATCGGCGCACGGGCTTTCATCGCCATGTCCTGGATCTTGACGATTTTCTGCGCGTGGGTCTCGGAGAGCGAACCGCCGAACACGGTAAAATCCTTGGCGAAGACGAAGGTCTTGCGGCCGTTGACGGTGCCCCAGCCGGTGACCACGCCGTCGCCGGGGATCTTCGACTTCTCCATCCCGAATTCGACCGAGCGGTGCTCGACGAACATGTCGAACTCCTCGAACGACCCCTTGTCGAGCAACAGCTCGATGCGCTCCCGCGCCGTCAGCTTGCCCTTGGCATGCTGCGACTCGATGCGCTTCTCGCCGCCGCCCAGCTTGGCGCCGGCACGACGGTCTTCGAGGGTGTCCAGGATGTCTTTCATGCGAGTCCCCAATGGCCGCGCGGGCCCTGCCGTTTCGTGGTTGGCTGCTGTCTAGCATGCGTTGCACGGGCTGGAAAATGCCCTATTCGGCGACCCGCCCGGCCCGGCAATTGACAGCGCAGCGGCGGCCCCGCTCAATGGCGGCCAAATCGCCGCCGGCCGCACCATTGCGCCGGACGAGCTAAAATGGAGGATTCCCCGATGCGCCACGCCTACGCAGCGATCGCAGCGGCCCTGCTGCTGAGCTGGCTTCCCGCTTCCGCCCAGGAGCCCTCGTCCAGACAGATCGCGGCCCGGGTCGAACTGCATCCGATCCCGTCGCTGACCCTGTCCGACCAGCAGTTTCTCAGCGGCGACGGCAATGGCAAGCCGGTCACCGTGACCGGGGAATTCCGTGTCGCGCAAGGCACCGGTCGAATGCCGGTGATCGTACTGATGCACGGCTCCGGCGGCGTCGGCCCGAATGTGGAGCCGTGGACCCAGCAGTTCAACGCCATGGGCATCTCGACTTTCGTGATCGACGGCTTCACCGGCCGCGGCCTCACTTCGGTCAATACCGATCAGGCGCAACTCGGCCGGCTCAATTTCATCATCGATATCTACCGCACCCTCGACATTCTCGCCAAACACCCGCGCGTCGATCCGGACCGGATCATCCTGATGGGATTTTCGCGGGGCGGCCAGGCCGTGCTCTATGCCAGCGTCGCGCGCTTCCAGAAGCTTTGGAACAGGTCGGGATTGCAGTTTGCCGCCTACATTCCCTTCTACCCGGACTGCGGCACGACCTACCGCACCGACGCGGACGTGGTGGACCGGCCGATCCGGATCTTCCACGGCATGCCTGACGACTATAACCCGGTGGCCAGTTGCAAGGCCGTCGTGCAGCGGTTGCAGGACGCCAAACACGACGTGGTGCTGACCGAGTATCCCGACGCCCAGCACGGCTTCGACACGCCACTCAATGTCGGCACGGTGACGGTGGCCACCGGTGCGCAGTCCGTGCGCGACTGCAAGATCCAGGAGGCGGACGGCGGCGCGCTGGTCAATGCCGCCACCGACAAGCGGTTCACCTACAAGGATGACTGCGTGCGGCTCAATCCTCATGTGGGCGGCAACGCCGCCGCCACCCAGGCGGCGCGCCTCGCCGTCGGCGATTTCGTCCGCAAGGTGCTCAAGCTGGAGTGATCGCAGGACGATGGCTTTGCCGCGCGATTCGCCCTATACGCCGGTTCCAAACTTGGAGCAGGCGATATGGCGTATAGCGAGACCAACGTGACCAACGAGATCAACGGAGCTGCGACCGGCGGCGTGCTGTCGCTGCTGCGCTGGGAAGGTGTGGCGCTGTTTATCGGCTCGACGCTGTTCTACTTCATCTCCGGTGCGCCGTGGACCCTTTACGCGGTGCTCTTCCTGGCGCCCGACCTCAGCTTCCTCGGTTATCTGGCCGGCCCCCGCATCGGCGCCTTCGTCTACAACGCCCTGCACGCCACCATCGGGCCGCTGCTGCTGGTGCTGGTCGGACTGGCGTTGGCGGAGCCGATTTTCGGCTCGATCTCGCTGATCTGGCTGGCCCATATCGGCCTTGACCGCGGGATCGGCTACGGCCTGAAATATACCACCGGCTTCGGCTTCACCCACCTCGGCCGCATCGGCAAGGCCGCCGCCAAGGCCTGAGCGATCGCGGTGCGTCAGATCGCGCCGATATCGCTCAGGCACTGCTGCGTCAGCGTCATTCGGCTGGCCACGTGCCTGGGCTCGCGGACGTCGCAGTTCAGGGCGAACACGGTTTGCTCGGTGCCCTTCTCGGCCCAGCCCACCACCCAGCCGAGGCTGGGCTTGCCCAGTTCGGCGCCCAGCAGTCCGGTCTTGTAGCGGATGGTGGCATCGCCGACCTTCACCACCGGCAGGATGTCGCGCACCAGTTGCTGGCTGCGCGCCGCCGCCGGCAGCACGCCGCGGCGCAGCCGGTCGATGAAATCCATCTGCTCCATTGGATCGATGCGCAAGTCACCGGTCAGCCAGAACTGGTCGATGCCGCCGCCGATGTTGGAATTGCCGTAGTCGAATGCATTGAGATATTTCTGCATCCGTTCGGCGCCGATGCGTCGCGCGATCTCCTGATAGACCGGCACCGCGGATGCCGCGATCGCCGACCGTAGCGTGTGATCCTGATTCCATGCCGCGATGTCGCGCTTGACGCCGTCCCACTTGAACACGTCCTTGTCGGGATCGTCGACCACGTCGGTGTCCAAGGCGATCAGCGAGTTCGGAATCTTGAAGGTGGAAGCCGGCAACATCGCCTCGCCCGAACGCTCCTTGTCGCTGGCGACGATCAGGTAGTCCTCGGTCCTGTAGCCGACGAAGGTGCCGGCCGTCCCCTCATCGGCGAAGCGCTTGGCGAGACTGTCGCGTATCTCGCTGCGCTGTGGCGCGACATGGGCGAAGGCGCGCGACGGCATAGCGGTCGCAGCGGCAAGCAGGCCGAGGGTCTGGCGGCGGTTGATCAAGGCGGCACCCGATGCGAAGGACAATGCCGCACGTTGCGCGCCGCATCGTGGTAAAACGATGACGGCGCCCAGAAGTAGCCAAAGACTAGCGCAGGCCGCGCGACAGCTTGAGCACGAAGATCAGCACCTCGGCCACTGCCTTGTAGAGCTCGGCCGGAATTTCGTCGCCGATCTCCACGTTGGACAGCGCGCCGGCCAGCATTTCGTTTTCCTCGATGGGGATGTCGTGGGCGCGGGCGACCTCGACGATCTTGGCGCCGATGGCGCCCCTGCCCTTGGCGACGACCCGCGGCGCGCCGGTCTTGTCGTAGTGCAGCGCCACCGCAATCTGGTTCTTGGTCTGCACGGTCATAGCGCGCGGTCCAGGAAATGTCCGGCGGAAGCCGGCGCCGGCTGCGACGGCGGCGCGCCATCGCGGATCACGATATCGCCGGGATGCAGTTCGGCGCGAACCAGTGCCTGATTGAGCTGGCTGGCGCCATCGCGAAGCTGCTGCGCTGTCGCCGGCCGCTCTGCCCACATGCGCACCGAGGTCTTGTCGCCCTGCAGCGAGACCAGCGCATGCACCGGCCCGGCCGGCTCGACGTCGAGCGAAAACCGCGCCCGCCACACCTGCTGCGCCGCCTCGGTCGGATTGTCATTGCCGCCATCGCGCGAGATCTCGAACTGCGCGATCGCCGTGCCCTGCGGCATGGCGAAGGGAATTTCGAAGCTCCAGCGCGGCGAGGCCGGATCGATCCGCATCGACGATGCATCGCCGCGGTCCGGCAAGGAGGCGACCTGCATCAGCGTCTGCCGCGCGAGGGCGGCGTCGGTGTCGGCGAGCAGATGGCGAAGCGTGGTCTCGGGCGGCGCGTTGGCGACGATGGTCGCCGGCATCACCGGCTGCGCCGTAGGCAGCGCGCCGCGCAATGGCGGCGGCGGAATGTTGGTGTGCACGGTCGCGCTGTCGTCGACCTTCTGGGTTCGCATGCCCGTCAACGCCGGCAGCAAGGACAGCATCAGGCTGTCGCTGAGCCCCGCTTTTCCGGCGCTGGCCGCAAAGGCCGGATTGGCCTGCACGGCTTCCTGCAGCAGCGTCAGCGCGGCGCTGCCGGCCGCGGCACGCGCCGCGGACTCGGCCGGCGTCGGCGGTGTGAGGATGACCTGAACCGGCGCAGTATGACCGGCCACCTCGGCCGGAATCTCCGCAGCGGCGTTTGGTGCCGGCGACGCAGCTGTTTGCGCGGCGGGCAACGACGTCGCGATGGGCGCATCCGCCGTCTGCATAGCCAACAGAAAGGCCGTCTGCCCGTTCAGCACGACATCGGCCGCAACGCCCTGCGGGACGGCTGCAGCTATTCCCTGAGCGCCCTGCTGCATCGGCGCTGTTGCGGGCGCCGTCGCCATGTTGCCCAGCGTCGCGGTGAGGACCTGACGCAGCACAATCAGCGATGCCTTGAGATCCGGCGTGCTGGCCGACGGTGCTGCACCTGAGGCCAAGGAGGCTTCCAGGAACAGGCCAGATTTTTCGAACGCTTGCTGCACGGCAGCGCCGGTGAGGTTGGGATCGAGGTTGGGGCGCTGCGCCAGCAGCTGCGCCATGGCCTGCTGCAATTGCGGCGGCAGGTTCTGCAGCCCGCCGGCGGCGCCGAGATTGGCGAACAGCGGCGCCAGACTGGCCTGCTGGGTGGCAGCGATCTGCGTCGCGGTGGTGACCGCAAGCGCCTCCTGCGGGGTGAGCGGGTTTTTCACCAGAAGGATGGACGGAGCCTGCGCCGCAATGCTGTGCGCCGCGTCGGGCGCCAGCGTGACGACATCGCCCGATGCCGCGTTGGCGGGAGCGGGCAAGGCCTGCTGGTTGACCACGGCCAGCCTGATACCGTCAGACGTCTGCGACACCGCCAGTTGCAGGCTCTGGCCGGCCTGCAGCGGGACCTGCGTCTGCACGTCCAGGGATTGGCCGCCGATCGAGATCCGCGCCTGATCGGCGCCGAGCACCTGCAGCACCCGGGCGGTAATCACGCTGCCGGGCTGCATGACCACATTGGACACGCCGGGAATGGCGATGACCGGCGAGACGGGATTGACGACAAGCGACATGGGCTGCACCGGCTGATGGCCGACAAATCCTAGCGCAACGGCGTAAACCTCTCGTTAACCCGGATTGGGCGCCAGCGCCCGCAAAACGCTTGCGGCGGCCTCGAAGTCGACCTTCTTGGCGGCGCGGCGGGCGGCGACTTCCTCGTCGATGCCCCACTGCTCGATGTTCCAGTCCTCGTCCACATGGGCCGCGGCCCAGACCTGATCGGCATCGAGCCGGCCGCGCAGCAGCGCCACTGCCAGCAGCGCCGAGCCGGTCACGGTCGTCACCAGATGCAGCGCCGCGACGCGCCACGGATCGGACGGCAACACCGCGCGCACCGCCGCAACGGCCGCATCGGGCTGGCGGACGTGGATGATGCCTTCGGCGAGGATGAAATGCGCGCCAAGCTCTTCGGCGGCCCAGAACAGCACCGGATCCCACGCCCTGGCCTCGCGCGCGACCAGCGCCTCGGGATGACCGGCGCGATAGAACAACAGGTCGGTGCCGACATATTTCGCGATGTCGTCGGCCACTGCAGCGACGTTGTCGCCGACCGCATCGATGACGCTGTTGGCGAGCCGCGTCAGCGGCATGGTCATCGGATTGATGAACTCCTGCTGCGCGTCCCATTCGGCGGCGATGGCCGCGGCGATGTCGCGGTTCGGCGCCGCCAGCGGTTGTCGCGACGGCGTGCGCACTGTCCTGCCATCGAGGGTGATAGCAAAACCCTCCGGCGTCTCATCGAAGCCGGCCTTGACGTGAAAACGCTTGCGCTGCGGCCCGCGCGTCGACTTGCGCACCGCCTCTTCCGGATCGAGCCCCGCCTGGCCATAGACCTCGTCGAACAGTTCACGCATCGATCAATTCAATCCCGGTTGAGCGGCTGAGTTTAGCTGAAGCATCGGGGCAGGCAAAGACGGCCTACCGGTTGGCGCAGGACCGCGAATAGGCGGCGCGTTCGTTGGGTCCAAGTCCGGCGGCAGCGCCATCCTGCAGGCAGCCGGTGACGCGATCGCCGAACGATCCGCGCGACTCGATCCCCGCTTTCGGACTGGCCGGCGTGGAATCCAGTTGCGGAACCACCGGCACGGTGACGGCGGGCGGCGGCGGTGGGGCCGGCGGCGGCGGCGCCAGCATTCCGCCGCCGGGCGGCAGGATCTGCGCCGAGGCAGCGCCGCCGGCAGCGAGCGTCACGGCGATGATAGCAGTCAGAATGAGGGAGGCGCGTTTTACCATCGCTTTCATGTCGTGCCGCCGTCGCGCGCGCTCAAGGGGCGCCGCCTCAACGCCGGACAATGTGATCGCCCGGCGGCTGGCGTCGTTCCCAGCCGACGCGCTCCAGTTCCGGACGATCGTCCTCGGCCCGGGGATAGCCAATGCAGAGATAGCCGATCAGCCGCCAGTCGCGGGGGACGCCCAAGGAGAGCGCGACAACGGCGGGATCGAGGATCGAGACCCAGCCGACGCCGATGCCCTCGGCGCGCGCCGCCAGCCACAATGTCGAGATCGCCGCGACCACGGAATAGTCGGCCATCTCCGGCATGGTGCGGCGGCCGAGACCATGGCCGACCTCGGTTGCGCGTTCGCAGAACACCGCGAGATGGCACGGCGCCTCGCGCAGCCCGGCGAGCTTGAGGCTGGCGTAGCGCGACGCCCGCTCGTCGCTGCAGGCGCCCAGCGCTTCGGCATTGCAGGTCGTGAAATTGTCGAGCACCGCCTGGCGACGCGCGGGATCGTCGACGATGACGAAACGCCAGGGCTGGCTGAGGCCGACCGACGGCGCCAGACAGGCGATCCCGATCAGGCGCTCGATCGTCCCATCGGGCAAAGCATCGGTGCGAAAATGCCGGATATCGCGACGCCAGCCGAACAGGTCATGCAGGCGCGTGCGAAAGGCGTCGTCGAACTCCGGCGCGGCGTGCGGGGGCATCGGATTCATGTCGCTGCCATCGTTCGCCGGACGCGGTGCACTGCGCCGCTTATTAGCGGCGTGGTGCGCCGCAGATCCGGGGCCCAGCTTTGCCAAGGAAGAAACCGGGATCCCGGATCTGCGGAGCGGCACTTCGTGCCGCACCGCGTCCGGGACACGATACCGAGTCTACTCAATTCGAACGGATCAAGCTCCGACATCGTCACCGTTTTACTCTTCCGGCGCGTTCTCGATCGGATCGAAGCGATCGGCTTCGAGGCCGAGCAGATTCCACGACTGCAGCATGTGCGGCGGCAACGGTGCGGTGGCGTCGATGGTGCCGCCGCGCGGATGCGGCACCACGATGCGCCGCGCCAGCAGATGCAGCTTCTTCTGGATGCCGCCGGGCAGCTGCCAGTTTTCCTTGTTGAAGTATTTGGGGTCGCCGATAATGGCGTGGTCGATATGCGCCATGTGCGCGCGCAGCTGATGGGTCCGCCCGGTCACCGGCTTCAGCGACACCCAGGCCAGTTTTTGCGCGGACGTTTCGACCACCGCGTAGTACGTCACCGCGTGGCTGGCGCCCTCGTCGCCATGCTGGGCGACGCGCATGATGGTGTCTTCCTCGTTCTCTTCCTTGGCGAGATAGGTCGAGATGCGGCCCTGCTTCGGCTTCGGCACGCCGGCCACCAGCGCCCAGTAGATTTTTCGCGCCGAGCGCTCGCGGAACGAGCCGGTCAGCTTGGTGGCGGCAAAGCGCGTCTTGGCGATCAGGAGACAGCCGGCGGTGTCCTTGTCGAGGCGATGCACCAGGCGCGGCTTCTGGCCCTTGGCGTCGCGCATCACTTCCAGCATGCCGTCGACATGACGCACGGTGCCGGAGCCGCCCTGCACGGCGAGGCCGGCGGGTTTGTTCAGCACCATCACGTCGGCGTCCTCGAAGATGATCATCTCCTTCAGCGCCGCCAGCGTTTTTTGCGCGGCTTCGGAGAGTTCGCCGCCGCCGACTTTTGGCGTGTCGAGCTTGAGCGGCGGGATGCGGACGGTCTGCCCCTCTTCCAGCCGGTCCTTGCTGTCGGCACGCTTGCCGTTCACGCGCAGCTCGCCTTTGCGGACGATGCGCTGGATGTGGGAAAACGACAGGCCTTCGAAGCGCGCTTCGAGGAAGCGATCGACGCGCATGCCGGCCTCGTCGGCCGTGACGACAGCCATCTCCACCGCGGTCGGCAGCGGCGCCTTGGGCACCACCACCTTGGGCTCCGGCACGAAGGTCTCGGGATCGTAGGGCGGACGCTCGCGCTTCGGCTCGCGCTCGCGCGGCACGCGCGCCGGCGGACGGCCGCCGCGCGACGGCGGGCGGTCATTGCCGAACCGCTCGGTGCGCTGCGGACGCTCGGTACGTTCCGGACGCGCGGTTCGCGCCGGACGCTCGCTGCGGGCGCCACGGTCCGGGCTCTCGAAGCGGGCATCGCGCGGCTCGCGTGGCGCGCCTTCGCCCCATTCGGAGCGCTCGAGCGCGGCATCGATGCGGTTGCGCGACGGACGCACGGCGCCCGGGCGCTCGCCGAAGCTGCGATCAGATTTGGCGCGCTCCGGGCGCTCGGGACGGCCTTGCGTGCGTTCGCGCGGCGGACGCGCCGCCTGCGACCTGTCGCCAAAGCTGCGTTCGGGACGTTCGGATCGCTCGCTGCGCTGCGGACGCTCGGAGCGTTCGAACCGCGCCGGCCGCTCACCACGTTCCGGGCGCTCGGCCCGCTCCGGGCGTTCGCCGTCGCGGGCGCGCGGCGGCCGGGCGCTCATCGGACGATCGCTGCTGATGCGCCCGGCCTTGCCGAACGACGGCCGCTTGCCTTCGGGGCGCTCCGCGCCGCGGTCGCCCTTGGGGCGCGAGGTCTTGGAGCCCGTGGTGGTCCCCGCCGTCTTCGGACGCCCGCCCTTGCCGCGCGCGCCGGCAGGGCCGCGGGATTTGGCGAGGGGTTTCTTGTCGCGACGGCTCATGATGGGGCTCCGGGAGGTTGGCTTTGCGTAGCGCATAAGCGCTCGGGGGTCACGGTTTAATCGCCTGTCACGGGCAAATCGGCGCGTTCCCGCGGCTCGACGAGCCCGGGTTTTGCTGGGAGTCCGCCCCTCCGGACATGAGGGGTGGCGGCGCGCCTTGAGGCGCGATGGGTGGTTTGGTCACGATCCCTGCTGCGCCGTCTCGACGACGAAGCGGTGATCGCGTCGCCTCTCGGCGCGCCACCGCGGCGATTTTGGGCTCCAGGGCCGTGCTTCCGGGCCAGCACGTGGCTTGCGCCACTCCGGCGGGCTTTCCCCCGCCTTTCTCTGTCCGCGTCCAGCCACTCAAGGCAGACCCCCGCAGTAGGGTCGGACGGCCACCCAGGGCCTCCCGAGTGCGCGGGGATACGTCCTCCCCCGCCCGCAGGCGCCGCCTCCCGCCACACTCCAGACGCCTCATGAAGCGCCCCTCGTGGACGGGACGGATATGGATTATAGTCTTATGGGAATTTTGTCAATACTTGTTGAACAATTTGCGGCCACATGGCTGAGAAAACGTGAAGCTCGCATTTTCCCAAAAGCACTCTGTTTCGCACGACCACCAGCTTGCAATACTTGAGCTGAGCGGATGTCTAGGGTCCGGACTCACTACAGCCACCAGATGACGGCTGCGGCGAGGCTGATGGCACTCATGAAGTTTCGGACGTTGCGGTCGAATCGGGTGGCGATGCGTCGCCAGTCTTTGAAGCGGCAGAACATACGCTCGATGACGTTGCGCTGCTTGTAGATGGCGCGGTCGTAATCGTATTGGATCTTGCGGCTCTTGCGCGGGGGAATGACGGGCTCGGTGCCACGCTCGACCAACCACTCGCGCAGCGCCTGGTTGTCGTATCCCTTGTCCGCGACGAGTTCGGCCGACGGTGGCATCGCCTCGATGCAGAGCTGCGCAACCCTGCAATCGTGAACGTTTCCGGGCGTCAGGAGCAGGACGCAGGGGCGCCCCTTTTCATCGCAGACCGCATGGAGCTTGGTGTTTCGTCCGCCTTTCGTGCGGCCGATACCATGAGCCAAGGCCCCCTTTTCCACCGCCTGCGCAGCGGTGAACCTTGATGCAGCTGCTGTCGATGAACAGCCGGTCCGGCGCATCGCCTGCTCCCGCCAGCTCACTGAAAATGCCTTGCCAGATGCCGCGTTCGGACCAGCGGACGAACCGGTTATAAAGCGTCTTCTTTGGCCCATAGACGTCGGCGCAGTCGGCCCAACGGCCGCCACAGCGCAGGGCATGGACGATCCCGCTTAGCACACGACGATCATCTACCCGGGGCTTGCCGCGCACGCCGGTCGGAAGCAGCGGCTCAATTCGAGCCCACTGCGCATCGGAAAACCAAAAGAAATCACCCATCTCACCGCCTCCTCGATGAGGCAGTGAATCACGATCAGGCTGCCAGGGGAATCCGGCTATTGGGTCCGGACCCTAGTCTGCCCAAACCATTGCTTCCGTTGCAATACCAATCGATCGCAGAATTTGAGGATTGGTCCTGGAAAGGGCTCGCGCAAACTTTCTAGAGAACCAAACCCATTTCGACAAAGCATTTGTATTGTCGCCTTGCTTAAGATTATCGACGTTACTCTTTAACATCTGGACTATTTCGTCATACCACTCCTTTACACGAACTGAGTGGTCCTCGCCCGGCGCCGCCGCGGATCCCAGCAGGTGAAATATGTAGTCAAGACATGCGACACCATCTTCAGCACGACTAATAAGCGAGGCTCCCCTGGGTGACGATCGAGCGATCGAGACAGAGACGGAGATAGAACAACACGTGGATATATAGCGACCCGTGACTCAAGCTCATAGGCCTCGACCATTGCTGATCAAAAAACGACACCGTTAGAATGGTACAGTGGACCTTTGGAAACTCCGCCGCGAATGAGGAAACCAATGCTAAGTGCGGCGGCAGCAATTCTGGCAATTCTCAGAATTACGTCGAACAAAACAAGCCCTAGCGTCGTCTGCTCATCCTGACCAAGATCGATACGGCTCATCGGATAGCTAGCAACAATATGATCCGAAAATGTACTAATTGTTGGACGCAATCGAATTGCGCTCATGTTCGCGCCTGGTGGGTCAGAATCGTTGGAAAATTCGCCTCTCATTGTTGAGATTGCGCGAAGGAGAAGCAGAAGCTTTAGTTGAATCGACTCGTCCAACTGGACGCTGGCACTACTGAATCCGAGAAAGTCGACGAATACGGTTACCTGATCTTCAAAGATCGCTTCCAAACTAATCTTCCCTATGATTGTGACAGCATTCACAGACGGCATACACCGTACCGCTCGTATACAATATTTCCACCCACTCAATCGAGCCTTCTTAGAAGCGGGAAATAGCGAGCACGGTTCGCCGGCTCTAATTTAGAGCAGACAACCAGCATAAATCTAAATTTACTTATACTTTGCGATTTGAATCGACCAGCAAGCGTAGGGTGGGTTAGGCGCCCTTGCGCCGTAACCCACCATCGTGAGCCGCGATCCGGAATCGGCGGGTTACGCCCTCGGCTAACCCGCCCTACTCGCTAGTCGATAATGTGGGCGGTACCATCCGCTTTCATCCGGGCGAGCCCGTCCTTCATCTGTCGCAACCGTTCGACGGTGTGTCCTTGCCAATTTGTCACCTCGGCAATAATCCGTAGAGGATCACGGGAACGATAGGACAGCGTTGGATTTCCCGGAAACTTCTTATCGGTCAGGTTGGGGTCATCCTCGATCGATCCGGTGGGCTCCACTACATAAATGCGTTGCGGCGATTGGCCAGCGGCAAGCTCGGCGCCCCAGATCGCCGCGTCCAGCGTGCTCGCAAAATAAACCCAGGATAATGGTTTGGCATCGGTGAAATTTGACTTGTGGCCGGCGACGATCAGGTCACCGGCTTGCAGATCGGCACGCGTCCCGTGGAAAAACGATTGAGCGAACATGCTGGCGAGAGCTGACATGGGCCAGAATCCTTTTCAAACGAATCAAGGATCAATTCAATGGCACGGGAGCCCCAACTTGACGCAAGTCCCACCTCACGTTAGACAACAATAGTGGAAAGACGCCGATTTCCCCTTCTCCAAAATGATTTGAAATAGCGCCGGATCGGCGACTGCCTGCCGGCAGAGCCAAGCGTATTGTAGTAACACTACACTACACAATCTGCGGTCCGGAAATATTGGGTTACGCGCTGAGCGCTAACCCGCCCAACTCGCTCTGCACGGACTTCACCGGGACCCCGGCTCTGCGAAGCAACACTGCGTGTTGCATCGCGTCCGGGGCACGATCCAGCGTGGCAAGCAAGCGTAGGATGGGTAGAGCCACCGGGTCGCGCGAAGCGCGCCCGATGATAAACTCCGCGAAACCCATCGCTCCCGTGCCGGTGGTTGATGGGTTTCGCGAAGACGCTTGACCCATCCTGCGCGCCCTCGCCCTACGCCGGCTGCTGCGGAATGCGCGCGATGACCTTGATCTCGAAATCGAAGCCCGCCAGCCAGTTGACGCCGACCGCGGTCCAGTTCGTATACGGCGGTTCGCCGAACGCGCGCTGCCTGACGGCGTTGACCGCATCGAACTGCGTGGCCGGATCGGTGTGGAAGCTGGTCACGTCCACAATATCGTCGAACGTGCAGCCCGCCGCCTTGAGCACCGCCGCCAAGTTGTCGAAGGCGAGCTGGACCTGCCGGTCGAAGACCGGCTCGGGCGAGCCATCCGCGCGGCTGCCGACCTGGCCCGAGACGAACAGCAGATCGCCGGAGCGAATGGCTGCCGAATAGCGGTTGATGTCGTAGAGGGCCTGCCGGCCCGGCGGAAAAACGGCGTCGCGCTTGGTCATCAGTGAAGTCCTTTCAATCGCGGGCGGCATCGGTTTGATCACGCCCCCGCAGTAACGGATTTTCATATACGCTCCGTATGTGAGCAGGTTTTACACATACGGCGCGTATGTCAATATCCGCAGGCGCGGAACTTTGGAGTGAGCAGAAGCAATGCTGGCGACACGGCGGACGGATATGATGCAGGTGACCCGGGCCAAGCTCATTGCAGCGGCCCGGCAAGCCTTCGCGACCAGGGGCTATGCGGCGGCCTCGATGGACGACCTCACCGCGCAGGCCGGCCTGACGCGCGGGGCGCTCTATCACCATTTCGGCGACAAGAAGGGCCTGCTGCAGGCGGTCATCGCGCAGATCGATGCGGAGATGCTGGCGCGCGCCCATGCAGCACGGCTGCCCGCGAAGACGCCGTGGCTCGGATTTCTCAACGAGTGCGTCGCCTATATCGAGATGGCGTTGGAGCCGGAGATCCAGCGCATCGTGCTGCTCGACGGCCCCGCCGTGCTCGGCGATCCTCGCAATGGCCGAGCCAGACCGCCTGCCTGCGCGCCACCACGCAGACCATCCAGGCGCTGATCGATGACGGCACGGTCAAGCCCGTCGATGCCGAAGCGGCTGCGCGGCTGATCAACGGCGCGGCGTTGAATGCCGCGCTATGGATCGCCGCGGCCGACGATCCCCACGCGGTGTTTGCCAAAGCTGTCGCAGCGTTCCGCCATCTGGCGGCCGGTCTGCTGAGGCAAGCGTGAGATTTTGCAGCAACGCGAAGCCCGCATGAGCGTAGCGACAACCGCCGCGCAAATTGGAACCGTTACCCCACCCATTACTTGGTGAGGCGCCAAGGGATGCGCGACGTCACGTCGCAGCAGGCATGAGGATACGGGTCATGAGCCATACCGCCGCCAGGATTTCAGATATCGGGCCGAAGCCGCAATCGTTCGACATTGAAAGCGCAACCAAGGCCAATACGGACTATCGATCCGTCGCATGGAGCGGGCGCTACTTGCAAGTGACACTCATGTCGATCCCGCCAGGCGGCGACATCGGCCTCGAAGCCCATCCGGAGACCGACCAGTTCATCCGCCTCGACGCGGGCCGCGGCCGCGTGCAGATGGGAGCCGCGAAGGACAAACTCTCCTTTGAAAAGGATGTCACGGACGGCTGGTGCGTGCTGGTGCCGGCCGGCACATGGCACAACGTCACCAACACCGGGACGACGCCCATGCAGGTCTACACGGTCTACGCGCCCACCCACCACGCGGCCGACAAGGTGCAGGCGACGGCGGCGGTGGCCAAGGCCGACAAGAAGGATGAACCGCCGGCATGGTCGGTGCAGCCCAAGCACGGGGTGGACAAGCATTGAGCAAGCGTGGGGTGGGTCAGGCGCCCTTGCGCCGTAACCCACCATCGTGAGCCGAGATCCGGAGTCGGCGGGTTACGCCTTCGGCTAACCCGCCCCACTCGCTACTCGCCCGCCGCGCTCATGCGGGCTACTTGCGACTAGCTAGCGTCGCACGCCGGAGAACGGCGACAGCGCGGGCAGCAGCGGCGAATTGATATCGCTGTCGCCCGATCCCTGCTGGGTGACGCTGGCCTCGAACGACAGGGTGACATTGGCTGTCGGCTGGAACGCGACGCCGGCGCGGGCGCGGTAGCCGGCGTTGATGCTGGCATCGCTCGAGAACGGCGCTAGCGGACTGCCGATGCCCGGCCGGTAGTTCAACTTGTCGAAGCCGACATAGACGCTGGACGGCAGATCGCCGGCGCCCTTGAAGGCGTAGCCCGACAGCGCGCTCTGATAGGAGAGCCCGCCGAAATCGGAGGCAGCGCCGTTCAACCCGAGACCGTTGAGACCGATATTGCCACTCTGGCTGCCGGCAAACATGCCGGTGCGAAAATTGTCGCGCCAGTCCGACGAGGCATCCTGCGCGACATAGCGGGCATCGAAACCCGGAAAGTTGCGATAGGTGCCGGCGCCGCCGGCATCGGTCCAGCCGCCGCCAAAACCAAACAGCCCGTTGGGCAGCCAGTATTGCACCGGCGCGACCTGGGCATGCGCCGGCGCGGCCGGGCATAGCGCGGCAAGGACGACGGCAAGCGTGCAGCAACGTGTGACAATCGACATCGGGCACCCGTGAAAACGCTTCGCGATCATACGCCCGGGAGGCCGCCAAGGCCAGCGAGCGCGCGACGGGAACCGCGACGCCTGGTCGCATTCCAGGGCGCGAGCCCGTGGGCGAGCGGACCCGGAATGACAGACGCGAACCTCGAAGAACATCGTAGGGTGGGTTAGCGCGCATCCACCTTCGCCCTGAGGGCTTCGGCGGACGAGCGCGCGTAACCCACCGTTTTTCGGATCGCAATGGCGGGTTACGGCGCAAGAGCGCCTAACCCACCCTACTCGTCCGCGTTCTTCGCTGCGCGCAGCCTTGCCCAGTAGTCGAGCCGCTTGCGGATCTCGCGCTCGAAGCCGCGGTCGGGCGGGTCGTAGAATTGCTGGCGGCCCATCGCTTCCGGGAAGTAGTCCTGGCCGGAGAAGGCTTCCGGCGTGTCGTGGTCGTATTGATAGCCGCCGCCATAGCCTTCGGACTTCATCAGTTGAGTCGGCGAATTCAGGATGTGTTTCGGCGGCAGCAGCGAGCCGCCCTGTTTCGCAGCAGCCGTCGCCGCCTTGTAGGCCATGTAGACCGCGTTGGATTTCGGCGCGGTGGCGATGTAGACGACGGCCTGCGCAATCGCCAGCTCGCCTTCGGGATGACCGAGAAAATCATAGGCGTCCTTAGCGGCGTTGCAGATCACCAGCGCCTGCGGATCGGCGAGGCCGATGTCCTCGACCGCCATGCGCACCACGCGACGCGCCAGGAATAGGGGATCCTCGCCGGCATCGAGCATGCGGCAGAGATAGTATAGTGCGGCGTCGGGATCAGAGCCGCGCACGGATTTATGCAGCGCCGAGATCAGGTTGTAGTGGCCGTCGGCGGACTTGTCGTAGATCGGCGCGCGGCGTTGCAGGATATCCTGCAACTGCACGGCGTCGAAGGTCTCGCCTTTTCGCGCGGCGCGCCAGACTTCCTCGGCCAGCGTCAGCGCGGCGCGGCCGTCGCCGTCGGCCATGCGCACCAGCACGGCGCGGGCTTCGGCGTCGAGCGGCAGCTTCCGGCCTTCGATGGCTTCGGCGTGGGCGTAGAGCTTTTCGATCGCCGCCGAGTCGAGCGACTGGAACACCAGCACGCGCGCGCGCGACAAAAGCGCCGCGTTGAGCTCGAAGGACGGGTTCTCAGTGGTGGCGCCGACCAGCACCACGGTGCCGTCTTCCATGACAGGCAGAAACGAATCCTGCTGGGCCCGGTTGAAGCGATGCACCTCGTCGACGAACAGCAGCGTGCCCTTGCCCATCTCGCGGCGGGCGCGCGCGGCCTCGAACACCTTCTTGAGATCGGCGACGCCGGAGAACACCGCGGAGATCTGCTCGAAATGCAGTTCGGTGGCATCGGCCAGCAGGCGTGCGACAGTGGTCTTGCCGGTGCCGGGCGGGCCCCAGAACACCAGCGAGCCCAGCGTGCGGGTCTCCAGCATGCGCGTCAGCGCGCCGTCGGGGCCGAGGATGTGATCCTGGCCGACGACATCCGCCAGCACCCGCGGCCGCAGCCGCTCCGGCAGCGGACGCGGCGCGTCATGCTCGAGGCCGGCGGCGGCGAACAGATTCGTGGACTGGGGATGTTTCGGGCTCATCAGCGCTGACCAACCTTGTCCCGGACGCTGCGCAGCGCGCGGGATCGCGCATCGCGCGGGCCAGCGTGGTGCGCTGCAGATCCGGGACCGTCAGAATCGACAGCGTTCGGTACGGTCCCGGATCTGCGGAGCAGCGTAAAGAACGCTGCACCGCGTCCGGGACACGAAAGATTTGCGTGCAATCTCATCCGCCGAGCGTGACGTTGAGCTGCTGGCCGCCGCGGACCAGCACGATGCGCCAGATCCGGCTGGGCTCGCGTACCGCCTTCTGCAGGTCGCTGGTCTTGGCGATCTTCTGGTTGTTGACTGCGAGGATGATGTCTCCCTTCTGGAAGCCGACGCTGGCCGCGGTGGCGTCATCGGCGAGCTCGGTCACCACCACGCCTTCGATGCTGGAATCCAGCCGCAGCTCGTCGGCGAGCGCCGGCGAGCTGTTGGCGACCTTCGCGCCCTGGAACGGCGAGCGGCCGGAGATGACGACCTCATCACGGCCGGTGTCCGGCGCAGTTTCCAGGGGAACCGTCAGCGTCACCGGCTTGCCGTTGCGCTGGACCTCGAGCTGCGCGGTGCCGCCGAGCGGGCGCGTGGCGAAGCGGTAATCGAAGGCATTGATGTCCTCGATCTTCTGGCCGTCCACCGCGACAACGAGATCGGAGAGCTTCAGCCCTGCCCGCGCCGCCGGACTGCCCGGCGTGACGCTGGCGACCAGCGCGCCGCTCGGCGCCTTGAGCCCGAGCGTTTCGGCAATCTCGGGGGTCACCGATTGCAGCCGCGCGCCGAGCCACGGCCGCTTCACGGCCTTGCCGCCGCTCTTGGCGGAAGCAACCACGACGCGCACCATGTTGGCGGGAATGGCGAAGCCGATGCCCTGCGAGCCGCCGGAGCGCGAGAAGATCGCGGTGTTGATGCCGACCAGCTTGCCGGTCATGTCGACCAGCGCGCCGCCGGAATTGCCGGGATTGATCGCGGCATCGGTCTGGATGAAGAACTGATAGTCGGTGATCCCGACCTGGGTGCGCGCCAGCGCCGAGACGATACCGTGGGTCACGGTCTGTCCGACGCCGAACGGATTGCCGATCGCCAGCACGACGTCGCCGACCAGCAAGTCGTCGGAGTTGGCGAAGTCCAGCGTCGGGAACTTTTCCTTGCCGTCCTTGATGCGCAGCACCGCAAGATCGGTGCGGCTGTCCTTGAGCACGATCTCGGCCTCGAATTCGCGCTTGTCGGCCAGCGAGATCTTGACCTGGTCGGCGCCCTCGATGACGTGGTTGTTGGTGACCACCAGACCGGACGAATCGACCATCACGCCGGAGCCCAGCGAGCGCTGCATCTGCTCGGGCTGCGGGCCGCCGCCGCCGCCGAAAAAGCGGCGAAACAGCGGATCTTCCATCAGCGGATTGCGCACCTGCACGGTCTTGGCGGCGTAGACATTGACCACAGCCGGCTGCACCCGCTGCACGATCGGCGCATAGGACAGCCGGATCTCGTTCGGCGAGACGGGAACGCGGCGGTCCTGCGCCAAGGCACCGCCGGTCGCGGCAGACAGCAGGGTGGCACAAAGGGTCAATGTCGCAGCAGCGCGAAGATTGGGGAACATCAGGGCCTCTCAGGGAAATTACCGGCAATATAGGCCGTTCGCCGGCGCAATAGAAGGGTGCGTTGCCGGTAATCCCGGCCCACCGATCGGTTCGACCGGCGACCCCGCAGACCGGATCCGGGCGCCGCGAATGGCTTCAATGCGCGCATCACATGACGACCGTCATCTGTTTGTCAAAACAGTCTCGATGGGGCTCCGGAAAGACACAGTCGGCCACAAAAGACGGCGCTGCGATGCCGAACTTCAAAAAGGTGACTTCCCTTGAATCGCGATTGGCGCAACCAATTGGCCATCGCATCATCAGGGGTGATCTCATGAAAATCACGAGGAAGGCGGCCGCCGCTGCGGCTGGAGTTCTGGGCGTTCTCGCAGCATGTCCGGCGCGCGCCGAAACCGCCGGCGCCGACACGGAGATCGCGCTGCTGAAGCAGCAGCTCAAGCTGATGGAACAGAAGCTCGACAAGTTGCAGAAGCAGACGACGGCCAACACGGCGGCCGCCGCGCATGCCAACGCCAAGGCCACGACCGCCGAAGCAAAGGCCGACGTCAAGGTCAGCGTCGCCAATGCCAATGCGGCCTACACCAAGGGGCCGATCGCACCGCCGTCCGGCGTTGTCGTCACCATGCCAAACAATCGCCCGACGATCTGCAGCGCCGATCAGCAGAACTGCGTCGCCATCACCAGCCGCCTGCATTTCGACGCCGGCGGCTACGACTATCATCCGAATTCAGCAGCGACCTCGCCGCAACGGCTGGACAACGGCATCAACACCCGACGTGCCCGCATCGGCCTTGTCGGAAAATTCTTCGGCGACTGGAACTACTCTCTGGTCTATGACTTCGGCGGCAGCTCGGACGGCTTCGGCGGTGCGGCGGCAGGCTCGCTGCCGGGCGGCGGCGTCTCCGGCGTCGAGAACGCCTATCTCAGCTATACCGGCTTCAAACCCTTCGGCGGCAAACTCGCCATCGAAGGCGGTATCATGGATGTGCCATACACCCTCGACGAGGCCACCAGTTCCAACGATATCCTGTTCATGGAACGCGCTTCCGCGGGGATCATCGCCACCAACATCGCCGCCGGAGATTTCCGCTCGGCGTTCGGCGCCCGCTGGTACAATGATTCATTCTGGATCGGCGCCTACGCGACCGGACCATCCTCGGGCGCCATCCATTCGGCGTCGAGCGTGACGCCGAACGGCGCTACCGAGCAGTTCGGCACCGTCGTACGCGCCGCCGGCCAGGTACTCAGCGGCAAGGACTACTCGTTCCATCTTGGCGGCGACGCACAGTTCCTGATCGAGCCTTCGCACAATCTGGTCACCGGAGCGAAGACGCTCACGCTGAGCGATCGGCCCGAGCTTCGTCTCGACCCGACCTCGCTGGTTTCGACCGGAGCGATCGCAGGGGTTTCCGGCGCACAAGTCTATAGCGCTGAAGCGGCGGGCACCTACGGGTCGCTGTATTTCCAGGGCGAGTACTTCTGGTACAACATCGACCGCACCGCTTTTGCGGCGCTGCCGAGCCTGAAATTCGACGGCGGCTATGTCCAGGCGAGCTACGTGCTGACCGGTGAAAGCCACGCCTACAACGCGGCCACGGCCTCCTATAGCGGCATCAAGCCGGCAAACCCGTTCTCGGCGACCGGCGGCGGCTGGGGCGCCTGGGAAATCGCCGGACGCGTGAGCACCGTCAACCTCAACGACCAACTCGCGACCGCCAACGGCATCGCCGGCGGACGACAGACGGTCTACACCGCCGCGCTCAACTGGTACGTCAACGGCAACATCCGCTTCATGTTCGACTACCTGCATGGCGATGTCGCCAGGCAGATCAGCGCGGTCAATGCCGGCGATGCCGGGTCGAAGCTCGACGCCTTCGCGATGCGGACCCAGGTCGCGTTCTGATACGCCGCCTGAGACAAAGACGGGGGCAGCGCGGGCTGCCCCCGGGCACCGGATTGCTTGCAATTGGCCGGCTGCCGCGCCACTCCACCCGCACAGTCACGCGCGATCAGGAGATCCGGAATGAAGGCCGTCGGTTACAAGACATCCCTGCCCATCGATCAGGCGGACTCGCTGGTCGATTTCGAAGCTGCAAAACCGGAGCCGGCCGGCCGCGACATCCGCGTCGCCGTGAAGGCGGTCTCGGTCAATCCGGTGGACACCAAGGTGCGCATGCGCGCCGCGCCGCGCGACGGCGAGCCCAACAAGATCCTCGGCTATGACGCCGCCGGCATTGTCGATGCGGTCGGCCCCGACGTCACCCTGTTCAAGGCCGGCGACGAGGTGTTCTACGCCGGCTCGATCCTGCGCCAGGGCACCAATGCCGAGTTCCACCTGGTGGATGAGCGCATCGTCGGCCTGAAGCCGAAGACGCTGTCCTTTGCCCAGGCCGCGGCCCTGCCGCTCACCTCGATCACCGCCTGGGAACTGCTGTTCGACCGGCTCGGCGCCCTGCCCGGCCGCAGCGTCGACCCGCGCACCCTGCTGATCGTCGGCGGCGCCGGCGGCGTCGGCTCGATCCTGATCCAGCTGGCGCGGCGGCTCACCGGGCTCACGGTGCTGGCAACCGCGTCGCGGCCGGAGACGGTGAAGTGGTGCCGCGAGCTCGGCGCCCATGCCGTGATCGACCACAGCAAGCCGATGAAGGACCAGATCGCGGCGCTAAAGCTCCCGGAGGTGGCGTTGATCGCCAGCCTCACCGGCACCCAGGATCACTTTCCGGCGCTCGCCGACATCCTGGCGCCGCAGGGCAAGATCGGCGTGATCGACGATCCCGCCTCGGTCAACTTCTCGCTGCTGAAGGGCAAGGCCGGATCGCTGCACTGGGAATCCATGTTCACCCGCTCATCGTTCCAGACCGCGGACATGATCGGCCAGCATAGACTGCTCAGCGACGTCGCCGACATGATCGACAAAAGCGTGCTGCGCACCACGCTCGAGCAGACCTTCGGCACCATCAATGCCGCCAACCTCAAGCGTGCGCACGCGCTGATCGAGTCCGGCAAGTCGGTCGGCAAGATCGTGCTGGAAGGCTGGTAGCGCTCGAACGCACACAACTGTCGTCGCCCGGCCGGCGCGCAATTGCGCGCCAGGACCGGGCGACCCAGTACACTCAGGCCTGCGTGTACTGGGTCCCCGCTCCGCGCGCGCCGAAGGCGCGCTAGGCGGGGACGACAATCGTGGCCGGCGTCAGGCAATTGTCTGCACGATGCCGCCTTCGGCGCGCAGCGCCGCGCCATTGGTCACTGACGCTTCCTTCGAGCTGACATAGACCACCATGTTGGCGATCTCCTCGACGCTGGCGAAGCGCTGGATCAGCGAGGTCGGCCGGTTCTGCTTGACGAAGTTGGCCGCAGCCTCGTCCAAGGACTCGCCGTTTTGCCTGGCGAGATCCTTGACGAAGGTCTCGACGCCTTCCGACATGGTCGGCCCCGGCAGCACCGAATTGACGGTCACCGCCGTGCCGCGCGTCAGTTCGGCGAGACCGCGCGAGATCGCCAGCTGCGCCGTCTTCGACATGCCGTAATGGATCATCTCCTTGGGGATGTTGAGCCCGGACTCCGACGAGATGAAAACGATGCGGCCCCAGTTGCGCTTCAGCATGCCCTGCATGTAGGCGCGCGACAGCCGCACGCCCGACATCACATTGACTTCGAAGAAGAGGGTCCAGTCCTCGTCCGGAATGTCGAAAAAGCCCTTCGGCTCGAAGATGCCGGCGTTGTTGATGAGGATGTCGACGTCAGGCAATGCTGCGACCAGCTTTGCGCAGCCGGCGGCGGTGGAGACGTCGGCCGCGACACCCTTCACCTTGGCGCCCGGCACGGCCTTGACGATCTCCGCGACCGCGGCGTCAACCTTCGGCTGGGTGCGGCCGTTGACGACGACCTCGGCGCCGGTCGCCGCCAGCCCCCTGGCGATGGCGTGGCCGATGCCGGAGGTCGAGCCGGTGACCAGAGCCGTTTTTCCGGAAAGATCGATCTTCATCATTTTCTCCCGCTCGTCATGAGTTGCATCGCGCCGGCGACGTTCTGCGAAACACCTGCCCCGCCACTCGCAAGCTGAAAGTTTAGCTAGTGAGCCGGACCGCGCGACGGAAGGCCTGAATTGTCAGATCGCCCGAGCCTCTTACGCAACCGCAACGCAGGCTGCTCGACATATCGCGCAGAAAGGATGGCCAGGATGGTCACGATCACGACGACCATGCCGAGCCGGATCCAGAAACTTCCGGACCAGTTCGACACCAGTTGCTGGACCGGAAACGCGTACAGGTAGACGCCGTAGGAAATGTCCGCCCTGGGCATCAGCCAGGACGGCAGCGGCACCCGGTTCAGCACCACGCAGCCGATGACGACTGCGACAAGAAATCCCGCACTGCCACTGTCGCCAATCGCGAACCCCAGCAACAGCAATGCCATCGTCGCCAATGCCGGGACCAATCCGATCCGTCGCTCGAGCAGCGCAAGGCCGGCGCCGGAGGCAAAGATGACCGCGAAGGTGGCAAGATATTTCCCGTCGAGCAGCGGTGCGAGCGGCCGCGCCAGGCCGAACAGCATCAGCGCCGCAACGCCGGCAATCATGACAACGGCAAAGACCATCGGCTTGAACCGGCAACAGACCGCAATGATGGCCATTGCGAGGTATAGCTTCACCTCGTGCGGCAGGGTCCAGAGCGAGCCGTTGACGGCCCTCGGATAGATGTTGGCGTCGAACACGCCGGGAAGCTCGTAGTCGAGCCCGAACAACAGCGTTGAATTTCGCCACAGGAACGATAGCGGTGCGTTGCGCGCGAACAGGCCGCCTTCCGGCAGCAGATAGGCTGGCCACTCCCGCGTGGTGACGCAGGCGCCGAGAACGATGCAGAACGCGACGCAGACGACCAGCGCCGGAAAGATGCGGAACGCGCGGCTGGTCAGAAAGACGGCGACCGACTGCGACCTGAACAAGCTCTGCGCATTCAGATAGCCGCTGATGGCGAAGAAAATCAGGACGCCGAATCCGCCCCAGGTGGCGGCCCATGGAATCGCCTGCTCCGGAAAACCGGTCAGCGCGAACTGGTGCGACCACAGCACCATGAACGAAGCGACCAGGCGCATCAGATCGAAATTTCCAGACCGCTTGTTCATCCGGGCGCTCAATAAAAAAGCGGCGCACAAGGCGCCGCTTTTAAAACCGCGATGGAAGTGGCTTACGCCGCTTCCGACTTCTTTTCCTGGGTCGGACCGGAATCGAGGCCCTTGGCATCCTCGTCGCGATCGACGAACTCGATGACGGCCATCGGCGCGTTGTCGCCGTAGCGGAAGCCTGCCTTGATGATGCGGGTGTAGCCGCCCTGGCGGTCGGCGTAGCGCTTGGCGATCACGTCGAACAGCTTGCGGACCTGATCCTGATCCTTCATTTCGCTGATCGCCTGGCGGCGCATGTGCAGGCCGCCCTTCTTGCCGAGGGTGACCAGCTTCTCCACGATCGGGCGGAGCTCCTTGGCCTTCGGCAGCGTGGTGACGATCTGCTCGTGCTTGATCAGCGACGCGCACATGTTGGCGAACATCGCCTTGCGATGTTCAGCAGTGCGGTTGAGCTTACGATGAACCTTACCGTGACGCATGATGTGTAGTCCTTATTCAATTGCCACGACGGTTCGTCGGACATGTTTCAGGTGGGCTGCCTGCGTTCGCCCCGAAGCGATGGCCGGGATGACCCGGCCACGCCAATTCGATTCTAGTAGTGGTCTTCGAAACGCTTGGCCAGCTCGTCGATGTTTTCCGGCGGCCAGCCGGGCACTTCCATGCCGAGGTGCAGACCCATCTGTGCCAGCACTTCCTTGATTTCGTTCAGCGACTTGCGACCGAAGTTCGGGGTGCGGAGCATTTCGGCTTCCGACTTCTGCACGAGATCGCCGATGTAGACGATGTTGTCGTTCTTCAGGCAGTTTGCCGAACGAACCGACAGTTCGAGCTCGTCGACCTTCTTGAGGAACGCCGGGTTGAAGGCGAGATCCGGAATGATCTCCTGCGCGACTTCCTTGCGGGGCTCTTCGAAGTTCACGAACACGTTGAGCTGGTCCTGCAGGATGCGCGCGGCATAGGCCACGGCGTCATCCGGCGTGATCCCGCCATTGGTCTCGATGGTCATGGTCAGCTTGTCGTAATCGAGGATCTGGCCCTCGCGGGTGTTCTCGACCTTGTACGACACCTTGCGCACCGGAGAATACAGGCTGTCGACCGGGATCAGGCCGATCGGCGCGTCTTCCGGACGGTTGTGCTCGGCGGCGACGTAGCCCTTGCCGGAAGCGACGGTGAACTCCATGCGGATCTCGGCGCCCTCGTCGAGGGTGCAGATCTGCAGATCGGGGTTCAGCACGGTAACGTCGCCCACGGTCTGGATGTCGCCGGCGGTGACGGCGCCCGGGCCCTGCTTCTTCACGACCATGCGCTTCGGGCCTTCGCCGAGCATCTTGATCGCGATGTCCTTGACGTTCAGCACGATGTCGGTGACGTCCTCGCGGACACCCGCGATCGACGAGAATTCATGCAGCACGCCGTCGATGTGCACCGACTGCACGGCTGCGCCCTGCAGCGAGGACAGCAGGATGCGACGCAGGGCGTTGCCCAGCGTCTGGCCGAAGCCGCGCTCGAGGGGCTCAGCAACCAGGGTCGCGAAACGGGTCGGGTCGCTGCCGGGGGTGACCACAAGCTTGTTGGGTCGGATCAGTTCTTGCCAATTTTTCTGGATCGTCACTGTTTCACCCATCACTGCCAAGAGATCCTGCCGTCAAGATCACTGGCGTTGGAGAGCGCGGATCAGCCCGCGCGATACACATCAAACAAAAAGTCGCGGACAGCCGGGCTGTCCGCGAGCATCAAATCAAACGCGCCGACGCTTGCGCGGACGGCAACCGTTGTGCGGGATCGTGGTGACGTCGCGGATCGAGGTCACCGTGAAGCCCGCGGCCTGCAGAGCGCGCAGCGCCGATCTCGCGGCCCGAACCGGGACCAGCGACTTCGACTTCCAGCGTGCGCATGCCGTGCTCCTGCGCCTTCTTCGACACGTCCTCTGCGGCGACCTGCGCGGCATAAGGGGTCGACTTGCGCGACCCCTTGAAGCCCATCGTGCCGGCCGACGACCAGGCAATGGTGTTGCCCTGCGCGTCGGTGATGGTGATGGTCGTGTTGTTGAACGACGAGTTCACGTGCGCAATGCCGGATGCAATGTTCTTGCGTTCACGACGGCGGACGCGTGTGGCTTCCTTGCCCATATCAAACCTTTCAGAGGATCTCGAACGCCGCCGTAGTGCCAGCGGCTACACCAAAAATAACGACAGAAGCGGACCGAGGCCCGCTCCTGCTAATTCAAACCAGCAGATTACTTCTTCTTACCGGCGATCGACTTGGCCGGACCCTTGCGGGTACGCGCATTGGTATGCGTGCGCTGGCCACGAACCGGCAGACCGCGACGATGACGCAGGCCGCGATAGCAGCCGAGGTCCATCAAACGCTTGATGTTCATGCCGGTCTCGCGACGAAGATCGCCCTCAACCATATAGTCGCGGTCGATCACTTCACGGATCTGCAGAACTTCAGCGTCGCTGAGTTGATTGACGCGGCGATCCGAAGGGATCTTCACCTTCTCGAGGATATCGGCCGCGTGCTTCTGGCCGATGCCATGAATGTACTGCAGCGCAATCAGAGCGCGCTTGTTGGTCGGGATGTTCACACCGGCGATACGGGCCAAGACTTCTCTCCTGTCACCAGTCCATCACGGACCGGCATTATATTCATTCTGTCGGGCGGGTTACCGCAAACGCGATACACGACGCCCGTCCCCTGAATTGGTGGGGCCCGGCATCGTTGGAAATACATCCGACTGGATACGGGGCCTTATTAAAGGATTCAACTTCGCTTCGTCAACCGCCTCTAGCGCTTGCTGCGCTTTTTCGCGGACTTCTTGGCGGTTTTTGCCGCTTTCTTGGTCACTTTCCGGGCCGCCGGGCCGGCCGACTTGGCCTTGGTCCTGGCGGAACTCGTTTTCGCCGCCTTGGCGGTCGATTTCTTGCTCGTCTTGGCCGGCTTCGTAGCCTTCTTGGCCGTTTTGGCGACCTTGGCCGCCGGCTTCGAGGCCTTCTTGGCCGCCTTTTTGGCAGTTTTCTTGACGGTTTTCTTGGCTGCCTTGGGGGCCGATTCGGCCTTCACGGCGGATACCTTCCTGGCGGACTTGCGCGCCGACTTCTTGGTCGTCTTCTTCACCGGCTTGTCGCTTGCCATCATGGCGGCGAGCACCCGGTTGATTTCCTGCGTCACCTCCTCGATCGGCATCATGCCGTCGATGGTGACCAGCTTGCGCTTCTCCGAATAGTAATGGACCAGCGGCTCGGTCGAGGTGCGGTAGCTTGCCAGCCGCTTGGCCAGCACTTCCGGCGTATCGTCGACGCGAACCACTTCGCCGCGCGCGGTCATTTCGGCGACTCGCGCCTCGACCCGCTGCAGCAGCGCGCTTTCGTTGACACGCAGTTCGACCGCGGCGTCGAGCTTGAGGCCCTTGGACTTCAGCAGGCTGTCGAGCGCCTCTGCCTGCGGCACGGTGCGCGGAAAGCCGTCGAGGATGAAACCGTTGGCGGCGTCGGGCTGTTCGATGCGGTCGGAAATGATGCCGATCACAACCTCATCAGGCACCAGGCCGCCGGCGGCCATGATGTCCTTGGCCTTGAGGCCGATCTCGGTCTCGGCCTTGACGGCGGCACGCAACATGTCGCCGGTGGAGAGTTGAACGATGTGGTGACGCTCTACGAGTCGAAGTGCCTGCGTTCCCTTGCCCGCCCCCGGCGGCCCGAGAAGAATCAACCTCATTTGCGGCGGCCCCTCAGCTTGGATTTACGGATCAGTCCTTCGTACTGGTGAGCCAGCAGATAGCCCTGCACCTGCGCCACGGTATCCATGGTCACGCTGACCACGATCAGCAGCGACGTGCCGCCGAAGTAGAACGGCACCGAGGCGTAGGAGATCAGGATCTCGGGAATCAGACAGACGACCGCCAGATAGGCCGCACCCAGCACGGTGATGCGCGACAGCACGTAGTCGATGTATTCGGCGGTGCGCTCGCCCGGACGGATGCCCGGAATGAAGCCGCCGTGCTTCTTCAGGTTGTCGGCGGTCTCGGTCGGATTGAACACGATCGCCGTATAGAAGAACGCGAAGAACACGATCAGCGCGATGTACATGACCAGGAACAGCGGACGGCCATGGCCGAGCTGGGTCGTGATCCACTGAAACCACTCCGGCCCCTTGCCGGCGTTGAAGTTGGCAACCGTGGCAGGCAGTAGCAGCAGCGACGACGCGAAGATCGGCGGGATCACGCCCGAGGTGTTGAGCTTCAGCGGCAGATGCGAGGACTGGCCCTCGAACATCTTGTTGCCGACCTGGCGCTTCGGATACTGGATCAGCAGCCGACGCTGGGCCCGCTCCATGAACACGATGAAGGCGATGACGACGACGGCCATGACGATCACGACCAGGATCAGGCCGGTCGACAGCGCACCCTGGCGCCCGAGCTCGAGCATGTTGGCCAGCGCCGACGGCAGTTCGGCGACGATGCCCGACAGGATGATCAGCGAAATGCCGTTGCCGATGCCGCGCGAGGTGATCTGTTCGCCCAGCCACATCAGGAACATGGTGCCGCCGGTGAGCGTCACCGAGGTCGAGATCAGGAAGAACATCCCGGGCTCACTGACCACGTTGCCGGCGCCCTGCAGGCCGACGGCGATGCCGTAGGACTGGAACGCGGCCAGGATGACGGTCAGGTAGCGGGTGTACTGGTTGAGGGTCTTGCGGCCGGATTCGCCCTCTTTCTTGAGGGCTTCGAGCTGCGGCGACACGGTGGTCAGCAGCTGAATGATGATCGACGCCGAGATATACGGCATGATGTTCAGCGCGAATATCGCCATGCGGTTGATACCGCCGCCGGCGAACATGTTGAACATGCCGAGAATGCCGCCCGCCTGCGACTTGAACACCTGCTCCCAGGCAGACGGATCGATGCCCGGCAGCGGGATGTAGGTGCCAAACCGATAAACAAGAAGCGCACCCAGTGTGAACCAGATCCGCTTCTTCAGTTCATCGGCCTTGCCGAGGGCCGAAAAGTTGAGGTTTGCTGCGAGTTGTTCTGCTGCAGAGACCATTATTGTCTTTCTCCCGCGCCCTTCGCGCCGTCATGCCCCGAAAATCGGGGCACTCGGCAGACGCCGGACATCATTTGGTGCTCGGCATTGATAAAATCTACCGCCACATCGCGCAAGGCCGTCCGCTGTCGCGGACGATGACGCAGATGTTACGCCGCTTCGCCTTCGTCCTTGGCCTTCTTGGGGGCCGCCAGGATCTTCACGGTGCCGCCAGCCTTCTCGATGGCTTCGATCGCCGACTTCGAGGCGCCGTGGACTTCGATGTTCAGCTTGGCCTTGATCTCGCCGCGGCCGAGCACCCGGACGCCGTCCTTGACGCGACGGATGATGCGGGCCTTGACCAGCGATGCCGCGTTGATCACGGCCGAGATGTCCAGCGTCTTGGCATCCACGGCGTCCTGCAGACGGTCCAAGTTGATCTCGGCGAAATCGAGCCGGAAGATGTTGTTGAAGCCGCGCTTCGGCAGACGACGATGCAACGGCATCTGGCCGCCTTCGAAGCCCTTGATGCGCACGCCTGAACGAGCGGTCTGACCCTTGCCGCCACGGCCCGAGGTCTTGCCCTTGCCGGAGCCGATACCACGGCCGACGCGCATACGCTTTTGCGGGAGCCGGCGTTATCGGCGATATCGCTGAGCTTCATCGTTCTTTTCCTCTATCGAGCCGCCGTCCTGAGGCCGCGGTCATCCCGGGCCTCGAAGGAGCGTCGGTTGTCACCTGGTACAGCCGACCCTGCGGCTGCCTAAAGGCGACGTGAGCTTACTTATCCTCGACCACGCGGACGAGGTGCTGAACCTTGGCGATCATGCCGCGAACCGAAGGAGTGTCCTGCAGTTCGGTGACGCGACCGATCTTATTGAGCTTCATGCCGATCAAGGTCTCGCGCTGCGAATGATGGCGGCGGATTGCGCTGCCGATCTGCTCGACCTTGATCATCTTTACGGCCTTGGCCATCGTGGTAACTCCAAAAGTCGTGATTACTCAGCGACCACTTCAGCGTCACCGCCGACGCGGCGCGACTGCAGGGTGGACACCTTGATGTTGCGGCGAGCGGCAACCGAGCGCGGCGAATCCTGATGCTTCAGCGCGTCGAAGGTGGCGCGAACCATGTTGTAGGGATTCGACGAACCGATCGACTTGGCGACGACGTCCTGGACGCCGAGGCTTTCGAACACGGCGCGCATCGGGCCGCCGGCGATGATGCCGGTACCGGCGGGCGCTGCACGCAGATAGACGCGGCCCGCACCGTGGCGACCAGCGATATCGTGGTGCAAAGTGCGACCCTCGCGCAGAGCGACGCGCGTCAGGTTGCGCTTGGCCGACTCGGTGGCCTTGCGGATGGCTTCGGGAACTTCACGTGCCTTGCCGTGACCGAAACCGACCCTGCCCTTCTGATCGCCGATCACGACCAGCGCGGCGAAACCGAAGCGCTTGCCGCCCTTGACGACCTTCGCCACACGGTTGATGTGGACCAGCTTGTCGACGAATTCACTATCGCGCTCTTCCCGGCCGCCCCTGTGGCCGCCACCGCGCTCGCGTTCACCTGCCATGGTGTTTTCCAATCCTTGAGAAGCTTTCGCCTCTGTCCTTGTGTCCGTTCAATATCAATTCGAAGCCAAAGTCGCTTAGAAGCTGAGCCCGCTCTCGCGTGCCGCATCCGCAAGCGCCTTCACGCGACCATGGTAGAGATAACCACCACGGTCGAAGACCACTTCCTTGACGCCATTCTTGACCGCGCGCTCTGCCAGCAGCTTGCCGACCGCCTTCGCCGCATCGACGTCCGCACCCGTCTTGCCGATATCGCGCATCGCCTTTTCCAGCGAAGAAGCTGACGCCAGCGTCTCCCCTTCAGATCGTCGATCACCTGGGCATAGATATGCTTCGACGAGCGAAAGATCGACAGGCGCGGCCGACCGTTGGCGGTCCGTCGCAGCGAGAGCCGCACGCGTTGCTTGCGCCGGGCATTCGTAATCTTGAGTTTCGACATGACCGGCTCCGTTACTTCTTCTTGCCTTCCTTGCGGAAGATAAACTCGTCGGAATATCTGACGCCCTTGCCCTTGTAGGGCTCCGGCGGACGGTAGCTGCGGATCTCCGCGGCGACCTGACCAACGCGTTGCGAATCGTTTCCGGAAATCAGGATCTCGGTCGGCTTCGGCACCGTGACCAGGATCCCCTCCGGGATATCGTAAACGACATCGTGGCTGTAGCCGAGCGCGAGCTGCAGCTTCTTGCCCTGCAGCGCGGCACGATAGCCGACGCCGGTGATGTCGAGCTTCTTTTCAAAACCCTTGGTAACGCCTTCGAGCAGATCTCGCAATCTGCGCCCGTGCGGTGCCGTAGAGCGCGCGTGCGCGGTTGGTCTCGACCCGCGGTGCCACCGTGATGGAACCGTTGTCGAGCTTCACCGACACGTCGTCGTGCACAACGAACTGAAGCTGGCCCTTGGGCCCCTTCATCTTGACGACCTGGCCTTCGACGGTCGCGGTAACGCCCGCGGTAACCGTGACTGGCTTTTTGCCAACGCGTGACATGGCTAATCCTTCCTCAGAACACCGTGAAGAGAACTTCGCCGCCCACGTTCGCTTCGCGCGCTTCGTGGTCAGCCATAATTCCCTTGGGTGTCGACAAAACCGAAATGCCAAGACCGTTCTTCACGCGCGGCAGGTTCTTCACCGAGACGTAAACACGACGTCCTGGCTTGGAAACGCGATCGATTTCACGGATGACCGGTTCGCCATCGAAATACTTCAGCTCGACTTCGAGCTCGCTGCGGCCGCTCGAATGCTCGACGCTGGCGTAGCCACGGATGTAGCCCTCGTTCTTCAGCACTTCGAGCACATTGGCGCGCATCTTCGAGCCCGGGGTCGAAACCTTCGGCTTGGAGCGCATCTGCGCGTTGCGGATACGGGTGATGAGATCGCTGATTGGATCGTGCGTTGACATGCCCGCCCCCTTACCAGCTTGACTTCACGAGCCCGGGAACCAGGCCGCGAGAGCCCAGGTCACGCAGCGCGATACGGCTGAGCTTGTTCTTGCGATAGACCGCACGCGAGCGGCCGGTGATTTCGCAACGATTGCGAATGCGGACAGCCGAGGAATTGCGCGGCAGCTCGGCGAGCTTCAGCGTTGCGGCGAACCGCTCTTCCATCGGACGTTCCTTGTCGGCTATGATGGCCTTGAGCTTCGCACGCTTCGGCGCGGCGTTCTTGGTCATTCTCTTCCGACGATTGTTCTTCTCGATCGAACTCTTCTTTGCCATGCTTGGCTCCTGGGTTTCCGCGTTTGAGAGGCTTGTCAGCTTCTCACTGCCGGAACGGGAAATTGAAAGCGGTCAACAACGCACGGGCCTCGTCATCGGTGGTCGCAGTCGTGCAGACCGTGATGTCCATGCCCCACGTCTCCCCCATCTTGTCGAAGTCGATTTCGGGGAAAATGATGTGCTCTTTGATGCCGAGCGAGTAGTTGCCGCGGCCGTCGAAGCTCTTCGGGTTCAGGCCGCGGAAATCGCGGACGCGCGGCAGCGCGACGTTGATCAGCCGGTCGATGAACTCGTACATCTTCGCCTTGCGCAGCGTCACCTTGGCGCCGATCGGCTGGTTTTCACGCAGCTTGAAGGTCGCGATGGCGACGCGCGAATAGGTGATGATCGGCTTCTGGCCGGCGATCAGCGCCAAGTCGGCGGCAGCGGTGTCGGCCTTTTTGCGATCGTTCACGGCTTCGCCGATGCCCATGTTGAGCACGACCTTGTCGAGACGCGGAACCTGCATGACATTCTGATAACCGAACTGCTCGGTCAGCTTGCCGCGGATTTCCTTGTCGAACTGTTCGCGTAAACGCGGAGTGTATGCGGTCTCAGACATCGATCTCAGCTCCCGAGCGCTTGGCGATACGTACCTTCTTGCCATCCGCCTGAATTTTGAAACCCACGCGGGTCGGCTTGCCGTCCTTGCCGACGATGGCAATGTTCGACAGCTGGATCGGCGCCTCTTTCGAGATGATGCCGCCTTCCTGCGCCTGGGTCTGCTTCTGGTGCTTCTTCACGAGGTTGACGCCGCGAACCAGCGCCTTGCCGTCGGTCGGACGAACCTCGAACACCTCGCCGGTGCGCCCCTTGTCGCGACCGGTGAGCACGATGACCTTATCGCCCTTGCGAATCTTGGCAGCCATTACAGCACCTCCGGCGCAAGCGAGATGATCTTCATATGGTTCTTGGCACGCAGCTCGCGCGGCACGGGCCCGAAGATGCGGGTTCCGACCGGCTCGGACTGATTGTTGATCAGCACGGCGGCGTTGCGGTCGAAGCGGATGACGGATCCGTCGGCGCGGCGAATGTCCTTGCGGACACGAACCACGACGGCCTTCATGACGTCGCCCTTCTTGACCTTCCCGCGTGGGATGGCTTCCTTGATTGACACGACAATTACGTCGCCAACTGTAGCATAACGGCGCTTGGAACCCCCAAGAACCTTAATGCACATAACACGGCGTGCGCCTGAATTATCGGCCACGTCGAGGTTGGTCTGCATCTGAATCATTGATGCACCTCGTCCTCTTTTTAATGCGCAAAGTCGCGCGTAGATCTGATGCGCAAGGCGCGCTTAGGCTGTTTTCTTCTGTTCACCCCGGACAACCGTCCAGCGCTTCAACTTCGAGATCGGCTTGCTCTCCTCGATCCACACCATGTCGCCCGGCTTGAACTCGTTGTTCTCGTCGTGCGCGTGATAGTTCTTCGAGCGGCGGATGGTCTTCTTGTAGATCGGGTGGGTGAAGCGGCGATCGACGCGCACCACAACCGTCTTTGCTTGCTTGTCGCTGACGACCACGCCCTGAAGCGTACGTTTCGGCATATTCGGCCCCTTACTTCGACTTCGCGTCGCGCTTCTGCGCGGCGACGGTCTTGATGCGTGCGATATCGCGGCGAGCTTCGCGCAGGCGCGAGGTGTTTTCCAGCTGCCCGGTGGCGCGCTGGAAGCGAAGGTTGAAGCGCTCTTTCTTCAGGTTGACGACGGCGTCTTCCATCTGATCGGCGCTCATTGCGCGGATATCGGCGGTTTTCAAATCGGCCATGACTTTACCCTTATTCCGCAATGCGCGTAACGAAACGCGTCTTGATCGGCAGCTTGGCGGCGGCCAGCGTGAACGCCTCCTTGGCGACCTGCTGGGTGACACCGTCGATCTCGAAGATCACGCGGCCAGGCTTGACGCGCGCAACCCACAATTCCGGCGTTCCCTTGCCGGAGCCCATTCGGACTTCGGCGGGCTTCTTCGACACCGGCAGATCCGGGAAGATGCGGATCCACACGCGGCCGGCACGCTTCATGTGACGGGTCAGCGCGCGGCGGGCAGCCTCGATCTGACGGGCGGTGAGACGCTCGGGTGCCATCGCCTTCAGGCCGAACTGACCGAAGGACAGTGTCGCACCCGAAGTCGCAACGCCGTGAATCCGGCCCTTATGCGCCTTCCGGAACTTGGTCTTCTTTGGTTGCATCATGGCTTACGCCCTCAAACCTTCTAATTTGAACCGCTCAGGCGGCGTCGCGACGCGGCCGCGAATTGTCACCCTCGGCCATACGCTTGTCCTGGGCCATCGGATCGTGCTCAAGGATTTCGCCCTTGAAGATCCAGACCTTGACGCCGCAAGTACCGAACGTCGTGAATGCGGTGGCGACGCCGTAGTCGATGTCCGCACGCAGCGTATGCAGCGGCACGCGACCTTCGCGATACCATTCCATGCGCGCGATTTCGGCGCCGCCGAGGCGGCCCGAGCAATTGATACGGATGCCTTCGGCACCCAGGCGCATCGCCGACTGAACGGCGCGCTTCATGGCGCGGCGGAACGCGACGCGGCGCTCGAGCTGCTGCGCGATCGACTCGGCGACCAGGGTCGCGTCGAGCTCCGGCTTGCGGATTTCGACGATGTTGATCACCACGTCGGAGGCGGTGATGTCGGCAACCTTCTTGCGAAGCTTGTCGATGTCGGCGCCCTTCTTGCCGATCACCACACCCGGACGAGCCGAGTGGATCGTGACGCGGCACTTCTTGTGCGGGCGCTCGATGATGATCTTGGCGACAGCAGCCTGCTTCAGCTCCTTGTGCAGCACTTCACGGATCTTGACGTCCTCGTGAAGCAGCTTGCCGTATTCGTTCTTGCCGGCATACCAACGTGAATCCCACGTACGGTTGATGCCAAGACGCAGACCGATTGGATTGATCTTCTGACCCATCGTATTCTCCCGCGCCCTGCTTAAGCTGTCGCTGCTTCGACCTGACGAACAACGATCGTCAGCTGCGCGAATGGTTTAAAGATGCGTCCCGAACGGCCACGGCCGCGCGGGGCGAAACGCTTCATGACAATGCCCTTGCCGACATGGGCCTCGGAGACGATCAGATCGTCGACCTCGAGGTCATGGTTGTTCTCGGCATTGGCGATCGCCGACTCCAGGCACTTCTTGACGTCGACTGCGATCCGCTTGCGCGAGAACTGCAGGTCGGCGAGCGCGGCCGAAGCCTTCCGGCCGCGAATCATCTGCGCGACCAGGTTAAGCTTCTGCGGGCTCACCCGCAGCATTCGGGCAATCGCCTTCGCCTCGTTATCGGGGAGGCTCCGTTCGCGCTTTGGTTTGCTCATAACTTACGTCCTTAAGCCTTCTTGGCTTTCTTGTCGCCCGAATGACCGTGGAAGGTCCTGGTCGGCGAAAACTCGCCGAACTTGTGACCGACCATCTCTTCATTGATGGCGACAGGTACATGCTTTTGGCCGTTGTAGACGCCAAAGGTGAGACCGACGAACTGCGGCAGGATCGTGGAACGTCGGCTCCAGATCTTGATGACGTCATGACGGCCTGACGCGCGGGCGACATCTGCCTTCTTGAGCAGCGAGCCTTCGACGAACGGGCCTTTCCAGACTGAACGAACCATGTCCGGCGATCCTTACTTCTTCCGCTTGTGGCGGCTGATGAGAATGAATTTCGTGGTCGACTTGTTCGAACGCGTCTTCTTGCCCTTGGTCGGCTTGCCCCACGGGGTCACCGGGTGACGACCGCCCGAGGTGCGGCCTTCGCCGCCGCCGTGCGGATGGTCGATCGGGTTCATCGACACGCCGCGGTTATGCGGGCGACGACCAAACCAGCGCATACGGCCGGCCTTGCCCATCGAGGTGTTCATGTGGTCGGGGTTCGACACGGCGCCGATGGTCCCGGTGCAACGACCGTGAACCAGGCGCTGTTCGCCGGAATTCAGGCGGACGATCACATAGTCATGGTCGCGGCCGACGAGCTGGGCATAGGTGCCGGCGGAACGGGCGATCTGCCCACCCTTGCCGATCTTCAGCTCGACGTTGTGAATGATGGTGCCGATCGGCATGTTGCCCAGCGGCATGACATTGCCCGGCTTCACGTCGACGTAGTTTCCGGCAATCACCGTGTCGCCAACCGCGAGACGCTGAGGCGCGAGGATGTAGGACTGGGTCCCGTCTTCGTACTTCAGCAGCGCGATAAAGGCGGTGCGATTCGGATCATACTCGAGTCGCTCGACCTTTGCAGGCATATCGACCTTGGTACGCTTGAAATCGACGATACGGTAGGTCTGCTTGTGACCGCCGCCGCGAAAACGAACGACCGTGCGACCGGTGTTGTTGCGACCGCCCGAGGAGTGCTTGCCCTCGGTCAGCGACTTGACCGGCTTGCCCTTGTAGAGCCCGGAGCGATCGACAATGACCAGCTGACGCTGACCGGGTGTCGTCGGATTGAATTTTTTAAGTGCCATCGTCGTTCTGCCTTATAGACCGGTCGTGACGTCGATGCGGTGGCCCTCTTCGAGTGTCACGATCGCACGCTTGACGTCCGACTGTGAACCGAAGGTGCCGCGGAAGACTTTCGTCTTGCCCTTGCGCACCAGGGTATTCACGCTCTTAACCTTGACGTCGAACAGCTTCTCGACGGCTTCCTTGATCTGCGGCTTGGTGGCTTTCGAGGCCACCTTGAACACAACCTTGTTGTGCTCGGACGCAACAGTCGCTTTTTCCGTCACCACGGGGGCAACGATGATGTCGTAATGGCGCGGGTCGATATTCTTCATTTGAAGCGCGCCTCCAACGCATCGAGCGCCGCCTTGGTCAGAACCAGCTTCTGACGACGCAGAATGTCATAGACGTTGATGCCCTGGATCGGGAGCACGTCGATGTTCGGAATGTTACGGGCCGCCTGGGCGAAACCGGTGTGAACTTCGGCGCCGTCGACGATCAGCGCATTGGTCAGGCCGAGACCCGAGAAATGACCAAGCAGAGCCTTCGTCTTGGCGGCTTCCAGAGTTGCCGACTCGATCACGATCAAGCCGCCATCCTTGGCCTTGGACGACAGCGCATGCCGCAGGGCAAGCGCGCGAACCTTCTTCGGCAGATCAAACGCATGGGAGCGAACGACCGGACCGAATGCACGGCCACCGCCGCGGAACTGCGGGACACGGGCAGAACCGTGACGCGCACCGCCGGTGCCCTTCTGCTTGTACATCTTCTTGCCGGTGCGCCAGATCTCGGCGCGACCCTTGGTCTTGTGCGTGCCAGCCTGGCGCTTGGCGAGCTGCCAGTTGACGCAACGCTGGATGATGTCGGCGCGGGGGTCGAGACCGAAGATGGCATCCGACAGCTCGATCGAGCCGGCGTCCTTGCCCTCAAGCGTGGTGACGTTCAGTTTCATCTCACACGCCCTCCTTCTCGGCGACAGGCGCCTCGGCAGGTGCTTCCTGCTCGGTGCCCGCATCGGCCAGGCGGAACTTGCCGGGCTTCGGCGCTTCCTTCGGAAGTGCCTTCTTCACGGCGTCACGCACTGCGATCCAGCCGCCCTTGGAGCCGGGAACGGCACCTTCGACGAGGATCAGGCCGCGTTCCACATCCGTCTGCACGACGCGCAGGTTCAGCGTGGTAATCTTGTCGACGCCCATATGGCCGGGCATCTTCTTGTTCTTGAAGGTCTTGCCGGGATCCTGACGTCCGCCGGTCGAACCGATCGAACGATGCGAGACCGACACGCCGTGGGTGGCGCGCAGACCGCGGAAATTCCAGCGCTTCATGCCGCCGGCGAAGCCCTTACCGACCGAGGTGCCGGTGACATCGACGAACTGACCGACCACAAAGTGGTCCGCCATGATCTCGGCGCCGACCGGGATCAGCGCGTCTTCCGACACGCGGAATTCCGCGACCTTCCGCTTGGGCTCAACCTTGGCAACGGCGAACTGGCCGCGTTCTGCCTTCGGCAAATAGACGGTCTTGCGTGTGCCCGAACCGAGCTGCAGCGCAACGTAACCATTCTTCTCGCTGGTGAGGTGACCTAACACCTGGCAATTGCCCAGCTTTAGCACGGTCACTGGAATGTGCTCACCGGTCTCCGTAAAGACCCGTGTCATTCCGACCTTTTGTGCGATCACTCCGGAGCGCATCGGCGTGCTTCCTGTTCTTTCTGTCCGTATGACCGGACTGGACCTAAAATACGTGTCTGAGACTCAACCCGCTTGTGCAGGAAGCGTCAGAGCTTGATCTCGACATCGACACCGGCGGCGAGGTCGAGCTTCATCAAAGCATCGACAGTCTGCGGGGTCGGATCGACGATATCGAGAAGACGCTTGTGAGTGCGCATCTCGAACTGCTCGCGGCTCTTCTTGTCGACGTGCGGCGAACGGTTGACAGTGAACTTCTCGATGCGGGTCGGCAGCGGGATTGGTCCGCGAACCTGTGCACCGGTACGTTTCGCCGTGCTGACGATCTCGCGGGTCGATGCATCGAGAATCCGATGATCGAACGCCTTGAGCCGAATGCGGATATTCTGGCCGTTCATGCCGTTGTCTTTCTTTGTCGACTTAACTTCGCGTCTGGTCGGGGATAGCGGATCGTAATCCGCTATCCCCTGCCCGACTTGTTACTCGATGATGCTTGCGACGACGCCTGCACCCACCGTGCGGCCACCCTCGCGGATAGCGAAGCGCAGCTTCTCTTCCATGGCGATCGGCACGATCAGGTGCACTTCCATGGCGATGTTGTCGCCCGGCATGACCATTTCGGTCCCTTCCGGCAGATGGACCACACCGGTCACGTCGGTGGTGCGGAAGTAGAACTGCGGACGGTAGTTGGTGAAGAACGGGGTGTGACGACCGCCCTCTTCCTTGGTGAGGATGTAGGCCTCAGCCTTGAACTTGGTGTGCGGCTTGACCGAACCCGGCTTGCACAGCACCTGACCACGCTCGACTTCCTCACGCTTGGTGCCGCGCAGCAGCGCGCCGATGTTGTCGCCGGCCTGGCCCTGATCGAGCAGCTTGCGGAACATTTCCACGCCGGTGCAGATGGTCTTCTGGGTATCGCGGATACCGACGATCTCGATTTCCTCGCCAACCTTGACGATGCCGCGCTCGACGCGGCCGGTGACGACGGTGCCGCGACCCGAGATCGAGAACACGTCTTCCACCGGCATCAGGAACGGCTGGTCGATCGGGCGTTCCGGCTGCGGGATGTAGGCGTCGACCGCCTTCATCAGCTCCAGGATCGCGTCGTGACCGAGCTTCTGGTCGGAGTTCTCGAGAGCGGCCAGCGCCGAACCCTTGATGATCGGAATGTCATCGCCCGGGAAGTCGTACTTGGAGAGAAGTTCGCGAACTTCCATTTCCACCAGTTCGAGCAGTTCCGGATCGTCGACCATGTCGCACTTGTTGAGGAACACGACCAGCGCGGGAACGCCGACCTGGCGCGCCAGCAGGATGTGTTCGCGGGTCTGCGGCATCGGGCCGTCAGCGGCCGACACGACGAGAATGCCGCCGTCCATCTGCGCCGCACCGGTGATCATGTTCTTCACATAGTCGGCGTGGCCGGGGCAGTCGACGTGGGCGTAGTGGCGGTTGGCGGTCTCGTACTCGACGTGAGCGGTCGAGATCGTGATGCCGCGGGCCTTCTCTTCCGGCGCCTTGTCGATCTGGTCGTAGGCCGTGAACGTCGCACCGCCCGTCTCCGCCAACACCTTGGTGATCGCCGCCGTCAGCGACGTCTTGCCATGGTCGACGTGACCGATCGTACCGATGTTGCAATGCGGCTTGTTACGTTCGAATTTTGCTTTAGCCATAACTCTCTCCGTTCAGTCGTTAACTGTCGCCAACGACAATCAGGCAAACTTCTTTTGGACTTCCGCCGACACGTTTGCCGGTGCTTCCGCGTAGTGATCAAATTGCATCGTGAAGGTCGCGCGCCCCTGGCTCATCGAGCGCAGGTTATTCACGTAACCGAACATGTTCATGAGCGGCACCATCGCGTTGATGACGTTGGCGTTGCCGCGCATGTCCTGGCCCTGGATCTGGCCGCGCCGCGAATTCAGATCGCCGATGACCGAACCGGTGTAGTCTTCCGGGGTCACGCATTCGACCTTCATGATCGGCTCGAGCAGGACGGACTTGCCCTTCTGCAGCGCTTCGCGGAAAGCCGCGCGCGATGCGATTTCGAAGGCCAGAGCCGACGAGTCGACGTCATGGTAGGCGCCGTCGATCAGGGTGACCTTGACGTCGACCACCGGGAAGCCGGCGACAACGCCCGAACCCAGAACCGAGTTGAGGCCCTTTTCGACGCCGGGGATGTATTCCTTCGGCACCGCACCGCCGACGACCTTGGATTCGAACTCAAATCCCTTGCCCGGCTCGTTCGGCTCGACCACGAACTTGACCCGCGCGAACTGGCCGGTACCACCGGTCTGCTTCTTGTGGGTGTAGTCCACTTCGGCCTTCTTGGTCACGCGCTCACGGAACGCCACCTGCGGCGCGCCGATGTTCGCATCGACCTTGTAGGTACGGCGAAGGATGTCGACCTTGATGTCGAGATGCAGTTCGCCCATGCCCTTGAGGATGGTCTGACCGGATTCCACGTCGGTGGAGACGCGAAACGACGGATCTTCCGCAGCGAGCTTCGCCAGAGCGACGCCCAGCTTTTCCTGGTCGGCCTTGGTCTTCGGCTCGATCGCGATCTCGATCACCGGCTCCGGGAATTCCATCTTCTCCAGGATGACCTGCTTGCCAGCGTCGCACAGGGTATCACCGGTGCGGGCTTCCTTCAGGCCGGCCAGAGCGACGATGTCGCCGGCATAGGCTTCCTTGATGTCTTCGCGGTTGTTCGCATGCATCAGCAGCATGCGGCCGATGCGCTCCTTGCGGTCGCGCGTCGAGTTGACGACGCCGGTGCCGGAGATCAGCGTGCCGGAATAGATGCGGCAGAACGTGATGGTGCCGACGAACGGATCGTCCATGATCTTGAAGGCCAGCAGCGCGAGCGGCTCGCTATCCTTCGGCAGACGGATGATCTCGTTGCCTTCGTCATCCACGCCCTTGATGGCGGGAACGTCGACGGGCGACGGCAGGTAATCGACAACTGCGTCGAGCAAGGGCTGCACGCCCTTGTTCTTGAACGCCGAACCGCACAGCACGGGATAGAACGCGCTGGTCAGCACGGCCTTGCGGATCAGACGCTTCAGAGTAGCTTCATCCGGCTCAACGCCATCGAGGAAAGCGGACAGAACTTCGTCGTCGAGCTCGACGGCGGCTTCCACCATCTTCTCGCGATATTCCTTGGCCTTCTCGAGCATGTCCTCAGGGATATCGATGTCCTTGAAGTTCGCACCCAGGGCTTCGTCTTCCCAGATCACGCCCTTCATGCGCACCAGATCGACCAGGCCCTTGAAATTGCTCTCCTCGCCGATCGGCAGCTGGATCGCAATCGGCTTGGCGCCGAGACGGTCGATGATGTCCTGCAGGCACTTGTAGAAGTCAGCGCCGGTCTTATCCATCTTGTTCGCGAACACGATGCGCGGCACGCGGTACTTGTCGCCCTGACGCCACACGGTTTCGGTCTGCGGTTCAACGCCCTGGTTGCCGTCGAGAACGACGACCGCGCCGTCGAGCACGCGCAGCGAACGCTCGACTTCGATGGTGAAGTCGACGTGGCCGGGAGTGTCGATGATGTTCAGACGCTTGCCGTTCCAGAACGCAGTGGTTGCTGCGGACGTGATCGTAATGCCGCGCTCCTGCTCCTGCTCCATCCAGTCCATCGTCGCTGCACCTTCGTGCACTTCGCCGATTTTGTGGCTCTTGCCGGTGTAGTAAAGGATGCGCTCGGTGGTCGTGGTCTTACCTGCATCGATATGCGCCATGATACCGAAATTTCGGTAATCCTCGATGGCATGTACGCGGGGCATGGGCTCGTCCTTAAATCCGTTGTTTCGCCGTTACCAGCGATAGTGCGAGAAGGCGCGGTTGGCTTCAGCCATCCGATGCACGTCTTCGCGCTTCTTCACGGCATTGCCTCGGCCGTTCGACGCATCGAGCAGCTCGGCGGAGAGGCGCTCCGTCATCGTCTTTTCGTTGCGGTCACGCGCCGCAGTGATCAGCCAGCGAATGCCCAGCGCCTGGCGCCGAACGCTGCGGACTTCGACCGGAACCTGGTAGGTGGCACCACCAACGCGGCGCGAACGCACCTCGATGGTCGGCATCACGTTTTCCAGAGCCTGCTCGAACACCGGCAGCGGGCCTTGCTTGGTCTTGGCTTCGATCATTTCGAGCGCACCGTAAACGATGCTCTCGGCGGCAGACTTCTTGCCGTCATACATGACCGAGTTCATGAACTTCGTGATGATGATATTCCCGAACTTCGGATCCGGGTTCACTTCACGCTTTTCAGCAGAATGGCGACGAGACATCGATAATCCCCGTTACTTCGGACGCTTCGCGCCGTACTTCGAACGACGCTGCTTACGGTTCTTGACGCCCTGGGTATCCAGCACGCCGCGGAGAATGTGGTAACGCACGCCGGGCAAATCCTTGACGCGGCCGCCGCGGATCATGACCACGGAATGCTCTTGAAGGTTATGACCTTCGCCCGGAATGTATCCGATGACTTCGAAGCCGTTGGTCAGACGCACCTTGGCAACCTTACGAAGCGCCGAGTTCGGCTTCTTCGGGGTCGTGGTGTAGACGCGCGTACAAACGCCACGCTTCTGCGGCGACTGCTGCAGTGCGGGCACCTTCTTGCGCGACTTCTGAACGACACGCGGACTTGCGATCAGCTGGTTGATCGTCGGCATCTTCGCCTTCACCCTTGTTCGCGCGAAACCATAACGGCTTCGCAAAATTGTTCGGGGCCACCTACCCCATCGCACGCCCCACATGAAAGGATTCACGCAAAACGAAATCACGCCAACCGCTCATCACTGAGCAGAAAGCGCTTCACGCCACAGAGGACCGCGATCGTGACCACCCGGCTTTCGCCTGATAGCCTGCACCGAGGTCATGCTTCCGAATTAAATCTCGAGAGATTTTGCTCAGGAGATAAACGTCGTTTTGGCAGCCTAGCTATAATCGACAGCGTTTGAGCTTCTTGGGTCGAGGTTGGTGCCCGCTCCGGTCCCAAAAGACTGGGTCTCGAAAGACTTAGAGGGTGGTCCGTTCCGACACTTGCGAAGCTCACCGCCTGTCGGTGAGTGCGCGGGTTTTATCCTCGGGGTCCGCCCAAGTCAACACTAAAGCGCAGTTGTAGAAACCCTTGTCCCACGCTGACTTCTCGCATGCCTGCGTAGCAGAAGCATACCCGATTGTCAGCCCAATCGTCCATCGGGCGGCAGAATCGGTCGCAGCGGGTTTTGCAGTTTGATGACGCGGCGCGTCGATTCGGAACAATGCCGGGGGTGAAATGGCGCCTGCCGGTGGACCCGCGACGACGGCAGACCATGGCCGCCGCCACCGAGCGTAAATTTCACCCGGATATTATTCATTTGAGGCTGGCGGCATCCCGGAACCCGGCTTGCTGTTGGGGCGCGACAGCCACTTCCGCGACCGTAGCTGGTTCCGCAATGCCCGCAGCCGGTAATAGGCACGGCGCCGCGCAGTCTCCAGAGCGAAGGCGAGGGAATTTCGGGGCGTCACGTTGATCAGCAGGTCTGCCATGGAACGCCGCCCGGCCCAGAACTGTGCCATGAAGCCGGAACCGTCCGAGCAGGAGTTGATGCTCTCGATGCCGGGGACGGCGAACAGCCCCTCAGTTGCCTTGTCGACTAGCAACGCTCCCGGCGAATACCTGGCAAAGGCAGGGTCGTAGGCGATCTTCCAGGTATCGGCGGTGGTGCCGCAATACAGCAGCACCTGCGCGGCAATCACCCGCCCATCGACGCGCAGCAGCGCCACCGAGGCATTCTGCTGGTCGGCCAGGGTTCCGATCAGACGCCGGACGAAGGCGGCGTGGTCCAGGTTGCTCAGCACGGCGGTTCCCCGGGCGCCCTTCCAGCCTGCGGCTTCCAGCGCCAGAAAGGATTCGAAGGCCTCGCGCACCTGCCCGGCCGTCCTGTCATTGACGACCTCGACCGATCCGGTGGCCGACAGCCGGTTCCAGTCCTGCCGCAGCTTCTTGCGCGTCGACCCAGACTTCTTGACGCCGAAGGCGCGCGTCACGACCGGCCGCTCGCTCGCTTCAAGTATGACCGGGCGTTGACCGTGCACAGCCAGTGCCGCGATCATCGGACCATGGCTCGGGCAGTCCGTATCGAATTGCCCCAGGCTGATGATACCCGGCAGTTTGCTGCTGGCCACCTCCGCCAGGAACGCCGGCATCACCTCCGTCACGAAGGCCGGGTCGACCACCGGGCTGGACAGGAAGGCATAGTCGTAAGGCAGCGCCTCGAGGTGCGCTGGCCAGAACGGCGCGATCCTCCGAAGCTGCAGCGCCCAGAGCCCGACCAGCCGCGCCGGCGTCGCCCCTCCTCCCACGCCAGCAGCACGTGGACGTCGGCGAATTTCAGCTCGGCCGCGGCTTGCAGGGCGGCAGGGTTCATGAAGACGTTCGACGACGCGCGCCGGACGAGATCGTCCCACGGTGCGGCAACGAGCAGGTCCGGCAGGCAAATCTGCACAGAAATCATCGACGAACGCCCGCCCGTAGCCGCGAATACCACCTATCTTGGCGCTGCCAGCTTGCTTTTCAGTTAAGCCCAAGCACCGCTGCCGGGGGCCCTGCTCAGCATTCTTTTGCATTTCCAATATATTGACCTGCTTGCGTAGAGGTCACCTCATGCAAAACACGGATGTTGCCATCATCGGTGGCGGACTGGCCGGCTCCATCGCTGCAGCGATGCTGGGACGCGCCGGTATCAAGGCCGTGCTTGTGGATCCGTTTCCGAGCTATCCGCCGGACTTCCGCTGCGAGAAGCTTGGCAGCAGCCAGATTGCCTTGCTGAGCAAGACCGGACTCGCGGAGCACACGCTGCCCGCCGCCACTCTCGATGGCGAAGTGTGGGAGGCACGGTTCGGCCATGTGGTCGCCAGGAAGCCGAGCGACCAGCACGGCATCATGTACGACACACTCGTCAACACCATCCGCACGGCGATCCCGGCCGATATCCCCGTGGTCCATGCCAGGGTGACCGGCATTGCGACCAGCGCCGACCGCCAGAAAATCACGCTCTCCGACGGCGACGAGATTTCGGCCCGGCTGGTGGTGCTGGCCAACGGGCTGAGTGTCGCACTTCGCGATATGCTGGGGCTGGAGCGACCCGTCATCAGCCCATGCCATTCCATCACCATCGGCTTCGACGTGGCCCCCGTCGGGCGCGAGGCATTTGATTTTCCGGCGCTGACCTATTGGCCCAAGCGATCGTCCGACCGGCTCGCTTATATGACGCTGTTTCCGATCGGCAGCGCGATGCGCGCCAACGTGCCGGTGTATCGCCAGATGGACGATCCGTGGCTGCGTGAATTCCGTCGTGCTCCGGAAGCCACCATGCGCGCGCTGATGCCGAACCTGCAGGGCATGATGGGCGATTTCGCCGTGGTCGGTCCGGTCAAGATACATCCCGCGGATCTGTATGTCACACAGGGCCACCGGCAGGCCGGGGTGGTGCTGGTCGGCGACGCCTTCGCGACATCCTGCCCCGCCGCGGGCACCGGGACCGACAAGGTGTTCACCGACGTCGCGCAACTCTGCACCGTGTACATCCCCAACTGGCTCGCCACCGGCGGCATGGGCGCCGAGAAGATCGCGGCATTCTATGACGACCCGATCAAGACCAGTTGCGATGCGCGCTCACTCGCCAAGGCCCATCACCTTCGCTCATTGACGCTCAGCAACAGCCTGGCTTGGCGCGCGCAGCGCTGGGCGCGTTTCGTGGTGCGGCTCGGGCTCGGCACGCTGCTGGCGACCCGCAAGCGTCTGGGCGTTCGCAGCGCCTCGCAGCGAAGCGCTGTGCCGCCTCAGCCGCATTTCGACGCCGCGACGCGGTAGCGCGCATCACTCGTCATCGTCGTCATCATCGTCGGCGGTTGCCGCGTGCGGCTGATGGCCCTGGTCGTCCCACAGCTTGCGATAGGTACCGCCGAGCGCCAGCAGTTCGGCGTGCGAACCGCGCTCGATCGCCCTGCCGCCGGCGATCACGATGATCTCGTCCATCTCCACCACCGAAGTCAGGCGGTGCGTCGAGAAGATCATGGTGCGCCCGCGGGCGAGCTTGAGCAGCGTCTTGTTGATGGCCGCTTCTGTGGTCTGGTCGAGGGCCGACGTCGCCTCATCCAGCAGCAGCACCGACGGATCGCGCACGATGGCGCGCGCAATGGCGATGCGCTGGCGCTGGCCGCCCGACAGCGTGTCGCCGCGCTCGCCAACCGAGGTGTCGTACTTTTCCGGCAGGCTCATGATGTGGCGATGGATCTCGGCTTTTCGCGCAGCCTGCTCGACTTCCTCGTCGGTGGCGCCCTCCTTGCCGAGCCGGATATTTTCGCGGATCGACATGTTGAACAGCATGTTCTCCTGGAACACGACGGCCATGCTGCTGCGCAGGGATCTCGCGCGTCACCTTGCGGATGTCGACGCCGTCGATGGTCAGCTTGCCCTCGTCCGGCACGTAAAGCCGCAGGATCAGGTTGAGCAGCGTGCTCTTGCCGGAACCGGAGGGGCCGACGATGGCGATGGTCTTGCCGACCTTCAGCTTCAAGCTGAGATTGTCGAGCACCGGCGTCTGGCTGCCTTCGTATTTGAAGGTGACGTGATCGAAAGTGATGTCGTTGACGATGCGCGGCAGGTCCGGTGCGCCCGGCCGGTCGGCGCCGCGGGTCGGCTCGTCGAGCATCTCCTGGATATGCCGGACTGCGGCGGCAGACTGGATCGACACCGGGATGAAATGCATCACATGAGCGATGTTGTAGGACACCTCCCAGAACGCGCTCTCGAAGGTCACGAAGGTGCCGACGGTGATCTGGCCCTTGGTGGCGAGATAGGCACCGATCGCCAGCACCACGAGATGCAGCAGCAGCACGGAGATGGTGACCGAGCGCTCCACCATGGTGGACAGGAAGGTCGCAGCGGCGATTTTCCGGCTGGCGTCGTCGTTGCGTAACCGGAACCAACCCATGGTGCGGCGCTGCAGGCTGAATGCCTTGATCACGGCCTGCGCCGCGACGTTTTCCTGGACCATGCCGAGCAGCGACGATTCCTGGATCTTCTGATCGTAGTTGGCCTGCACTGCCTTGGGCGTCAGGATGCGAGGGCCGATCAAAGTGATCGGAAACACCAGCAACGCCACCGCCGCGAGTTGCCAGTTCAGGAACAGCATCAGCAGGATGCCTGCAATGAGTTCGAGAAACGGCAGAACGGCGCTGTTGGAAACGCTTTTGACCGAGCCTTCATAGGCCGCCAGATCGATGGAGAACCGCGACAGGATCTCGCCGCGCTTGGTTCGCGCGAAATAGGCCGACGGCAGATTCTGGATATGCTCGAACAGCCGCATGCGGACGTCGGAGATCACCCCCGCCGCCAGCTTGGCGTCCCAGCGCTCATACCAGACCGCCACGATGGAGGTGAAGATGCCGGCGACGCCGAGCACCGACAGGATCCAGACCAGCGCCTGAAAGTCTTCCTCGCCGAGCGCATCGTCGATCAGATATTTCAGGCTGAGCGGCATGATGACGTTGAACAGCGTCTCCACCACCACGCCGAAGCCGACGATGGCCAGCATCTTCTTGTATTTCGTCAGGAACGGCCGGGTGAAGGCGTAGATGGTTCCCAGAGCGCCGGCGGCCTCGCGCGCGGTGAAGACGACGAGATCCTCGTCCTCATCGTCGTCATCTCCGGCGTCCGTCTCGTCGTCTTCGTCGTCGTCCTCATCATCCTCGTCGTCATCCTTGACGACCGGCTTCGCAGCCCCCTTGGCCTTCTCCGGCTTTGTGGGCAGCGGTGGCTTGGTGCTGGGAACGGGCGCCGCGGTGGCGCCGACCGGAAGCGCGAATTTGTCATCCAGCGGTGACGCCGGGAGTTCGCCTGGGACGGCCAGTTCCTTGTCGCCCGGAGCCGGTGGCTTTGGAGGTGGCTTTCGGGCCATGAATCGAACCGTTGCTGCACGGCCTGCATGACCGCAAGAATCGCTGTCGTGGCACTGCCCGCCACGGTGTCGATCCTATGCGATCAGATCGCTTTGGGCAAAGCAACGGGGAGCCGCAGACGCAACGGATTGGAATGCAACCGCACTCTCCACCGGTCTTCCCCGCGAAGGCGGGGACCCATACCCTCAGTCGCGGGAGCAGGAACGTCGCTGTTTCCCGAGCCTCACCGAACACTTGGTGTTTATGGGTCCCCGCCTTCGCGGGGATGACAGACTCAATCCTCGCTATCGACCTTGTCGAAGAACGAATAGCGCAGGCTGTCGGCGTCGGCGTACCAGTGGCCGGGGCCCTTGCCGGCGGCCAGCGTGGCTTCCCACACCGCCTCGGTGCAATCGCGCCGGTGCATCGACAGATCGAAGCCGTTGCCGAAGAACAGCTCCGACCATTCCCACCAGGTGCCGAGTTTCTTGACGCCGCGCAGCAGGTCGTAACGATCGATCAGCGCCGGTGCCATGTCGGAGGTGACCGATCCGAACACCACGCCCGTCTTGACCACACGGTTGAGCTCGCGCACCGCCTTGGCGACCTGCTTCTCGCCGACGTGGCACAGGCAGGTCTCGAACACGAAGTCGAACTGCTCGTCCTTGAACGGCAGGTCGGTCACCGAGCCCAGCAGGTTGTACTTCTTCAGTGCCTTGGGCGTCTTGGCGTGGATGCCGCGGTTGTTCTCGATGCCCCAGGCATCGATGCCACGCGCCCGCAGCGCGCCGACCAGTTCGCCGCTTGCGGAACCCGCGACCAGAAGCTTGTAGCCCTTGACCCGGTTCCAGACGATCTTGATCAGGCTGCCGAGGTAGGCCGGGTCGGTGAACTGGCTCCACGACTCGCTGTACGGACCGAGGCCGCGATAATTCTCGAAATAGGCACGATCTATCTTGTCCGAGGCCGGCGGCCCGCCCTCGCCGCGCGCGCGGCGCAGCCGCATCATCTCGGTGAGGATGATGTCGGTGGCGGCATCCGAGGAATCGAGCAGCCCGTTGAGGGTGGAGTCGAACAGATAGTCGCCGACCACGACGATGCCGGGATGCTCCTTCGGCTCCGGCCGGTGGTTGGTCATGACGTCGCGCGCCGGCAGACCGCCCGGAATCGCGTTGACCGACGACAGCCAGCGATGGGTCTTGCCCTCCAGGAAATGCGCGCGCGCGTCGCCTAACGAGGCCGGCAGCGATTTCAAGGCAGCGTCGATCAGTTCCTGATCGCTGAGATTGGCGAAGGCCAGCCCATCGGAGCCGGCGATCAGCCAGTTCAGCACGCCGTGCTTGCCGACGTCGTGGCGCGAGCCCTCGTTGTAGACGCAGCAGCCGCCGAACGCTTCCGACATGAACCAGGAGCCCGGAATCTGCTCGCCCCAGAACGGCGTGTCGAACAGGATCGAGACGCGCAGGTAATGCGCGGGGCGATCGAAGTAAGCCACGTGCTTGACCATCGACTTGCGCAGCTGTTCGCCTTCCCAGCGCATGGTCGCCAGCCAGGAGTGCGGCAGGCACATCACCACAAGATCGAAATCGCGCGTCTCGGCGCCCTTGCCGTTCATCATGTCGAGCTTGTAGCGGCCCGCCTCGGTCTTGCCGACCTTCAAGACGCGATGATTGAGCTGGATATCGGCGTCGACTTCCGACTGCAGGCAGCTGATCAGTTGCTCATTGCCGTTCTGGATCGAATACAGGCCGATATAGCCGTCCACATCCATCACGAAGTTCTTGAGCGCGTTGAGCCCGTTGGTGTTGTGGCTCTCGGTGGCGATGTCGGAGCGCGCCATCACCTTGAGGAAACGCTTGGCGGTGGCGTCGTCGACTTCCTTGTCGAGTAATTCCTCGCAGGTCATCCAAGCCCACGGATGCTCATTATCGTGGGCGCCGACGCCTTCGTAATACTCGACCGGCGACACCATGGTGGTGCACAGCTTGCGAAAACTCTCGATGGCGGCGGCCGTCTTGGCGCCGTAGACCCGGCGCATGCCAGGCACGTCGTTGAGCAACTGCCCGTCGAGCATCACCTGCTCGGCATCCATGGGAATGGTCTGCAGGCCGAAATGCTGGATCAGTTCGCGCAGCGGGTCGGGGCCGGTCATCGAGTAGTCGTAGATCTCGGCGACGCCGGCCTCGTACATCGCCGGTGCTGTGTCGAAAGTCTTCGTCAGGATCTTGCCGCCGACCCGGTCGGACGCTTCATAGATGGTCACGCGGCACAGGTCGCCCAGCTTCTTCTTCAGATACCAGGCGCTCATCAGGCCGCCCGGACCGCCACCCACAATTGCAAGATCAAGCATCGGTTTCTTTCACGCGCCGTGTCCGCCGCGGCGGCAACATCCGGCAACAGTCGCTGTAACGGATTCCGGCACAAAACGAAATCCAGCCGGTCGCGGAATCGCTGACGGCCGTACAGCCGGATCAAACCACTCCAAACAAGACCATTTTTCACCTGAAGGAAAGATGAACAGAACGCGACGCTGGGTTGCAGTGCACGTAAAACGCGAAAAAGGGGTGACAGTGACGACTTTTCACTCAGCCGGCACAGCGGTTGCCTAGTCAGCGGCGGCCGAAAGGAGCCGCTCCATCACGATGGTCCGTTCGTCCCCGTAAAAGACCTCGCGAACAACGGTGTAACCCAGCCGGGCGTAAAACGACTCGGCCGAGATGCTTGAGTTGAGACGCAGCAACGGGATTTGCCGCTCGCGTGCGATCGCCTCGACGGCCTGCATAAGCCGTCGGCCCACGCCGCGGCCCTGCACATCCGGAGTGACGAACACTGTCCGCACCTTGTCACCATCCAGGCCTGCCGTCCCGACAATGCGGTGATCCAGCAGCCCGACGAGAATATCCCGCTGCGCGATCAACTGCTGCACGGCCGACGGGCTGAAACCCAGTTCGAGCCGGGCGATAATCTCGGGCTTGTAATCCTTTGCATTCGTCTCGCGTAACGCGCTGATAATGACATGACTGATGTCATTGGCGTCGCCGATTTCTGCTCGCCGAATCTGCTGCTCCACGTCTTCGCTCCGTTATCCCTTCAATCGCGCGATCCTAACAAAGAAAAGGCCGGCTTACGCCGGCCTTTTCCAGATGTGCGATGCGGGACGCTTATTCCGCCGAGGGCGGCAGCGCCAGCAGTTCCGGCTCCGGCGCGGCAGGCACGATGGTCGCCTGCTTTTCGCGCTCGTCCAGGATCATCTTGTCGCGCTTGACTGCGACTTCGCGGATCTTCGCCATCGAGGCGCCGGTGCCTGCCGGGATCAACCGGCCGACAATGACGTTTTCCTTGAGGCCTTCCAGCGGATCCACCTTGCCGTTGACGGCGGCTTCGGTGAGCACGCGGGTGGTCTCCTGGAACGAGGCCGCCGAGAAGAACGAGCGGGTCTGCAAGCTCGCCTTGGTGATGCCGAGCAGAACCGGCGTACCCGTGGCGATCTTCTTGCCCTCTTCCTTGGCGCGCGCATTGAGCTGGTCGAATTCGATCTTGTCGATCTGCTCGCCCGAAATCATATCGGTCTCGCCCTGATCGGTGATCTCGACCTTCTGCAGCATCTGACGAACAATCACTTCGATGTGCTTGTCGTTGATGAGCACGCCCTGCAACCGGTAAACTTCCTGGATTTCGTTGACCAGATAGGCAGCGAGTTCCTCGATGCCCTTGATCGCCAGAATGTCGTGCGGCGCCGGATTGCCTTCGACGATGAAGTCGCCCTTTTCGACGATGTCACCATCCTGCAGATGGATGTGCTTGCCCTTCGGAATGAGGTACTCGCGGGTCTCCTCGTTCTTGTCGATCGGCTCGATCGAGATCCGGCGCTTGTTCTTGTAGTCGCGACCGAACCTGATGGTGCCGCCGATTTCCGCGATGATCGCCGCGTCCTTCGGCTTGCGCGCCTCGAACAGCTCGGCCACCCGCGGCAGACCGCCGGTGATGTCGCGGGTCTTGGCACCCTCGGTGGAGATACGCGCGAGAATGTCGCCCGTCTTCACCTTGGTCCCGGTGTCGACCGACAGAATGGCGTCGGGCGACAGCATGTAACGGGCCTCGCCGCCACGCGCCAGCTTGAGGATCTTGCCGTCCTTGCCCTTGATGACAATGGCCGGACGCAGATCCGCACCGCCGCGCGAGGAGCGCCAGTCGGTGACCACGCGCTTGGCGATACCGGTCGACTCGTCGAGCGTTTCCGAGATCGACTGGCCATCGACCAGATCCTCGAAACCGATCACGCCTTCGACTTCGGTCAGCAGCGGACGGGAGTACGGATCCCATTCCGCGATGCGCTGGCCGCGCTTGATCATGTCGCCTTCGGCCACGTGCACGCGCGCGCCGTACTGAATACGATGCGTGGCGCGCTCGGTGCCGTCGGCGTCCGAGATCGCGATCACCATGTTGCGGACCATGGCGACCATGTGGCCTTCGCCGTTCTTGGCGATGGCTTCGTTCTTGATCGTGACCTTGCCGTCGAAATTCGACTCGATCACCGACTGCTCGTTGATCTGCGCCGCGCCGCCGATGTGGAACGTACGCATGGTCAGCTGGGTGCCGGGCTCACCGATCGACTGCGCGGCGATGACGCCGACAGCTTCACCGTGGTTGACCGGCGTGCCGCGGGCGAGATCGCGGCCGTAGCACATGCCGCAGATGCCGTTGACCAGTTCGCAGGTCAGGGCCGAGCGGATCTTCACTTCCTGGATGCCGGCCTGCTGGATGGCGTCGACGTGGGTCTCCTCCATCAGCGTGCCGCGCTTGACCACGATCTTGTTGGTCGCGGGATCGCGCAGATCCTCGCCCGCGGTGCGGCCGAGAATGCGCGAGGCCAGCGACGCAACCACCGAACCGGAGTCGATGATGGCGCGCATCTTGATGCCGAGCTTGGTGCCGCAATCGGACTGCGTGATGATGCAGTCCTGCGCCACGTCGACCAGACGACGCGTCAGGTAGCCCGAGTTCGCGGTCTTCAACGCGGTATCGGCGAGACCCTTGCGGGCGCCGTGGGTCGAGTTGAAGTATTCGAGAACCGACAGGCCCTCCTTGAAGTTCGAGATGATCGGCGTCTCGATGATCTCACCCGACGGCTTGGCCATCAGGCCGCGCATGCCGGCAAGCTGACGCATCTGGGCCGGCGAACCGCGGGCGCCCGAGTGCGACATCATGTAGATCGAGTTGATCTGGGTCTCTTCACCCTTGGAGTTCTTCTTGACCGAAGAAATCTCCTTCATCATCTCCTTGGCGACTTCTTCACCGGCCTTCGACCAGGCGTCGACGACCTTGTTGTACTTCTCGCCGTGGGTGATCAGACCGTCGTTGTACTGCTGCTCGAAGTCCTTGGCGAGCGCGCGGGTGGTGTCGACGATCTTCCACTTCGACGCCGGCACGACCATGTCGTCCTTGCCGAACGAAATACCCGCCTTGAAGGCGTTGTAGAAGCCGAGCGCCATGATGCGATCGCAGAAGATCACGGTCTCTTTCTGACCGCAGTGACGATAGACCTGATCGATGACGCCGGAGATTTCCTTCTTGGTCATCAGCTTGTTGATGACGTCGAACGGCATCTTCACCGACTTCGGCAGGACCTGACCGAGCATGGCGCGGCCAGCCGTGGTGTCATACCAGCGGGTGACCTGCTTGCCGGTCTCGTCGAGACCTTCCCAGCGATACTTGATCTTGGTGTGGAGGTGGATGACCTTCGCATGCAGCGCATGCTCGATCTCGGCCATCTCCTTGTACAGCTTGCCCTGGCCGGGCAGACCGTCGCGCATCACCGACAGGTAATACAGACCAAGCACGATGTCCTGCGACGGCACGATGATCGGCTGGCCGTTGGCGGGATGCAGGATGTTGTTGGTCGACATCATCAGCACGCGCGCTTCCAGCTGCGCTTCGAGCGACAGCGGAACGTGCACGGCCATCTGGTCGCCGTCGAAGTCGGCATTGAAGGCCGCGCAGACCAGCGGATGCAGCTGGATCGCCTTGCCTTCGATCAGCACCGGCTCGAATGCCTGGATGCCCAGACGATGCAGCGTCGGCGCGCGGTTCAGCAGCACGGGATGCTCGCGAATGACCTCGTCGAGGATGTCCCAGACCTCGGGACGCTCTTTTTCAACGAGCTTCTTCGCCTGCTTCACCGTGGTGGACAGACCCTTGGCGTCGAGCCGCGAGTAGATGAACGGCTTGAACAGTTCGAGCGCCATCTTCTTCGGCAGGCCGCACTGATGCAGGCGCAGCTCGGGACCGACGACGATGACCGAACGGCCGGAGTAGTCGACGCGCTTGCCGAGCAGGTTCTGACGGAAGCGGCCCTGCTTGCCCTTGAGCATGTCGGCGAGCGACTTCAGCGGACGCTTGTTGGCGCCGGTGATGACGCGGCCACGGCGGCCGTTATCGAACAGTGCGTCGACGGCCTCCTGCAGCATGCGCTTTTCGTTGCGGATGATGATGTCCGGCGCGCGCAGTTCCATCAGCCGCTTCAGGCGGTTGTTGCGGTTGATGACGCGACGGTAGAGATCGTTGAGATCCGAGGTGGCGAAGCGACCGCCATCGAGCGGCACCAGCGGACGCAGGTCCGGCGGGATCACCGGCACCACCGTGAGGATCATCCATTCCGGCTTGTTGCCGGAATAGCGGAAGGCCTCGACGATCTTCAGGCGCTTGGCGAGCTTCTTGTGCTTGATGTCGGATTCGGTCTCTTTCATATCGACGCGCAGCTGCGCATCGAGCTTCTCGAGCTCGAGACCCTTCAGCAGTTCACGGATCGCCTCGGCGCCGATCATGGCGGTAAAGCTGTCCTGGCCGTATTCGTCCTGCGCGCGGAGATATTCTTCTTCCGACAGCAGCTGGCGGTCCTTGAGCGCGGTGAGACCCGGCTCAAGAACGACGTAGTATTCAAAGTACAGGATCCGCTCGAGATCCTTGAGGGTCATGTCGAGCAGCTGGCCGATGCGCGAGGGCAGCGACTTCAGGAACCAGATGTGGGCAACGGGGGCCGCCAGTTCGATGTGGCCCATGCGCTCGCGACGGACGCGCGACAGGGTCACTTCGACCGAGCACTTCTCGCAGATGATGCCCTTGTACTTCATGCGCTTGTACTTGCCGCACAGGCACTCGTAATCCTTGATCGGCCCGAAGATGCGGGCGCAGAACAGGCCGTCGCGCTCGGGCTTGAAGGTCCGGTAATTGATGGTTTCCGGCTTCTTGATCTCGCCGTAGGACCACGACAGAATCTTCTCCGGAGACGCGATCGAAATCCGGATCTGGTCGAAGACCTGAGCCGGCGTCGTCGGATTGAAGAGATTCATAATTTCTTGGTTCATAGTCTTCTCCTCGCGTGCCGGTCGCCACCAGCAGCAAATTCGAATTTCTCGGGTCGCGGCGCGCCTTGCTCAACGTCCGGGCAAAACGCGGGTGCCCGGCCAGACAGGCCGGGCATTCGCTTTTAAATTACTCAGCCGCCTCGGACGGGGTCGGCGCCTGCTTCGAGTTGTGCAGGTCGACGTTGAGGCCCAGCGAGCGCATTTCCTTGACCAGCACGTTGAACGATTCCGGAATACCGGCCTCGAACGTGTCGTCGCCGCGCACGATGGCTTCGTAGACCTTGGTACGGCCCGCGACGTCGTCCGACTTCACGGTCAGCATTTCCTGGAGGGTGTACGCCGCGCCGTAAGCCTCGAGCGCCCACACTTCCATTTCGCCGAAACGCTGTCCGCCGAACTGCGCCTTGCCGCCCAGCGGCTGCTGGGTGACGAGCGAGTAAGGACCGATCGAACGCGCGTGGATCTTGTCGTCCACGAGATGGTGCAGCTTGAGCATGTAGATGTACCCAACCGTCACCTTGCGATCGAACTGATCGCCGGTCCGTCCGTCATAGACGGTGGACTGGCCCGACGCGTCGAGGCCTGCCATCTTCAGCATTTCCTCGATGTCGGCTTCCTTCGCACCGTCGAACACCGGCGTCGCAATCGGCACGCCGGGCTTCAGGTTGCGCGCGAGCTCCAGGAGCTCGCTGTCGTTCAGCGACTTGATGACCTCGTCGTCGCCGTAGATCTTCTTCAGGGTCTCCTTCAGCGGCTTGAGATCCTGCTTGGCGTAGTAGGCGTCAACGGTCTGGCCGATGCGCTTGCCCATGCCTGCGCAGGCCCAGCCGAGATGGGTCTCGAGGATCTGACCGACGTTCATGCGCGACGGCACGCCGAGCGGGTTGAGCACGATGTCGGCATGCGTCCCGTCTTCAAGGAACGGCATGTCTTCGATCGGAACGATCTTCGACACCACGCCCTTGTTGCCGTGACGGCCGGCCATCTTGTCGCCCGGCTGGATCTTGCGCTTCACCGCGACGAAGACCTTGACCATCTTCATCACGCCGGGCGGCAATTCGTCGCCACGCTGCAGCTTTTCGACCTTGTCAAGGAAACGCTGTTCGAGGCCCTTCTTCGACTCGTCGTACTGCTTCCGCATCGCTTCGATTTCGGACATCAGCTTGTCGTTCGCGGTGGCGAACATCCACCACTGCGACTTCGGATACTCCTCGAGCACGGCGCGGGTGATCTTGCCGTCCTTCTTGAAGCCCTTCGGACCGGCGATGCCGACCTTGTTCTCCAGAAGATCGGTCAGACGGCCGTAGACGTTACGGTCGAGAATGGCCTGCTCGTCGTCGCGATCCTTGGCGAGGCGTTCGATCTCTTCCCGTTCGATCGCCAGCGCGCGCTCGTCCTTGTCGACGCCGTGACGGTTGAACACGCGGACTTCGACGATGGTGCCCTGCACGCCCGGGGGCACGCGGAGCGAGGTGTCGCGAACGTCGGACGCCTTTTCGCCGAAGATGGCGCGCAGAAGCTTTTCTTCCGGCGTCATCGGGCTTTCGCCCTTCGGGGTGATCTTGCCGACCAGGATGTCGCCGGCGCGGACTTCGGCGCCGATGTACACGATGCCGGCTTCGTCGAGGTTCTTCAGCGCTTCTTCCGACACGTTCGGAATGTCGCGGGTGATTTCCTCAGGGCCGAGCTTGGTGTCGCGGGCCATCACTTCGAATTCCTCGATGTGGATCGAGGTGAAGACGTCTTCCTTCACGATCCGCTCGGAGAGCAGGATCGAATCTTCGAAGTTGTAGCCATTCCACGGCATGAACGCGACCAGCACGTTGCGGCCGAGCGCGAGCTCGCCGAGGTCGGTCGACGGACCGTCCGCGATGATGTCGCCCTTGGCAACGCTGTCGCCCACCTTCACCAGCGGACGCTGGTTGATGCAGGTCGACTGGTTGGAACGCTGGTACTTCATGAGACGATAGATATCGACGCCCGACTTGGTGGGATCGAGATCTTCGGTGGCGCGGATCACGATGCGCGTGGCATCGATCTGGTCGATCACGCCGGTGCGGCGTGCCGCGATCGCAGCACCCGAGTCGCGCGCCACGACGGCTTCCATGCCGGTCCCGACGAACGGCGCTTCGGCGCGTACCAGTGGCACGGCCTGACGCTGCATGTTCGAGCCCATCAGCGCGCGGTTGGCGTCGTCGTTCTCGAGGAACGGGATCAGCGCCGCAGCGACCGAAACCAGCTGCTTCGGCGACACGTCCATGTAGTCGACCTTGTCGGCCGTGATCGCCAACACGTCGCCGGAGTGACGGCAGACGATCAGGTCGTCGGTGAAGCGGCCCTTGGCGTCGAGGGTCACGTTCGCCTGCGCGACGTGGTAGCGGCCCTCTTCCATCGCCGAGAGGTACACGACCTCGTCGGTGACGCGACCGTCCTTGACCTTGCGGTAGGGCGTTTCCACGAAGCCGTACTTGTTGACGCGCGCGAAGGTCGCCAGCGAGTTGATCAGGCCGATGTTCGGGCCTTCCGGCGTCTCGATCGGGCAGATGCGGCCGTAATGGGTCGGATGCACGTCGCGGACTTCGAAGCCGGCGCGCTCGCGGGTCAGACCGCCCGGTCCAAGCGCCGACAGACGGCGCTTGTGGGTGATCTCCGACAGCGGGTTGGTCTGATCCATGAACTGCGACAGCTGCGACGAGCCGAAGAATTCACGCACGGCAGCGGCTGCCGGCTTGGCGTTGATCAGGTCCTGCGGCATCACGGTGTCGATGTCGACGGACGACATGCGCTCCTTGATGGCGCGCTCCATGCGCAGCAGGCCGACGCGATACTGATTTTCCATCAGTTCGCCGACCGAACGCACACGGCGGTTGCCGAGATGGTCGATGTCGTCGATCTCGCCCTTGCCGTCGCGCAGATCCACCAGCGTCTTGATGACGGCGAGGATGTCTTCCTTGCGCAGCGTGCGATGGGTGTCGGGCGCATCGAGTTCGAGGCGCATGTTCATCTTGACGCGGCCGACCGCGGACAGGTCGTAGCGCTCAGAGTCGAAGAACAGCGACTGGAACATGTTCTGGGCGGAGTCGATGGTCGGCGGCTCGCCGGGACGCATCACGCGATAGATGTCGAACAACGCGTCTTCACGCGTCATGTTCTTGTCGGCGTTCAGCGTGTTGCGGATGTAGGCACCGATGTTGACATGGTCGATGTCGAGCAGCGGCAGATCCTTGTACCCCTCCTCGACCAGCGCCTTCAGCGACTTCTCGGTGATCTCTTCGCCCGCCTCGGCATAGATCTCGCCGGTCTTGGTGTTGACGAGATCTTCGGCGAGATAGTTGCCGACCAGTTCCTCGTCGGACATGCGCAGTGCCTTGAGGCCCTTCTCGGCGAGCTGACGGGCAGCGCGCACGGTGAGCTTCTTGCCGGCTTCGAGCACGACCTTGCCGGTATCGGCATCGATCAGGTCGTTGATGGTCGAGTAGCCACGGAAACGCGTGGCGTCGAACGGTACGCGCCAGCCTTCCTTGATCTTCTTGAACTGGATCTTCTTGTAGAACGTCGAGAGGATCTCCTCGCCATCCAGACCCAGAGCGAACATCAGCGACGTCACTGGAATCTTGCGGCGACGATCGATGCGCGCGAACACGATGTCTTTGGCGTCGAACTCGATGTCCAGCCAGGAACCGCGATACGGGATCACGCGGGCGGCGAACAGCAGCTTGCCCGACGAGTGGGTCTTGCCCTTGTCGTGGTCGAAAAACACGCCGGGCGAACGATGCATCTGCGAGACGATGACGCGCTCGGTGCCGTTGACGACGAAGGTGCCGTTCATAGTCATGAGCGGGATATCGCCCATGTAGACGTCCTGCTCCTTGATGTCCTTGACGGAGCGCGCGCCGGTTTCCTCGTCGATATCGAACACGATGAGGCGCAGCGTCACCTTCAGCGGCGCAGCATAGGTCATGCCGCGCTGGCGGCACTCGTCGACGTCATATTTCGGCGGCTCGAATTCGTAGCGAACGAATTCCAGCATTGAAGTGTTAGAGAAGTCCGAGATCGGGAAAACCGACCGGAACACCGCCTGCAGACCCTCGTCAAGGCGACCGCCGACGGGTTCATCGACCATCAGGAACTGGTCGTAGGACGCCTTCTGAACCTCGATGAGGTTCGGCATCTCTGCGACTTCTTTAATATGACCGAAGAACTTGCGAACGCGCTTGCGACCTGTGAACGTCTGCTGACCCATCGTGGCCTCTCATTGCGTCGCCCGTAACGGGCGAACCTTCCGAAGCACGACTGGCGTCGCCCCCGGGTTGAATTTCCAAAACGTTCGCGACCCCGGCTCAAATTCAGGACTAAAATCCCGATGTCGAACGCTTAAATCGCGGAACGCAAAACGACGTGCGGAGCGCTTGTCTACGCCCTGCCCGTCGAAACCGTCTTCTTACGGACTGAAAAAGCCCGAAATGGCCCATCTCCCAACGGCTTAGCCAGAAACGTTGCCGTCCCCGCGCGCAAACCGTGCTTTCGTGCTGCCGTCCCGATATGGGATGGCAATAATGGAGATTCGAGGGTGGTTCCCACGAAACCTCACACAATCTTGTGTACAATTCAATTCCGTACCAAGGGGCAGTCGCCATGGCGACCGCCCCCGGAACGAAAAGTCGCTCTTACTTGAGTTCGACCTTGGCGCCAGCCTTCTCGAGCTGAGCCTTGATCTTGTCGGCTTCTTCCTTGTTGACGCCTTCCTTGACGGCCTTCGGGGCGCCTTCGACCAGGTCCTTGGCTTCCTTGAGGCCAAGACCCGTGATCGCACGGACTTCCTTGATGACTTCGATCTTCTTGTCGCCGGCGGCAGCCAGCATGACAGTGAACTCGGTCTTTTCTTCAGCGGCAGCAGCCGGAGCGCCGGCAGGGCCAGCAACAGCGACGGCAGCAGCGGCGGACACGCCCCACTTTTCTTCGAGCAGCTTGGCGAGGTCGGCAGCCTCGAGCACGGTCAGGCTCGAGAGTTCTTCAACGATCTTATTGAGGTCAGCCATTGATCTATTTCCTTAAGCGTATCTTGGTTCGAACCAGGGTTTGAATGCGAAGGGCGTCAGGCCGCTTCGCTCTTTGAGGCATAGGCCTGAACGACGCGTGCGAGCTTGGACGCAGGCGCAGTCGACAGTTGAGCGATCTTGGTCGCGGGCGCCACAAGGAGGCCAACGATCTTCGCGCGCAGTTCGTCGAGCGACGGCAGCGCGGCCAAAGCCTTGACGCTGTCGACGGTCAGGACGGTTTTACCCATCGAGCCACCAAGGATGACGAAGTTCTCGTTCAGCTTGGCGAATTCGACGGCAACCTTCGGTGCAGCTACCGGATCGTCCGAGGTGGCGATCACGGTCGGACCCTTCAACAGGGACCCGATGGCAACAACATCCGTGCCTTCAAGAGCAATTTTGGCGAGACGGTTTTTCGAGACCTTCACGGAGGCGCCAGCCAGCTTCATCTGCGTACGCAGCTTCTGCATCTGGGCCACGGTGAGGCCGGAATAATGGGCGACGACCGCAACGCTGGTGGTCTTGAACAGACCGTTCAGCGCTTCGACCGCGTCCTTTTTTGCCGCTCTTTCCACAGCAAGCTCTCTCCGGTTGGCGACCTTTGCCTCAGAACTTTGTCTGGGCAGGGCCGCCGGGTTACACCCAATCGACCCGCCCTAACCTGACCTCAAGACACCAGTCTTTTACAAAGACCAGGTCTTCGGACACGTCGGGCGCGACGATGTTGAAAAGCCTGCCCTCCCGAACCGTTTCCAGCGCGGGGTGTCGAGGTTCGAACCATATTCGTTGCCCGTCGCATGGCGCGACGCTGGCGAAATCCGGTCTTCACCCGTCTATGCTGGCTGCAAATATTATCGATTAAGCCGTTGATGAAACTTGCGTTTCCTCGCGAGCGCCAGCAGTCTCGGACAGGATCGAGATGATCGGCAAGCCGGTCACCCCTGCCCGCCTTCGTCCAGCAAGGACAGTCCACCATCCCCTTCGAGCAATCCATGCGGATGTCTTGAAGGAAACGATCTCCAGGTCCATTGTTTTCGGAATGCGTGCACAGACGTGCCGACTCAAGCCAGCGCGCCCGGAACCGATCCTTTAACGAGTCTTTTCAATGTTGCCAAGGGGGTTTTTGCCCGGCGGCATCTTTTATGCAGGGCGGCTCTTGTGCCTTCCCCGCGCCGTCGCGCGGGAAAGGAAAGAAGCCGCCACCGCCCTACCCCTTCGGGCAGGCGGCGCCTGCATCGGCCCAAGCCTTGAACAGTTCACCGAACTGCTTCTGGGTGCCCGGCGCCGGGGTGCGGTTGCCGCCGGGGTGCCAGCCCCAGCCGACCAGCTCGTCTTCGGCCATGTGCTTGACCAGCGCCGCCATGTCCTTGCCGCCGTTGCGCGCCTTGTCCTTGATCTGCACGCAGATCTGGCCAAGCGTCTTGCCCTGCCAGGCCATTTCCGCGGGCGCCAGCGCCCACTTCGGATTGCCCGGCACGTTGGCGGCGTCGAAATTGGCCTCGTGATGACAGGTCGCACAGGCCAGCCCGCCGGCCGCGCCGACGCCACCTTCGCCGCGCACCACCAGCGGGATGTGCGGACGCATCTTGTCGGTCTGCGTCGGGCGTTCGGTGGCCGGATGGCAGTTCATGCAGCGCGGCGAGTTCAGCACCTTGCCGGCCTCCTGAAACAGCGCCACCGCGCGCTGGTTCTTGTCCTTGATCTTGGCGAAGGCCGAGACCGGCTGCAGCCTGTCCGGACCGGTTGCGGTTGCCGCATCGGCCTGAATGTCCGGCACGGCGACAGCCAGCACGCTGGCCGCAATGGTGCCGGCGGCGAGCGCCAGCATCGATTGCTTGAACAGGCTCATGCCGACGCTCCCGGTACGATCGGCAGTTGCCGCGGCCTTCCCACACCGAGTTTCGCCATGGCATTGGCCACTGCCGGCCCGAGCGGGGGCACGCCGGGCTCGCCGACGCCGCTGGGCTTTTCGGTGGACTTTACGATGACCACCTCGATCTCCGGCATCTCGTTGATGCGCAGCGAGCGATAGCTGTCGAAGTTGCCGGAGACCGGCACGCCGCCCTCGAGCTTCTGCTCGGCATAGAGGATGTGGCCAAGGCCGAAGCCGATGCCGCCTTCCATCTGTGCGCGGATGATGTCGGGGTTGACGGCGACGCCGCAATCCACCGCGCACCACACCTTGTGCACCTTCGGACCGTCGTCGGTCATCGACAGTTCAACCACCTGCGCCACGAAAGTATTGAAGCTCTCCACCACCGCGACGCCGCGGGCGCGGCCTTCCGGCACCTTGTAGTTCTTCCAGTCGGCCAGTTCCGCAACGGCCTTCAACACGCCGGCATGGCGCGGCTTCTTGCCCATCAGTTCGAGACGGCCCTCGACCGGATCCTTGCCGGCGGCCTCAAGAAGCTCATCGATAAAAGCCTCGACGGCGTAACCGGTATGGGTGTGGCCGACCGAGCGCCACCACAGCACGGGCACGCCGACATCGACCTGGTGCATGTCCATCTTGAAGTTGGCGACCTCGTAAGGGATCTCGTTGGAGCCCTCGTAGGAGGTCGGGTCGAGACCGTCCTTGAACATGATGGATTCAAAGAACGAGCCCTTCATGATCGACTGGCTGACGATGGTGTCGCTCCAAGCCTCGATCTTACCGTCGCGCACCGTGCCGCGCATCCGGTGGATGCTGTAGGGGCGATAATAACCGCCGCGCATGTCGTCCTCGCGGGTCCAGACCAGCTTGACGCCTTTGCCCGGCCCGATCGCCTTGGCGACCTCGGCAAGTTCGATCGCCTGGTGCGTGGACTGCTGGGCGCGGCGGCCGAAGCTGCCGCCGGCGAGCAGGACATCGATCTTCACCTTCTCCATCGGCAGGCCAAGCACCTTCGAGATCGCCTTGTGGTCAGGGGTCGGGAACTGACAGCCGTAACGGGCATAGGCGGTGTCGCCGTCCCACTTCAGGTAGCCGTTGAGCGGCTCCATCGCGGCATGGGCCAGATAGGGGAACACATACTCCACTTCGACGACGCGACCGCCCTTGGCCATCGCCCCCTCGAAATCCCCCTCGTTCTTGACGACCTTGCCCGATGTCTTCGACTTTTCGCGGAATTCCGCGAGCAGCTGCGCCGAGCCGCGGGTCTCCGCCTTGCTGTCGTCCCAGACGATCTTCAGCGCGTCGCGCCCCGTCTTGGCCGGCCAAAAACCCTTCGCATAAACCGCGACGCCGGTCGGCACTTGCTTGACGTCGACCACGCCGGCGATCGACTTGGCCGCGGTGGCATCGAAGGATTTTACGGTGCCGCCGAATTTCGGCGAACGCGCGATCACCACCGTCAGCATATCCGGCTCGTTGATATCGAGCGTATAGAATGCCTTGCCGTTGCTCTTGTCGGCGCTGTCGAGGCGCTTCACGACGCCTTCCTTGCCGATCAGCTTGAACGTCGAGGGATCCTTCAGCTTGGGATCGGCCGGCACCGGCATGGCCATCGCCTTGTCGGCGAACTCGCCGAACCGGCCCTCTTTGCCTGAGGCGTGCTTGATCACGCCGTTCTCGACGGTGATCTCATCCGCCGGCACCTGCCAGGCATCCGCGGCAGCGGCGACCAGCATCTGCCGTGCGGCGGCGCCGACCTGACGCATCTGGATGTAGGAGTTGGCGATCGCGCTGGAGCCACCGGTGCCCTGCAGGCCGAACGCCAGATTCTTGTAGAGCTGCGGGTTCGACGGCGCGTGGTCGGCGCGCATCTGCGACCAGTCGGCGTCGAGTTCCTCGGCGACCAGCGTTGCCATGCCGGTGAAGGGCCCCTGCCCGAACTCGATGCCCTTGCACAGCACCGTCACGGTGTTGTCGGGTTTGATGATCAGGAACGTATTGGGCACAATATTGTAAGCCGGCGCCGCGGGAGCCGCTTGCGCAAACGCATTGCCGCCGCGTGCGACATAGGCGCCGATCACCAGGCCCGCACCGGCCTTGAGGATGGAACGGCGCGACAGCGACGTGTCGTGGATCGTTTTGTCATGAATGGTCATGGCTCAACCCTCCAGCGTTTTGGCGGCGCCATGAATGGCAGCGCGGATGCGGACATAGGTGGCGCAGCGGCAGATGTTGCCGTTCATGGCCAGATCGATGTCGCGATCGGTGGGAGCTGGGTTGAGCGTGAGCAAAGCGGTGGCGCTCATCACCTGGCCGGACTGGCAGTAGCCGCATTGCGGCACGTCGAGCGCCACCCACGCGCTCTGCACCGCCTTGGCCTCCTTGCTGTCGAGACCTTCGATGGTGGTGACTTCGCTGCTACCCACCGCCGACACCGGCAGCGAGCAGGAGCGCACCGTCTGGCCATCGAGATAGACCGTGCAGGCGCCGCATTGCGCGACGCCGCAGCCATATTTGGTTCCAGTGAGCCCCGCGCCCTCGCGGATCGCCCAGAGCAAGGGCGTATTGGGGTCGACATCGACCTGGTGAGTCTGACCGTTGATCTTGAGCGCGAACGCAGCCATCGCTGAGCTCCCTGGTAGGTCGAATGTACGCCTACATTCGACTGCTTCTAAATGACCAGCGACAACTACAACGAGACGACGGTTTCAAACACTCAATTATTTTTGTGCTTCTGCGGAACCAACTACAGCTTACGGACTTCGATTGGGATCCATATATATATGCCGCGTGTCATATGATGACGGGGTACGGCAACGTCTTGCCTGCAAAATATGCAGACAGATTGGCGATGACGCAGTCCTGCATTGCCGTGTGCGAATCCAGCGTGTGACCGCCGATATGCGGCGTCAGCACGACGTTCGGCAGCGCCGTCAGCGCATCGGGCGCGTGCGGTTCCTTCTCGAACACGTCGAGGCCGGCGCCGGCGATGGTCTTGTCGGTCAGTGCGCCGACGAGCGCCGCCTGATCGATCACCGAGCCGCGCGAAATATTGATGACAAAACCGTTCGGGCCGAGTTTCTTCAGCATCGCGGCGTCGACGATGTGGTGGGTGTCGGCACCGGCGCGTACTGCGATCATCAGCACGTCGCACCATTCCACCAGCGCGTCGAGGCTCGGCATATAGGCATAGGGCACGTCGTGCCGGCTGCGGCTGTAGTAGGCCACCTCGGTCTCGAACGCCGCCGCGCGCGCCGCGATCTTGCGGCCGATCTCGCCCATACCGTAAATGCCTACCTTGCGGCCGGGATTGCCGGGGAGCGGTGACATCAGCGGCGACGGCCTTGCGGCCGACCAGCCGCCCTCGCGCAGATAGTGGTCGGCCGGCAACAGCCGCCGCGTCACCGCCAGCATCAGCGTCATCGCCAGGTCGGCCACCGAGGCCGCATTCGCCGCCGGACTGTTGCCGACCACGATGCCGCGCTCAGCCGCGGCCTTGAAGTCGATACCGTCATAGCCGGTGCCGTAGCAGATGATGGCGCCCAGCGAAGGCAGCATGTCCATCACGTCGCCAGGCAGTTTCTGGCCGCCAGCGGTGATGAGCGCGCGGACATTCCTGAGCTGCTCGGGCGTGAAGGTCTCGAGCGGCGGCTTGCCGGCAGCATCGATCAGGTCGAAGCGCTCGCCGATGCGCGCCATCATCGCCTTCGGAAAACGCGAATAGATCAGTACCTGCTCCGCCATGCCGCCATTCCTGCTCTGAATCAAAAAGAAAGGACGGCCCCGGTGTCACCCGATCCGCCCCATGGTTTGCCGCGACGGCATGCGCCGACAGCCCAGCTTTTCGCTTTGGCTCTGTCTACGAGATATTCAACCGGAAAGCACCCTGCCCGGACGCAATCGGCCCGGCAATTTCCACACGCCTGCCGCGCGCCATGCGAGGACGATCCTCGTCACAGACACGTCGGCACCCGTCCGCTACGCAGCGGATCGCGATCTCCTGCCGACCACATCAGGCGTCGGCGCGGCCTTCCGCAACGGGAGCGGCAACGCCGGCCTCGGTTGCCCAATGCACCCGAACGCTGGCGCGCGGAAAGACGACGACTTCCGAGGAATCGCCGGGTCCGGGCACCGACCGCGTCGGGCGCCGATCACTTTTTACGAAAGCGAGAATTTCAGCCATGGCACGGCTCCAATTGCTCTTCCGGAATGCGCCGAGAATCGACGGCGCGTTCCTCAAGCCTCGGCCTGCATGGTTAACGGAGTTTTAAGCAATGCATCCCGTGCAAACACGGATGGACCGGGCAAACGAAAGGGGCGGAACCGGTCGCCCGGTGCCGCCCCTGGATTTTGTCAGTCGGAGAATAGCTTAGCCGAGCACGGTGGCCGGCTCGACCTTCACGCCCGGGCCCATGGTCGAGGACACCGCAACGCGCTGAACGTAGGTGCCCTTCGAGCCAGCCGGCTTCGCCTTCGCAACCGCGTCGGCAAGCGCCTTGATGTTCTCGATCAGCTTGACCTCGTCGAACGACGCCTTGCCGATACCGGCCTGCACGATGCCGGCCTTCTCGACGCGGAACTCGACCGAACCGCCCTTGGCGCCCTTGACCGCCGACGTGACGTCCATGGTCACGGTGCCGATCTTCGGGTTCGGCATCATGCCGCGCGGACCGAGCACCTTACCCAGGCGACCGACCAGCGGCATCATGTCGGGAGTGGCGATACAACGGTCGAAATTGATTTCGCCGTTCTGCACCTTCTCCACCAGGTCCTCGGCACCGACGACGTCGGCGCCAGCGGCGCGGGCTTCGTCAGCCTTCGGGCCACGGGCGAACACGCCGACGCGCAGGGTGCGGCCGGTGCCATGCGGCAACGTGACGACGCCACGGACCATCTGGTCGGCGTGACGCGGGTCGACGCCGAGATTCATCGAGATTTCGATGGTCTCGTCGAACTTCGACTTGGCACGTTCCTTCACCAGCTTGATGGCGTCGGTGATGGTGTACAGCTTTTCGCGATCGATGCCCTCGCGGGCGGCCTTCAAACGTTTTCCAATTGCCATGACCGTTACCCCGCCACCTCGACGCCCATCGAACGGGCAGAGCCCTCAACCATCTTCATGGCTGATTCAATGGTGTCGCAATTCAGATCTTTCATCTTCGCTTCGGCGATTTCGCGCACCTGCGCCTTGGTCACCGAGCCGGCCTTGTCACGGCCAGGCAGCTTGGAGCCCGACTTGAGATCGGCGGCCTTCTTGATGAAGAAGGACATCGGCGGCGTCTTCAGTTCGAACGTGAAGGAACGATCTGCGTAGATCGTGATCACCACGGGGATCGGGGTAGCCTTCTCGATCTTCTGCGTCTGCGCGTTGAACGCCTTGCAGAATTCCATGATGTTGAGGCCGCGCTGACCAAGCGCGGGACCGATCGGGGGCGAGGGGTTCGCCGCACCGGCCGGCACCTGAAGCTTCAGGTATCCGGTCACTTTCTTTGCCATGTGTCACTCCTGTTGTGCCGGCTTGCGGCCGGCGGTTGCAGGTACCGTGGTTGGGTCGACGAGCGGCTGGCGACCGCCCTCTTCCTCCCACAGCTAACGACGCGAAGCGTACTTCGCGTATTGCGATCAGACCTTTTCGACCTGACCGAATTCCAGTTCGACGGGGGTGGCGCGACCGAAGATCGACACCGCCACCTTGACGCGCGAACGCGCCTCGTCGATTTCCTCGACCACGCCGGAGAACGACGCGAACGGGCCGTCGGCGACCTTGACGTTCTCGCCGATCTCGAACGACACCGACGCCTTCGGGCGCTCCACGCCTTCCTGCACCTGGTGCAGGATGCGCATGGCCTCGGCTTCCGAGATCGGCATCGGCTTGTTTTCCGCGCCGAGGAAACCGGTGACCTTCGGGGTGTTCTTGATCAGATGAAACGCTTCGTCGGTGAGCTGCATCTTCACCAGCACGTAGCCCGGGAAGAACTTGCGCTCGGCTTCCATCTTGCGGCCGCGGCGCACTTCCGTGACCTTCTCGGTCGGGACCAGCACCAGCTCGAACAGATCCTCAAGACCCCGCTGCTTGGCCTGCTCGCGAATCGATTCCGCAACCTTCTTCTCGAAGTTCGAATAGGCGTGAACGATATACCAGCGCATGCTCATGGGGTCAGGTCCGCACGCTTGTCATCAATGGATGCCGAGCAAAAAGGTCACGATAAGGCGGATAATCTGATCCGCCGCGAAAAAGAAGATCGAAGCCAACGCCACCATCACGAACACCATGATCGTGGTGATCGTCGTCTCGCGACGCGACGGCCAGGTTACCTTGGCGGTCTCTGACCGCACTTCCTGCAGGAATTTGAACGGGCTGAAAGCCATCGTTTTATGATCCGCGTCCGTCCTCAGACGATTGTCAGGTTTCAGGAATCCGAACAGCCCTCTGGCGCCCTACCCTCTTCCAAGGATGGGCCGCCAAGCGGGCCATTTTGTTTCGGAAAATCAAAGCCGCGTCGGAAGTCCGTCAAGCGGGCCGACAGCGAGTGCTGCGTTGTATGGCGAGTCCGGTCAAAGGTCAAGATGCCGGGCCGGGAGCAATCCTGCTGCCGCCGAACCACCCAAGTGGCGGCAAAAATCGCCGAAAATCCGGTTAAAGCCTTGAAATTGCTGGCAGGGGCGGCAGGGCTCGAACCTGCGACAACCGGTTTTGGAGACCGGTGCTCTACCAACTGAGCTACACCCCTAAAGGGAAACGGCGCAGAAGCTGTTTCCGCGCCGTTTGAAGCATAAGCGATGCCCCGTTTGCAAGGGGGCAACTGGGGAATGACGATATCCTGCCATTCCCCTCGCCGGATTACTCGATGATGCTTGCGACGACGCCTGCACCCACCGTGCGGCCACCCTCGCGGATAGCGAAGCGCAGCTTCTCTTCCATGGCGATCGGCACGATCAGGTGCACTTCCATGGCGATGTTGTCGCCCGGCATGACCATTTCGGTCCCTTCCGGCAGATGGACCACACCGGTCACGTCGGTGGTGCGGAAGTAGAACTGCGGACGGTAGTTGGTGAAGAACGGGGTGTGACGACCGCCCTCTTCCTTGGTGAGGATGTAGGCCTCAGCCTTGAACTTGGTGTGCGGCTTGACCGAACCCGGCTTGCACAGCACCTGACCACGCTCGACTTCCTCACGCTTGGTGCCGCGCAGCAGCGCGCCGATGTTGTCGCCGGCCTGGCCCTGATCGAGCAGCTTGCGGAACATTTCCACGCCGGTGCAGATGGTCTTCTGGGTATCGCGGATACCGACGATCTCGATTTCCTCGCCAACCTTGACGATGCCGCGCTCGACGCGGCCGGTGACGACGGTGCCGCGACCCGAGATCGAGAACACGTCTTCCACCGGCATCAGGAACGGCTGGTCGATCGGGCGTTCCGGCTGCGGGATGTAGGCGTCGACCGCCTTCATCAGCTCCAGGATCGCGTCGTGACCGAGCTTCTGGTCGGAGTTCTCGAGAGCGGCCAGCGCCGAACCCTTGATGATCGGAATGTCATCGCCCGGGAAGTCGTACTTGGAGAGAAGTTCGCGAACTTCCATTTCCACCAGTTCGAGCAGTTCCGGATCGTCGACCATGTCGCACTTGTTGAGGAACACGACCAGCGCGGGAACGCCGACCTGGCGCGCCAGCAGGATGTGTTCGCGGGTCTGCGGCATCGGGCCGTCAGCGGCCGACACGACGAGAATGCCGCCGTCCATCTGCGCCGCACCGGTGATCATGTTCTTCACATAGTCGGCGTGGCCGGGGCAGTCGACGTGGGCGTAGTGGCGGTTGGCGGTCTCGTACTCGACGTGAGCGGTCGAGATCGTGATGCCGCGGGCCTTCTCTTCCGGCGCCTTGTCGATCTGGTCGTAGGCCGTGAACGTCGCACCGCCCGTCTCCGCCAACACCTTGGTGATCGCCGCCGTCAGCGACGTCTTGCCATGGTCGACGTGACCGATCGTACCGATGTTGCAATGCGGCTTGTTACGTTCGAATTTTGCTTTGGCCATTGATCCACCTGCTGCGGCCAGCGCGGTTGCGCGGCACCAAACCGGCGGCTGGTTACTCAAGAAAACGGCCCTGTTCAAGCCTGAATTTCTGGGCCAAGCTTTGGCAACCCCCGCCGGGTCTCGCCCTATCTAGTCCGGCGCACAAAAATATCAATCGGGAGAGCTTGATGACCGCCCAAACTGCCAGACAGTCCGCCACGCCACAGACCCCGCCTCTGCCGCAGGCGAAGCCGGAAACCCTCGGCCTGTCATCAGGCCGTCTTCAAAAGATGTCTGACGCGTTCCGGCGCGAGATCGACAAGGGCACCACGCCGGGCGTGACCATGCTGGTGGCGCGCCGCGGCCAGATCGGCTGGTTCGAGGCACTGGGCCGGCAGGGTCCGGACGGCGACGCAGCGATGGCCCGGGACAGCATTTTCCGCATCTTTTCCATGACCAAGCCGATCGTCTCGCTGGGTATCATGCAACTGGTCGAGGACGGTCAGATTCTGCTCAACGAGCCGCTGGCCAAGTACATCCCCGAATTTGCCGACAGCAAGGTCGGCGTCGAGCGCAACGGCCAGCTCGAACTGGCCTTGCCGCTGCGGCCCATCACCATCCAGGACCTGCTGCGCCACACCTCCGGCATCGCCTATGAGATCACCGGCAATGGCATGGTGCAGCGGATGTACCAGAAGGCCAATGTCCGCAATCGCAACATCAGCAATGCCGAACATGCCGCCATCGTCGCCGGCCTGCCGCTGATCTGCCAGCCCGGAGCCGAATGGAACTACAGCCGCTCCACCGACATCCTCGGCCGGGTCATCGAGGTGGTGTCCGGCAAGACGCTCGGCGCGTTCCTCACCGAGCGGATTCTCGCGCCGCTACGGATGACCGAAACCGGCTTCCACACCGACGCCGCCAACAGCGGCCGCATCGCCCAACCGTTCCCGGTCGATCCGTGGACCGGCGACAAGGTGACGTTGTTCGATCCGCTGGAACAGCCGAAGATGGAATCCGGCGGCGGCGGGCTCGTCTCCACCACCATGGACTATGCGCGGTTGTGCCAGATGCTGATGAACGGCGGCACGCTCGACGGCGTCAGAATCATCGGCCGCAAGACGCTGCACTTCATGGCGTCCAACCATCTCGCGGCGAATGTGAAGGTCGAGAGCCACCTGCTGCCGCCCGGCCACGGCTTCGGCCTCGGCTTCGCCGTGCGTACCGACGACGGCATGGCGCCGTTCGCCGGGTCGAAGGGCCAGTTCTTCTGGAGCGGCGTCGCCGGCACCTTCTTCTGGATCGATCCCGTGGAAGAGCTGTTCGCGGTGTTCATGTCGCAGGGACCGGGGCAGCGCGAATATTTCCGCACGCTGATCCGCAGCCTGGTTTACGCGGCGCTGGAGTAATTGAAAGACATGTGCCGCGAACACCGGTGTCATGCCCCGCGAAAGCTGGGCATCCAGTATTCCGCGACGCCCGCGTGAATCGCAGCAACCGCGTTGACTGGATCACCCGCTTTCGCGGGTGATGACAACAGAGGTTGTTGCGACGATCAGCTGATCGTCGCGCCGCCGTCGATCACCATGGTCTGGCCGGTCATGAAGTTGCCGGCCGCCGAGCCGAGGAACACTGCAGCACCGGCGATCTCGTCGGGGATGCCGATGCGCAGCAGCGGCGAGCGCGCGGTGGAGGCCTTCAGCGTGTCGGGATTGTCCCACAGCGCTTTCGCAAAGTCGGTCTTGATCAGGCCGGGCGCGATGCAGTTCACGCGCACATTGTGCGGCCCGTATTCGCAGGCGAGATTGCGCGCCAGCTGCATGTCGGCGGCCTTGGAGATGCAATAGGCGCCGATGGTGGTCGAGCCCTTGATGCCGCCGATCGAAGACACGATGATCACGCTGCCGTCCTTGCGCGCGATCATGTCGGGAACGACCATGCTGGTCAGCCAGTTGTTGGCGACGATGTTGTTGCTGAGGATCTTGTTGAACTGGTCGTCGGAGATGCCGGCCAGCGGCCCGTAGTAGGGATTGGACGCGGCGTTGCAGACCAGCACGTCGATCTTGCCGAAGGCGCGCTTGCTCTCGTCGACCAGGTTCTGCAAATTCTCCTTGCTGGAAATGTTGGCAGCGATCGCCACCGCGGAGCCAGCACCGAAACGATCGTTGATCTCTTTCGTCACCTGATCGCAGACATCCTGCTTGCGCGACGACACCACCACCTTGGCGCCATGTTCCGCCATGCGCTCGGCAATGGCGCGGCCGATGCCGCGCGTCGAGCCAGTGATGACGGCCACTTTTCCGGTCATGTCGAACAAGGTCATGAATCGTCTCCCGTGTTGTCCGGTCTGTGCCGGCTTTGTTGTTGGATCAGGCAAGTTTCGTCGGCGTCACTTCCGGACCGGCCGGCTGATGCATCGCGGCGTGTTCGGGGCTGGCGATCCATGGCTGCTGGTTGACCATGGGAATGCGCCAGCCGGAATGGCCGTCGCTGGCGAGATGGTCGAGCCGGGTCACCGAGCAATTGTCGATGGTGAAGGCCAGCCCGCGATCCGGCTGGTTGCTGAGCGCGAGACCGATCGCCGCCTTGATGGTGCCGCCATGGGCGACGGCGATGACGTCCCGGCCCGCATGGGTGACGTTGATGCGGTCGATGGCGCGGCACACCCGGTTGTAGAGATCCATGAAACTCTCGCCGTTCGGCGCGGGATCGTCGATCGGGGCGAACCAGTAGCTGCCCACCGCGATCGGTCTGGACGCAAAGAACTGCGCGCGGTTCATGCCCTGCCAGTCGCCGAGATGCTGTTCGGCGAGATCGGGTTCATGCAGCATGACATCGGGCCGGGGAAACCCCGCCGCCCAGATCGCGTCGGCGGTCTGGTGCGTGCGCTTCAGGTTGCTGGCGAACCATACCGCGTTGCGCGGCAGGATCTTGCCGACCGCGTCGAACACCACGCGATCGCTGCAGTCGCAGTCCATGTCCTTCTGGCCGTAGATGTTGCCGCCATCGTTGCGCACCGGCGCGTGGCGCACCCACCACCAACGCGTCGCGACGACTCCTGCCGGCACGGTATGTTGCGCAACGAATGGCTTGGCGTCGTTGGACATCGCGATCACCCTTCAATAGTGTTTCATCACTGGTACGTCAGAGCGCACATCCCCTCAAGCGCCTTCACATGCGCACCACAACGAACGAATTCCATCTGGCGGCAAGCCGCTCACAAAAAGCAACGGGAGAACACCATGGGCCGTCTCGCAGGCAAATCCGTCGTCATCACCGGCGCCGGCAGCGGCATCGGCCGCGCCGCCGCGCTGATGTTTTGCAAGGAAGGCGCAAGACTGATCGCGGTGGACCGTTCCGAGGCGACCCATGAGACCGTCGACATGGTGCGCAAGGCCGGCGGCATCGCGGAAGCGGTCACCGCCGATGCAGGTTCCGAAGCCGACGTGAAAGGCTTCATCGATCTCGCGGTGTCCAGACACGGCCGGCTCGACGCCATCTGGGCCAATGCCGGCATCTCCGGTGGCCTTGTGCCGTTGCTCGACCAGACGGTGGAACAATGGCAGGAGATCCTGCGCATCAACCTGATCGGCCCCTTCCTGGCGATCAAGCATTCGATGCCACACATGATCGGGCAGAAATACGGTTCGATCGTCTGCACCGCGTCGGTGGCCGGCCTGAAGTCCGGCGCCTCGGGCCATCCCTATGCGGCGAGCAAGGCCGGCGTCATCAGCCTGGTGCAGACCACCGCCTATTCGCTCTCCGGCACCGGCGTGCGCATCAATGCGGTGTGTCCCGGCCTGATCGAAACCGGCATGACCAAGCCGATCTTCGACAACGCCAAGGACCGCGGCACCGAGGGCAAGATCGGCCAGCTCAACCCGCTGAAGCGCGCCGGTCAGCCGCATGAGCTGGCGGCGATGGGACTGTTCCTGGCCAGCGACGACGCGTCCTATGTCAACGGCCAGGCGATCCCGGTCGATGGCGGGCTGACGGCATCGATGCCCTATGCGGGCAAGCCGATCTGATCCGTCTCACCCTCCCCTTCGGGGCGGGTGAGCTTACAGCGCGTCCTGAGCCGAGGCGGTGCTGGCCAGCGGCCGGTTGCGCACGCGCTCGCGGTGGAAGGCATAAATGCCCGACAGCACGATCACGCTCGAACCGAGCACCATGGCGCCGTCGGGCGAATCGCCGAACACGAGATAGCCAAACAGCATCGCCCACAGCAGTTGCGTGTAGCGGAACGGCGCCACCGCCGAAATATCGCCGGCCCGCAGCGCCAGGATGATGCATTGATAGCCGACCAGCATCAGCACGGCGGCAACCGCCAGCAGCCCAAGCGCAGAACCGGATGGCGTCACCCAGCCGCCGAGCGGCACCATCACCACGGCACCGACCATCGCGATCGCGACGGTGGTGAGAAGCGTGACCAGCAGCGCCGGGATCTCCGCCGGAATTTGCTTGGTAGCGAGATCGCGCAGGGCATAGAACGCCACCGAGATGAGCGCCAGCACGGCATACTGGTTGAAGCCGTCGACGCCCGGTCGCACGATGATCAGCACCCCGGCAAAGCCCGCCGCGATCGCCAGCCAACGCCGCCACCCGACCCGCTCGCCGAGGATCAACACGGCGGCCAGGGTGACGGCCAGCGGCTGGGCCTGGATGATGGCCGACACATTGGCCAGCGGCAGGTTGGTGATCGCCGCCAGGAACAGGATGGTGCCGCCGATCTCCCCGCCGATGCGCATCAGCACCGGCGCCACGACCACGACGCGCAGCGGCCGCAGGGCGCGTCGATGCAGGACGAGCAGGCCAATCAGGACCCCCGCAAACAGGCCGCGGAGCAGCATCACCTCCCCGAAATTCATCTGCAAGGTCAAGAATTTAGTAAGTGCGTCGGTGACGCTGAAGCTGGCCATGGCGAGCGCCATCAGCAGGCTTCCACTCAGATTGGGAGAGAACGGCAAGAGGAGTGTCCGAAGATGATTGAATGCGGCGAATACGGCGGATCGATCACCGTGCAACCTGCTTCATGAAACACCCGGGCGCGCAACACAATGGGCGCAGCGGCGGGTTTGCCGCTGCGACAGTTTTCGCGCCGCGCCATCACGGCGGCTTGATCAGGACCGCGCCTGCCGCAGCGAGCTGAATGGCTATGCCGACCGACAACGGCAGCGCATAGCCACCGCTCAGGTCGCGCAGCAGGCCCATCGCTGCAGGCCCGCAGGCGTTGACGACACCGCTGATGCCCATGGATAGCCCGAGCACAATGCCGAACGCGCCGCTCGGGAATTCGCGCTGCACCACCAGCGCCGGCAGGGTGATCAGATTGCCGATCGAGAAGCCGAACACCGCACAGGCCGGCAGCAGCGCCCGCGGATCGACCGAGTGTCCGATCACCGCCAGCGCCACCGCCTGGCTGAGGATCGACACCGCGGCCGTGCGCCGCGGATCGAGGCGATCGACAAACAGGCCGAGACCGATGCGGCCGCCGAGCGCCATGAATGTCGTCAGCGCCACCGCGCCGCCGGCCGCTGGAAGCCGATCAGAGGCGTCAGGATCGCGATCTGGTGCACGATGAACGCCACCTGGACCAGCAGCGCCAGCGCGAACGGCGCGGTGAGCGACCAGAATCTGGCATCGCGCAGTAATGACAGCCGGGACGCCACCGCAGTGGGCTGTGGAGCCATTGCAACCGAGCGATCGATCGGCAGTGGCAATCTGATGACGATGGCCACAATCGGCACCAGCACGCTGACCGCCAACGACGCCGCAAGCCACAGCGCGTCGCGAAATCCCAACGTTCCGACCAGCCACACCAGCCCCGGCGCAAGCACGATGCCGCTGCATGTCGCGCCGGTGAATGTCAGGCTGATGGCCAGGCCCCGTTTGTGCTCGAACCACGCGCCGACAATCGCCGCCGCAGTCACGGTGCCGAGGCCGACCCAGGCCAAAGCAAGCATGGCAAAGCCCGCATAGAGTTGCACCACCGATGCGGCCGATGCCAGCAAGGCCAGGCCCGCCGCCAGCGCCGCAATCCCTGCCAGCACCAATCGGCGCGGCCCGAACCAGCGCAGCAGGTCGCTGACGAACACGGAGAACAGCGATCCCAGCAACAGACAGAGCGTGGCGCCGCTCGCCACCCGCGCGGTCGACCAGTCGTTGAGCCGACGAAGCTCTGTGACATAGATGCCCTGGCCATAGAGACCGAAACCGAACATCGCGAGTTCGACCAGGAACAACGCGGCGACGATCCGCCACCCGGCGTAGCGCAGGGAGCTCTCGTCGACCGGCTGCGACTGGTTCATGTCTCAAAGCCCCTGCCCGCACGACGTCCCCATTCGCGCCGTCGATTTCTACTCTCGATTGCGTCGCGCCGCCAGCAACGCCGGCAAAGCTGCCGGTCAACAAATAAGACAACGCATAACAATGGCTCCGGCATCGGCGCTATCGTAGGTGCTGCTGCAATATGGTTGCCCTCCTCCGGATACGGCGGCGCCGGGGCTCGCGTGCCCCGGACGCGGTGCAGCGCGCCGCGCTTGCGCGGCGTGGTGCGCCGCAGATCCGGGCCCAGCTTGTCGACCAAGAAAGCTGGATCCCGGGTCTGCGCAGCAGCACTGCCGGCGATGCTACGCATCGCCTGTGCTGCAGCGCGCCCGGGAAACGTGGAGCACAGCGCGCGCCATGCATCGAGCGAACGCAACAAAAAGGCGCCACCTTGCGGAGACGCCTTTTCAGTCGATCGTTACTTTTCTTGATTTTATTCGGATTATTTGGCGCCGGCCTTCTGCGCATAGTCCCAGGCGGCTTTGGCCAGCGGCACGGTGCGCTTGGCGGATTCCATAGCCTTGGCGGATGACGCCGTGCCGTCGCGGACGCGGCCGGCGATGCCCTGCAGAATGCCGGTCAGCCGGAACAGGTTGTAGCAATAGTACCAGTTGAGATCCGGCACGCTGTCGCGGCCGGTGGCCTTGCAATAGATCTGCGCGGCCTCCTCCATGGTGGGAATGTTGAGCGCGGCGAAATCCAGCCCGGCGAGGCCCGGCATGGTCCACTGCATCAGCAGATAGGTGAAGTCGGCCATCGGATCGCCCAATGTCGACAGCTCCCAGTCGAGCACCGCCTGCACGCGCGGCTCGGTGGCATGGAACACCATGTTGTCGATGCGATAGTCGCCGTGCACCACCGACACCCGCTCCTGCGCCGGCACCGTGGTCGGCAGCCATTCGATCAGCCGGTCCATTTCCGGAATCGTCTGGGTTTCCGAGGCGCGGTACTGCTTGGTCCAGCGATCGACCTGCCTGGCAAAATAATTGCCGGGCTTGCCGAAATCGCCGAGGCCGATGGCCACTGGATCGTACATGTGCAGCTTCGCCAGCGTCTCGATCTTGCTGGTGAAGATCGGCCGCCGCTCTTCCTTCGCAAGCTGCGGCAGCGCCGGATCCCAGAAGATCCGGCCGTCTTCCATCGACATGATGTAGAACGCCGAGCCGATCACGCTGTCGTCCATGCACAGCGCGTAGGCCCGGGCGACCGGAAAGCCCTGCTTGCCCAGCGCCGCGATCACCTTGAATTCGCGATCGACGGCGTGGGCGGAGGGCAGCAGCTTGCCGAACGGTTTTCGGCGCATCACGTAGGACCGACCGGGCGTGTTCAGGCGATAGGTCGGATCTCGACTGCCCGCCCTTGAACTGCAGGACGGTCAGCGGCCCCGCATAACCCTCGACGTTCTCCGCCATCCAGCCTTCGAGGCGGATCTCATCGATCCGATGACGCTCCTCGACCGGCCTGGTGCCGGAGAATTCGTCGTCCTTGCGCACGCCGTCAGTCACGCTGCACCCTCGATCAATGCTTCACAGGCGCATTGGCATACTTGCGAAGCTCGAGCCGCGCAATGGCGCGGTTGTGAACCTCGTCCGGACCGTCGGCCAGACGCATGGTGCGCATGGAGGCGTAGTCGCGGGCGAGACCGGCATCGTCGGAGACGCCGGCAGCGCCATAGGCCTGGATCGCATTGTCGATGATCTTCAGCGCCATGTTCGGGCCGGACACCTTGATCATGGCGATCTCAAGCTGGGCAGTCTTGTTGCCGACCTTGTCCATCATGTCGGCGGCCTTGAGGCACAGCAGACGGTTCATCTCGATGTCGGTGCGGGCCTCGGCGATGCGCTGCTCCCAGATCGAATATTCGATGATCTTCTTGCCGAACGCAGTGCGCGACGACAGCCGGCGCACCATCTTCTCCAGCGCTTCCTCGGCCTTGCCGATGGTGCGCATGCAGTGATGGATACGGCCCGGACCGAGACGGCCCTGGGCGATCTCAAAGCCGCGGCCTTCGCCGAGCAGGATGTTGCTGGCGGGCACGCGGACATTGTCCAGCTTGACCCGCGCATGGCCATGCGGCGCGTCGTCGAAGCCGAACACCGGCAGCAGCTTTTCGATGATGACGCCCTTGGCGTCCGATGGCACCAGGATCTGCGACTGCTGCTGATGCTTGGGCGCCGACGGATCGGTCTTGCCCATCACGATCATGATCTTGCAGCGCGGATCGCCCATGCCCGACGACCACCACTTGGTGCCGTTGATGACGTATTCGTCGCCGTCGCGCACGATCGAGGTCTCGATGTTGGTGGCGTCCGACGACGCAACATCCGGCTCGGTCATCAGGAAGGCCGAGCGGATCTCGCCGTTCATCAGCGGCTTCAGCCACTTCTGCTTGTGCTCTTTCGAGCCGTAGCGCATGAACACTTCCATGTTGCCGGTGTCGGGCGCGGAGCAGTTGAACACTTCCGAGGCCCAGCCGATGTGGCCCATCTGCTCGGCCAGCAGCGCGTATTCGAGATTGCTGAGACCGGCGCCGTGAAACTCCTCGTCCTCATGGGACGACGGCGGCATGAACATGTTCCACAGGCCCTCGGCCTTGGCCTTGGCCTTCAGTTCCTCGACGATCGGGATCACCTTCCAGCGTTCACCCGCCTCGTCCTGCTGCCGATAGATGGGAACGGCGGGGCGCACGTGCTTGTCCATGAAGGACGACACGCGATCGAGCCATTCGCGCTGGCGGTCAGACATGTTGAAGTCCATGGAGCGTTCCTCATTTTCTTGGGAAAGATTTTGGCGGCACTGTCTCCCTGCCGATCATCATCCGCAAGGGAATTTTTTGGGCGTTGTCGCGCGTCATCCATCTCGCAGCTGCGGCGATCGCAGGTCATGTGCTTGCGGGAAATGTCCGCGCCGCGGAACGGCACATTGACAATTCCCCACCGTCAAACGATAGTTTCATACAACTGTTTGAATTGCAAGACGGCTAGCCGTTCCCTCTCCCCGCCGCGCGAAGCTTCGCTTCGCTGTGCGGGGAGAGGTGAAGCAAGTAAGATCTGACCCTGAGACAGCAGACTGGCGAAAACCTTGGCGGCAGACCACACCAGACAGGCGATCCTGACAGCGGCGGAGCGGCTCTATGCCGAACGCGGATCTCGCCGACGTGACTCTGCGCGACATCGTCGCCGCCGCCGACGTCAACCTCGCCGCGGTGAACTATCATTTCGGCAGCAAGGACGAATTGATCGCCGAACTGTTCGTCAGCCGCAGCCTGGTCACCAACCGCGAACGCTTCAACCTGCTGAAGGCAGCCGAGGAAGCAGGCGGCGGTCGCGCGCCCGTCGACGCGGTGCTGCGGGCCCTGGTCGGCCCCACCTTGCGCGGCTGCCTCGGGCCGGACAAGCAGCGCTCCGACGCCGCACGCTTCATGATCCGGGCCTCCATCGAGTCGATCGCACCGATCCGCAAGATCAAGAACCGCGAGATCGGCCATCTCCGCCGCTTCGCCGCAGCGATGCAGCGCTCGCTGCCTGACCACGCCATGGTCGACATCTACTGGGGCATTCATTTTGCCCTCGCCATGGCCCACCAGACCATCCGCGACAGCGAGCGGCTCGACAAATTGTCGGAGGGCCTGTGCGACCTCGACGATGTCCAGGGCATCATCGAGCGGGTGGTCGCGGTATCGGTGATGGCTTTGACCGGGCGGGCCGCGGCGCGGGCTTAAGCGCCAATTTCGACCGTGCGCCGGCGCGATCTCGCGGCGTATGCCGGGGCCAGACCGGAATGATCCCATGCTCGTGCAGCAAGCCATCGCCTTCGTCACCGACGACATCGCCGAGGTCGGCGCGCTGATGCGCGACCTGTCCGGCCGCTACGAGGCGATCTTCGCCAATTTGCGATCGGCGCTGGCGGTGACGCTGGCGCAGGCGGCGACCATGGCCGACGCCGCCCGAGAGGCCACGGCCATCGCCGATGCCGCCAGCGCCGCGATCCGCGACCACATCCCCAACCAGCCCGCCCTCGCCTGCGCCAGCGGCTGCAGCCCGTGCTGCCATCTCTATGTCCAGGTGCCGCCCGGCACCGCCGCGTCGATGGTGGCGCATATCGACGCCACCTTCACGCCCATGGAGCGCGAGGCGCTGCAAGCCCGGCTGACCGAGGCGGCAGCGACGCTCGGCGCCGCCACCGATCCGGCGGCATTACGACTGCGCTGCCCGCTGCTCGGCACTGACGACCGCTGCACGGTCTACGCGGTGCGACCGCTGTCGTGCCGCGCCTTCACCTCGACCTCGCTGCCGCGCTGCCAGCAGGTGGTGTTCGGCAACGACCCATCCGCCGGCGGCGTGGCGCAGAACGCCGCGCATTTCCGCATCCATCTGGAAGCCACCTCTGCGCTCGAACAGGCGGCCCGCGACCGCGGACTGCCCGATGCGCAGCAGCCGCTGGCGCAGGCGCTGCTCGAAGAATGGCGGGGGCCAGCGATCTGACGATCAGCATGACGGCTTACGCCGCCTTGGCCAATCCCACCTCGGCCCAGATTGCCACCAGCGCCTGGACCAGGTGCTCGATATCGTCGTCGCTGTGGTGCGGCGACGGGGTAATGCGCAGGCGTTCGGTGCCGCGCGGCACCGTGGGATAGTTGATCGGCTGCACGTAGATGCCGTAGCGGTCGATCAGGGCGTCGCTGATCTGCTTGCACAGCACGGGATCGCCCACCATGACCGGCACGATGTGGCTGGGGTTGTCGAGATGAGCGACACCGCTCTCATCGAGCCGCCGCCGCAGTCGCGCCACCCGGTCCTGATGCCGTTCGCGCTCCGCCGCGCTTTGCCTGAGATGACGGATGCTGGTCAGCGCTCCGGCCGCCACCGCCGGCGGCAGCGACGTCGTGAAGATAAAGCCGGACGCGAAACTGCGGATGAAGTCGCAGATCGTTGCCGATGCCGCGACATAACCTCCAATGACGCCGAATGCCTTGGCCAGCGTGCCCTCGATGACCGCGAGACGGTGGCTGATCCCTTCGCGGTCGGCGATGCCGCCACCGTTCGGTCCGTACAGGCCGACGCCATGGACTTCATCCAGATAGGTCATGGCGTTGTGGGCGTCCGCCACATCGCAGAGTTCGGCGATCGGCGCGATGTCGCCGTCCGTCGAATAAACCGACTCGAAGGCGACCAGCTTTGGTGCGTGCGGGTCGAGATCGCTGAGCTTGCGTTCGAGATCGCGCGGATCGTTATGGGCAAAGACACGGGTCTCGCAGCGGCTGTGCCGGATACCCTCGATCATGGAGGCGTGGTTGAGTTCGTCCGACAGAATGGTGCAACCAGGCATCCGCGAGGCCAGCGTGCTCAGCGAGGCCATGTTGGACACATAGCCCGAGGTGAACAGCAGCGCGGACTCCTTGCCATGAAGGCTGGCCAGTTCCTGCTCCAGCAGCACCAAGCGTGGTCTCGTGATGGCCGCCTATCTCGACGGCGAAAGCCGGGACCGGCTCTCCGAACGCTATGGCGTTCCGGTGAACACCATCAAGACCTGGATACGGCGCGCGCTGATCGAGATCAGATCGAACTTGCAGGGGCCAGGCGGTGCGACCGAGTGGGCAAGCCTTCGTCGGGGGCCGGCGACGTCCTATGCAGACCGCGCATGACCCACCGGATGGCGCCCTCCGTCCCCGATCGCGAGAGACACGTCGTCGCTGACTGTTGGCGCTAGACGTCGCTCACGGTCAGCTATGCGCCAGAAGCCATCGTTCAGAGGGAAGGATCACTCTCCCCCAGTCCGATCCTGTTCGGCATCCGCTTCTCGATGTTGAACTTGAGCAGCGCGGCGGAGCGGAAGATGCCGTGGGCGAACTTGCCGTAAGGCAGCGTCAGGAACAGCGCCATCACGGTTCCCAAATGAATCGCCAGCCACAGCGCCATGGCACCGGTGTCGCGCAGCAGCAGGAGCGCAAAGCCGGTGATGCTGACCAGCAGCAACAGCATGATGAAGCCGCGGTCCATCGCCTTCTGATTGGCATCGGAGCGCAGCGCATCGCGCTGCAGATTCAGCCAGAGCAGGCCAATCGGCCCGACGATCAGCCCGATGCCGCCAAGCGAGCCGAGAATGACCGGCGCGCTGGTGAAGGCATAGGGCGCATGCAGGTTCCAGAGATAGTGATACAGCGTCGCCACGCAGGTGGCGGCAAAACACAACAGGAAGCCGTACAGCGTGAATTGATGGAAGCGGCGACGCCACAGTGAGAAGGCGTCGTCATTCTCGTTGCAGCCCTCGCCATGGCCACCGCCGAGATAGCGCAATCGCGCGACGTCGGTGACCGCTTCGGCCATCGCCGGCATCCGCGCCTTGGCGGCCGCGGCGATATCGGCTGGATGGTCACCCTTGGTCGGCGAAACTTCGCGCCAGAATTTGGTGACGCCGATGCCGAGCGCCAGGATGGCGAACAGGAACACGATGCCGAACAGCGCGGCCAGGAAATTATGCGGGAAGATCGCGTAGAAATTGCCCTGCAGCGGCTCGTGGATCAGCCGCCCCGTCATCGCGATGACCAGGATCATGAACAGTGCCAGACCGCCGGACAGTGCGAAAGCGACGGTGAGGCCGGCGCGCTCATAGAGCGCCCCGAAGGCGCGCGGCCACGCATAATCCTGATAGGTGCGCACCCGCAATTTGGCCATCGCCTGCGGGACATTGACGGCGAATTCGTGCGGCGGCGCATATTGGCACGCATAGAGGCACGAACCGCAGTTGTGGCAGAGGTTGGCGAGATAATGGGTGTCGGCGGCATTGAAATCGAGCCGCCGCGTCATCGCCGGAAACACGGCGCAGAATCCCTCGCAATAGCGGCAGGCATTGCAGATCTGCATGATCCGCGCGACCTCGGCCTCGCCGGCCGTCATTGCTACGGCGAAGTTGACGCCGCCCTCGCAGGCGCCGCCGGCGACGGGCGCGACCAACTCAGTGACCGGCGGCATAGCTGAACTCCTCGTGGAATGTGGGGTGGCGATGGCCGGCGCTGGCGGCGGCGTTGACGCCGGCGATGCGGCCGAAGGCGGTGCCGATGCTCATGCCGACGCCGGCGGTGTAGCCCTTGCCGAGCACATTGCCGGCAACCATCTCGCCGGCGGCAAACAGGTTGTCGCTCGGCGCGTTGCCGAACCGGCAGGCGGCGGTGGCATCGGTCTTCATGCCCAGATAGGTGAAGGTGATGCCGGGCCTGAGCGGATAGGCATAAAACGGTGCGGTATCGATCACCCGGGCCCAATGGGTCTTGGCCGGTGTCAGCCCCTCGGTGCGGCAATCATCGAGCGCGGTGTGATCGAAAGTGCCGGGCCGGCAAGCTGAATTGTAAGCGGCCAATGTCGCGACAAAGGTCGCGGGATCGACGCCGATCTTGACCGCAAGCTCCTCCAGCGTGTTGGCCGTGGTGCCGTCGAACACCGGCGGCATGAAGCGGCCGATGGCTTTCTGATCGATGATCGACCACGCCGTCTGGCCGGGCTGCTGTGCCACCAGACGGCCCCAGATCGCATAGCGCTTCGGCCAGAAGTCTTCGCCTTCGTCATAGAAGCGTTCGGCGTCGCGATTGACGACGACGCCAAGCGACACGCAATCGATCCGCGTGCAGATGCCGCCGTCGTACAGGGGCGCGCGGGCATCGATGGCGACACAGTGCGCCTGGGTGGGATCGCCGATGGTTTCCGCGCCTGCGTCGATCATGAACTTCAGCAGGACGCCCTGATTGAAGCGGGTGCCGCGGATCAGGAAATTCTCCGCGGTCCATTCGCCACGCTCGTTCTGGCCCCAGGCCTCGCGCTGCCATTCCAGATTGGACTCAAAGCCGCCGCAGCCGAGCACGCAGCTCTTGGCCTCGATGCGCTCGCCGGCCTCGGTGATGGCGGCGATGAAGCGGCCGTCCTTCACTTCAAGACTCTTCACCGGCGAATCGTAACGGATCTGCACGCCAAGCGCTTCGGCGCTGCGATAATACGCATTCACCAGCGCCTTGCCGCCGCCCATGAAGAACGCATTGGTCCTCGCCACATGCAGTGCACCGGACAGAGGTGGCTGGAAATGCACGCCATGCTTGCGCATCCACGGCCGGCAGCGCGACGAATGGCGGATGACCATCCGCGCCAGCGGCTCGTCCGTGAGGCCGCCGGTGACCTTCAGGAGATCCTGCCAGAATTCCTCTTCGGGATAGGCCTCGATCAGCACGTCCTGCGGTTCGTCATGCATGCAGCGCAGGTTGCGCACATGCATGGAATTGCCACCGCGCCATTCCTTCGGCGCCGATTCCAGCATCAGCACCGAGGCGCCGGCCTCGCGCGCCATCAGTGCCGAACACAGCGCCGCGTTGCCGCCGCCGATCACCAGCACGTCGGGCTGTGCAGAGATTGTTGCCATGGATCAGGAAGTCCCTTCGCAATGTGCCATCGTCAGCAATGCAGTCAGCCGCGATAGGCTGGCCACTCTCCACCGAGGTTGACCGTGAGCGCCTGCGCCACCGGGCCAAGCACGCGTTTCATTTCGGCGATCTCCGCTTCGCCGAAGCGTTCGCGCGGCCCCGACAGCGAGATCACCCCGATTAGCATGCCGCGCGGGCCGAACACCGGCGCCGCCACCGCCGCGCAGCTCGGATCGCGCTCGCCCAGCGACACATCCGACCCGACCCGGCGAATGGCGTCGTAACGTGGGCCGGTGCTACCGGCATAAGCCAGAATGATATGCCCGGCCGCACCGCGCAGCAGCGCGTAACTCTGACCGGCCTCGACGCGATCGAGCGTCGCATGGCGCGAATTGACCCGGTACAGGCAGAGGCGGTTATCGGCATCCTGCCGGACATGGAACGATGCGCTCTCGGTGCCGCGATCGACCAGTTCCTGCAACGCGGGCACCACGTGATGCCCGAGCGCATTCTTGCGGGAGAAGGCTGCACCAAGGCGGAACGCCGCCGGCCCGAGGTCGTAGCTGCCGTCAGGCAGCCGCGTGACATAGCCGTTCGCGATCAGTGATCCCAGCAGCCGCAGGATCGTGCTCTTGTAAAAGCCGGTGCGCACCGCCAGTTCGGCCAACGTCATCGTTTGGTCGGCGCTTTCCAGCGCAGCCACGATCGACAGTGCCCGCTCGACCGCAGCCACGCCCTCGCCGGCGTCGCGAACGGCCGGCTGGGGCTTCACTTGTGAGGGCGCGGGCTTCTTCATGGGTATCCGTCAGGCCGTGTGCGACGCCTTGATCACGCGCGCCAGTACTGGCCAGTAGAGATCGCCATGCCCGGCGTCAATCGCCTCGCCGAGCAACTTGTCGGCGAGTTCCGCTCCCTGCAACCTGATGTCGACGGACTTGGCGAGATCGAGCGCGTAGCTGATATCCTTGCGGGCATATTCGGTCGAGAAGGCACGTTCCGGGAAGGTGTCCGGCAACATCGCCTTCATGCCGTGATTGCGCAGGGCAAAGCTGTCGGCGGACCCCTTGGCAAGCGTCTCGAAGACCACTTTGGGATCGAGCCCGGCGCGCCTCGCCGTTTCCAGCGCCTCGCCCAGCGCGACGACGGTTTCCATCAGCACCATGTTGTTGAGGATCTTGACCACCTGCCCGGCGCCGACAGCGCCACAATGAGTGATGTCGGTGGCGAAGGTCGCGATCAGCGGCTGCAATTTCGCGAAGATCGCCGCATCGGCGCCGACCATCACGCTCAGCGTGCCCTCTTCCGCAGCCTGCCGGGTCCGCGCGATCGGCGCATCGGCATAGGCCGCACCTTTGGCAGCGAACCGCTTGGCGAGTTCGCGGCTGGCTTCCACCGGCGAGGTGCCGAGATCGACAATGGTGTGGCGCGCCTGCGCATGGGCGACCAGCCCATCGTCGCCGTCACATACCGCGGCAACATGCTTGCCGCTCGGCAGCGCCATAAAGATCACGTCGCAGCTGTTTGCCAGCTCGGCGAGCGTTGCCGCGCGCTTGACGCCGGCCTCCGCCAGCCGTTCGAGCGGCGCATCGGCGCGGTCGAAGCCGTAGACCGGCAGGCCCGACTTGCGTGCCAGATTGCGGCACATCGGCTCGCCCATGACGCCCAGACCGATAAAACCAATGGCATTCGTCATGCCGTATTCCTTCTATTCCAAGTTCAATTGAGAAGCGGGCGCAGCCGGGCTGCGCCCGCGATCTTGCGGCGGCTCAGCCCTTCGCCAGCGGGCACCCGCCTTCGCTCATCGGCCGGAATGCCTGTTCGCCCGGCGAGGTCGTGATCACCTTATAGTAGTCAAATTTGTATTTCGACTCTTCGGGCTTCTTCACCTGCACCAGATACATGGTGTGCAGCACGCGCCCGTCGGGACGCACGACGACATCCTTGTTGTACATGTCGTTGACCTTCATTTCGTGCATCTTCTGGGCAACGATGGCGGGGTCCTTGGTGCCGGCGGCCTTCACCGCCGCAAGATAGTGATGTACGCCGCTATAGACGCCGGCCTGCACCATGCTCGGCACCTTGCCGCCAGTCAGCGCCAGGTAACGCTTGGTCCAGGCACGGGTCTCATCGTTGAGATCCCAATAGAACGAGGTCGTCACCTGCAACCCCTGGGTCGCCTTGAGGCCGAGCGCATTGACGTCGGTAATGAAGACCAGAAGACCGGCGAGCTGCTGCCCGCTTTCGACGATGCCGAATTCGCCGGCCTGCTTGATGGCGGTCTGCACGTCCGCACCGGAGGTGGCAAGTCCCACCACCTTGGCCTTCGAGCCCTGCGCCTGCAGCAGGAATGACGCCATGTCGGTCGTGCCCAGCGGATGCGCGGCCGAGCCGATCACCTTGCCGCCGGCCGCCTCGATGAACTTGGTGGCGTCGCGCTGCAGTGCATGGCCGAAGGCGTAGTCCGCCGAGATGAAATACCAGGTCGGGCCTCCGGCCTTGGTCACCGCTTCGCTGGTCAGCTTCGACAGCGCGTAGGTGTCGTAATTAAAGTGGAACGAGATCGGCGAACAGGACTTGCCGGTGAAGTCCGACGAGCCGGGGCCGCTGATGGTGAAGATCTTGTTCTTCTGGCGGGCGACTTCGAGGATGGCGAAGCCGGCGGACGATGCCGCGCCGTCGGCGATCATGTCGACGCCTTCGGTGTCGAACCAGCGGCGCGCAGTGGATGCCGCGATGTCCGCCTTGTTCTGGTGATCGGCCGAGATCACCTCGATCTTTTGCCCGAGCAACTCGCCGCCGAAATCTTCCGCCGCGAGCTTTGCGGCAGCCACCGAACCCGGGCCGCCGTTGTCTGCGAACACGCCGGATTGGTCGTTCAGGACGCCGATCTTGATCGTCTCGGCGGCGCCGGCGATTTGCACCGACAGCAGCAGTGCAGCGGATAGATAGAGACTTGTCGTAAATGCCTTGATCGTCATGTGATGCTCCTCCTCAGGTTGCTTTTTGTTGTAGGATCTCTGCGAGGACCGGCGCGATGTAGCGCCTGAACTGCACGGGATTTTCGCTCATCGGGAAATGGCCGAGTTGCTCCATGATGGTCACGTCCGCGCCGTCAATGCTTTCGGCCGTGCGCACGGTATCCTCCGGCATGCAGGAGAAATCGTATTCGCCGGTGAGCAGATACAACGGACAGATCTTCGTATCGATCGCGTTGGTGCGGCCGCGCAGGTCGCCATCGACGCGATAGAAATAAAGATCGCCCTTGAACACGCCGGGGCCGCCCTGTTTGTAGGCCCACAGCGTTTCCATCCGGGCCGCCGCCGGACTTTGCGGCGCGACCAGGCCGGAGACCAGCGCCGCGCAAACCTCGCCGCCGTGAATGTCCGGACGGTTCAGCCAGGCGGTGTCGTACCACGGCGCCTGGAAATCCGCGGCTTCCAGACCGATCAGCGCGCTGAATTCGCTGGCATGATCGATGGCGAGATTAAGCACAATGCGGCCGCCGATCGAGCATCCCATGACCACCGGTCTGTCGAGCGCCAGCGCGGCGCAGAATGCACGAATGGTGTCGGTGTAGCGCGCCGTGGTCAGCTGATATTCACTGCCATCCCATGCCTCAGGCGGATTCGACTTGCCGTGCCAGGGCATGTCGAAGGCGATGATTCGATAGTGTTTGGTAAATTCGGGATCGGCGAGCAGATAGCGCCACTGCCGCCCGTCGGAGCCCGCGGTGTGCAGGCAGACGAGCGGAATACCCTGCCCGGCTTCCTCGAAATAGATTCGGTGAGTGATGCCGTCGATATCGACATGCACGTAGCGGCCGATCATCGGCTCAATGTAAGCTGTCATGCCGCGCCTCCCGTCCCGCGCGGCAGAGCCAACAGGTCCTTGAAATATTGCAGGTTGGTCATGAAAGGTCGGATATCGCCGTCGAGCGTGGCCACACCGCGCTTGGTCAGCGAAAGCAGATCGTGCCATCCGGCCTTCGGCATCGGTTGCCAGAACGCGGTCCATGCCGCGGGCGTGGCCCGGTAGCCGAACGTCCAGGAGCGCATCAACACTGGCGCCGGCGCCATGTCGACGATGCGCCCGGCGTGGATAGCGACGTGAAACGCCTGCTCGGTCGATCCGAGCAGACAATCGACATCGAGGAAACGCCCGCGCTGGATCAGCGCGGCGTCGCCGTCGAGCAGGGCCGGAAGCCGCGCGAAGGCCGCGGCCACGTCGTCGTCAGATTTTTCAAGGCCGGATTCCTTGATGATGCGGCCCCATAGCTCGGTCTGCTTGGTGACGTGATCGGCAAGGCCTTGCGGCGTGCTGGTATCGGGCTCGAGGCCGATACCGGCAAAGAACTTCTCGGCCTCATCGGTGGCCATCACCTGGAGGAAAGCCTTGTTGAGCTTTTCGACGACGTCGGCCGGGACGTTCTTCGGTCCGAACAAGCCGCTCCACGCGGCAAAGTCGTAGCCGGGCAGACCGACCTCGGCCATCGGTGGCACCTCGGGCAGCGAGGCAACCTTGGCAAGAGTCGTGACGCCGAGTGCACGCAGGCTGCCCTGGTTGATGAATTCGCGGGTCACCGCCACGTCGGTGATGACGAATTCGATGCGGCCGCCGAGCAGATCGGTGATGGCTTGCGGCGTGCCCGGATAGGAAACGCGCACGGCGTCAATGCCCGCCATCGACTTGACGAGCTGCGCCGCCGCCATGCTGCCGGTATTGCCCGAGCCGTAGCTCAGCTTGCCGGGGTTGGCCTTGGCATAGGCGATGAACGTCTTGAGGTCGCTCGCCGGGAAATCCTTCGCCACGACCATGACCAGCGGATTGCGCGTCAGGCGCGCGATCGGCGTGAAGTCGGCCACCGGGTCGAACGGCATCTTGTTGTAGAGATGCACATTGGCCGAATGCGTCGAGTTGGTCGCAAGATAGAGCGTGTAGCCGTCGCCGGGCGCGCGTGCGACTTCCGCGGCGCCGATATTGGCGTTGGCGCCCGGCTTGTTGTCGACGAGGATTTTCTGGCCGAGCACCGCGCCGACCTTATCGGCAAGAAAGCGTGCTTCCACATCGGTGGCGCTGCCCGCCGGAAACGGCACCAGCAGTCGGATCATCTTGGTCGGATAGCTGTCGGATGCGCGTGCCGACGGCGCGACAGCCGTCGCACCGATGGCCAGCAGTGCCGCTGCTACAACCGAGCGCCGCGTCGGCGACCGCTTATCCATCTTGTCCGCTGTCATGTCTCTCTCCCATCCGTCTTTTGGCGGCGTTGGGTCGGCAGGTTCGCGGCGCGACGACACGCCCCTCCCCGATCCGATCCATTCCGCATTGTTCTGTCTAGCAGAATGCTTGTTCTGTTATATCAACATATGATTGGATGCCGCGCAAGTGAGGCGACCTCAATCCCTCCAAGAAATCAGAAGTGGACGCTGCAATGCCCTATCCAGAGATCGAGATGTATGTGGACGGAGGTTGGCGCCGTGCATCCGGCACGCCCATCATCAATCCCGCCGACGAAAGCGTGCTTGGCACCGTGCCGCATGCGAGCCGGAACGATCTGGACGATGCGCTCGACGCCGCCACTCGTGGATTTGCGGTATGGCGCAAGACCGCGCCGAATGCGCGCGCGCAGATCATCCTCCGTGCCGCTGCGCTGATCCGTACCCGCGTCGAGGAGATGGCGACGGCGATGGTCCTTGAGCAAGGCAAACCGCTCGATCAGGCCCGTCTTGAAGTCTTGCGGGGCTGCGAGATCATCGAATGGGACGCCACCGAAGGCATGCGCATCTATGGCCGCGTGATTCCAGCCGGTCCTCAACTGCAGCACACGGTGTATCGCCAGCCGATCGGCCCGGTTGCGGCATTCTCGCCGTGGAATTTTCCCATGAGCTCACCGGCTCGCAAGGTCGCCGGGGCGCTGGCGTCGGGCTGTTCGATCATCCTTAAAGCCTCGGAAGAGACGCCGGCCGGCGCGCTGCAACTGGTCCGCGCCTTCCACGATGCCGGCCTGCCCCCGGGCGTGCTCAATCTCGTCTTCGGCGACCCCGCGGAGATTTCCAGCTATCTGGTGCCGCATCCAGCGATCCGGCTGATCACCTTCACCGGCTCGGTGCCGATCGGCAAACATCTCGCCGCGATGGCCGGCCAGCACATGAAGCCGGCGATCATGGAACTGGGCGGCCATGGTCCGGTGATCGTCTGCGACGATGCCGATCCCGTGACCACCGCAAAGGCGTCGGTGATTACCAAATCGCGCAATGCCGGCCAGGTCTGCGTCGCGCCGACGCGATTCTTCGTCCATGAAAAGCATTACGAGAGCTTTGCGCAGACCTTTGCCGAAGGCGCGGCGAGCTTGAAGATGGGCAATGGCATGGATCCCTCCACCCAGCTCGGGCCACTGGCGAACCCGCGCCGCATCGCGGCGATGGAGCATCTGGTCGCGGATGCCAGGCAGCGCGGCGCGCGTGTCCTCGCCGGCGGCGAGCGCGTCGGCAATCGCGGCTACTTCTATCCGCTCACGGTTCTGGCTGACGTGCCGGACGATGCGCTGGCCATGACCAATGAACCGTTCGGGCCGCTCGCGCTGATCAATCCAGTGCGTGATCTCGACGAGGCGATCGCGAAAGCCAATGCCCTGCCGTTCGGCCTTGCGGCTTACGCCTTCACGACATCGGCGAGCAATGTGCAGCGCCTGTCCGAGGATGTCGAAACCGGCAACCTCACCATCAACCACTTCGTCGCCTCGACAGCGGAAACCCCGTTCGGCGGCGTCAAGGACAGCGGCTACGGTCGCGAAGGCGGTATTGAGGGTCTCGGTTGCTACACCGTCACCAAGAATGTCTCGCACAAGTTTGCATGAGACGGCGCAAAGGCGGCTTCTGCCCGGCCACCACCGGGCGTCGCCCTGCGCCGGCCACTTCGGACCGTTGGCGATGAGTCCTGATCGCTGTTAAGACCAAGAGGTCGAGGCACCAGATCGCCGACAAACAATTCAAAAATGAAGGAAGAGACGAGGGATGACGCCGCTACAGCCGACTTACGAAATCTATGCGATCCGCTACGCGACCATGACGGCCCGGACGCCGCAGATGAATCATTTGTCCCCGGACCCGCACGAGACGACAGCAGCCGATCTGGATTATTTCGTCTGGCTGATCCGCGGCAAGGATCGCGATATTCTTGTGGATACCGGCTTCAACGAGGCTGCGTCGAAGTCGCGCAAGCGGACACTCGACATGAATCCGGTGGACGCGCTGGCCCGGTTCGGCGTCCAGGCCGAGAATTTGCGCGACGTCATCATTACCCACCTGCACTATGATCACGCCGGAAATCTGGATCGTTTTCCCCGTGCAACGTTCCACCTGCAAGATCGGGAAATGAGCTATGCAACGGGCCGCTGCATGTGCAGCGGCGTGTTGCGACATCCCTTCTCCGCGGAGGACGTCACGCTGATGGTGCGGCATGTCTACGATGAGCGTGTCATCTTTCATGATGGCGACGGCGAGGTCGCACCCGGCGTCACGCTACATCGCGTCGGCGGACACTCCGATGGGCTGCAGGTGGTCCGCGTGGCGACAGCGCGCGGTCCCGTCGTATTGGCATCCGACGCCTCGCACTACTTCGCGAACATGCACCGCCGCAGCCCATTTCCGATCGTCTACAATATTGGCGACATGCATAACGGCTGGACGATCTGCGAGCGCCTGGCAGGCCACCCCGACCGCATCATTCCCGGCCACGATCCTCTCGTCAGGAAGCTCTACAGGCGAGTTGAAGGAGAGATCGATGCCTATGCATTGCACGAGGAGCCGTCACAGTCCTTCATGCGGCCGGACGCGCCGGATTTTCCCCAGACTTCGTAGCACGTACGCGGCAGCAGTCTGACGTTCGATCGCGGCCGAGACTGACATCCCCGCCATGCTCCGCACACCGGCCATCGTAAGGCCGCTGCAGTAGCGTTTCATAACAAGAACCTAGCAGTCTGCTGAAAAACCAGCTCGCCAAGCGGTTTTCTTGATGATTCACTTTGTCATCTCGAATCGGTGGAGACGAGCATGCGCGGCAATTTTGTGGATCAGGGCGGGTTGTTTTCGTACATTTCACCAGACAAGCGGGTGCCGACGAACCACCCTCTGAGGAAGATCCGCGAGCTTGTCCGGGATGTGCTGGGTGAGTTGAGCCGTAGCCTGGCGAAGCTTTACGCCAGCGAGGGACGTCCTTCGATTCCTCCCGAACAATTACTGAGCGCGCTGTTGCTGCAGGTGTTCTACGGCATCCGCTCGGAACGCCAGCTGATGGAGCAGCTGAACTATAATCTTTTATATCGCTGGTTCGTAGGGCTTTCACCGGACGATCCGGTCTGGGACCCGACCACCTTCACCAAGAACCGCGACAGGCTGCAGAACGGCGAGGTGTTTGCGAAGTTCATGGCCAGGCTCCTGAACCATTCCCAGGTCAGGCCGCTATTGTCGAACGAGCATTTTTCGGTGGACGGGACGCTGATCGAAGCCTGGGCTTCGCAGAAGAGCTTTCGTCCCAAGGACGGCAGTGGCGACGATGACAACGGCGCCAATTTCCATGGCCAGAAGCGCAAGAACGACACCCATGCCAGCACCAGCGATCCCGACAGCAGGCTCTACCGCAAGGCGGCCGGGCGCGAGGCCAGGCTTTGCTATATGGGCCACGCGACCATGGAGAACCGGCATGGCCTGGCAGTCGCCGGCATGGTTACGCACGCCAATGGCACGGCCGAGCGCCGCGCTTCGGAGACGATGTTGAAGGCTCGGCGCAAGACGGCCCGCCGCCGCATCACGGCCGGTGAGGACAAGGCCTACGACACCGCCGATCATGTGGCCAAGCTTCGCGCCATCGACGTGACGCCGCATGTGACGCAAAACAACGCCGTCACCAAAGCCGGCAAGACCCGCACCAGCGCCATCGACGATCGCACCACACGACATCCCGGCTATGGCATGTCGCAATCACGCCGAGCGATGATCGAGTGCATCTTCGGCTGGGGCAAACAACACGGCACCATGCGCAAGACCAAGCATCGCGGCATCGGTCGCGTCGCCGCCGACTTTCTCCTTAACCTGATCGCCTACAATCTGATCCGCATCCCCAAACTGCTCGCAGCATAGGCCACCGGCTTCGGGGACAACCCCGGCACCCCGCCGATAAGCGCGCTCCCTCACCGCTCCCCACTTCGATAACGACCGCAGAGAGACAAGAAAACTCTCAAATCTAGGGTTTTTCAGCAGACTGCTAGAGGCTCAATCCCGGATCCTGGGAACCAACCGCCCTTGCATCGCCCTGTGATTGTGCTGCAGGGCGATGAGAAGGCTTTTCAGGACCCTCAGCGGCCAGAGGGTCAACGCGAGAATCATCGGAACCCACAGCGCCGCGTGTAGCCAGTATGGAGGCTGGTATTTGACCTCGGTGACCAAGGCCGCTCCGACCACGATTGCGCCTGCGATCATGATAACAAATATAGCAGGCCCGTCGCCCGAATCCGCGAAACTGAAGTCCAGGCCGCACACGTCGCATTGAGGTTTCAGGGTCAGATATCCACTGAACAACCTGCCCTTGCCGCATCGGGGACAACGGCACAGTAGGCCTGCCAGGTATGGTGACGGCATGCCCTCAGGAGCTTGCTTGTCTAGGAATTTCATTCCAACTTTCCGGATGGTCGCGTCTGGCGGCCAGCCCATTTTCGGATTCGCTAATGGAAACCAGTTTCCGCGAGCCGAATGGAAACCGCGGCGCAAGGTACGTCGACAAGGGCCGTCTCGACGCTCGCGGTCTGCTGGCGGTCGGGATAGTCCGCCACATTGGCGGCGACCGTCAGGCAGAAGAGCGTCCGGCCGTCGCGGCCACCCAACTGACAGGCCACCGCATGGCGTCCTGGCACGTGGACGCGATGGGTGACTCGCCCGCCTTGGAGTATCCGCACGAAAAGCGGCTGCCGCGCAGCCGCCGCCCAGACAGCTCCCTCCGAATCCGCGCAGATGCCGAGTGGGCTCATTCTCTCGAAATTCGCGAAGACCTTTCTATGCAGCAATTCGCCATCGCCATCGATCTGAAAGGCGAGAACGCGGTTGCCGAGGGTCTCCGAGACAAGGAGGTCATGTGCGCTTGTGATCGCCAATCCGCTCGGATGGGCCATCCCGTGTGCAACCGACCGAACGGCACCATCTGTCGTAGCCAGAAGCACGCGAGCCGATGAGAAGCCGTCGGGACCGGCGGCGGCGGCGTCGAACGCAGTCACGTACGCGTTTCCGTCGCGCGCGACCGCCAAGTCGCGCAAGAATCCGGCTGCGTGGTCCGACATGTCAGCGTGGACGATCTGGTTCCCGGACCCGAAGTTCAGGATCTTTCGCTGGCTCATCGACGCGACCAGCAGGTCTCCGCCAGGCAAGAACCCCAAGCCGGACGGGCGACTTGGCACGTCCGCGGCAACCGAGACCTTGCCGTTAAGATCGATCCGGAAGACCTTTCCGGCGCGGGTATCGGATACCCACAAGGCGCCCAAGTGCCATCTGGGTGCCTTCAGGCGCCAGAAGCCGCTCGCCAGCAGGCTTGTCTTCAGAGTTTTCGTCATTGTCGGCCGGGCAATCGTTGTTGCAGCACCCCGTAGCTATCGAGCGCGCTCCAGGCTTCGCGAAGTTGAAGGCTTGGGCGGCTTGATGTTCTTCATCTTCGGCTTCGTGATATGCTCTCTTAGCCGGACGCCCCGACCTGTGGCTGAACTGGTGCTGTCGGGATTGATCAATTCGACCCCGGCGCTTTCAAGCGCAGAGACCAACTTCATCAGGGAATCAACGTTGCCGCGAATAACACCGTCGCTCGCCTCCATGCGCTGGATGGTGGGCACGGAAAGATCCGCCAGTTCGGCCGTTTGCCGCTGATCTATGTTCAGCAACGCGCGAGCGGCCCTGAGTTGGTTGGCGGTAATCATAAGCTGTCGGCCTCCGGTGCGATGTTCGCCTAATATAGATACACTATACAAATCCGCGCTTCAACCATCAATTTACATGCGCAAGATATCATTCCCGTTTTTATGTGCAATCTCCCAGATCGACGGGGGTAGCCTTGCCTCTTGCAATGTAATGGCGCCCCGACGAGCGAGCTGCCAGTCCCTGCGAACACCATTCGCGCAATTCAAATTGGCTTGCATGTTGTACATTACGTGATAAAAGATGTTTTATGCATGTTATTTAATGCCTTGGCTCTTATATGGTGTCGCCGTGCGATTGTTAGGACGTTACTTGGGGCGAAACGGAGAGATCGAGATCGCCGAGTATTCGTCGGACGGCACGCGTGTGTATTTCGAAGAAGGGGTCCGGCAAAGCCAAGCGACGCCCGACGGCGAAAGCATCTTTACCTACGTGAAGCTGATGGAAGAGTTGCTGCGAACGTCGAATAACATTCTTGTCCTGGGGTGCGGCGGCGGAAACCTTGCCACCAAACTGGCCGGGCTCGGGAAACAACTGACGATCGTCGACAACAATCCAATCAGCTTCGTGATCGCGCAACAGTTTTTCAAGCTACCCGAAGATCTGCCTTGCATGGTCTCCGACTTCCGAAAGTACGTTTTCGAGGATCGCACGCAGTATGACGGCATCGCAATCGACGTGGGCGGCCCGGGCTTCCGTTTCAACGAGGAGTTTGATGCTGAGACTTGCGACGCGATCCGCGCCCGACTGGCCACCGGCGGGCGGATCGTGATGAACGTCACGGCCTCGAACGACATCGACCCTATCCCGGACCGGATCGCCGCGCGCCTGGCTGGTGACAGCCTGCATGCATGGATCGTCGACGAGCAAGGGATTGAAGATCGTAATGCAGTTATCGTCTGCGTTCCGGAGAAGCAGATAACTAGGCGTGTTTCCCTCAGGGACGCTATGCGCAACAACCATGAAGAGTGGTCGCTGCGCCGAGGAAGACTGCGCAGCCGCGATGTTGCCTGTGGCGCGCGCAGATGAAGAAGTCCACCCCGGAGCGCCGCGAGACTTGGATCACCGGCATTGGAATCGTCTCGTCCCTCGGAGACGGGCTGGAAGCGACTTGGCGCGCGCTCCAAACGGGCCACATCAATGTGGATGAAACAACATTTGCTCCCTGGATGGTACATCCTTTGGTTCCGCTCGCACTTGATGCTCAGATCCCCAAAAAGGGCGACCAGCGCCAGATGCAGGCGTGGCAGCGCATCGGCACCTATGCGGCGGGCCTTGCCCTGGATTCCGCAGGCATCAAGGACAACAGCGAGATATTGGCGCGGACGGACATGATCGTCGCGGCCGGCGGCGGTGAACGCGACCTGGCGGTCGACAGCGCTATTCTGACAGCGCGCGGCGGCGGGAATTCCGGGCCTGAAATGCTTAACGAACGGCTTATGAATGACCTGCGTCCGACGCTATTTCTCGCGCAGCTTTCCAATCTGCTGGCAGGCAACATTTCCGTCGTCCACGGCGTATCGGGCTCGTCGCGGACGTTCATGGGCGAGGAAGCCGCCGGTGTAGACGCCGTCCGAATCGCATGGGCAAAGATAGCGGCCGGCCAAAGCGAGATCGCGCTTGTCGGCGCGGCTCAGAACGCCGAGCGCAAAGAAATGCTGATGCTGTACGAATGCGGGGGCTTCAATCTCAAGGAAAAGATGTCTCCCGTCTGGTCCCGCAACGGTGGTGGATTCGCTCTCGGGTCCGGCGGAGTATTTCTCGTGCTCGAATCCAGATCCCATGCCGAGTCCCGCGGCGCGGTGCCGTTTGCGCGGCTCGTCAACGTCGTTTCCGCGCACTCCTCTCGCTCTGCGGCTGGCGGGGTGGAAGCCGTTCTAGGAGGCCTGTGGGAGGCTTTGGAAATCGAGGAAGAGCCATCGGCGATCGTCACCGCGGCCTCTGGTGCGTCCCCTGCGGCCGCTGAAGAAAGTGCCTTCCTTTCGGACCATGCCGATACTCCGGTTCGCGCAGTCGGAACTTCCTTCGGACATCTGGTGGAAGCTCAATTTCCGCTGGCGATGGCGATGGCGGCGCTGAGCATATCGCGCGGCGAATTATTTCCTTCGAACGACCCGTCCGGTTTTGAGGTCGAGACGAAAGAAAAGCCGTCTCGAGTCGTGGCCATCGGCGTCGGCCATTGGCGCGGCGAAGGTATGGCGCTCCTCGAGGCCATCGCTTGAAGAAAAATCGATCATGAACCTGCGCACACATCCTGCGGCGCCCCGCGCCACTTCCCTTTACCTCGATAGCGGCGGACGGCCGATCGTCGTCGTCACCGGCATGGGCGTCGTTACCTCGCTCGGCCAAGGCAAAGCGGAGAATTGGGCCAAGCTGACGACCGGAGTGTCCGGCATCAGCACCATCCGGCGCTTTGCCACACATGGCCTGAAGACCCGCATCGCCGGCTGCATCGACTTCGTGAAAGTCGAACCGTTCTCGTCGACAACCCTGGCCGAACGCCTAGCCGATATCGCGATCGAAGAGGCGATCGGCGAATCGGCGATTGGAAGAAAAGGAGACTTCCCGGGCCCCCTGTTCCTCGGATTGGCGCCGGTCGAGGTTGAATGGCCGCAACGCGAAGAAATAGCCCTGGCCTCGGGAGAAACCGGGACGATAGACTACGATATATTGCTTCGAACAAGCGCCAGCGGTCGTTTCGCCCATGTCCATGCGCGCTATCTTTTCGGTTCGGTTGCCGACCATGTCTGCGAGACGTTCGGCACAAAAGGATCGCCCATCTCAGTCTCGACGGCCTGCGCGTCCGGGGCGACGGCAATCCAGCTTGGCGTCGAGGCGATCAGGTGTGGCGAGACCAATGCCGCGCTGTGCATAGCCACTGACGGCTCGGTCAACGCCGAGGCCCTGGTACGTTTTTCCCTGCTGTCCGCGCTGTCGACACATAACGATGATCCCTGCGGTGCATCGAGGCCCTTCTCGAAAGACCGCGAAGGCTTCGTAATGGCAGAGGGTGCGGGTGCACTCGTTCTCGAAAGCCTTGAGGCCGCAAGGGCCCGCGGAGCCCGAATTTTGGGAGTGATCGCCGGTTGCGGCGAGTTGGCGGACACATTTCATCGTACCCGTCCGAAACCGGACGGCAAACCGATCGCGGATTGCATCCGCAAAGCGCTCATCGACGCGGACCTGACCATCGACCAGATCGACTATATCAACGCCCATGGCACCAGCACCGTTGAAAATGATAAGATGGAATATCTTGGCACTGCCGCAGTGTTCGGCGACCGTATCCGCAAGATCCCTGTTTCCTCCAATAAATCCATGATCGGCCACACGCTTTCTGCTGCCGGCATCATCGAGGCGATATTTACGCTGTTGACGTTGGAACACCAGCGGATCCCGCCCACCATCAACTATGATGCCCCCGACCCCGGAATTCTATTCGACGTCGTGCCCAACAAAGCGCGAGACGCGCGGCTTACGACAGGCATGTCGAATTCATTCGGCTTCGGCGGCCAGAATGTGTCGCTGATCATGAGACGGGATCTAAACTGAACTGAACAAGGCCGCGTCGAATGTAAATGCGAGAAAGCGCCAGGTCGACATGCTGTTGCTCCGAGATTGCCGTGCAGCCACAGTGCTTGTGGTGGAAGATGATGAAGTATTGCGCATGTGTTCGGCCGATATAGTCTCCGACGCCGGCTTCGCCCCCGTCGAAGCAGCGAATGCCGACGAAGCGGTGGCCATACTCGAGAGTCGGTCAGACATCGCGCTACTGCTTACCGATATCCAGATGCCGGGTAGCATGGATGGCCTGGAACTCGCCGCAACCGTCCGACGCCGTTGGCCGCGCATCAAGATTATCTTGGTGTCTGGAGGCGTCGAAGCGGCAGAGAGCGACATGCCCGCCGATAGCCGCTTTTTCAGCAAGCCATTCCGGTCGCTGCAAATGATCCAGGCGCTGCAAGAGATGATGCTGGCGTAGCGCCCTCCCCTTTCAGTTCAAGAGATGAGGCATTGCAATGAGCGGCGATCGATCCAGGCGGCTGAAGGTTGGGGAAGACGTGTACTGGCAAGGTCGGGCGAGTGATCGCGGCCAAGTTGTCGAAAACGGTTGGAGCGCGGTGAAGATACGTTGGGACAACGACGGAATCCTGAATTCGATCTGCCACAATGACATGCTTCACGTCGCTCTTACGCCCATGGAACCTTGATATTGAGATTGAACTGCCGGTCCATCGCTCGGCCAAGAATGGCGGCCAATACGTCCCCGATCGGCCGCACCATCATTGCGGACGGCGGCAAGGAGCAAGGAATGAAAATCATGACTATCGAAAAGCGCGAGCAATACGTCGGGTACGCTGAGTACTGCGTTATTCTGGCAAAACGCGCGACGGACATGGAGTGCCGGGAAATTTTGCGAGGAATGGCATCGGAATGGCTAAAATTGGTCGATGCCGCCGATCATTGACACTGGCTACGGTTCCACAGAATTTCGAATCCCGGGCATGTCGAACCTCGCTGTGATCCGGCCCCTGCATCTCCACGAACCCCGTCCGTGGTTCAGCCCTCGACGTTATGATTTCGTCAAACGGCGGAAAACAGTTTGTCCGTCGCTTTAACTAGGTGCCGTTCGGAGCTCCGAGCATCGGCCAAATGGCCGACGAGCGCCCCCGTTAGTGTATAGATGTTGGCACCCTTGATGCGATAGAGTTTCTCGCCCTTGAGGTTGAAGGCGTTCCCGCCCCGAACCACGCCGACCTGCGTCCCCGCACTGTTAAATATATTGCCGTCCACGATAGCCTCCTGAACTCAAGCGGGGGTCTGATGTTTCGCCCGGGCGATCGACGAAGCCGCAAGCAATTGCGCCAATTGGATCGCTATAAGAATTGACCAATATTCAGCCGCTTGGGGTACAGCGAGGGAGCGCAGGCTTAAAGTTCGGAATTTCCTTGGGAATGATCTTGATGGTCCAGCGTTGGGACTCGCTGGACTTCTCTTCCATGACCGAATGGACGATACCCGTCGCTACAATGTCGCCGACGGAAACGGCCGTGATCGCTCCCGAATACTGCGCCCTTCGGCAGAGTCGGGCTTCACTCACGTCGCTGGTGTAGATGACCTGCATGGATGTCCCAACCCCTTCCTTCGTTCTCCGACTTGGCGGGCGAGCCCTCGAACAGCCAGCAAACACCGCCAGAATTCGCTTCACCCGCGGCTGGCTTTGTCCTGCGCCTGGTTCGCTGCCTGGGCATTGGCCCCGAAAGCCGCGACACCGATGCTGGTAGTGGCGGACCACAGTACCTGTCCGGTTCCGAAAGGACCCAACTGCCACAAGTCTACAGGGACCGCCGTTGGCGAAGTAGCAATTGTCATTGCAGCCAGTCCAACCGTGCAGATCCAGAGGCAGAGGAGCAGTGTGCTGGCCGCAGCCGCCGGCTCCGAACGGTTCATTTTTCGGGATGCGGTAGCGATAGCAGCGGCCGTAGATTCCACAAACCGGTTTTTTGTAAGGGCTACCCCCACGGCGAGCAACAGGTACGTCAGCTTAAGTAGATGAACGACATCAAAAGAGAGGTCGTTCCGATCAAACCCGGGTTGGATGAGTGCAATGACGAAAGGTGTCGAAAGCGATATCGCCACGCCTTGCATAATTGCTCCGGAGATACCCGCGCGGACCAACGGCAAATGCGATGCAGTTTTCAAAGAGCAGATGCCCGAAACAAAGAGTTCCAGAAACCGTCAAACGACATGCCGACGGCATAGACCGCCCACAAATTATACCCCCCAAAACGGCACATGTCATGCCTCTTACAGTCTAAATAATGCTTGATATGTTTCTATTCACGTTTAATATATCCCATCTGCCGTCGACATTCCAGTGTCCGATTATCAAAAGTACACGCTGCGACGCACCGGAAAGACGGGATTTCGCACTGCGGCGAGGTCAACATCGAGGCTCCGCTGGAGCCGATTTGTGGGGCGCTCGATCAGGCGCCTATCCCCGGACCCCCTCATGAAATAGCAGAAATCTCTCCCCGCTTTTCAGGTCGATCTCGGCACCGACTGCGTCCGCCGCGATACTGAAGATAACATTGGGTGTGAGACAACGGCCTGCAATATCTGTTCGCATCAACTGTTCATATGGGTTTCATCCAGATCGCCGCCGCGACCCTGAGGCTCGGCCCCCTCATGAAATTTGTGTCACGCTCAGCGACGACTGGCTTTGTTAACGCGCTGGCGATACTGATCTTCCAGACAATGCCCGATGCCCCAGGCAGAGCAACGTCAGCCCCCATTGCCGCCGTCGGGCATGTCGCCAGCCGTTTCGTCTGCATCCGGCTGATCGTCAACACGTCAACCGCGACGATGGCGCCATCGTTCGGAGCGCCGAACACCACTCCGAACCCAGCTGCGTCGCGCGAGCATCGTAACCATCCGCCGAAGACCGCAGGCTATGTTGCTTTTGGGCGCTTGGCAGTCGTCCGGGACCAGCGCTTGGCGAGAATCATAAGTTCGTCCGCCAGCCACTCGGGATTGACGACGGACGGATCAAAGTTTTCCGGCATCCATTCCTTGCACTCTTCATGGCGCTCGTGCTTCGGATCGCTGATGGCCTCGAGGGCTTCGGCGTAGCCGATTGGACCACCCACATCTTCCGGAGGGCAGCGCCCAACGGCCTCCAGGAGGCGCGGATAGCGGATGCCAAATTCCGGATCGATCAGCCGCTCGATCTTGATGGTGTGGTCCCAACCATCGCCGAAGTCATAGAGATAGCGCAGGGTTCTGGTTCCGGTGTCTTCGATAATATCGTCGAGCCGCGCCTTGCGGGCGTCGAGCGGGCCGTCGGGCCAATCTGGATCGGGCTGTCCCCAGCCAGCGCCGCCGGCGCGGATTTCATAGAGATGGCTGTTGGTCCAACCCATCGCTGCCTGCACTATCAGATGCAGGCGGTCCAGCCGAATGTCGAACGGAACCTCGACACGGCGCAGCACCGCGGGCTCGACATCGTCGAGCGTGATCTTGAGACGGGCGATGGTATCGGCGGTCATGCCGCCATTGTACGACGCTCGCGGGCCGCCGCCCAGTGCCACGGTAGCAGCGCGGCGAGATCAGCGCTGCTGTGGTCGTTGATGCGGGCCAGAACGTCGGCAAGCCAGGCCTGCGGATCGACGTCGTTGAGCTTCGCCGTCATGATCAGCGTGGCCATGGCCGCCGCTCGGTCGGCACCGCGTTCCGAGCCGGCAAACAGCCACGACTTGCGCCCCAGTGCAAATCCACGAAGCGCCCTCTCAGCCGCATTATTTGTCAGACAGATCCGGCCATCGTCGACGAAGTGAGCGAACCGGCCCCAACGCTTGAGCATGTAGTCGATCGGCTTGGCGACAGAGGCCGATCGTGACAGGCGAGACCGCTCGTCGCGCAGCCATGCTTCCAGAGCAGCCAGCAGCGGCGCACTCTGTTGCCGGCGCACCCGCAGGCATTCATCGGCGCTCAGGCCATTGAGGCCGCGCTCGATGTCGAACAGCGCGTCGATGCGCTTGACCGCCTCCAGCGCAATCGGCGAGATCGCCGGCGCGTTCTTGCCGCGACGGGCATTGGCAGCGATATCGGCCAGTTCGAAGAACTGACATCTTGCATGGCTCCAGCATAGCGCCGACGTGATCGGTCCCGGCGAACGAGACGGCTCGTAAAGTCCGTTATACCCGCCATAGGCGTCAGCCTGCAGAATGCCGGCGAAGCCTTGAAGATGCCCGAGGGGTGTTCATGCCTTCGATCCCGTGATGCGTAATAAAGCGCCGCCGGCGGCGCGCAACTGCCAAACGGACGATCGTCGCGGACATAGGTCCAGATATGGCCGGTGACCGTCTTACCTTTCGCCAGGATCGGCACAGTGGTGTCGTCGCCATGTAGACGTTCGGCTGCAAGGACATGGGCCTCGATCAGCGCATGCAGGGGCTGCAGCACCATCGTGCAGGTACCAACCTGGTCGGCCAGCGTCGAGACCCCGAGGTCAATGCCCTCGCGCCGGTAGCGCTCGCTCTGCCGGTTCAACGGCTGATGCTGACCGAACTTCTCGAACAGGATCATCGCCAGCAAATTCGGCCCGGCGAAGCCGCGTGGCGTCACATGGAACGGCGCAGCGGTTGCGTGATGATCTCGCAGTTTCGGCACGAGAACCTCTCCCGCACTGTCTGGATCACCTTCCATTGCCGCGGGATCACTTCCAGCGTCTCGGTGACGTCCTCGCCCAATTTCGACAGCCTCAAGGACCCACAGCACGGACAGCTCTGCGGTGCGGCGATCACCACACGCTCGCGCGGCAGATGATCAGGGAAGGGTTTGCGCGACGGCCGCTTGCGTTGGAATGATTGGATCGTTTGCGCCCGGGCGGCCGCCTGTTCAGCCGCCAGTTCATCCTCGGTCGCCGCAGCCTCGAGATCTTCCAGCTGCAATTCCATCTGCTCAAGCAGCCGCGCCTTGCGCTCCGAACGGCTGCCGTAAAGCTCGCGGCGCAGCTTCTCGATTGCCAGTTCGAGATGGGCGATCAGGGCTTCGCTGCTGGAAAGATCCGCCTGCGCATTGGCCGCCTCGGCCTTGGCGATCGCAGCATTGCTCTCAGCTTCAAGACGCGCAGCGCGCTCCGCGATGATCATCGCATGGGCAGCGGCAAGATCCGATGGAAGCGGTTCATAAGCGTCTTTCATGGCAATGATGGAATCACATCCGCCGCCATCTGCAAGCCCAATTTCAGCCGACCGAGGTCGGACGCCAGGTTTCCTGCGGATGGCGCCAGTCAATTCCAGACAGAAGATAACTGAGCTGGGCGGGCGAGATCGTCACCGCACCGTCGGCCTGGCTTGGCCAGAGGAAACGCCCGCGCTCCAACCGCTTCGTGAACAGGCATGCGCCCTGGCCGTCATGCCAGATCACCTTCAAAAGATTGCCGCTGCGACCGCGGAAGCAAAACAGGTGCCCGCTCAGCGGATCCCGCCGCAGCACCTCCTGCACCTGAAGCGACAGGCTGGCAAAGCCCTTCCGCATGTCGGTGTGCCCGGTCGCCAGCCACACCCGCACATTGCCCGGCATCGGGATCATGGCCGTTCCAGCAACGCCAGAACCCGCGCCAGCACCGTCACATCGACGCCATGGTCGACAATCACCCGATGCCCGCGCACTAGCACGATCTCAATCCCTCCCGGCGTCGCACCCCCGCATGGCTGAGGTAGCTCACTCCGTCGCATGGCATCAAGTCGTTCCGGCATGGGCGACGCACCATTGTCGCCGATGATCGCCGATGCAAAAGTCGTCATCTCATCCGCTTCCGCCAGTCGGCCATCCCGGGCCAACCGCCGCCATGTGAACAGCTGGCTCGCAGACAAGCCGTTCCGACGCGCTGTCGCCGACACCAGCCGCGGGCCGGCATAGCTCTCCGCAACGACCCGTTGCTTCTCCTCAAGCGTCCAGCGCCGCCGCGCCCCCGTCGCAACGACGTCGAGACGGGAAATCTTCGGAATAGGCGTATGACTAGTCATACGCCTATGTCTTCACCGTCCCCATACATCTCGCAAGGCGGCCCACGGCGGAGGGATACCGAGCATCCGACCAGCGCCGCTTTGGCTATCGCCGCCGGTCCAGATGTGGCGCATCGCAGGCGCCCTCATCAACTACAAGAAGCTGCGGCTTTGGATGTCGAGGAGCGCCTGCAGCTCAGACTGCACGGCGGTCTCAAACAGGCGTTGGGCGCAAGGCTCTGACGATTTTTCTCAAGAGCCCGATCCGCGAAAAGTCGCCCAACTTCCTCTACGAAACGCCGATCGACAGAAACCTATGCGAGATCAAATGTAGGCTGAAGCGATCGAAATGACGCCACAGGCCACCGCGAACAATATCGCGCCGACGGCGGATGGGCCAAAAATTGCGTACAAGATCGCCCCCACGATGAAAGTGAGCACGGCTGAAAACGCGCTTCGAATTACAATACTTCCGAACGATTCATTCGCGTCGTTATCTTTTGATATCATGGCGCTATCGCCTGACCGAACGTCTACCCATCGAAAAGAATGGGCCAATCCCTAGCGCCGCAAATCATACTCGCTATTTATAGATCGTGCCATTACGAGAGAAGACTTTGTGGTCAAAGTCGATATCGAGAACATCGCGATAGAATTCAGGGCAAGGTTAAGCGCTTCACCTACGATGTGAGAAACGCCTTTCGGCCCTTGCGAATAACGGATCGAGATAGTCCGAATCGTGCCTTCAATCGAACAATGCAAGCAGGCCCCGTAAAATCTTGATCGGCGGCGGAGGACAACCGGGAATATGAAGATCGACAGGAATTACTTGCGAAACACCTCCGACCACAGCATAGCTTCCAGCAAAGCAGCCGCCATCTCGGCCGCAATCGCCTACGGAGACGACCCATTTCGGATTGGGAATTGCATGGTAAGTAAGCTCTAACGCCTGGCGCATATTCTTCGTCACCGGTCCGGTTACCAACATCAGATCGGCATGACGTGGCGACGCTACGAACCGGAATCCGAAGCGCTCCACATCATAGTATGCGTTGTTCAACGCATGAATTTCAAGTTCGCACCCATTGCAGGAGCCGGCATCGACTTCTCGTATAGAGAGGCTCTTTCCGAGACGCTTTCGCGCGGCAATGCCCACAGCCCTTGCCAGTTGGGCCTGCGCTTCATCGTCTCCAGACGGCGCCTTTTCGGTGAACGGCCGGCGAAACAGGCTTTCAAAAAGCAGCTTGCGCATCTTGTGCTATTCCTCAGAGATCGTGGCCTGAATAGGAGCAGTTGAAGGATTTGTTGCAAAGCGGGAAGTCGGCGGCGATATTGCCTTCAATTGCGGCCTCAAGAAGTGGCCACTGAAACCACGACGGGTCGCGCAGATGACATCTTTCGACCTGCCCCTCGCGCAAGCGAAGCCAGACAAGGATGTCGCCGCGGAACCCCTCGACGATCGCCATGCCTTCGCGTACCTCGCGCTGGCTCCCGACATGCTCGCCCGTCGGGCCCCGGGGAAGCCGGGTCAGTATCTCGTCAATTAGTGAAAGAGACTGCTCGACTTCCCGCACACGGATCCACACGCGCGCATTGACATCCCCCTCATGCAGGGTCGGCACCTCGAAGCGCAGGCTATCATAGGGCGGATAGGCAAGGGACCGCCGCGCATCGAAGGATCTTCCGGAAGCGCGACCTATGTAACCCCCTGCTGCATATTGTTTGGCCAATGCGGGCTTGAGCAAACCCGTATCAACCGTACGATCCTGCAGGGATGCTGTATTGTCGTAAAGTTCGACCAGCGCGGGTAAACGGAGAGAGACGTCGTGGACCGCGGTCAGGATCGCCCCTCTCCCGCCGTCGCTTAGGTCACAGGCAACACCCCCGGGTAGGATGATGTCCCGCATCAGGCGGTGACCGAATGCGGTACCGGCAGCGCGCAGTATGCTCTCGCGTAGCACGCTGGTATGCGCGTGAATCAAGCCGAACGAGGCGTCGTTGCAGATGGCGCCGAAGTCGCCGAGATGGTTGGCAAGCCGCTCGAGTTCCGCCAGCAACGCGCGCAGCCAGACCGCGCGATCAGGTGCGACTAGGTCAAGGGCCGCTTCTACCGCTCTCGAAAACGCATAGGCATAGGCGACAGTGCTGTCGCCCGATACGCGTCCAGCCAGTCGGACGGCCCGCTCGAGACTGGCGCCAAGCATGAGTCCCTCGACACCTTTGTGCGCATAGCCCAGCCGTTGTTCCAGTCGGACTATGGTCTCCCCGCTTGCTGTGAATCGAAAATGTCCGGGCTCGATGATACCCGCGTGCACCGGACCGACGGCGATCTGGTTCAGGCTATCGCCTTTCACAGGCAGGAAGGGATAGGGCGATAGCTGCGAAAGGCCGTCCAGGCGATCTCCCAACGGGAAGCGCACGTCCCAACGGTCATGGTCGAGCCACGGACGCGGATCGGGCAAGCCCTCTGCCGACAGTCCGAACAGGTCGCGGATGGCGCGCTCCAATCGAACCGCCGGCGGATGATGCTTGCTGACTGACGGATAACTGCGATCGGGACAATCAAGGCTGATGACACCGATTTCTGCCGTCTTCTCGTCCATCAAGGCCATATGTACCGTCGAAGGTTCCGCCCACAGGCCGAGCAGATTCCAGTTGCCGTGCGCCAGTTCGTCTGCTGCACGTTTCCAGACGGAGGCATCGACCGCGGATCGCGGCCATGGGCTGTGCTGGACTGGGCATCCTTCCTGCAAGAGATTGGTCAACGACGGCATCGCCCTCTGTCCTCACGCTATCCGAGAAGATTTGCGACATGCTGGAACCAGACGACGAGCGGCGACGGAAGATATACGCCCGCGATCAAGACCAACGAGAGATGCGCAACCATCGGAACATAGGAAGCGTTTGAAGGGGCGAGGCTGCCGCGAGGATCGCCGAACGCGACGCTTGTGAGCCGCAGCATCAACGCACCGAAGGCCAGCAAAATTCCGAAGACGAGTATGATCGCGAGCAACGGCTGCCGCGCGAAGGTGGAGCTCACGACGAGGAATTCGCTCATGAAGATCCCGAGAGGCGGCAGTCCCGCGATCGCGGCGACACCGACCACCAGACCCCAGCCGAGCATGGGATGGCTCTCCGTCAACCCCCGGATCCGGGCAATTCGCTGGGTTCCCTTGACCTGCGAGATGTGGCCGACGGCATAGAAGATCGCCGACTTGGTCAGGCTGTGCATGACCATGTGCAGCAGCCCCGCGAAGTTCGCGAGCGGGCCGCCCATGCCGAACGCAAAGACGATGATGCCCATGTGCTCGATCGAGGAATAGGCGAACAGGCGCTTGATGTCGCGGCGGCGGTAGAGCATGAAGGCTGCGAAGACGAGCGAAAGCAACCCCATCGTCATCATCAGTGGACCGGGCGCGATCGCGTTCGGATTGACGGCAAGCAGTATCTTGAAGCGCAATAGCGCATAGAGCGCGACATTCAGGAGCAGCCCCGACAGCACGGCCGATATCGGCGTCGGACCTTCGGCGTGCGCGTCGGGAAGCCATGCATGCAGCGGCGCCAGGCCGACTTTGGTGCCGTAACCGAGAAACAGGAATATGAAAGCGACGTTCAGAAGGGCGGAGTCGAAATCCGCCGCATGCTGGACCAGGAGCGTCCAGACCATGGCGTCCTGGCCCTCTCCGACAACCGGTCGCGCCGCCATGTAGACCAGGATGGTGCCGAACAGCGCGAAGGCGATGCCAACGCTGCCGAGGATGAAGTACTTCCACGCCGCTTCGAGGGCGGCGTGGGTGCGATAGATGCCGACCATCAGCACCGTGCTCAGCGTCGCGATTTCGACCGCCACCCACATCAGGCCAATATTGTTCGATACGAATGCGAGATTCATGCCGAACATCATGATCTGATACATCGCGTGATAGAATCGCAAGTATGCGGGCGTCAGCCGGCCGGTCTCGAGTTCATGGGCGATGTAGCTCGCGCTGAAGATGGATGTGGTGAAGCCCACGAAGGTGTTGAGCACGATGAACACGATGTTCAAATCGTCGATCAGCACGTATTGCTCAGGCTGCGGGCGATCGATCGCGAGCAGCGAGAGCGCCGAAATGAATGTCGCCAGACTTGCCGCCACGTTGAGCCGTGCCGTCAGCCGGTAGCCGGGCAGCACGGCCAGCGCCGCCGCCGCCCCGATGGGGATGAGCAGGACCGCCACCACCGGATTGAAGTGATCGATGTTCATCGTCGCCCGTCCCGGTAGTCGTCCAGCGCGGAAATGTCCACCGAATCGAAGCGCTCGCGGATTCGGAACAGGAAGATGCCGATGACGATGAAGGCGATGAGGATGGAGAAGGCCACGCTGATCTCGACGACGAGCGGCATGCCCTTGGCGCCTGTGGCTGCCAGCACCAATCCGTTCTCGAGCGACATAAAGCCCACGACCTGACTGACTGCGTTGCGGCGCGTCACCATGACCATAAGACCGAGCAGCACCACCGACAGGGCGAAAGCGATATCCTCCCGCGCCAGCGGATCGGCTTCCGCGGTGACCCGCAGCATCAATACCATCGACAGCGCGACCAGACCCATTCCCGCCAGCATCGTTGAGCCAATGCCGACGGCGGACTCGATATCGCGGTGAATGCCGAGCTGCTTGACGATGCGGTGCAGCGCCACCGGGATGATGATCGCCTTGAAGACCAGCGCGATTGCCGCGGTCACGTAGAGATGAGGCGCATCCTGGATGTAGGCTTGCCAGGCGACGGAAAGGGCGAGCAGCAGAGCGTGCGCCGCGAATACGTTGAGCAGCGAATAGAGCCGGTCCTGATACAGCATCATGAAGCTGATGAGGACGAGTCCGCCGGCAAGCGTATGGGAGATGTCGAAGGCGAGGCTGTGCATCTGCATCAGAAACTCCTCGATACGAACAGCAGGAGCGTCCCGAGCAGGCCGAGCATGAGCGCGGCGCCGAGAAACTGCGGAACGCGAAACACGCGCATCTTGGCGGTCGCCGTCTCGAACATCGCGAGCAGAAAGCCGGCGACCGAAATCTTGATGATGTAAGCGCCCGCGCCGATAGCGTAGGCCAGCGGTCCGGCGCCGAACAGGGCGATCTTCCAAGGGAAGAAGACGCAGGCGATGAGCGAGATGTAGAGCAGGAGCTTGAGAAACGCGCCGAATTCGATCATGGCGAGGTGGCGCCCCGAATATTCAAGCACCATCGCCTCATGCACCATGGTGAGTTCGAGGTGGGTCGCGGGATTGTCGACCGGGATTCTGGCGTTCTCAGCGAGAGCGACCATGATCAGCGCGACCAGCGCCATGCCGAGCGATACCCGCAGGCCGACGTTGGACGACCCCATGAAATCCGCGACCGTCGAAAGCTGGGTGGAACCCGCGACCAGCGCCATGCAGAATATGATCAGCAGCATCGCCGGCTCGGCGAGGGCTGCGATCATGACTTCCCGGCTTGAACCGATGCCGCCAAAACTTGTGCCGACGTCCATCCCGGCAAGCGCCAGAAAGAAGCGCCCACTTCCCAACAACGCCACGATGGCAATCAGATCCGCCGTCCAATTGAACAGGAGTCCTGTCGCGAAGGTCGGTACCAGGGCGGCGGCGACCCAAGTCGCGGCAAATGTCACATACGGCGTCACGCGGAATAGCCACGACGCGTTGTCGGCCAGGACGACCTCTTTCCTGAGAAGGCGCAGTAGATCTCGGTACGGCTGAAGGATCGAGGCTCCTTTGCGACGCACCAACCGAGCTTTGATCTTGCGTATGAAACCGGTGAGCAACGGCGCAAGCAGGAGCACCAGCGCCATCTGGATAGCTTGAACGAGGATGTCGGAGATCACGACCATATCGCGAGCACCAGGAGCAGCGTGACGAGGGTGGCAAAGACGAGGCTGAGATATCGACGGATGGTAAGGAACTGCAGGCGATTGAGCCGGTCCGCCGCGTATCCGACAGCGCCCACGATGGGAATGTACATGCGCTCCCAGACGAGATCATGCAGTTCGATCCTGAGCTGCGCTGGCCGAGGATCTCCTGGCGCCGGCATATCGACATGGTCGCTGGCGCGAAAAACAACGGTGCCGAAAATCCGACGGATTGGTTGAGCGAAGCTTCCGCCCGAATACTGAGCCGCAGGGGTCGGGTCGGCGAAGCCACAACCCCACGCTGGCGCACGCCGCAACGCGTGAGAGGCGAAGCGGTGAATGAAATAGACGGCAAGCGATGCCGATACTGCGACGAACACCATCACAAGCATGCCGTTGTAGGAGCCCCGGCGTTCCGCGATCGGCACGATCGACAGCCACGGCATGTCTGCCTGCATCGGCATGCGGGCGCCGAGGATCGCCGTGGCGATCGGCGAAAGGGCGTCGATCACCAGGCCCGGCAGAATTCCGGCGGACAGACAAAGCGTGGCGAGGATTGCCATTGCCGAAAGCGAATATCGGTCGGCTTCTACGGCATGTTCCGCAGCCGGGCTGCGGGGCCGCCCGAGGAACGTGATGCCAAATACCTTGACGAAACATGCTGCAGCCAAGGCCGCCGCCAAGGCCATGACGGCGCCGACTGCGGGCACCATGATCTTCAGGCCCCATTGCGGCAATTCGGGACTTTGCAGAATGGCCTGAAAGATGAGCCATTCCGAGACGAACCCGTTGAACGGCGGAAGCGCTGAGATTGCGATGCAGCCGATGAGAAAGACGATGCTGGTGAACGGCATCCGGTGGATGAGGCCGCCCAGTCTGTCCATGTCACGTTCGCCCGTCGAATTCAGGACGGCGCCTGCCCCGAAGAACAGCAGGCTCTTGAAGAAAGAGTGGTTGAGCACGTGAAACAGCGCTGCCGTGAAGGCGAGCGCGGCCGCGGGTTTCATTCCATTTGCCTGAAATGCCAAGGCAAGCCCGAGACCGACGAAGATGATGCCGACATTTTCGATCGTGCTGTAGGCCAGTAGGCGCTTGAGGTCGTTTTCCATCAACGCGTACAGGATTCCCATCACGGCGCTGATCCCGCCGAGGAAGAGCACGATGACGCTCGCCGACCAGGTCGGCTGTCCCAACAGATCGAATACGACCCGAATAAAACCATAGATAGCCACCTTCGTCATGACGCCGCTCATCAGCGCCGAGACGTGGCTGGGAGCAGCTGGATGAGCAAGCGGCAACCAAACGTGAAGCGGCACAAGGCCAGCCTTGGAACCGGCCCCAAGCAGCATCAGGATCAAGACCGACGTCGCCACGTAGGGCGTGTGCTGAGCAGCCCGAATTGCATCGAATTCATAACTTCCAGCGGGGCCAGCAAGGAGGCCGAAGGCAAGCAGGAGCGCGAGCGTGCCGAAGCTTGCCATAACGAGATAGACGTAACCGGCCTTCGCATTGGCCTTCACCCGGTGATGCGTCATAACGAGCGCCCAGGATGCCAGCGACATGAACTCCCAGCAAAGCAAGTATGAAAACGCGTCGCTCGCCATCACGACAAGGTTCATGCCCGCTAAAAAGGCGGGGAAAAAGGCAGCACGCGGTGCGGCGCCGGCTCGTGATGACCGTAGCCCATGCCGTAAAGGCTTGCCGCAGCTCCCCCGAGATTGACGACGACTAGGAAAAAAGCGGCCAGTGCGTCGAGCCGGAAATGCGCCCCGAGCCAAGGCAATCCAATCGGAAGCGTCAGGTCGGAGGCGGTCACCGTGCCGCCAACCAGCCCGCGAATAGACCCGAACAATGCAACCACACACACCGCGAATGTAGCGCTGTAGACCACTGCTGTGGAGCTTTTCGAACGACCCAGAGCTATCGCAAGAACAGCAACTCCCAATAATCCTGCGACACACGACATTTGTAAAACGACAGCAGGCATCACGTGCCCACCCTTTTACCGCACGCCGCTCTGTTTTCGGCTTGATTGTGCAGACAGGTCTCGGCCGAACCCGAGTTGATCTTCTGCCTCGCACCACGCCTCGATGGAGGCCCGACGGCGCCTTCGTCGACCATCTCGATCACCGCTACGTCGAATACAGAAATAAGGTTCGCCAGTGAATCGGCATTACCCCGAACCATTGTCTCACTCGCCTCCATTTGTTGAATGGTAGGCACGGAAAGCCCGGACAATTCTGCGAGCTGGCGCTGACCAATGCCGACAAGCACACAGCCAGCCCCCAATTGAGCCGCTGTGATCATCGGATTGCCCCACCGCGGGATTTCGGAAGAATGCCTAGCATCATTCTCAAACAATGTATTAATGTCAACAAGCGATATCCTATATATCTATATTGATGGTTTTCTGTGGCGGTGCGATGAAACTCGATCGGAGGCAGGTAGGCTAGGCGCTCAAGGGAACATCTTATGAATCTCACGAAGCAAACGACCGCGACCTATTTGCAGTCCCGGGCTCGGTCATAACGAATGCGATCGGGCGCGATTTCGACGACGTGCCAATCGTAGGTTTCCGGCCTGTCTTCTTCTCTGATTGCGTCCGCCCAGACGGACACTTCAGCCATCGCGTGCGGGCCTTCACCAAGAAGGTCCCGGACTTCTGCGGTCGCCGGTTGGGAGAGATGGCGAGATGCAATTTCGGCCACTGTCCTGTGGCCCAGTTCTCCCCACGCGAAACCGGAGCCCGGCGTGCCGATCAAGAAGATCAGAGCTGTTCATCGTAAGCATCCGCTGAGGACCGCGTGGCGCTCACTCAAGCTGCCTGATCCACCTGCCGGCTACTGTCGCGCCAATTCCACGGCAACAGGTCGTCGAGCCTTTGGACGGGGTGCCCAGCGGGCCAGGACATAGGCGAGCCAGGCCTGTGGATCCACGTCAGTCGCGGGAATTCATCATGGCCAGCGGTCATAACCGCAACCAAGGCCGAACATATGACCGCACCGTCCTGCGCTCTTCAAAACTTGTGAAAAACCCTTTGCCGATCGGGCCGTTCCACATATGAGTCAGAGCCAATATTGCAGGCCGAATGACAGTAGGTCAGCTAGCCGATAGCCCCGGGCGGGGACCCGCCCGGGGCTAAGTTGCCAAAACTCGCAGATTCAATCGAAGCGATTAGCTACCGTTAAACTTGTATGACGCCTGCACAAACACTCCGGATTGCTCAACAGCTGCTCTAAAGGGAATCGGTGGCGGAGCTACAATGGGAGCACCCTCAGCAATGACTCGTGTTTTCTGTGCGTCCGTCGTCCACATACCCCAGTATCGGCCTCCCACACCAATGCTGAACTGGTCAGTAACCATATAGGACAGAATGGACTCAAACTGCACGCCTCTGCCATGGCCCCACTGCGGGTCTACGCTTGCGAGTACGCCGCTGTTCCCGAAGAAATGGTTGTCTTCGCCGTTGAACTTTACATAGGGCAAATACGCGGCTTCACCACTAAGCTTGATACGATCAGTCAGCATCATCTCTCCGGCGATTCCCAAACGTAACGCCTGCCATTTGTCGTATTCAGTAAGGATTGCACTGCCTGTAGGTGGGACGGACTGAAACCCTGGGTTTCCTGGGGCACAAGGGGCGGCAGGATTGGCCGGGCTGGCTATTTGGGTGCAGCCATAAGCATTCAGTTTTTGTTGGTAATAGAAGTAGCCGGCAAACGCTCCGACCTTGTACGCAGGGCCCCGTAGAAAATCGTATCCAGCATCGACTACTGCGTATCTAGAACGCCCGTTCACTTCCGGAGAATTCGTATTTGTATAGGCCATAGTCGGGTCGATGCCGAAATCCTCGTCGTTTATATGACCATTCTTTATAGTTCCGCCACCTACGAACCCTTTTACGAACCAATTCATCGGCATATCCACGCGCGCGAACACCTCGCCTGAACTCGTTATCAAATCGTCGTAGGTCAGTCGCGAGATGCTTGATAGTGGATTGGCCTCCGGTTGCCCCAAGCCATATTGGAACTGGCTCCAACCAGCCACATAGCGACCGCCAACTTCCACTGCCCAGCCGCCAGCCGAGTTTACAAGCGGCGGCGCCTTGTAGGCAGCCTTCATAGGGTAGCCAAGCGAACCAAAGGCCCAGCTTGCCCCCGGGTCTGCGCCCCACTTGTAATTTAATCCGACTTTGAATTCGTGGATGCCCTGCGCTACGCCGGATGTACCAGGAGGAACAACTGCCGTGATCGCGCCCGCTCCGTTAATCGTGGTGCTGCCAATATTTGCGACGTTGAAACTGCCAAAACCGAGGTAGTCATACTCAAGTTTCAGCGACCAGGCTGGCGACAAAGCCTGCTCGACGCCAGCACCGACAGTCCCGCCGAACGTATTGTATCTGGAGCTATTCGACGCGATGGCGGGTCCACTGGGCCCGAACCCAGTACCGGGAGCAAGATAGTTATTTGTTGCCATATCAATCTTGTCATGCGCCCACGCGAAACCACCCTTTGCATAGACCAGAGTATGCCCTTGCGGGCCAGCTGCGTATCCAATCCGGCCGGTCAAAGTACCCGTCGCATCCTTACGCACTCGGCAGGTTGAGTTAAACGCGTCGCCCGCCGACGCAAAGCACGTGATGGTGCCGTCCAGAATCTAACATACTAATGTCGGCCTCAACGCCGAACACCCAGGGCGATCCCGGTGCCTCCCAATTGTAGCCAGCCTGAACGCCGCCGAAAAAACCGGGAGACCTGACCTTGCCGAATATCGAAGGGCCGAAGGAATCGGAAAAGTTGGTCGTGCCCACGGCACCGCCGACGTGTGCACCAATATAGAAGCCGGTCCAACTCCACGGCGCCACATAGGGCACGGCTTTGACGGGCATGTCCGCAGCGTTAGCTACCTGCCCGCCAACCGACGCCTTAAGTAGAGCAACAAAAACGACGCCACCAAGTAAAACGTGTTTCATGACACCCCCGGGCACCGTGCGAGAACGATTCAACAACTATATCATGGTTTTCAATACGCCTTTCGCTTTCGTGTACGTTGATCCTCCTCAAAAGGCCGGCCTGTCCGCCGTATAAAATATTGCCGTTTTGTTATTCTACGTCGCACAGTTGGCGCTCGCAAATGACCGTACAGGGCCAAAATGCTACCAAGCACAACCCTTACGGCTCCCTCCTCCGGTTCATTTCAGGCGGAATCCCTTGTTGCGGAACAGGTTGATGCAGGCGTCCACAGCGGTCGGATCGTAACCTGTTCCTTTCCCCGCCTCGGCCAAGGCCACGTTGAGACGAAGCGCCTCGCGTCAGGGGGCGACGCGCCATCATCGCCTCCACGGTGCCGCCGCGACCAAAGTGCGATACCGCCGCTCGGAGAGAGCCATATCACCGTGGCGGACAAAGCGATGCACCTAGCCAAGACCAATGGACGTGACCGGATCGAGGACTTCCTGACTCCCGAAGCCGGAGGCCCCGAACTGGCGCCCGCCACAGCGGTGCTCGCCTGATTGCCGAACTCGTTGCGACTTCAGCGTCTTCGACGGACTGTGTCATCTGCCGAAAGCCGCGCCCTATCGGAGCAGGTCAATCGGGATCGTCTGGTTCGGTAGTCGTCGGTCCGGCCTGGCCTGGCGCTGGATTGTCGAGCGCGCTGCAAGACGGATCCGTTTCCGACGCAGGCGGCCCCCGATCCGCGAATTCAGGGTCAACCGCTAAGGTCATGTCCATTCGCGATCGGATCCAGCTGTGGAGCTTTGCTTCAGCAAGCCGGGCTCGAAGAGGCTCATCCGCATCGCGTAACATGCGCGAAATACGCCATCCATCTGGATCGTCGTGATTGATAGAATACTGGCGAAGCGCGTATGCCGCTTGTTCAAAAGTCCAAGAATACCTTCCATTGATTTTGATTCGTTGATTCAGTGCTGGATTGACCTGGCCTTTCTCAAGTCGTGTCGATCGGGATTTGAAAATGCTGCCGCGGATGCGCGCGAGAGCGTCTGGCAACCAAATCATTCGACGACCTCCGTCCATCCGGTCGAGGGGGCGGTGCGATCAGTATCGCTTTTTCGGAATCGCCAAAAAATCGGAGGTCGTTTTTCACGATCGGCTTCCTTGAGAGCCTCCAGAAATTCTCAATATTATCTCTGAGAGATTGACGACGGGTCGTCTCAGGCTCCTGTCTCGCGCCTCGCATGCCTCGAGCGCGAGTGTCATCCGCGCGTCGTCGTCTCGCGGAAGAAACGGCCAGAGCATGGGGGCTCCGTTCGGGATCAAGGGGAGAGCCGGAATGCTGCATAATGTGCTCCTCTTCGACATTCGAATTTGCAAGTGCACTGCCGCTGGCTACTCTCATGTTCAAGTGGTTACGTCTGGGAGCGCAAACTCCAGCGCGATCATGCCACCCAGGGAGAGGCCAACCAGATCGACAGAGCTTATATCCAGATGAGCGAGCAGTGTTTCGATATCGTCCGCGAGCGCGGCAACGCTAAAGGGCACCGTCAGCTTGCCTGACGCGCCATAGCCGGCATGATCGGGCACGATCACCTGAACCTTTGTGCGCGCCATGATGCTGCCATGCTTTGGAAGCCAGACTAGAGTTTGTCCCGCACGGTCGCAGCGCTGTCAATGTAGACGCGCCTCAGGAAAGAGAAGATCTCCATGGGAAAACAGCATCATCGGCTACGAAAGTGGACCACCGGCGGTTAGAGTTTTCCGGCTCTGTCATGATGGCGGGCTGGTTACGCCATCATGGTTTTGCAACGTAGTCGGGGCTCTTTGCCCGATTGCCCCCTGTGGGCGTTCTTCGCTGTAGTATCTGCAACCACCCTCGCGCGCGACGGCGGCAACGGCTTAGCGGTCAATAGCGGGATCAGGGTATCGTTCTAGTAATCGGCGAATTCAGCTCGGCGCGCCACAATCATCAGCGGGCCTTCCTTTTGGGACACGCCAGCGGGCCGCCGTGATCGTCGACAGGGAAAATCAGGAGGCAGGGCATGACCAGGATTTCACGTCGTGATTTTGGGGTAAGCGTCGGAGCACTGGCTGTTTCCACCTTCACCTTCCGCAAGGCCCGCGCAACGAGTCAAAGTCAGCTCGAAGGCTATCCGATTGCGTCGGATGTTTCCACAACACTGCGGAGGACGGTGGTGCCTGGCCCAACGCCTTCGGCGAAGATCGAGCTTCATGAGCTTTCGAAATACAAGCAATACGGCTTCGGCAACTGGGCGTTTGGCGATCCTCTCAAATCCGTCACGCGGACCGATATCATGCCGGCGCGCTATGACGGTTCAACAGTCACCAAAAAGCAAAACTGTTGACGTTCTTTACCATCAGCGACATCCATATCACCGACAAGGAATCTCCCAATCAATTGATCTATCTTCAACGCCTACACAAGACATTGCCGGTCAGCGCTTCGCTCTATTCGGGAATCATGCTGTATACGACGCATGTTCTCGATGCGGCTGTTCAGACGATTAACGCCCTTCATAAGAAGGAACCGTTCGATTTCGGCATCTCTCTGGGCGATGCCTGCAACAGCACGCAGTACAACGAGCTGAGGTGGTATATTGACGTCCTCGACGGCAAGGTTATCAGCCCAAGTTCCGGGGCTCATCTCGGAACCGAAACGATCGATTATCAGAAATCGTTCAAGGCCGCGGGGCTCGACAAGACGATTCCCTGGTATCAGACTCTCGGCAATCACGATCATTTCTGGATCGGTTCGATCCCCGTGGACTATAGCCTTAGAACCGATCTTCGACAGTCATTCATTTCCGACGAAGTCTTCGCCACGGGAGATGTCCTCGCCAACCCCGCACAAATAAGGGACCATATTTACTATATGGGCGTAATCGACGGCTCGACTCCCTACGGTGACATCAAATACGCGGGGCCTGCCCCGGACTTCAGGAGCCCGCCGAAGGTTATCGCCGACCCGGACCGCCGTTCACTTTTGAGAACGGAGTGGATGAAGGAATTTTTTACGACATCATCAAGTCCGGTCGGCCACGGCTTCAATTTGACTGACGCCAGAAACGGCTTTGCCTGTTTCAGTTTTGTGCCGAAGTCGGCGATACCGATCAAGGTTGTCGTGCTCGACGACACACAAAGCGAAGACGATAGCTCTACCGACATCCATGGGCATGGTTTTCTCGACCAGGCACGATGGAGCTGGCTAAAAACGGAACTTGCAGATGGCGATGCCGCCGGTCAGATGATGATCATTGCCGCGCACGTCCCGATCGGCGTTGAAGTGACCTCACCTGCGTCCGAAATGGGTTGGTGGACCGATCCACAAAATGCTGTCACCCTGCCGGATCTAGTTGCTGAACTTCACAGCCATCCGAATTTGATCATGTGGGTTGCGGGGCATCGTCATTTGAATACCGTCAAGGCATTCATATCGCCTGATCCGGTCAACGCTCCTGAAAAAAGCTTCTGGCACGTCGAGACGTCATCGTTAAGGGATTTTCCGCAGCAGTTCCGCACTTTTGAGATCTACCTCAACAGCGACTATACAATTTCAATCGTTGCGACCGACGTTGATCCAGCGGTCGAGGACGGAACGCCCGCTGCGACGTCGCGTAAATATGCGATCGCGGCGCAGCAGATCGTCCATGCGGATATATATATATCTAATCCAACCAATGATCCGACCATAGAGCCGATGCCGACCGGCTCGTACAACGCTGAGCTTGTGAAGACATTGAGCGCTACGATGAAGGCGAAGATGGAGTCACTGTTCCCAACGCTATAGCGGACGATAGCCATGGTCGGGAAGCTCACGGAGCTTCGTCCCGCCGGCCTTGTCGCTGCCACCTGTAACGATTACGCTTCTCGTCGCTTCATTCCTATCTGATCCTAGCCTATGCCGGGTCGGAAAACGCCGCCGAAGATGTCGACTTCTATTACGCCGCCAACGCGGCCGGTCGCCTGCTCGGCATCACATTGTCGGGCGTTCTCTATCAGGCCAGCGGCATCACCGGATGCCTCGTCGGCTCGGCGATCATGCTGCTGCTCTGCTGCTTCATCACGTTCCTCATTCCGCTACATCCTGTTCCCGTTGCGGAGAGCTCAAGCGCGTGAGACTCTGCTGACCATCGGAGGAGCTGTTGATCATCCTGCCGAATCCGCACATCGGTCAGCGCGTCAAAGAAGGCCGCGAGATCATCGATGCAGGCTAACCTTCCGAACATTGACCCGGCCGCCTTCCACGTTCCAGACGCGGCCCTCTTGAGCTAGAATTCCGCCATCAACCATCGGCCGCGTATTCTGCTGCTCTATGGCTCGCTGCGTGAGCGTTCGTTTAGCCGCTTAGCCGTCGAGGAGCCCTCGTCCGCCTGGGCATTTCACTCGATTAGGCAAGTAGAAGACCATCTGGGAAGGAATGCTGCCTTCCAAGAGATCAAAGAGACTGCCGAGTCTGGCCGGTATTCCGGAAGCCGACAAAATTTCGCCGAAAACGCTACGGCATGCCTTCGGAGCGCATCTGCTGCAGAACGGCGCCGACCCGAGTTCGGTTCACGCGATGCTCGGACATGCTGTGATGGGATCGATGGAGATGTATGTGGAGGCTATGTCGAGCCGAAGAGATACCGAAAGCTCGGTAAGGCCGCCCTCATGGGACCTTGGTCGCTCCAGAATTGATCCGCATCAATTCAATCCGTAAATTTTCGTCCTAAATTATTCTAGTCAACTTACGATGCAAAGGAGCTGTCCATGATCTCTCGTAGAGTGGGCGCGGCACCTGCTGAATTTCCGCAAAAGAGAAGAGATGTGCTTGCCGACAGCGGTGGCCACGGCCCGATGTCAGAGCAAGACGCCGTAGGCTCTCACGGTCATGAGATGTATCCGCAAGGATTTGTGCGGTTGGTCGGCTGTCATGGTTCAGGAAAACACGAGGCAGCGTATCGTCTACACTAATCCCTACGACCACCGTTCTCACATCGTCGGTTCCGCCGCGGTGATCGTGGAAAGTGTCTGCCGTTTCACTGAAATCGTTTTAGTCACCCGCTATATTACGCGGTGGTTGCTCGGAGTCGTGACATGCCCAGTCAACCCAGTGATCTTGCCGCCCGGCTATCTAACAGCCGCGAGCCGGACAAAGGATTGTTGCGAGAGACATTCACATTGCCGGTCGAAGCGGCTCGCCTTAAGGCTCGCGAGGTTCTCGACCAGTTCCCGCAGGGCGACTACATGGCGATTGTTGAACATTGGCGACAACTGCCGGACGGACAGATCGAATTCACGGTGCGGCGTCTGCAGGCAGCGCATCCATAAGGTTGTTTTTTGTTGCAGTGCATGATTCTCTTCGTGGCACAGAATGGAATTGCACCTCGCCTCAGAGACGAGTGCGTTTTGTCGGCGTCCTGTGGAACCGACTAAGAGCCGAGGCGTTTGAGGGTACTGATCCCCTATCGTCGATTATTAACGGGATTTACCCCAGGTCCAAGGTGACGACTGCTCAACAGTTCATCCATTCTGATCCCCGGCCAGACCGTCTGGAGGCGTTGCGAAGCATCCAGGCTCGCCGTCTTTAATGACGCTGCCGAATACTTTGGCGCGCTGAGGGACGCGTTGCTGCTGGCCGAGCGACAAGTGTATATCCTTGGCTGGGACATTCACAGCAAAACGCTGCTGGTCGGATCAACCGGCTGGGCTGACGACGGATTTCCGACCGAGCTTGGTCCTTTCCTGAGAAGATTGCTCAAAGCAAAACCCGCGCTTCAGATTAACATTTTAAGCTGGGATTTCGCGGCGTTGTATGCTGCCGAGCGGGAATGGAATTCCGCCGACAAGTTCACGACAGGAAGTGACGGCCGAATTCAGTTTTGTCTGGACTCCAGCCTTCCCCTCGGATCGTCCCAGCATCAGAAGATCGTGGTGATAGACAACGCGGTTGCGTTTGTCGGCGGGCTGGACCTGACGATCCGGCGCTGGGACACCAGTGAGCATCTAGCCGAGCATCCGCTTCGTCGCGACCCCGCCGGAAAGCCATACCCGCCGTTCCACGACGTGCAGTGCATGGTCGAGGGCCAGGCCGCGGCAGCACTCGGCGAGATCGCGTTCGAGCGATGGGCGGCTGCCGGTTGCACAGCGGAAGATTGCGAAGCTGTTGCGTGCGATCGCTGGCCTGCATCCGTGCCGGCAGGAGCAAGGCAGATCCAGACTGGCATCGCGCGGACCGAACTCAGAACCGCGTCGCAGGACGGGGTCGACGAGGTGGCCCGGCTGTTCGAGGCGTCGATCGGTGCCGCAAGCCGCTTCATCTATATCGAAAACCAGTTTGCCAGCGCCACCGGGATCGCGGAGGCGCTGGCGCAGCGGATGGCTGACGTGCCGTCGCTGCACGTGCTCATCGTGACGCCTAAGGCGCATTCGTCATGGCTGGAATCGCAGGCGATGCAGGCCGGCCGCGGCGGCTTCATGCATCCGTTCGTCGCGGCCGGCGTAGCCGACCAGCTGCGCATTCTCTATCCTTCGGTAAAAGGCAAGGAATCCTCGGCCGCGGTGATGATTCACAGCAAAGTCATGATCGTCGATGACCGGTTCCTGCGGGTCGGCTCGGCCAACATCAACAACCGCTCGATGGGGGCGGACACCGAATGCGATCTGGCATTCGAGGCAACGACGGAAGATCATCGGGAATTCATCTGCGACCTGCGGCGCCGGCTGATCGGACATTTCTGTGGAGTGGATGAGGCCACCATCGCGGACCACGAAGACGACCTGCTTAGATTCATCGATCGCCATGCACAGAGCGGAGCCGACCGGGCCTTGCTGCCGATTGATGAAGAAAGGACGCCGGTCGTTGGGATGACCGACATCATCCAGCCGATCGCCGATCCGAAGCAGCCGCTCAATCTGCAGCGCGCGGCGCGGCGGATGTGGACCCCGCGCACGCTGCTGGCGGTGGGCGGTACTGTGGTCGCGCTCACTGGCCTCGCGCTGGCGTGGCGCACGACGTCGCTGAGCGATTACACCGATATTGGCTACGTCGCATCCTTCATCGCAAGGCATTCACAGTCGGCATGGGCACCACTGTTTGCAGTCGCGATCTTCGTGCTGGGAGGGCTGGTCGTATTCCCCGTGACCGTCATGATTGCCGCGACGGCGGCGGCGCTGGGGCCCTTGATGGGCGCGATCAGCGCCACGGCCGGCGTAATGGCAAGCTCGTTCGTGCTGTTCATGATCGGCCGTCTTCTCGGCCACAGGCGGCTGCAATCGCTGCTTGGAGCGCGCGCCTTGCGCGTTCAGAACCGCATCGTCGGCAAGGGCGTCGTTGCCGTGTCGATGATCCGGATGGTACCGGTCGCGCCGTTCTCACTCGTCAACGTGTTGGCCGGCGCCAGCCAGTTGCGGCTGGGTGATTTTCTGATCGGGACGGTGCTGGGAATGGCGCCCGGCATTGTCACCATGGCTGCGCTGGGCGCGCAGATCGCGGACTTCGCCAAAAATGCCTCCTGGTCGAACGCGGTGCCGCTCGGCCTCACCATCCTGCTGTGGATTGTCGTCTGTCTCGCGGTTCAATTCGTAGTGACGTGGTGGAGCGGACGCCGCACGTGATGGAGACGATCCGCATCATGACATGGAACGTGCACGGCACGTTCAATCTTAATCCGGATTTCGACCTGGAAGGCGTTTGCTCGATCATTGATAAGTGGTCGCCCGATGTGGTCGCCCTGCAGGAAATTGACTCGCGCGGACGCAAGGACGATGTATTCGCCAGGCTGGCGGACGCCGTCGGCGAACATCGCGTCGAGGCCCGTTCGATCGTCACCGAAGACGGCGACTACGGGCAGGTGCTACTCAGCCGCTGGCCGTTCGCCGGCGCGCCCGAGGTGACCGACGTTTCCTATCAGGAGAGGGAGCCCCGTCGGGCGATCTCCGCAGCGATACGTTTCCCGATCGGCGAGGTGACGGTGGTGGCGACGCATCTTGGCCTCAGCATCCACGAGCGCCAGGCGCAGGCGCAGGCGCTCGCCGCCCTCGTGGTTGCGCCGCGGACTCTGGTCATCGGTGACTTCAACGATTGGTTCTGGGTCAAGTCGGTGCGGCGGGGGCTGGCCTCGCGCTGCCCGGTGCGGACGCGGTTGCGGACGTTTCCGGCGCGGCTTCCCATGCTACGGCTCGACCGCATCTACGCCACGCGAAACGCAACCATCGTGAAGGCATGGACTGACCGCGAGGCGCGGACGTATTCGGACCATCTGCCGGTGCTGGCGGATATCGCCTTTGAAGATGTCGGGGACGGCCCGCCCGTAGTACTGGCGCCGGCAGACGGCAGCCATTCCGCAACGGAGCATCGATGATACCTTCATCGACCAGGAACTCTATGTCGACGGCACGACGTCAATAGGCTTTGCTCACCAGCACAACGGGAATTAGCTTTGATATTCCGTGTCTGAATGAGAGTTAGAACCTCGAACAATTCGTCGAACGTGCCATAACCACTAGGAAACGCCACGAGTGTCTTGGCCCGAAGGAGAAAATGCAGCTTGCGCAAGGCGCAATAATGAAAGCTGAAACAGAGTGTCAAATCGGCCTTCAAATTTGGCTTTGTCGCAATTTTGATGACGGAGACTCGCGCTGAAAAGCCGCAGTGGCCGATCCCTTTGAAGTGACTCTCCGTTTTCGGATATGGTGCAGCTGACGGAAGCGCGAATAACACGCGTCACGGCGTTTCCTGTTCTTGGCAGCCGGGCTATTGAGCTAATTCATTAAATCGAGCTCCCTAACAACGATGCGTCATCAGAACTGCAGAGCACGCCGACAATCGTCGCCACCGACCCAACAGCTCGCACCGCGTCCAGCGTTTCGGACATGCCGATGATCTAACGCTCGGCAGTATTCTCGAAGGATTGCTGGCCGAACCATGGGAACAGGGTTCACCCCGTCGCGGGCGCCGTCTCCGAGACAGACAAGAGCGTCTCCAACGAGATCGACGCCAAGCGTTTGGCAAATCCGGCGTTCAATTTGATCAAGATCAATTCCACTGTCGCAATCGCGCATAATTTCAAGTTGGGCTAATTCTGAAGCTCGCGTTGATGTGTGAAACGGCGCAGCATGTATCCTAATCCGCGAAGCTCATCCGATTTCCCTATTGAGCTAAATCAATCACATGCAGCCCTTCGCGCCTAATCATTGCGCTTCTCCTTGCTCAGATATTTGGGAGTTATTGAAATGAATAAATCGTCTAGAGTTCTCGTCACCGCGCTGGCTATAGCCTTCGGGCCTTGGGTCGTTGTACCTGCCGCAGCGGCGCCGATCGGGTTGCCACTGATGCTGCAACAGAAGGTGGGTTCGTCGGCAGAGACCATACAGTATCGCCGCGGCCGGCACGGCGGCTATCATGGCGGCGCGGGAATTGGCCTTGGCATCGCAGGCGCACTGATCGGTGGGGCGATGATTGGTGCAGCAACGCAGCCCTACGTCTACAACGGCTACCCGCCCGGCTATTATGGGCCGGGCTACAACGTCGCGCCTCCTTACGATCCCGGGTATGCCATTCGCAATGGCTTCGTCTGTCAGCCAGGAACAGTGTTCCGTGGCGAGGATGGCCGCAACCATCTTTGCCAGTAATGAATTTTAGAAGCGCCTAGGCGGCGCTTTTTCAAGCATCCGTCCATCACCACAATATTGCAAGCGGCGACACGGTCGCTCGCAAAGACAGCCTTAAGGTGGACTAGAACAATTGAACTATCGAACGGGCTCAGACTGGCATTGAGACGCTGGTCGTGCTGGTGGCGTGGGACGTAAATACCCACTCGGTGGCATTTTGCGGATTGACACGGGGCCAGCACGACAATGAGCAGATCAAGCATTGCTCTCGTCAACCTTCGGGCTGCCGTCATCATCATCGTGCTGGCGTTCCACTCCGTCCTCCCCTACCTCGCTTCCCTGCCAACCGCCCCGTATCCCTTCGACAGCGCGCCTTATCTCTGGCTGGTCTTTCCGATCGTGGACAGCCAGCGATGGTTCGGCTTCGACCTATTCTGCGCCTGGCAAGACGTAGGGCTGATGACCCATTTGGCCACATCGTTGACACGCAGGAATATCTCATTCTCGCTTGGCTACCCAGCGCGATAGCGTGGGTAAACAATTGTCGTGATCGGCAAAGCGCTCGCCGCGGTCGCGATCGGAATATGTGTTCGCCAGATCAAGAAGCACCCGATCATTGCCACTGAGGTGGACCTCGCTGTTTCGGCAACTCTGGCCTACGCCCTGCTCGGCGATGCCGCATCGGCAGTTCTATTGGCTTGGGCTTTAAAACATCGGGCCAAGATCGAGCCTCGATGCGCTGTGCTCAGTGACTTCTGGCTTATTTCGGATTTCTAATGGTCTTCCGGAGCGGGAGTCACCATGCGGTACATCAGCGCTTCCAAGGGCACTCGACCACTCCGTCTCGCGACATCGGCCACCCTACGATTACACAGTTGGCAGAGAATTGCGCTCCTGCCTCCCTATCTCACACGCCACATTGCGCGCCCTCCCCGCACATTTGTGGGGGCCTCGGGCGGACGAAAGCGGAAAGTAGATAGGATCCGTTGTATGGATTCGGGGTCTAACGTTGTACGAACGCTGTATGAGCTTTTCTGAAAAAGATAGCACACGCTCGCGCTAAAGCAAAATAAGTGTGTAATAACAATAATCTAGAGAGTGGAGCGGGTGGAGGGAATCGAACCCTCGTATTCAGCTTGGAAGGCTGCTGCTCTACCATTGAGCTACACCCGCGCTGGCGTTCACCTAGCATGGTGCCGGGCCGGTCTCAACCCGTGGGATCCCGCGGAATTTTGCCAGCCAGCATGCCTGCGGCGCCGGGCGCCCCCTCACGAGCCGTCATCAGCCCTGATTCGGGTGATCCGTCGCGCATGGTCCCCCGCGCCGCCGGGCGGCATGGAACCCGGGCTGTCATCGCGGCGTGACCGATGAAGCGGATAATCGTCCCTCCGTCGGTTGACTTTGCCCTACCGCTTCCGTCATAAACGCGCCGAACCGGGAGCCCATCACTGGGCGCACGTTTTAACGTCATCATCGGCCGGCCAGCCGCTCTCAGGGGCGGAATGAGGTTCGATGGCGTGGAGCGGGGAGTGTCCCGAGTGGCAAAGGGAGCTGACTGTAAATCAGCCGTCTTATGACTTCGAAGGTTCGAGTCCTTCTTCCCCCACCATCCTGTTTTCATTGAAGAAAAAGCCCTTCGGGGCCTCTGATTTTAGAGCCCTTTTCTGGGTCAGATTAGGCGCTGGGTCAGCTTTGGGTCAGATTTCCTGAAACTGGCAGCAGGTCGGCTGTGGACAACTCGCGGCTCGGGCCGCTCAGCCTGGTCATCCAGAATCGCATCCCGTTGGGCGCGGATTCTGGAACCTGGGAGCCTGTCTGGGCCGGGCGATAGTTTCCGCAAACGAATCCGCGCCCCAGTCCTTGCCGAACGATGACGCAGTTGTGGTGCTTCAGGCGACGGAGAATCTCCCGGTGCAACGGGGTCAGCTCCATGGGCTTGCAGTCGCTGGCAGGCAGCTTGGTGTGCTTCTCGCTCCAGTCGATGATGTCGTCCGTCATGACGTCCCTCCCTTCCCAAATTTCCTGAGCGTCTGTTCCATCAGCTCGGCGTCGTCGATTTCTCCGTGCGCCCACTCGTCCAGCGCCGACTCGGTCTCCGGCAGGACTTGCCCGCCCTCGATGGCGGTGTTGGTCACAGCGAAGCGGACGGCGTCGGATCGGGCCTGGAGCTTCTTGGGGGGCGTCATGACGTCTCCTCCGTGTCATTGATGGCGCCGACCGCCATTGCAAACCGACCCATACAAAGCCCGCAAACCTGATTTTTCGCTTCTGATACTATTGAAGAAATTCTATCTTCTGTAACAGCTTTCGCCCGTATCCGGAGGCATAGTACGCCCGCAAATCGACTTCACCCCGAAAATCCGCGTGCACTGACCCCTTGGCGCCCCAAGCGCTTCCGATAGGAATGACCGGCGTGGTGGCTATCTACGTTGCGCTCACGGGACAAGGTGACGCCGGCGTCTCGTCCCGTCGAACGATCGAGGTGGATCGCCACCGCCTTCAGGCCTGAAGATCGGACCGCCGGTAGAAACGAGCGAATACCTCCACGGGGTCGAACGCCGGTCGCACGCCCTGCTCCTTGAGCGCCTTCCAAACGGTCTTGAAGTGTTCGCCCCGCTCGCGCGACAGCTTTCCCAGCGATACGTAGCGCTCCTCGAAGGCCGTTGCCGCCGAAAGCGAGATCCGCGCGGTGCGGTGCCCGGAACACACCACGGAGACAGATTCGACGTGTCCGTATTTGACCAGGGCTTGGGCGGCCTGCCTTCCGAAGCCTCCACGCTCAGCGAAATCGGGGAGCGAAAGCGTGGTGGCGTCGACGCCGTAGAGGAGGGTCCGGACCTCCGACTCATCGACGAGGATCGACCCGTAATCCCTATTGCCCTTCAGCGTCGCCACGCATTGGAGGCGACCGTCGACGATGAACCTGGCGATATCGGCCTGAGAGCACATGGCCTTCTTCGCGGCATCCCGCAGGGTGTCGAGACCGTAGGTCTTGGAATCGACTGTCATTCGGCTTGCAATATTGCCCCCTAAGCCGGGGGATCGGCGTCTAAAATTGACCCCCTAATGTTGGTCTGTTGCGCTGCCTGCTTCTTAACAAAGCAGGTGGTCGGAGATGCTGATCGTGGAGACGATTGCCCGGATACGGCGCGAGCATTTCATCAAGGGCAAGACGATCAAGGAGATCGCCCGGGACCTGAAGGTATCTCGGAACACGGTGCGGAAGGTGCTGAGGTCGGGCGAGACATCGTTCGAGTATGAGCGTGCGGTTCAGCCGCGTCCGAAGCTGGGACGATGGGCAGCAGAGCTCGACAGGGTGCTGGCGGCCAATGCGACCAAGGCCGCTCGCGAGCAACTGACGCTGATCCGGATCTTCGAAGAACTGCGCGGCCGCGGTTACGACGGTGGCTACGATGCCGTGCGGCGTTACGCCAGACGATGGAGTACGGACCGTGGACAATCGACGGCTGCGGCCTACGTCCCGCTGAGCTTTGCGCCCGGCGAAGCCTACCAGTTCGACTGGAGCCACGAAGTGGTTCTGCTCAATGGCGTGACGGTGATGGTCAAGGCGGCCCACGTCCGGCTGTGCCACAGCCGCATGCTGTTTGTGCGGTGCTACCCGCGCGAGACGCAGGAGATGGTGTTCGACGCCCACGACCGGGCGTTCGCGCTGTTCAAGGGCACCTGCGGTCGCGGCATCTACGACAACATGAAGACCGCAGTCGAGACGATCTTCGTCGGCAAAGGCCGTCTCTACAATCGCCGCTTCATGCAGATGTGCAGCCATTACCTCGTCGACCCGGTCGCCTGCACGCCGGCGTCAGGCTGGGAGAAAGGCCAGGTCGAGAACCAGGTAGGGCTTGTCCGCGAGCGCTTCTTCACACCGCGGCTGCGGTTCAAAACCCTCGACGAGTTGAATGCCTGGCTGCTGGACAAGTGCATTGCCTACACCAAGGCCCACCGTCATCCGGAACTGACCGAGCAGACGATCTGGCAGGTGTTCGAAGCCGAACGGCCAAAGCTCGTTCCCTATGCGGGCCGGTTCGATGGATTCCATGCGGTGCCGGCATCGGTCTCGAAGACCTGCCTGGTCCGCTTCGACAACAACAAGTACTCGGTCGCGGCCAGCGCCGTCGGGCGGCCGGTCGAGGTTCATGCCTATGCCGACCGCATCGTGATCCGCCAGGACGGACGTATCGTTGCCGAACATCCGCGCGCCTTCGGCCGCGGCGAGACCACCTATGACCCCTGGCATTACGTGCCGGTGTTGGCGCGCAAACCCGGCGCCTTGCGCAACGGTGCTCCCTTCAAGGACTGGGTGCTGCCGGCCACGATCGAGCGCATACGGCGCAAGCTTGCCGGCGCCGAGGATGGCAACCGTCAGATGGTCGACATCCTCAACGCGGTTCTGACCGACGGTCTGCCCGCTGTCGAGGCGGCCTGTGCCGAGGCGATCGCCCAGGGCGTCCATTCCGCCGATGTCGTGCTCAATATCCTGGCCCGGCAACGCGAGCCCGCCCCACCCGCCAACATCATGACGCCGGCTGCGCTGACGTTGCGCCACGCTCCGATCGCCGACTGTGCCCGTTACGACAACCTCAGGAGAACCATCTGATGGAACGTACTCAACTGTTCGACCTCATGGGCGAACTCAAGCTCTACGGCATGAAGGCCGCCTTCGACGAGATCATGACGACCGCCGTCAAGCGTCAGCACGAACCCCAGCGCATTGTCGGCGACTTGCTCAACGCCGAGATCAACGAGAAGCAGGCCCGCTCAATCAAGTACCAGCTCACCATCGCCAAGCTACCGCTCGCCAAGGATCTCGACGACTTCCAGTTCGTTGGCACCCCCATCAACCAGACGCTGGTCAATGACCTCGCCGGCGGCGGCTTCATCGCTCAGCAACGCAATGCCGTCCTGATCGGCGGCACCGGCACCGGCAAGACCCATCTGGCCATCGCCATTGCCCGAAGCTGCATCCGATCCGGCGCGCGCGGCCGCTTCTACAACGTGGTCGACCTCGTCAACCGTCTGGAGATCGAGACCCGGACCGGACGGCAGGGCCGGATCGCCGAGCATTTGACCCGGCTGGACTTCATCGTTCTCGACGAACTCGGCTACCTGCCGTTCGCGCAATCCGGCGGTCAGTTGCTGTTCCACCTCGTCAGCCGGCTCTACGAGCGCACATCCGTCGTCGTCACCACTAATCTGGCGTTTGGCGAATGGCCCAGCGTGTTCGGCGACGCAAAGATGACCACCGCGCTTCTCGATCGCCTGACGCACCACTGCGACATCGTCGAGACCGGCAACGACAGCTGGCGCTTCAAGAGCCGCGACGATGATCATGCCACCCGCGCTCGTCTCGTCTCCGCAATCCCGGCCAGCTCCGACGAGACGAGCGCTACCGCCAAACCGAGCCGCTCAAGGGGGTCAAAATTGGAAGCCGATACGGGGTCAAATTTGAACACGATGACGTAATTGCGGTCAGCGCTCGTGGCACGAAAGATCCGTTAGCATCGAGCCCTCGCAATCAACCGATTCGGAGGAACCGTCATGAAGCAATACGTCGGTCTGGATGTCTCGCAAAGAGAAACCGCAGTGTGCGTGGTCAGCGAAACTGGCCAATTAATCTTCGAGGGAAAGGCTAAGTCAGATCCCGGCGCTCTGACTGACCTGCTTCGTAAACATGCGCCACTGGCGGAGCGCATTGGTTTTGAGACCGGCGCGATGTCAAGCTGGCTTTGGCACGAACTTCGTAGGGTCGATCTACCTGTCGTTTGCATCGATGCGCGGCATGCACACGCGGCACTGTCGGTACGTATGAACAAGAGTGATCAAAATGACGCTCGAGGTCTTGCCGAACTGGTACGGGTCGGTTGGTATCGAGAAGTGAAAATTAAGAGCGAGGAAAGTCAAAAGGTCCGCGCGATACTCGTCGCGCGATCCCGACTCGTATCCATGCGCCGGGACATTGAGAACCAAGTCCGCAGTCTGATCAAGGAATATGGATTGCTATTCCCTCGCGCCATCGGCCAACAGTTCCGCAATCAGGTCAGCGAGCTACTCGGCAACGATCACCAGCTTCTCAGCGTGACCGCGCCGCTCCTGTCGATTCATGAGCATATCTGTCAGCAGCAGAGCAAGTTTGACGATGAGGTCCGCCGATTGGCGAAGTCAGACGAGACGACGCGGCGCCTGATGACCGTTCCAGGCGTCGGAGTGGTGACGGCCCTCACGTTCCGCCATACGATCGACGATCCGTCCCGCTTCCGATCGGCCTCTACGGTCGGCGCCTATCTCGGCCTTACGCCTCGGCGCAACCAATCTGGAGAAACCGATACGAGCGGCAAGATATCGCGATGGGGCGACCGTCTTCTCCGAACCTACCTGTTCGAGGCGGCGACTGCCCTGCTTTATCGGACCAAAAAATGGTCCTCCCTCAAGGTCTGGGGAATGAAGCTCGCAAAGCGGATAGGTATGAAGAAGGCGAAGGTCGCTATTGCCAGAAAGATCGCCGTCATCCTTCACTGCATTTGGGTGGATGGCACCTCATTCGACTGGGGCCATGCAACCCCGGCCTAAAGGCATCCTGAAGTTTCTGGCCTGGTCCGCCGGGCTGACGATGTCCCGCTGGGACGGTGGTCGCGGTGACCTCGGTCAATCGGCTGGTGGCGGCTTGTCCGTACTCCGCTGTACACGTTGAGGCACCCGCCCCGGACATCATCATGAGGCGCCTGGCGACCTCGGAAAGGACCATGACCCTGGCGATGGCATCAAAGCTACCGCGCTAAGATTGTTCGGCAAACGAAAATCCAACGCTGACCGGCTATCGTATCGCCGGCCGCTCTCGCCCCATCTCCACAACCCCATCCAGTTTCGATGGGGCGACCGCTACCGCTTTGCTGAGCGCGGCCATACGGGTGCTTGACAACAGCCCGCAATTAAAGGGCCGATTGACATCGGATTTCTCGAAGCCCTGCAGCGTGACCACGAAATCCGCGAGCGCATAGCGCGGCGCATGCGGCGACCAGTCGACGCCGGGCAGCGCGTCGAGCAACTTGTTCAAGGTGTTCACGTTGCGGTGCTGGTCGCCGGCGCGGCCGTTGTGGAAGAGCCAGTTGCTGCAGGTCACCGTCTTCTCTTGTGCGCGCACGGCGTCGGCGCCGAAGTCGAGCACTGGTAGACGTCGGCGCAGTCGGCCCAACGGCCGCCACAGCGCAGGGCATGGACGATCCCGCTTAGCACACGACGATCATCTACCCGGGGCTTGCCGCGCACGCCGGTCGGAAGCAGCGGCTCAATTCGAGCCCACTGCGCATCGGAAAACCAAAAGAAATCACCCATCTCACCGCCTCCTCGATGAGGCAGTGAATCACGATCAGGCTGCCAGGGGAATCCGGTTATTGGGTCCGGACCCTAGCCCTGCGGGGCGGCCCTGCCCGGGTTTCTGCAAGATTTTCCGGGCGTTGCGGAACGGCAAATTGCCATCGCTTGGGACCCGTGAGACAAGCCATCATGACCGATCGAGACCGCAAGCCGCGATTCGCCCGCGGGCGCGACAAGCCTGGCGCCAAAGGCCCGTCCAAACCGCATTCCAGAGGCGGCCGGCCGGACCGTGGCGGGCGCGAATCGCGCGGCGACGGCGTGGCGATCCTTTATGGCTGGCACACCGTGGTGGCGGCGCTGGCCAATCCGCAGCGGGTGATCCGCAAGCTGTGGCTGACCGAGAATGCCGCGCGTCGGCTGGCCGACGACAAGATCGACACCCGCATCGATCCGATCATCGTGCCGCCGCGCGAACTCGACACCATGCTCGGCCCCGAGGCGGTGCATCAGGGGCTGCTCGCCGAGGCCGATCCGCTGGACGGCCCGGCCCTCGACGAACTGCCGCAGGACGGCATCGTGCTGGTGCTCGACCAGATCACCGACCCGCACAATGTCGGCGCGATCATGCGTTCGGCCGCGGCCTTCGGCGTCAAGGCGATCGTCACCACGCACCGGCACAGCCCGGAAGCCACCGGGGTTCTGGCAAAATCCGCCTCGGGCGCGCTGGAACTGGTGCCGGTGGTGACCGTGCCGAACCTGGCGCGCGCGCTGAGCGAACTCAACGACCTCGGCTTCCTCACCGTCGGGCTCGACAGCGAGGGCGATGCCACGCTCGGCGCGGTGCCGCTGCACCAGCCGCTGGCGCTGGTGCTGGGCGCCGAGGGCAGCGGGCTGCGCCGGCTGACCCGCGACACCTGCAGCGTGGTCGCGCGGCTCGACATGCCCGGCGCGATCAAGAGCCTGAATGTCTCCAATGCCGCCGTGCTGGCCCTGTATATCGGCGCCAGCAAGCTCGGCCTGATGAACTAGGGCCATACGAAAACGCCCGCCCGCATCGCGCGGGCGGGCGTCTTCGTCAGCCTTTCGGCGATCAGTACGCCCGACGCAGCGGGCGCTGATACTGCATGTGGCGATAGCCGTGGTGCGACATCCCGTAGCGCGGCGCATACATCACGCGCGGACCGGCGAAGCGGCGATGGTGATAGCCGTAGCGCGGCGCGTAGCTGCGCGTTGCGTAGCCATAGCGAACTTGCGGACGCATGCTGTAGCCGTAGCGATAGCTCGGCCGCACGCGCGGCTGATAGCTGTACTCGACGCGCGCATGGGCATAGGGCTGCGCATAGGAATATCCGTTGGCATAGCCAGCGCTGGCATAGCCGCGGCTACCAAAGTCGCCATCGCCGCGCTCATAGCCGGTCCAGCCGGGCGTCGAGGTCTCCTGATAGGTCGGTTCCGGCGCAAAGTTGCCCGGACCGCTGAAGGTTGGACTCTGGTTGACGTAGTAATACTGGTGGGCCGGATCGGGCAGCCGCTGATAGCTGGCAACGCCGCCATAGCCATACCCCTGGCTATAACCTTGGCCGTAGCCCTGTCCGCACGGGCTGACATAGGCCTGGCCGCACGGCGAGCAACCGCTCGAAAACAGGCCGCCGCCGCAAGCCATGGCGGGCGCAGCACTGGCCGCTGTGACAACGGCAACAGCCGCCGCCAATTTCCAAATCATCTGACGCATTACGCTCTCCTGTGGGTGTTTTTTGGTTGGTCTAGTTGCGGTTTTTCCGGATCGGTGGACCTGGATTCTGTGGGAGCAGACCGCCGCCATCGCGCGGCAGTTCGATCACCGCTGGCGGATACATGGGCACCTGCTGCGGCGCCGGCGGCGCGGATTGCGCCGACCACGAGTCGTGGTAGCTGGCCGCGGGCTCCGGCAATTTACGATTTTTCGGGGGCTCGATTTCAAGGCGACCGTAGCCCGGGGTGCGACCGGCGCTCGGGTAGTAATGCCCGACGTTCGGCTCCGGATCGACATAACGGCCACCATAGACCGTCGGCTGAACGTGGATGCCACGCGCCAGACCCCAGTCGCCTTCCACCACCGCGTAAGACGCGTTGACGCCATTGATGATGATCGGCACGCCGGGCCGGCCGGGGATCACGATATTGAATCCGTCGCCCGCGAAGGCCGGCAGAGTCGTGGCGATGGTGGTCAGCAGTGCTGCAATGAAGCGCATGGGCAATATCCTGCAATCTGGCGTTAGGATAATCGAAGCCTTGGCAGGATGGGTTAAGGCGCGGTTGTAAACTGCCGGTAAGCCTAACGCGTAAGCATGCAAGGTCGTTCAATTGCCTGCAGCGGCAGGACGGAAACGTTAACGTCGTCCGTCCTGCCGCTGCGCGCCCGGACGCTTGCGGGCCATGGGCGCGCGTGATGCAATGGCCGGAACTCAAGTCCATGCCGGGTGTTTGCAACTCACACTTTGCGGAGAGACGACAATGAGATTTCTCAGTGCAGCCCTGATCCTGTCGATGCTCGCGGCGACGCCCGCGATGGCGCGGCACTGGAAACATCCGCGCCACGAGACCTTCGCCTACAAGGCGCCGGGCGAGCCCTACCGCATCGACTTCGGGCATAATTACGGACCGGGCCTGCTGCCCGGCACCTTCGCCTATTACGACGGCCCGCTGCGCGTGCGCTGCGACCAGTCCGCCGCCGCCTATCGCGGTCAGAACGGCCGCGCGCATCCCTGCAATTGAGAGATCGAGGGCCTGGCGGCGCGGCTGGCGATTGACTGGCTGCGACACGAGGCTTCGGGGCCAAATCTCCGCGTGCTGCTGAGCAACGACTGAGTAGCCTCTCCGCTGCAACTCTGATATTCGACGGCGCAGCACGGCGGCGGAATCAGCGCGGTCGCGGCTGCAATGCACAACGCATTGATCTTATTGCCGGTTTAGCTCAGCGGTAGAGCAGCGGTTTTGTAAACCGAAGGTCGGGAGTTCAATCCTCTCAACCGGCACCAGCCACCCAGCCCGCAGTAGCCGAGATGGCGGCGGCTTTTTGGCGCAGCGCCTGCGCCGTGTCTCCCGATAGCGCATCGTCCAGAATTCCGATCGGGCCCATCATGGTGATGGCCGCGATCATGAAGCCGGTCTGGTCGAAGATCGGCGCCGAGATCGAGGTGAAGTTCGGCAACAGCGCGTCGCGGCAGCGGCTGATGCCGTTCTGACGGATCGTGCGCTGCATGTCGTCGACCTCCACCCGGTTCGCCGGCGTATCGTCCGAGGTGGCGCCCGCGCGGGCGCGTTCTTCCTTGAGCTCCTGATGCAGCATTGACTCGGTAATATCGCCGGGAAGATGCGCCAGGAAATTGCGGCCCAGCGCCGAGCGCAACAGGCTCAGGACGCTGCCGACCCGCAGTTCTATGATCGAACGGCTGCCGCCACCTTCAACGCGGTAGATGATGGTCGGCCCGCGATTGCCCCAGACCCCGAGAAACACGGTATGGCCGACCGTGCCCGCCAGCTCGGCCATCACTGGACGCGCCGCGGTGAACACGTCGAACTGTTCGATGGCCGCCATCCCGAGTTTCAGCGCGTAAGGACCCAGCGCATAGCAGCCGGTGTCCACCTCCTGCCGGACGATGCCGACAGCCTGAAAGCTGACGAGGTAGTAATGCACGTTCGCCGCCGACATGCCGGTGCTGGCAGCGATCCGCTTCAGCGGCACCGGGCGCAGTTCGGTGCGCAGGAAATCGAGAATCCGGAAGCCGATCTCGATCGATTGGATGCCGCGTCGGCCGGGCCGTTCAGCCTTTAGCAGTTTGGCCGGCTTGGCTGTCGTCTTGCCGGCCGCCGTGCTCGCAGCCGCCTTTTTCGCGACCGCTCCGGCTTTGCGGGTGTCTGAGGGTTTCACAAAAATCATTGAAAATCAGCAGTTTGCGGGCGGATTCCGGCTGCCCCATTGTTGGGCTGTTCGGGCAAGTTTTTCAAGCTTGCGATGTTTGATAATATCATATCAGTATGACCATGTCATATCTGGGGTCCGCAGTTTCGTCGCGCCGGCCCCTGCAATGGGGGCTGAGATCATGAGTACAATTTCGCTGGCAGCGGACGCGGAACGCGATCTGACCAGGAGCGAGGAAAAGCAGGTGGTGCTGGCGTCGACGCTCGGCACGATCTTCGAGTGGTACGACTTCTTCATCTACGGCTCGCTTGCCGTGTTCATGAGTTCGGTGTTGTTTCCGCCGGATAACCCGACCGCTGCGCTGCTTGCCTCGCTGGGAGCGCTGGCCGCGGGCTTTGTGATCCGCCCGATCGGCGCGATCCTGTTCGGCCGCATCGGCGATACCGTCGGTCGCAAGTACACCTTCCTGATCACCATCGTGATGATGGGCGGCAGCACCGCACTGATCGGCTTCCTGCCGTCCTACGCGTCGGTCGGCAACGCCGCCTGGATTTCGCTGGTGGCGCTGCGCCTGATCCAGGGACTCGCCGTCGGCGGTGAATATGGCGGCGCAGTTATTTACGTCGCCGAGCACTCGCGCCCGAACCGGCGCGGCCTGCTCACTGGCTGGATCCAGATCACCTCGTCGATGGGACTGGCTCTGTCCATCGTGGTGATCCTTGGCACCCAGGCCGTCATGTCCGATGCCGACTTCAAGGCATGGGGCTGGCGCGTGCCGTTCATCGTGTCGATCGTGATGCTGGCGTTCTCGGTCTATGTCCGCGCCAAGCTGCATGAGTCGCCAGTGTTCGCGCGACTCAAGGCCGACAGGAAGTTGTCGAAGCAGCCGGTGCGGGATGCTTTTGCCCGCTGGTCCAGCCTGCGGCTGATCCTGATTGCCCTGTTCGGCGTCACCGCCGGCATGGGGTCGACCTACTTCACCGGCCAGTTCTACGTCATGATCTTCATGCAGCAGGTGGCCAAGATCGACCTGCAGACGTCGTATATGCTGATGGCCACAGGCCTGATCATCGGCGCGCCGAGCTTCGTGTTGTTCGGCTGGCTGTCCGACCGTATCGGCCGCAAGTGGCTGATGATGACCGGGCTGCTGCTGGCGGCAATATGCTACCGTCCAATGTTCGCCGCCCTGCTCGAAGCCGCCAATCCCCAGCTGGTGGCGGTGACCCGCAGCGCGCCGGTCACCGTGCATGCCGACACCGCCAGCGACGCCTGCGGATCTCGGCCTGATCGCGGCCCTGGTCGGTACCCACAGCGACCACCTGAAGCCCTGCGTGCAGGCCAAGAAGCTGCTGATCTCCAGCGGCATCAACTTCAGCTACGCCCCGCCCATCCCGGGCCAGGCGGTGTCGATGTCGGTGCAGGGCAAGACGATTGCCGGCTTCGCTCCAGCCGAATACCGCAAGGCGCTGGCCGACGCCGGCTACCCCGCCAAGGCGGACCCGGCCCGGATCTCCTCGGTCACCATCGTGCTGCTGCTGGTGGCGATGACCGTCATGGTAGCGATGGTGTACGGCCCGGTGGCCTCGTTCCTGGTGGAGCTGTTCCCGGCCAACATCCGCTACACCGCGCTGTCGTTCCCGTATCACATCGGGGCCGGCATCCTCGGCGGCTTCCTGCCGTTCATGGCGACCTACCTGTCACTGGCCGTCGGCGATGTGTTCGCCGGCCTCTGGTATCCCGTGGTGATCACCGCGGTCACCATGGTGATCGGCACCATCGTCCTGCCGAGCAAACCGGCCTTGACGGCGGAGTAATTCCGCCCTCCCCGCCTTCCCCACGGGCTGCTTCGGCAGCCCGTTTTCATTCGCCATCACAATAGAAGTCCCTCATGCTGTTCGACATGTCAGAACTCCCCGCGGACGTGACCTACAAGATCCTGACCGCGACGGTGACGCCGCGCCCGATCGCCTGGATCACCACGCAATCGCCGGACGGCATCCGCAATGCCGCCCCGTTCAGCTTCTTTAACGTCATGGGCCACGAGCCGCCGACCGTGGCCATCGGCCTGCTGCGGCATCCGCAGCGCGGCTTCAAGGACACCGCGCAGAACATCGTCTCGACCGGGGAGTTCGTGGTGAATCTGGTGCCGTCGGCCATGGCCGACGCCATGAACGTCACCTGTATCGACGCGCCGCCGGCCACCGACGAACTGCTGCTCGCCGGGTTGAACACCGTGCCGTCACTCAAGGTTGCCCCGCCGCGCATTGCCGACAGTCCGGTGGGCTTCGAATGCCGCAGCATCGCTACCGTCCTCACCGGCCCGCTTCAGTCGGTGGTGATCGGCCAGGTGCTGTGCGCCCATATCGCCGAAGCTTTCGTCATCGACGCCAGCCGCGGCCATATCGACACGCCGGCGCTCGACCTGATCGGCCGCATGCACGGCAGCGGCTGGTATGCGCGCTCGACCGACCTGTTCCAGCTGACCAGGCCATAGCGCCTCACAGCCACGCCCACACCAGCAGGGCATTAATGGCGCAAGCGGCGAGCAGCGCGACCGCCAGCCCCGCCTGCACCCCGTCGATCCCGGTTTTGAACAGCGTATCCATGACGCAGGGAACATCGGGCGATTCTGGCAAGAGAGTCTCGGAACTTATTTTCCGGCTGATTCAGGACTCGTTTACTTTCGATTCCCGCCCCCGGCCGTCCCGGCTCCCCGCCCACTCCGCCGGCACGTACCGACGCAAAAAGGCCGGCACGAATGCCGGCCTTTGCGAACGCCAATGGCGTCAGTCGTCTGTGTCGGCTCAGTAGCGCGCGACTTCCGGGCCACCCCAGCCGAACCGGTAGTTCAGGCCAGCCTTGATGGTGTGCTCGTCGTTGTTGTAGCTCGCCGAACCCGCCGGAATAGACGCTGCGGTAACGGTGGTGTTTCCGAAGTTATAATACTGATATTCGACCTTGGCCGACCAGTTGGGTGCAAACATGTATTCCAGACCGGCGCCGACGGTGTAGCCGTCCTTCGAATTGCCCGAGGTCGAGAATCCCGGTGCCAATCCTGCGCCGGGGATCACGCCGATATCGTTGCTGCCCTTCCAGGCATAACCACCCTTGGCGTAGAGCAGCGCCGGACCCCAAGTATAACCGAGACGGCCGGTGACTGAGCCGAGCTGATCGTTATTGGCGGTCACAAGCGTGCCGTTCGGGAACAGCCGGCCGGTGTTGTTGCTGTTCATCCAGCTGTACTGGGCTTCGATACCGATCACCCAGTTGGTGGCGAACTGATAGTCCGCGCCGCCCTGCACACCGCCCATGAAGCGACCGCTGTCGCCCTGGATGCTGCTCGAGTCGCCGAACGCGCCGCCGAGATGACCGCCGATATAGAAGCCTGTCCAGTTATAAACTGCAGCCGGTGCGGTGTAGGCCGGCGCCTTCGTATAGGTGCGCGCCGGCAGATCGGCCGCAGATGCCGAGGCCGTCAATGCGACCAGAGCCGTCGCCCCAAGCAGAAACTTCTTCATGGTAGATCCCCTGTTGTTCTAACTGACATTCGAAAAACAACATGGCGGCAATTTGGTTGCTTCCGGGCGACGCCGCAGCAGCGATGAATCCGCAACTGTGATGAAGCAGCAACACATTGGGTTCCATCGCGTTTTCGTGTCATCTCACTCGCGAATGGTTCACCGCTCACGGCAACTTGATCGGACGGAACCGATCTCTCCCCGGCGCGTGTGAATCATCGCGTCGCGATGTGGCGCGCGGGTTCCGCGTTCAGCGGGTCATGGCCTGCAGTTCGGGGAACGGCTGAAAGGTCGCGCCGGCGCAAGCGTCGCTGCTGTTCTCGATCACGCGGTCGAGACGGCCGTCGACGAACATCACGCCGCGCTCCTGCGGCGCCTGATACTTGCCGTCCATATCGCGGGCGGTGTAGCGGACGCAGCTGACATAGCGCAGCCGGCCGCCCACCGTGCGCTGCACCGGCTCGGCCAGCGCGGCATCGCGAACGCCGACGGGATTGTTGATGTAGGTCCTGAAGAACGACAGCAGATCGGCTCTGGCGTTCTTCGGCACCGGCTGCGCGGCCGTACCCTGGTCGTCGGTGAAACTGATGCCGCGCTCCATGCCGCCGCAACACGCCAGCGCCAGAGGCAGCAGCACGATGGCCGCGCGCTTCGCAAAATTCCGCAATGCTCTACCCGTTCCGGAGATGTCCGGCGCGCCGGACGACGGCGCCTTCCTAGACCGTTCGCGGCGGAAATGGAATTGGCGTCGGGGTCTGCGTTCAACAACCGCGGCCTGCTGCCGGGGATGGCAGCAGGCCGGTGGCGATGTCCGCGACCGCGGTGGGCTAATGAGCCGCGGCCGCGGCGCACCCTCAGCCGCGCTTGATGTGCGCGACCGTGGCCCGGTGAGCGGTATGCTTGAAGGTCTTGTGCATGCCGAGCTTCTCGTGGAAGCGATGGTGATGCCGGATGTGGCGGCGATGCGGCTTCACGGCCTGCGCCTTGGCATCGAGCACCGACGGCTTGGCCTGCACCTTGCTGTCGGCCACCGGCTTGACCTCGGTCTTGACGTCGGGCTTGGCAACCTTGGCATCCGACTTGATCATCGGCGCGGCGGTCTCGGTCTTCGGCGCGGTCTTGCCGACATCCTTGCCGGTGTCGAGCACCGGACCGGCGGCCATGGCGGGGCCGGCGAGCAGGGAAGCGAGGATCAGCGCGGCAGACATTTTTTCAGCATGGTCGTCTCCTGTCGATGTCGATCACGAAGTTGACCGGTCGGGTTGGCCGGGCTTGTCGATCATGCAGCCACCGTAGCGGGGGCGCGCTGAACCCATTCTGAAGCGCGGCGACGGACTTCGTTCATGTCGGTGACATCTCTGTCATGTGACGCGGACGGCCGGCGGCATTTGCGCTGCCGGGGAATGCCGGGCGTTTCGCGGGGTTTGTCTTCCACGACTTTCATGGCAGATTGTCTGCCTCGAACCAGGGAGCGACCCATGACCCGTTTCGCGATCAGGCTGACCACACTGGCGATGTTTTCCGCGGCGCTGGCCGCCGCACCTTTGTCCACCGTGTTCGCGGCAGGCGGCGATACGCCGTCCTCGCCGCCGGCGTCCGACGGCAAGTCCACCAAGGACAAGAAGAAGAGCTCGGGCCTCGAGGATCCCGCTTTCATCAAGGGCTATCGCACGGCCTATGCCACCATCTACGACAAAAACGACTACGCCGCGGCGATCGCGCAGCTCAAGGCGCTTGATGCCGACGACCGCGCCGACGTCGCCAACCTGATCGGCTATTCCTATCGCAAGCTTGGCAACTATCAGGTCTCGCAGGCCTGGTACGAGCGCGCGCTGAAGGCCGATCCCAACCACGTCCGCACCTGGCAGTATTACGGCTTGTGGCAGCTCGAACAGGGCAACCGCGACCAGGCGCAATATCACCTGGGCCGGATCGGCGCGCTGGCCGGCACCGACTCCGCCGAATACAAGTCGCTGCAGGCCGCGCTGGCGCAGGCTCCGGGCAACGGACTGGTGTACTGAGAAAAACACGCAGCTGTCGTCACCCGCGCATGCGGGTGACCCAGTAAACGCCGACGCCACGGCGCCATCACCGGCGCCGCGGAATACTGGATCGCCCGGTCCTGGCGCGCAATTGCGCGCAGGCCGGGCGACGACAATTGAGAGGGCCGCGCCGCCTTCAGCCCGCCCGCTAACCATCCTGCGCCCGCGCGCTCGACACCCTGCCCGGCACGCCCTTAACTGCCGGCTCGACAAGCCGCGTCAACGCCGCTAGACGACGCCCCGCGCCATCGCCCTCCTCCGTCGCCGCAAAGGCCCGCGATCCCATGACCCCGTCCAAGCGTTACGAGCGGATCGCCTTCGTCGCCAGCCACAGCCCGGAGGCCGAGGCGGCGCTGGCGCAGCTCACCGCGCAATACGGCAACCGCGACGCCAATGATGCCGACGTCATCGTGGCGCTCGGCGGCGACGGGCTGATGCTGCAGACGCTGCACGACCACATGCGCTCGGGCACGCCGATCTACGGCATGCATCGCGGCACCGTCGGCTTCCTCATGAACGAGTTCAGCGCCCATGATTTACACGCCCGGCTGGCGGCGTCGAGCGAGACCGTGATCCATCCGCTCTTGATGCGCGCCACCGATGTGCATGGCGACGTGCACATCCACCACGCCATCAACGAGGTCGCGCTGTTTCGCCAGACCAACCAGGCGGCACGGCTGCGCATCCTGATCGACGAGCGCGAGCGCATGGCCGAGCTCACCGCCGACGGCATCATGGTGGCGACGCCGGCCGGCTCCACCGCCTACAATCTCTCGGCGCAGGGCCCGATCCTGCCGATCAACGCCTCGCTGCTGGCGCTGACCCCGATCAGCCCGTTCCGGCCGCGGCGCTGGCGCGGCGCGCTGCTGCCCAACACCGCCATCGTGGTGATCGAGGTGCTGGACAGCGACAAGCGCCCGGTCGCCGCAGTCGCCGACCACGACGAGGCCCGCGACGTCCAGCGCGTCGAGATCGTCTCCGACAAGTCGATCTCCATGCGCATGCTGTTCGACCCCGGCCACAGCCTCGAGGAACGCATTTTGAGCGAGCAGTTCGGGTTCTGAGCCGGACGCGCCGGTTCGGGACGGATTTGTCCGGCGCGGCAACGGGTTAAGCGCCATCCGGCGCTGCACCGGCGATTTGGCCACGATCGCGCCGCAAGCGCCGGAAATCGTTGCGGCAAACTTCAGGCAGCGCCGCACGCGGGCGAAATCGGCTGCGGCCAAACCATGGCAGCGCCGCAATCCGGCGTTTGCCGCAGATTTGGCAGCGTTCGGGCGCCCCGCCACACCGTCGCCATGTCATGGACTAAATTCCTCGCTCCGTGGAACGCGCGTTCCACGCTCACGGTATCGTGAATGCCTCCCCTCCCCGCGAGCGCAGCGAGTGGTGGGGAGAGACCGGGGGTGGGGGCGCGAGGACGCTCAGGCGGCGTCGAGCCTAGCCAACTCGGCGGCAAAATTAATCCGCAACGGGTCAGCCTCGTCGTCGGGCAGCCAATTGGCCAAACATACACGCCAGCAGCCAATTAGAGATGCTTTTTAGAACTGAGGGCGGTTGATCAGATCAGCCGCCGCTTTTTTCCGCCAACCCCAGCTCAGCGCGCAGTATCCGGAAGGCTTCGTCCAGCGGTTGGGTGCGGCCGGCATCGGCGTCGGCCAGGCCTTTCGAAAGCGCCTTGGCTAATTCATCCGGTTCGTCGGGCTTCATGGCATTTGTCTCCGTTTTGAAGAGCCCCCCACCCTAGCCCTCCCCACCGCTTCGCGGGGGAGGGAACGAGACTGCAAGTGTTGTCCATCGCGTCCTCTATTTCAAAGGCAGGTACAGGTCGGTGATTGCTTCGTGCTCCGGCACGTCTGGAAAAAGCTCACGCGCTGGGCATAAAGTGGAAACTCTCTTGGTTCTTCACCGCTTGCAGGCAGCCACTGACCATAGAGAAACTTCGCTGCGGGTCGTAGATTGTCACTCTCACCGATAATGCGCAGCACCGCGCAACGGCCTGCCGGAATCAGGCCCGCCTCCATACCTTCATCGGCGGGCGTTATGGCACGATTGGTCGCGGCAGCCAGATCGATCCGATAGTCCTCGGCGGCAACGCTGTCGGGATCAGTGTGGAAGATCGTATAAGTAGCGTGGGTCGCGGCGCGCACGCCACTCGCCTTGCGCCAGGCAATGAATTGGCGAATTGTCTCGCCCAGCCTTTCGGGATCGCCACGGTGGCTCATGAAAGCGACAGGAACGTCGGCTTCCTCCCGAACGGAGACATCATCGATGGAAAAGTTCTGCGTCATGATCTGGCTCCTTATTTCAGCCAACGGCTCCATTGCCGCTGCCCATGCCGACCAGTCCGGATCCTCGCGAAAAGCCCTCGGCGCCTGCCCCATTCGCTGACGAAAAGCCCGGGCAAAACTGTCCGGAGCTTCGTAGCCGGCATCCAGTGCAATCTCGGTGACCGATACATCGCACCGATAGGCAAGGCGCCATGAAGGTCGTTTCATCCTCGCCAACTGCACGTACCGATGCAGCGAGAGGCCGAAGATTGCCCTGAATTGCCTGTGGAAATGGCAGGCGGAAAAGGCCGCGACCGAGCTCAGCGCTTCCAGCCCGAGATCGCCGTCGAGATTGCTGTCGATATGCGCGACGACACGCTGCATGCGAGCATGGTATCGAGCGAGATCGGCAGGCAGCTTTGACACGAGATATTCCTTGTTGGTGGCAAGCCAGCAAATAAGGTCCGGAATGGGCTAGCCGCTCGACCGATCTTGCGATTTTTGAAAGTAATTGCAAAAGCAAACAAGATTGACGCGAGGCGAGCACGTTCATTCAAGGCAGCTTCTCGGAGGCCACTATTCTCGGGCTTCAGTGACGGTCGTATCGACGTGCAGAAGGTCTGCATAAGCCGCGACGGAGCTCTGGCAACCCCAGTTTGGCGCGCAGTTTCCGGAAGGCTTCAGCCAGTGCCATGATGCTGCCGCAGCGCCCCTCCCCTCACACACTGAATACCAGCCTTGCCTTCAGCCGTGGGGCGACGAAGTCCATGAAGGCGCGCAGCTTGTGCGGCATCAGTTTTGCGTCGGGCGAGACCAGGTTGACCGGCAGCGGCGTCGGCTCGAACTTGCGCAGCAGCAGTTGCAGCCGGCCGTCGCCCACGGCGCCGGAGACCTGGTAGCACAACAGACGGGTGATGCCGGTGCCGGCGCAGGCGGCGTCGGCGGCGGCCTCGGCGGTGTTGACGGCGAAGCGCGAGCGGATCGCCAGCCGCTCCACCTTGCGGCCGGCGCGAAAGGTCCACTCCTTGCTGCCTTCGAGGCCGGTGAAGGTGACGCAGTGATGCGCGCCGAGATCGGACGGTTTTGACGGCATGCCGCGCCGCGCCAGATAGGAGGGGCTGGCGCACACCACCTGATGGATGCTGGCGACCCGCAGCGCCCGCAGGCTGCTGTCCGGCAGCTGGCCGACGCGCACCGCCACGTCGACGCCGTCGGCGACGATGTTGGCAACGGTGTCGGACAGATGCAGCGCGACGTCGATGTCCGGATAGGCGGCGAGGAATTCGGCGACGATCGGCGTCAGGTGCAGCCGGCCGAGCGCCAGCGGCGCGCTGACCGTGAGGCCGCCGCGCGGCGCCTGGTATTCGCCGGATGCCAGCCGTTCGGATTCACCGATCTCGTCGAGCAGCCGGCGGCAGCGCTGGAAATACAGCTGGCCGGTGTCGGTCAGGGTCACCTTGCGCGTGGTGCGCGTCAGCAGGCGCGCGCGCAGATGATCCTCGAGCTCGGCGACCTTGCGGCTCACCGAGGTCAGCGGCGTGCCCAGCCGCCGCGCCGCTGCGGAGAAGCCGCCGGCCTCCACCACCGCCACGAAGGCCGTCATCGCCTCCAGCCGATCCATCGCCATTCTCCCACTGAGCGGAATAGTACTTCCCGATCATACCGGATACCGCGAAAAGCGGAAAGCGCTGAGATTGTGGACATCGGCACCGACCGAACAACGCAACGCCGCACAGAGAAGGATCTCATCATGTCCCGCATCACCACCATCGCCAGCATCGCCGCCGCCCCCGAAGCCGCAAAGCCGCTGCTGGAAGCCGTCAACAAGCAGATCGGCTCGGTGCCCAACCTGTTCCGCGTGGTCGCCAACAGCCCGGCGGCGCTGGAAGGCTATCTCGGCCTCAACGGCGCGCTGGCCAAGGGCAGCCTCGACGCCAGGACCCGCGAGCGCATCGCCATCGCGGTGGCCGAGGTCAACGGCTGCGGCTATTGCCTGTCGGCGCATGCCTATCTCGGCAAGAACGTCGCCAAGCTCGACGATGCCGAGATCACCGCCAACCGCTCCGGCGCCTCCAACGATCCCAAGGCCGATGCCGCCGTGCGCTTCGCGGTCGCGGTGGTGACCGCGCGCGGCCATGTGGGCGATGCCGACCTCGCCGCCGTCAAGGCGGCCGGCTACGACGACGCACAGATCGTGGAGATCGTGGTTCACGTCGCGCTCAACACGCTGACCAACTACGTCAACGAGGTGGCCGGCACCGCCATCGACTTCCCGGCGGTGGCGCTGCGCAGCGCCGCCTAAGCGCAAGCGGGCGCAGGCAAGACCGGGCGGTCCTGCCTGCGCCCTACCGCTTCAACGCGTCGACAACCTGAGACGACTGCCAGGGGATGAACGTAGGGTGACCCGCGTTCATCCCTTTCGTTGTCTACGCGGCGCGGACCGTGTTCAGGAACTTGCCCACCTCGGACTTCAGCCGGTTGCTGTCGCTGGAGAGCGACCGCGCGGCGGAGAGCACCTGGGACGACGCCGAGCCGGTTTCGGTGGCGCCGCGCTGCACATCGACGATGTTCGACGTGACCTGCGTGGTCCCCTGCGCGGCCTGCTGGACGTTGCGCGAGATCTCCTGGGTGGCGGCGCCCTGCTCTTCCACCGCGGAGGCAATCGTGGAAGCGATTTCGGACATCCGCCCGATGGTGGTGCTGATCTCCTTGATGGCCGAGACGGAGTCGCCGGTCGCCGATTGCATGCTGGAGATCTGCGCGCTGATTTCGCCGGTCGCCTTGGCAGTCTGCTCCGCCAGCGCCTTCACTTCCGATGCCACCACGGCGAAGCCGCGGCCGGCGTCGCCGGCGCGGGCGGCCTCGATGGTGGCGTTGAGCGCCAGCAGGTTGGTCTGGCCGGCAATGTTGTTGATCAGCTCGACGACAGCGCCGATCCGGCCGGCGGCGTCGGCTAGCAGCGTGACCCGGTTGTTGGTCTTTTCCGCCTGCGCCACGGCATCCCGGGCGATGCGCGCGGACTCCTGCACCTGGCGGCTGATTTCGTTGACCGACGACGCCATTTCCTCGGTGGCCGATGCCACCGACTGAACGTTGGTGGACGCTTCCTCGGAGGCGGCGGCCACCAGGGTGGTCAGTTCCTGCGTCCTGTCGGCGGTCGAGGTCAGCGTGTTCGCCGATGCCTCGAGCTCGGTCGATGCCGACGACACGGTGTCGATGATTTCGCCCACCGCGCTTTCGAAATCGCTGGCGAGCCTGTGCATGTCGGCCTTGCGCTGGACGGCCGTTCGCTTCTCGCCTTCTTCCTGATCGGCTTTCATACGCGCCACTTCCAGCCCGTTGGTCTTGAACACCTCGACCGTGCGAGCCATGTCGCCCAGTTCGTCGGCGCGCTCGGTGCCGGGCACCTCCGCCTGCAGCTCGTTGCGGGCAAAGGCCTCCATCACGGTTTTCAGCCGGGCAATCGGCTGCGCCATGCCCTTGATGCCGATGAACAGCGCAGCCATCACGGCGATGAGAATGCCAGTCCCCACAGCAACCAGCGACGTGACGATGGTCGAGTTGGTCACCTCGGTCATTTCGTCGGATTTCTTCTTGGCGTAAGCTTCCATCTGTCTGGTCAGCCCGCGCTGTTCATCCAGACCTGCATTCATTTGACCGACACACTCGGCCTTGAGTCTGCCCAGCGCATTCATCACGTCATCCGGATTGGCCGTCTTCGCTGCAAATTGAATCGCCGGATCGCACGCCGCAAAGCTCGCATGAACTTTCCCGGCGACAGCGTTCGCCGCATCGGCCTTCTCCGGAACGTCCTTGGCGATCCGTGCCAAGGCCTCGCCGTAGGATTGCCGCGATTTCGCAACGGTTTCGGTCAGCCGCGCATTGCCCTGGTCCGTCGTCTCTGCCGCCAGCTGAAAAACCGACGAGAGAAACGTTTCCATGAACCGGCCGGCACGCGTCGAAAGGACCGTCGCCCCATTGACCCTTTCGATCAGGTCCGAATAGGCATCATCGATCACGCGCATTCGCATCGACGAATTCGTGACCGCTCCCATCGCGACGATGGCCAGAAGGACGACGATCAATCCGATCTTGAAGACGATTTTTCGATTGTTCAGCCACGACATCATGATGTTGGTCTTTCCTGGGCAGTGTGGGGTTGCTCAGGCGCCTCGAACGAGGCCGTCCCGTCTTCGGGGCGTGACGCCGTCAATGAAACTTCAGCCGATGACCTGAACCCAAATTCGACGCTAGGGCGCAGCGCTTTCGTAAACGTTAAGGTTGAAAATAAACTAATACCTTACTTTTACGTGTTCGACCTTGCGTACTCAGGAGGCAAACCCGCGGCCGCAGGCCGCACGGCCCCGCTTGTGCAGCTTCGCCACCCGGCAAGGATGGAAGAAACCCTTCATTAACCCCGCCGCCATATGGTTAACGCCGGGTAACCCGACTCAGCGGGTGCCCCGGTCCGGGCCGCCATGTATCGCATCGACTTCAACAAGCTGCGCTTCCTGATCTGCGACGACAATCCGCACATGCGCAGGATTCTGCGCACGCTGCTGCATTCGTTCGGCGCGCGCGAAGTGTACGAGTCCGAGGACGGCGCCACGGCGCTGGAAATGTACAGCCACTACGTGCCCGACATCGTCATCACCGACTGGTCGATGCCGATCTTCGACGGGCTGGAGCTGGCGCAGATGATCCGGCAGCCGGAATCCAAGGGCAATCCCTACGCGCCGATCATCATGCTGTCCGGCCATTCGGAGAAGCGCCGCGTCACCACCGCGCGCGATGCCGGGGTCACCGAATTTCTCGCCAAGCCGATCTCGGCCAAGTCGCTGTACCTGCGCATCATGAGCGTGGTCGCGCATCCGCGGCCCTTCATCAAGACCAAGAACTATTTCGGGCCGGACCGCCGGCGCAACACCACCGTCGCCTATATCGGGCCGGAGCGCCGCAACGGCGGCGAGGCCGAGATCTTGCCGCAGCCCTCGTTGATGGACAAAGCCCGCGTCTCCGGATAGCGCGCTGAGGAGAGAACATGGCCAGATCCCGCACCGCCGCCGTCAAGGTCGAGACCTTCCCCGACCATTCCATCATCACCCCGCCCAACCCGTTGCGCCGGGTGATCCGCCGCGCCGATCCGCGCGAGATGAGCGCGGCCAGCGAGATCGACGCCGCGGTGGCGCGCGCCGAGAAGGCGCTGGCCTCCCTCTCCGGCGAATTCAAGACCTGGATGCAGATCGAATGCGACCGGCTGGTCGCCGCGCACGAGGCGATGACCGCGCTCGGCATCACCAAGGCGACGCGCGACGAGCTGTTCCGCGCCGCCCATGACATCAAGGGCGACGCCGCCACCTTCGGCTTTCCCACCGCGGGGGCCGCCGCGCACAGCCTGTGCCGGATCATCGAACACGCGCCGGCGCTCGACCGCGTGCCGCCCGACCTGATCGCCCATCACATCAACGCCATCCAGGCGATCGTGCGCGAGCATACCGCGATCGACACCTCCGGCATGGCCGACGAGCTCAGCGCCAAGCTGCGCCGCGTCGCCGATGACTATCTCGCCGCGGTCAACAAGGATCGCCCGGAGCATCTCGAAGCGGTGCTGGCGCCGAGCCTGGTGCCGGCGGATTGATTGACACTGTCATTCCGGAGCGCGCGCGGCGATAGCCGCGAGCGAACCCGGAATGACAGTGTGGCGCTACGCCGCGATCGGTCGAGATAAACAGCGCCATGGGCTCGCGCATCACTGTTTGCATTCCCGACATTGCGACGCATCTCCAATGAACAGATAGCGGTTGATGCGCAGCTTGTTTGGGAGGTAAATGACGTCGCTTCCAGGAGGCTTTTTCTCGAGCGGTTCTAGCCAAGCAAGCTTTTGACGAACGTCGATGACGATTGGATCGTTCGTAATTTCGACAGATGCTCCCGCGAAGCGAACGGATGGACCCAGGACGGACGGAATATCCCGAACCGGCAGCAGTCTGGCAGTGGCTGGATCCTGCGGATTTGAGAACAACAGCAAGCGCGGCAAATTATCGTCGACCAGATCGCGCTTCCCTATCTCTTTGAGAAATTCCGGCATTTCATTGACCGAAGTCCCAAAGCCGAAGGCACGGGGAGCAAGCCACAAGGCTCCCCAGCCACCAGTGCTGCTGTACGGGCGCCCCCAATCTTCGCCCAGCAACGAAGTAACGACAAGCCCGCGGTCGCCGAGATCAATGAGAGCGGCCTGCCCCTTTATCGTAGAGGAATAGGAGCCAACATCACCAAGCGTAGGACCACTGTGCCACGTGACTTCGATCACGCTCGTTCCAACACGAGCCTTGCCATCCACCTCGATATTGACGGTCAGCCGATAGCGGTAGGTGTAATTGGGAAATTTGTACCAATAGCCCGCTGCCAAGACCCCCGTGGCGAGAACGAGCGCGAATAGGGATGTGAGCAGAACACGCATCATATGCCTCCAACTTCGCGACGAGGGACTTGCAGGCGGTGTCATTCCGGAGCGCGAGAGCGCAGCTCAAGCGAACATAAGCCACTCCTATTGGAGTGGCGGGGAATCTCGAGATGTTCAACCGAATTTCGGAATGTTCAAAACAGTCCAGGATTCCGGGTTCGCTCGCGCTATCGCGCTCGCGCCCCGGAATGACAACGTTAGCAGTGTTGCGCTACGCCGCAATCAAGTCGCGGTAGAACGGCGCCATGGCCTGCTGGATCGCCAGCTCGTCGCAGAACACGCGGGCTTCCTCGCGCGCGGATTCGGTGGCGAAGCGGCGCAGCAGGATCAGCAGCGGCTCGGTCGCCGCCGGATCGGTCTCGCAGATGGTCAGCACGCGCTCGACCATCTGGCGGCGCAGGCGCACCGCGCCGCCGACGCTGTTGATGAAGCCGATCTCGCCGCGCGCGGCGAGCGCCGCACGGAACGCCGGGAAGGTGCTCTCCGGCAGGCCGGCGCGGGTCAGCAGCGCCGTCAGACTGTTGCCGGCGCCCTCCTCGACCACGGCGGCGACGCGGGCCGGCGACAGGCCGGACAATTCCACCAGCGCCTGGTCGAACAATTCGAGATTGCCGGACAACAGCGCGCGCAGGATCAGGCCGGGGTGAGCTGTCCGACCGCGCGCAGGTGATGCACGAGGTCGGCCATCTCGTCGCCGCGCGAGCGCGAGGCGATGTTGACGGTGGAGCGCGCCATGGCCTCGGAGGCGACGCGTTCGGCGCGCTCCGGCGACAGCCAGTTGCGGCCGACCACGAAGCGGGTCAGCGTGTCCGACAGTTTGGCGACCAGCGCCAGGCGCGTGGCGGCGGGAAGATCGTCGAGCACCAGCATGGATTCGCGGATCGCCGCCAGATGGCCGTGGCGCTCGACGATGCGGTCCCAGGAAAAGTCGGCCAGTTCGGCGGCGGGATTTTCGATCAGCTCCAGCGCCGCGGCGGCCGAGCCGACTTCGGCGATCGCCGCGCAGACCGAGGCCGGCAGGCCCTGGCGCCGGGCGATGGCGCATTGCAGCTCGCTGTTGCCGGTGGCGACGATGTCGACCAGGTCGGCGTCGATCAGCAGCGTGGAATGTTCGAGCACCGGCAGCGCCACCGAGGGCTGATCGAGCGACAGCGCCTGCACGATGGCGGCGGGCGCCACGGGGCTGCGGGAAAACACTTCGGCCATGGCCTGACGCACCAGCGGCGAGGCATCGTCGAGCAACATCAAGAGCGCGCCTTCGGCGGCGGCGCGATCGTCGTCGGTGAGATCGGAGAAGATCCAGGCCCGCGCCAGCGACCGCGTCGCCTCGGCGCGCTCTGTGGCTGGCGCGGTTCGTACCCAACTGATGAACTGCCGAACGATCATGGCCCTGCCGGCTTACGCAACTTGAAAGACACCGTGACGCGATGCCACTGTCAGACAAAATAAACCATGGCGCTTAACAAAGGGTTCACCATAACCGCCTGCGTTTGTTGATGTTTTGTTAAGGAAGCGGGGACGGGTGGGTAACTCTCCGTCATCCCCGCCGAAACGCGATTGCGTTTCGGCGGGAGGCGCCGTCGCGCAGCGACGGCCTCGAAGGATGGGCCGCACGCGCCTGTGGCCGCATCCTTCGAGGCTCGCCCAAGAAGGCGAGCACCTCAGGATGACGACGTTCGTTTAGTTGTTGAAGCGTAGTTACAGTATAGTTAGTTGCTGAATACGCCGCTGCGGTCGCTGAACAGGTCGAGCGGCTTGGGCACGCCGACTTCCGGCGTGCGCGGCAATGCGGCGGTGGTCACCGGGCTGGTCGACGAGGTGAGCGAGGTGCCGTTGGCCCACAATTCCTGCACCGCCGGCGAGACCGGCTGGGCGCGCTCGCCGCCCTGGAACAGCGAGCGGAACATCGGCGGCTCCTGCGCCGATGCCGAGGTGTCCGATGCGAAGCTGGCGACCTTGGCCGTGCGCAGGTCCGGAAAGCTGGCGAGATAGGCGGCGTTGTCGACCGGCGCAGCAGCGGCGCTTGCGGCCGTGCCGGCGGTCACGCCGGCGCCGGCCATGGCGGTCTGCGTCGTCGACGAGCCGGCGGCTGCGGCATAGCGCGTCGACAGCACCGAATAGACATCCGCAACGCTGCGCGCGCTGCCGCTCTTGTCGTAGAAAATTGAACGGTTGGCCTCGGCCGCATTGGGAAACAGCGCGGCGCCCGAAGCGTTCGGGTTGTTCTCGGCGTTGGTGATCAGCTTGGTGGCGCCGCTGACGCCCATGAAGTGCGCCATGTACAGTTCGACGTCGGTGGGACGGCGGCCGATGGCGCCGGTCAGCTTGAAGCTGTTGGACTGGGTCAGCACGCCGGCCATGGCCGAGGCGGCGACCGGATCGTCGCGCAGCTTCAGGATCTCGGCCTTGGCCGCGGGATCGCTGACCGAATAGCTGCCGGAGTCGGACTTGCTGATGGCATCGGCATACTGGCCGTAGCCGAGCTTGCTGCCGGCTTCCTTGACGGTGCCGAGCCAGGTCTGGTCGATGAACTGGAACAGGCCCTTGGCCGACGAGGTCGAGGCCGAGGCCTTGGGATCGAGGTTGGATTCCATCTTGGCGGTGGACAGCAGATATTCGAAGCTGGTGCCGGTGGTGACGGCGGCCTGCTTGATCGCGCCGGTGACGCGGCTGCGCGTCGTATCGAGCGCCGTGCTGATGTTCGAAACGTCGACCGCCATGTCCTGGTCCCCGCCCCTGGGAGCCCACCGGCTTTCGGCGCCACGCGCGCCGATGCCCTGCATTACCCTGGGCGATCATGGTTAAGACCGCGTTAACCAGGCGCAGCGGGAGGTTGCGCAGGGACTACTTGAGATTGCCGGATTTAAATACCGTTAACCCAGAACTGTTTCCATGCATTTCCAGATGCCGGGCGCGCATTGCGCCGAGATGGAGCGCGACATGGTTGCGATCGGCAATAATGCGACGTCCCCATCGACGGCTGCGGCGACGCCAGCGGCGGCAACGGCGCCAACCAAGGCGCCCGCCACCGATACGGCCAAGCCCGCCGCGCCTGCCGTGGTGATCGTGCTGTCCGAGCGCGCCAAGGCAACGCTCGACAAGGCCGAGGCCGACAAGGCCGCCACCGCGGATCTTACGCTGTCGTTCGACGAAATCCTCGCCAAGCGCTCCGACGCCCTCAGCTCGCAGCTTGCATACGCGTTCGGCAAGCTCAACATCCCGCCGGAATTCGCCACCCGCCTGCGCGTCGACAAGTTCGGCAATGTCAGCAGCGAAGGCCCGTGGAAGGAGAAGATCGAAAAGATGTTCGCCGACGCGCCCGAGCTCGCGAAGGAATTGAAGGCCGTCTCCGGTCTCAATTCGCTGAAGGCGGCACAGACGGCGCTCGACATGTACAACGAGGAGAAGAAGTCGGCGAACAAGCAGGAGCAGGCGGAAGCTTGGAAGACCTACAACATCCGCTCGATCAACATCCAGGCCCTGTCCGGCGTGATGACCATGAAGGACGGCAGACTGCGCTCCGCCGCCGTGGACTACATCGACATGCTGGCCGACCCCAACGGTCTGGTGTCCGGCAAGAGCGGCAAGGAAATCAAGGAACGGCTGGCGTAGAGGGCCCCTGTGGATTGCTTGTCCCGGACGCGGTGCACTGCGCCGCATCTGACGATGCGAAGCATCGTTGGAGCGGCGTGGTGCGCCGCAGATCCGGGACCGTCAAAAATGCCGGCGCTTGATACGGTCCCGGATCTGCGAAGCAGCACTTGCGGCGATGCAAGCGCATCGCCTGACGTGCTGCATCGCGTCCGGGACACGCCCTTGCTTCAATCCAAACTGATCATACGCTAGGCGCCATACACCTTCGCCGGATCGAACAGGCGGTCGGCATCGACGAACGACAGCGTGGTGGACTCGCCCTGCCCGGTCGCGACCGCGCGGTAGAAGCAGGAGCGCCGGCCGGTGTGGCAGGCGGCGCCGACCTGCTCGACGCGGATCCACACCGCATCCTGGTCGCAGTCGAGGCGCAGCTCGACCACGCGCTGGGTCTGGCCGGAGCTTTCACCCTTGCGCCACAGCGCGCCGCGCGAGCGGCTGTAGTACCAGGCCTCGCCGGTGGCGATGGTTTTGCGCAACGCCTCGGCATTCATGTGCGCGACCATCAGCACGTCGCCGGTGGCGACGTCGGTGGCAACGCAGGTGACGAGGCCGGCGGCGTCGAATTCCGGACGCAGTACGAGGCCTTCCTCGACGTCGTGATCGTGGGTGGATGATGGGGACACGGCGATTCTTTCAAAAGGTAGGGGCTTCATCGGTCTGCAATCGCACCCGGTTGTCATCACCCGCGAAAGCGGGTGATCCAGTCAACAACGGTCGTCATCTTAATCACGTCCGTCTTTGTGTACCGGGTCGCCCGGACCCAGCGCGCAAGAGCGCGCCAGGCCGGGCGATGACAGTGAGTGCGCGGCGGTGACAGGCCTAGCGCCCGGGCATGTTGATCATCGCCATGAAGCGCGCCTGTTCGGCGGGATTGTCGCGGAAATTGCCGGTGAAGCGCGTGGTGAAGGTGCGCGAGCCCTCCTTGCGGATGCCGCGCGCCGACATGCAGGTATGCTCGGCCTCGACCATGACAGCGACGCCGCGCGGCTTCAGCACCTCGTCGACCGCGGCGGCCAGCTGCGCCGTCAGATGTTCCTGGGTCTGCAGGCGATGGCCGAAGATGTCCACCAGCCGCGCCAGCTTCGACAGGCCGACCACGCGCTCCACCGGCGTATAGGCGATATGCGCCTTGCCGTAGAACGGCATCATGTGGTGCTCGCAATGCGAGACGAAGCCCATGTCGCGAATCAGGACGAAATCGTCGTAGCCGGCGGTCTCGCCAAAGGTGCGGTTGAGCACTTCGGCCGGACACTGGTAATAGCCTTGGAACAGCTCGTCATAGGCCTCGACCACCCGGCGCGGCGTGTCGAGCAGGCCCTCGCGCTGCGGATTCTCGCCGATATAGGCGAGCAGCGTCTGCACCGCCTGTTCGGCCTCGCTGCGCGACGGCCGCGGCTGGGCGGGATCGACGGCGGCGGCGAGAAATTCGGCGGGATCGAGCTCCGTCGGGCGGAACTCCTGCGGCTTGCCGTCAGGCGTCTTGCCGCGCAGCGGCTTGATGATTGCGTCCATCTCAACTCCGTTCGACCGGCCCCTTGGAGGCCGGAGTGTCACCGGGCAGACGGGGGCGGCGGATGCCACCGGACGCCTGAAAACCCAACAATAACATCGCCTCCAGCGAATTGAATTCCAAATTCAGGCGATCTGGAGGACATCCGGCATTCTCATGCGCAGGGTGCCTCCCTATATAGGGTTGTGTTTCCCCGACGCCAAGGTACGGAGACCGGCGCCGGCGGTTTCAAGGGAAGGCCTCTGATCCCATGCTGAACGACATCTACAACAAGCGCATCATCGAGCTGGCCGGCAACATTCCGCGGCTCGGCCGGCTGGCCGCACCCGACGCCTCAGCCACCGCCCATTCCAAGCTGTGCGGCTCCACCGTCAAGGTCGACCTGACCATGGACGGGCCGGTGGTCACCGATTTCGCCCATGACGTGAAGGCCTGCGCGCTGGGCCAGGCCTCGTCCTCGATCATGGCCAGCCATGTGGTCGGCTCGACCGCCGAGGAATTGCGCGCGCTGCGCGAGAGCGTGCGAAAGATGCTCAAGGAAAACGGCGCGCCGCCGTCGGGCAAATGGGCCGACATCGCCCTTCTCGAGCCGGTGCGCGACTACAAGGCGCGCCACGCCTCGACGCTGCTGACCTTCGACGCCGTGGTCGACGCCATCGGACAGATCGAGGCCAAGGCCAAGACGCCAGCGTAGAGTCGGATACCGCACGAAAATCGTTCCCCGGACGCGGTGCACTGCGCCGCTTTTGAGCGGCGTGGTACGCCGCAGATCCGGGGTCCCGGAGGCTTCATCTGCGAGTAAGCGGGATCCCGGATCTGCAGTGCACTAAGCCTCCTGCGGAGGCGCATTACACTGCGTCCGGGACACGAGCGTGAGCTACTTCTGCGCCGGTGCCGCGACGCCGCCGGTGGGTACGCTGGCTTCGGCGGTTTGCGTCGACTTGACCGGCAGGGCCAGCGTCGCCTCTTCCGCGCCATGGTTGACGAAGCGGTCCTGCAACGGTTTCGGCAATGCGGCCACGGCGGCGTCCGCGGCGAGGCTCTGCGGCAGCACGTCGGCGACCGCCGCGGTGGTGACCAGATTGGTCAGCCGCAATTCGTCGCCGGACAATTCGTGCAGGTCTTCCCATGGCGGCACGTTCAGCGACAGCGACAGGAGGTCGCCGGTGGCGCCCATCTCGAAGGTGTATTTGGCGAGCCGGCCGATGTCGCGCTCGACGATCATCAGATCCTGCGCGGTGTAGCTCGCCGCTTTCGGATCGTCGGCGCGGTCGCCCATCCAGATCTGGTGCACGCGGACATGGGCCTCGTCGGGCACGTAGCGCGTCTTGCCGGACAGCAGCAGGAACACGCACATGGATTCGCACCAGGCCTGCGGCGCGACGCCGGGCTGCAGCCCCGAGGGCGTCTGGATCTCGATGGTGGTGCCCACGGTGGTCAGCAGCCCCAGCTTGCGCCAGCGCCGGCCCATGGTGATGGCGTCGTTGACGGAGCCGCCGCTGGAATCCAGCACCACGGTGGCGCCGTTGATATCGCGGCCCCGGGCGAAGGCGTCGAAATCCTTAGGGGTGTCGGACGTCACGATGCCGACGGCGCCGATCCAGCCGCGGCAATCGGGCTGACATGCGACCCAGGTGAAGCGCATCGGCAGCTTGCGTTCTTCCAGGGTCGCGCCGGCATGGGCCGCCCGCTCGGGCACGCTGGCCAGGACTGCGAGGAAGCAACAGAAGGCCGCGGCGCGCATCAACGCCGAACCGGCGGATCGAAGTGACGTCAGGCGTCTCAAATCGGTTCCTTCCCTGCGCTCGACTGAGCATTGGTACTGGCCCCAAACAACGCTCATGAATCTGTCGCATCAGCGTCGCAAAAAAGTAGACCGCGCGGATGTTAAGCGTCCACTAACAATTGCTGCACCGCATACCGAGGCGTGCGATAAACCGGCGACTGTGACGGAATTGCATGCCTGTTGCAGTTCCGTGCTTCGGAACCATGCAGATCCGCGATACGGAAAGAGCAGATCGCTCATGAAATATTCAACGCCCTGCCCCGACTGCGCCCGTGCGATTCGGCGCGCACCGCGCAATGCGGGGCGCGGCGCGATCTGGATCTACCGTCACACGCTGTCGCCCATGGTCGGCTACAACTGCCGGCACCTGCCGACCTGTTCGGTCTATGGCGACGAGGCGATCGAGCGATTCGGGTTGTGGGCCGGCGGCTGGATGACGCTGGCGCGGCTGCTGCGCTGCCAGCCTTGGGGCACGTCGGGGATCGACAACGTCCCGGCGACGGCGCCGCCGGATGCTCGCTGGTACACGCCGTGGCGCTTCGCGCGCTGGCGCGGCGTCAATGATCGCAGCGGCAACGATCGCGGCGGCTAGAAGCTCACGCAGCCGGCGCGAACGGAAGTAAGTACCGATTGCTGGCGAAACTTGCGCTTGTAGGCGTCGGCGATGGCGACAAGATCGGCGCGCTTCCGCGCATCGTCGTCAAATACCAGCAGCAACAGCTTGCTGGGTTCGCGCAGCAAGGCTCCGGCCCCGTCGCGCCACTGTCCGCGCGCGTCGATCACCGTCAATCCATCGGGAAACCGCGGCGTTACTTCCGCGGCGAGGAAGTCCGCGAAGGCCCGGTCGCTGACCGCCCGGCCGTTCTCGATGTCGCGACCGAACATCATGTCCGCCGTCGCCATCATCCGCGCGGGCGCCACGCAGGACTGCGGCAACGAGGCGCAGCCCGACAGTGCAGCGGCGACGGTCAGCGCGGCCAGACAAGCGCCGGCAGCTCTGGTTCGTCTGTTCATATTCGCCGATCCACTTTGATAAAATATAATGGCTTGAAATAGCAGAATTCATCCATCGGCCATTGTTACTTAGCGAGCATAGTCCTAAAGTATTAATCCCATCACCGATCGAGGAAGCCAAGTTGCGCGAGGGCCTCTACAAGGTTGACTTCCATACCGTCCACGGCGCGGGTAACGGAGTGATTCATGTCATCGGCGGCAAGCTGCGCGGCGGAAACTCGGCCTTCGCCTTCATCGGCAACTACCAGAACACGGACGGCATGATCACTGCGAAGGTGTCGACGCAGCGCTACAGTCCCGACCCCGACTTCAAGGCCCTGTTCGCCCTCGACAGCGTTACGTTGACTCTCAACGGCCGGGAGAACGGCAACATGGTCGACTTCGAAGGCAGCGCCCTGCAGGCGCCCGGCGTCCACTTCAAGGCCGTGCTGACGCTGCTCAGCGACTAGCCTTCCACCGCCAGGCAAGACAAAATCGTCCGTAAATTGCACAGCGGCGCAACGCTACAGTTGCAACGCCACACTCGGCTGATATACAGCGTCTCCCGCTTACCTGCGCCCGTGTGCAGGAGTGAGCCACAGGAGACGACCATGCCCGACAGCAACAAGCCTGCATCCGGATTCCAGTTTGGCCTCGCCAACCTGACGCCGCCGCCGCCGCCCCCGACGTCATCACGGTCACCTTTCCCGACGGCAAGACCCGCGAATATCCGCGCGGCACCACCGGGTTCGATATCGCCAAGGGCATCTCGCCCTCTCTGGCCAAGCGCACCGTGGCGATGGCGCTGGACGGCACGGTCACCGACCTCGCCGACCCCATCGAACAGAACGTCGCCATCGACTTCGTCAACCGCGACGACCCGCGCGCGCTGGAGCTGATCCGGCACGACGCCGCCCATGTGCTAGCGGAGGCCGTGCAGGCGCTGTGGCCGGGCACCCAGGTGACCATCGGCCCGGTGATCGAGAACGGCTTCTACTACGACTTCTTCCGCAACGCGCCGTTCACGCCGGACGACTTCGCCGTGATCGAGAGGAAGATGCGCGAGATCATCCAGCGCGACAAACCGTTCACCAAGGAAATCTGGACCCGCGACGCCATCAAGCAGGTGTTCGCGGACAATGGCGAGATGTTCAAGGTCGAGCTGGTGGACGCCATCCCCGCCGACCAGACCATCAAGGTCTACAGGCAGGGCGACTGGTTCGACCTGTGCCGCGGCCCGCACATGACCAGCGTCGGCAAGGTCGGCACCGCCTTCAAGCTGATGAAGGTGGCCGGCGCCTACTGGCGCGGCGACAGCAGCAACCCGATGCTGACGCGCATCTACGGCACCGCCTTCGCCAAGCAGGAAGACCTCGACGCTTATCTTCATCAGATTGAAGAGGCGGAGAAGCGCGACCACCGCAAGCTCGGCCGCGAGCTCGACCTGTTCCACTTCCAGGAGGAAGGTCCGGGCGTGGTGTTCTGGCACGCCAAGGGCTGGACCATCTTCCAGGCCCTGATCGCCTATATGCGCCGCCGCCTCGGCAGCGACTACCAGGAGGTCAACGCGCCGCAGATCCTCGACAAGTCGCTGTGGGAGACCTCCGGCCACTGGGAGTGGTATCGTGAGAATATGTTCGCAGCGCAATCCGCCGGCGACGAGGCCGAGGACAAGCGCTGGTTCGCGCTGAAGCCGATGAACTGCCCGGGCCACGTGCAGATCTTCAAACACGGCCTGAAGAGCTACCGCGACCTGCCGCTGCGCATCGCCGAATTCGGCATCGTGCATCGCTATGAGCCGTCCGGCGCCATGCACGGCCTGATGCGGGTGCGCGGCTTTACCCAGGACGACGCGCACGTGTTCTGCACCGAGCAGCAGCTCGCCGACGAGTGCCTGAAGATCAACGAGCTCATTCTCTCGACCTATGCCGACTTCGGCTTCGACGGCGACCTCACCGTGAAGCTGTCGACGCGGCCGGAGAAACGCGTCGGCACCGACGAGATGTGGGACCACGCCGAACGGGTGATGGCCACGGTGCTGTCGCAGATCGCCGCCGAGGGCAACAACCGCATCAAGACCGAGATCTCGCCGGGCGAAGGCGCGTTCTACGGGCCGAAGTTCGAATATGTGCTGCGCGATGCCATCGGTCGTGACTGGCAGTGCGGCACCACCCAGGTCGACTTCAACCTGCCGGAACGCTTTGGCGCGTTCTATATCGACGCCGACGGCGCCAAGAAGGCGCCGGTGATGGTGCATCGCGCGATCTGCGGATCGATGGAGCGCTTCATCGGCATCCTGATCGAGAATTTTGCGGGCAACTTCCCGCTGTGGCTGGCGCCGACCCAGGTGGTCGTCACCACCATCACCTCGGAAGGCGATGACTATGCCAAGATCGTCGCCGCCGCGGCGCGGCGCGCCGGATTGCGCGTCGAGATCGACCTGCGCAACGAGAAGATCAACTACAAGGTCCGCGAACACTCGCTGATGAAGATCCCGGTGATGCTGGTGGTCGGCAAGAAGGAAGCCGAGAGCCAGTCGGTCTCGATCCGCCGCTTCGGCAGCGACGGCCAGACCGTGCTGCCGCTGGTCGAGGCATTGGCCGCGCTGATCGACGAAGCGACGCCGCCAGACGTCAAGCGGGCGAACGGGGCAGCGTAAGACCTCTCGTGTCCCGGGCGCGGTGCGGCGCACTTCGCGCTGCTCCGCAGACCCGGGACCGTACCAAGCACGGAGTTTGTGGCGGTCCCGGCTCTGCAGCGCACCACGCCGCAAGAGCGGCGCGCTGCGCTGCAGAGCCGGGACACGCTTCTCATCTCTCATCGCTTCAACTGACGGAAACAATTCGATGACCGACGCCACCGACGAACAGGAAATCCCGGCCTACCCGATCCTCGCCTATCAGTTGATCCCCGATCCCAACCGCCCCCATGTGGTGGCGCTGGCGTTCGAGACCGACCAGGGCCACAGCTTGTTCCTGGCGACGCGGGAGATCCTCGAGGATCTCGCGAAGGACCTGCTCGACCGCGCCGGCAAGATGCCGGAGAAGGCGCCAAAGGCCTGAGCGCACGCAAGGCCGCAACCGGCGCGAGAGGCAGCCGCGCCGGCAGACGTCGCGGCCGGCAATTGCGGTCATGCCTGGACCTGCCGGGAACGGCTGCTGCGATCCGGCCACAGCGGCGCATTATTACCGATCCGACCAAATTTCTGCAGTTGAGTCCCTTCGCGACGTGCCGGCCATATGCCCGCAGCCATGTGCGTGGTTTGGCTGCAGTGGTGGGGGCTCATGGGAAGCGATCCGCATACGCGCAACGTCGTCGTCGCCAAGTGCGCGAACGGGCGACGACGCTCGTGCGCGAGCATGATCGCGCTGGCTGTGGCGGGTATTTTCGCATTGACGGCTGATCCGCAGCCGGCCCGCGCGCAAATCGTTTGCGAAGGCGCGTCAGGAAACGGCGGCGCGACGGCGGCTTCCGGTGCGACGGCCTGCGGCACTTCGGCCAATGCCAGCGGGACCGGCAGTTCGGCTTTCGGGGCCGGAAGCGTTGCTGCCGGCCCGGGAGCTGCAGCCTTTGGCGGTCTCGCCTCGGCATCCGGCCAGTACGGCGTGGCGGTCGGCTATGGTGCCGGCGCCAGCGGCGAGAACGGCGCTGCGATAGGATATCAGAGCTCCGCGAGCGGCGTGAACAGTCTGGCTGCCGGCGCTTCGGCGCACGCGCTTGGAAATCAAAGCATCGCGCTCGGCAGCGGCAGCACGACGACCGGATCCGCCAGCGTCGCAATTGGCGTGGGCAGTTCGGTCGACGGCAGCTCAAGTATGGCGTTCGGCAATTCCGCAAATGCAGCCGGCAACTTCAGCATCGCGCTCGGCCAAAGCGCGTCGGCCGGCGGCAGCGGCAGCATGGCGTTCGGAAACTCGGCGTCCGTCAACGCGACGGCGACCAGCGCCATCGCCATCGGCAACAGCGCGCAAATCGGCGCGGCCGGCACGAATGCGGTGGCGCTGGGCCTCAGTGCGGCAGCAAGCGCCGCCAACGCGGTGGCGCTTGGCTACGGCTCGATCGCCAACGTCGCCAACACCATTTCGGTCGGTTCAGCGGGCAGCGAACGCCGCATCGTCAACGTCGCCGCCGGCACGCTCACTTCGGCCTCTACCGACGCCGTCAACGGCGCGCAGCTCCTGACGGCCAACCAGCGCGTCGCCGCCGCGTTCGGCACCACGCTCGACGGCAACGGCCAGCTCAACGCGCCGAGCTACACCATTCTCGGCACGGCTTACGACAATGTCGGCAGCGCCTTCGGCGCCATCGATGCCGCGTTCAGCGGATTGCAGACGCAGATCAACCGCGGATCCATCGGGCTGGTGCAGCAGAATACGACGACGCGGGTGATCAGCATCGGCAGTTCCACCGACGGCACCACGATCGATATGTCCGGCACGTCAGGCAACCGCACGGTGACCGGCGTCGCAAACGGCGCCGTGACGTCGACCAGCAGCGATGCCGTCAACGGCAGCCAGCTCTATGCCACCAACCAGCAGGTAACCGCGAATACGGCCGACATCGCCAGCCTGACCAGCGTGGTCGCCGGCATCACCGGGGGCGGCGCGAATTATGTTCGTGTCAACAGCTCCGGCGCAGCCGCCTCCGCGACCGGCAGCAACGCTGCAGCGATCGGCACGGGCAGCAAGGCCAGCGGCGCCGATGCGCTGGCATTCGGCAGCAATGCGCAGGCGACGCAATCCGGCGCCATCGCCATGGGGTCGAATGCGTCCTCGACCGGCGTCAATGCGATTGCGATCGGCACCGGCGCGTCCGCCACCGGCTCGGTCGCGGTCGGCGCAGGCGCCTCGGCGGCCAATGGCGGCGCGGCGTTCGGCGACGGCGCCACGGCCACCGCGACCAACAGCACCGCGCTCGGCCCCAACGCGTCAGCGACCGCCACCAATGCGGTGGCTATCGGCTCCGGCTCCACCAACACCGTCGCCAATACTGTGTCGTTCGGATCATCAAGCAACGAGCGCCGCCTGACCAACGTCGCCGCCGGCATCAACCAGACCGACGCCGTCAATGTCGGACAGCTCGACAGCGTCGCTGCCGGGTTCTCCGCGCAGGTGTCGGGACTGCAGACCCAGATCACCGCCAATCAGCGCGAGGCCCGTCAGGGCATCGCCTCGGCGATGGCGATGACGCCGGCGGCGATGCCGTCGGCCACCGGTCGCACCAGTTGGGCGATGAACACCGCCGCGTTCCGCGGCGAATTCGCATTCGGCGGCGGCCTCGCGCACCGGCTCGATACCAATGTGCCGGTGGCCCTGACCGCGGGCTATGCGTTTGGCGGCGGCAGCAATCACGGTGCGCGCGTCGGCCTTGCCGGCGAGTTCTAGCCCCGCGGCGTCAGGCGGAACGCCGGTTGCGCTCGCTGGCCTCGCGATCCTGCACATCGAGCTTCGTCGCCGCCTCGCGCGCGCTGTCGAAGAAGTAGATGAAGGCGTTGGCGTAGAACACGCTGAGTGCGTCCGCGAGGGCCGGCGCCAGCGTGATCTCCTCGCCCTTGTCGCCGGCGCGCGTCAACAGCCCCTCGTTGGCGGCATCGCGCAGCATCTTGGCGACATGAATGCGCGACACGTTGAAGCGCCGCGACAGCGCGGAGATCGAGATCGCAAACGGCCGCGACGGCGGCACGGTGTCGTCCTCTGCGCCCGCCGCCAGCAGGGTCGAGGCGATCATCATGCCGGCGCTGCGGTCGCCGAACAGGCCGAGCCCGGGCGTATACATGATCAGCCGGAAGCCCTCCTCATAGCGGCTGAACATCGCGGCGACGAAGGCCCGCACGAAGACGGGATCGTCGAGGCGGGCCGCGAGATCGGCGCCGTCGGGAAACACCGGAATGCCGCTGATGAAATGCGAGCGCCAGCGCGGGCGCAGCAGTTCCAGCAGCTTCGGTGTCGCCACCAGCGGCCTGCGGCGACCGTCGGTCGCGTCCGGATCAACAGCCAGATAGCCGGCGAAGCGCATCAGCGACACCATCGCGGTGGCCCGCCCCGGGCTGCACAGATCGAACTCGCGGCACAGCTGCTTGATCCGGGTCGGCGTCAGGCCGGACGCGGGGTCGGCGGGATCGCGTGCGAAATGACAGTGCAACACGACATGGCTGAGGACGACGCGTGCGCGATCGTCCATCAGCCAGTTCAGCAGCGGGCCGCCGCGATAGAAGCCGGTGAGCCCGATCGCCATGTTGCGGGCGGCCTGCGGGAATGCAGGATGCGCGCGCAGCGCCGCGATCTTCGCCTCGAGATTTCTCGCCACCGACGCTTCCACGGTGCACCTTCCTGTGTTGCCGAGATCGCATAGTTCGATGCCTGGCGAGATACAACCAAATTTCTGCAGTTGCCGGCGCACTGCGAGTGTCTCAGGTTCACCCCAAAGAGGGGTACTACTATTGACGAGGCGCACGAAAATCCGCCGACGTGAAGGAACGGCATGTACCGGCCGTCCGTCAAGCCCGGTGCGACTTTTCGCGGCGGCCATCGCGCTCGCCGCGGGAACTGCAATGTGCCTGCTACCGGCTCCGGCACTTGCGTTCACGTGCGACGGAACAGTCGGCCCGGCGTCGGGAACTTCGGATGCCGGCGCCTTCCAGAACACCGTCTGCGGCGTGGACGCCATCGCGTCCGGAATCGGCATGAATAGCGTGGCGGTCGGTTACGTCGCCCACGCGACCAACAGCTTCAGCACGGCCGTCGGCGGATCGACGTTGGCGACCGGACTGCAGAGCGCGGCGTTCGGCTTCAACAGCCTCGCGCAGGGCGACTACAGCATCGCGATCAACACCGATTCAGGCACCGACACCGGCGGCATCCAGTTGTACGGGGCGACCGGAACGCTCGCCATCGCGACGGGCTATCACGCACTCGCCTCCGCGGCTTCGAGCGTAGCCTATGGCGCCAACACTATTTCGTCCAGCCTCGGCGCCAGCGCTTTCGGCACATCGGCCAAGGCCACCGCAGCTCAAGCGACGGCGCTGGCGAGCGGCGCGGTGGCCTCGGGAATCCGCAGCACGGCCATCGGCGTTTTCAGCACGGCCACCGGACAGGAGTCGATCGCGATCGGCGCGGGAACCAACGTGACGCAGGCCGCCTATTCGTCGGGCATCGGCAGCATCGCCATCGGCAACCGCGCCGCCGCCGGCGGCACCGACGCCAACGGATTCGCCAACGCCGGCAACACCGCCATCGGCCAGCGCGCGCTGGCAGGCAGCAGCGCGAGCAGCATCACCAACGCCACCGCAGTGGGCATCAGCGCCAGTGCCCAGGCCAACAGCGCAGTTGCGCTCGGGGCGAGCGCGAGCGCGACGGCGGCCAATGCCGTGGCGCTCGGCATGGGCTCGGTGGCCAACGTCGCCAACACCGTGTCGGTCGGTTCGTTGGGCGGTGAGCGCCGGATCGTCAACGTCGCCGCCGGCACCCTCGCGTCGGGTTCCACCGACGCCGTCAACGGCGGGCAACTGCTGACGGCCAACGAGCGCGTCGCCGCCGCTTTCGGCTCGACCCTCGATGGTAACGGCCAGCTCAATGCGCCGAGCTACACCATCCAGGGCACGGCCTACGACAATGTCGGCGGCGCCTTCGGTGCGGTGGACACGTGGATGACCGCCACTGCCGCCAGCCTGAACAGCCTGCAGAGCCAGATCAGCGGCGGCGCGATCGGACTGGTGCAGCAGAATGCGACGACGCGCGTCATTACCATGGGCGCCGCCACCGACGGCACCGTCGTCGATGTCTCCGGCACGTCCGGCAACCGCACGGTCACCGGGGTCGCGAACGGCGCGGTCACGTCGACCAGCAGCGATGCCGTCACCGGCAGCCAGCTCTATGCCACCAACCAGCAGGTCGCGGCCAACACGGCCGACATCGCCAGCCTGACCAGCGTGGTCGCCGGGCTCGGCAGCGGCGGCACCGGGTCGAACTACATTCGCGTCAACAGCTCCGGCGCAGCCGCCTCCGCCACCGGCACCAATGCCGCAGCGATCGGTTCGGGCGCAAATGCCAGCGGCTCGGACTCGCTGGCCTTCGGCAGCAATGCGCAGGCGACACAGAGCGGCGCCATCGCCATGGGGCTGAATGCGTCGGCGACGGGCGTCAACGCCATTGCCATCGGCACCGGCGCATCCGCCACCGGATCGGTCGCGGTCGGTGCCGCCGCTTCGGCCGCCAATGGCGGCGCGGCGTTCGGCGATGGCGCCATGGCCACCGGCTCGCTGGCCACCGCGCTCGGTCCCAACAGCAGCGCCACCGCCGCGAACTCCGTATCGATCGGCTCGGGCTCGACCAACACCGTCGCCAACACGGTGTCGTTCGGATCGGCCGGCAACGAGCGCCGCCTGACCAACGTCGCCGCCGGCGTCAACCAGACCGACGCGGTGAACGTCGGGCAGCTGCAGTCGACCGTGTCGGGCTTCCAGTCGCAACTGGACGCCATCCAGTCGCAGGTCGCGACCAACCAGATCGAAGCGCGCCGCGGCATCGTCGCCGCGGTGGCGGTCGCGCCCGTGCTGATGCCGTCGGCAGCCGGGCGGACCACCGTGGCCGTCAACACCGGTTTCTATCGCGGCGAGGCCGGCGTCGGCATCGGCCTGTCACACCGTCTCAACTTCGTGCTGCCCACGGTCGTGTATGGCAGCTATTCAAACGGTGGCGGCGCCGAGCATATCGGGCGCGCCGGCATGGCCATGGAATTCTGAGATATCGGATCGCGCATGACTGGTTTTCACTCCTGCAGTGCGCGCGCTTTCGCCATGGCCGTCATCGTCGCGGCGGCTTCGCAACCGGCGCTCGCGCAGCAACAGCCGGCGCCGCCGCCCGCTGCGCTGCAAGCCGCGCCAGCTCCGCCCGCAAAACCGTTTCCGCAATCGGCGGAGTGGAGCAACCTGCCGAAGATGATCCTCGAGCGGCAATTCGCCGGGCCGCTGCAGGACACCGTGATCCAGCGGCTGCGCGATCCCGTCGACGGCACGGTTTGCTATCTCTATCTGCCGATCTCGGCGCCGCATTCGCCAACCACTGCGACCGGTTTTGTCCAGTATGGCCCCAACGTCATCGGCTCGATCAACTGCAGCCCGGCCGCAGCGCGCGCCGTGGCGCCGGCAACGGCTCGAAAACCCTGAGCCTCGCAATCGCTACCGATCCGGCAAGGGCCGCGTGGAGGCCGGTCGAATCCTCGGGGTGAACGACCGCTGAAGCCTGCGTCATCTCCAGGCCGACGGTTACACCGCCGTCGGCACCGGCTTGCCGGAGAAATGCGCCGCGAGATTTTTCAGCGCGAGCGCGGCGGTCGCAGCGATCGCTTCGGGGGAACGGCCGGCCACATGCGGGGTGAAGATCACGTTGGACAGCGCGACCAGTGCCGCCGGGACATCGGGTTCGCCCTCCACCACGTCGAGCGCGGCGCCTGCGATCGTGTCGGCTTTCAGGGCGTCGATCAGCGCGGCGGTGTCGACGACACTGCCGCGCGCGATGTTCACCATGTAGCCGCCGGGGCCGAGCGCCTTCAACACCGACGCGTCGACTAGGTGCCGCGTTGCGCCGCCTCCCGGCGTGGCGACCACCAGGAAATCGGCCCATTCGGCCAGCGCCTCCGGCGTTGGATGATAGAGATACGAGATGTCGGATCGCATCGTGCGGGTGTGGTAGCCGACCGGCATATCAAAGCCGAGATGCGCCCTGCGGGCGATCTGCATGCCGATCTGGCCGAGGCCGAGAATGCCCAGTTTCTTGCCGAAGATCATCGGCTGCCGGTAGGAGGAACGCCCGAAGTCGCCCTGACGCACGCACGCATCCGCCTGTGGAATGCCGCGCGCGACCGCCAGCAACAGCGCCATCGCATGGTCCGCAACGGTCACGTCATTGGTGCCGGCGCCGTTGGTGACGACGATGCCGCGCGCCCGCGCCGCAGCCACATCGATGTTCTCGTAGCCGGCGCCAAGCGCACAGACGATCTCGAGCTGCGGCAGCGCCGCGATCTCGTCGGCGGAAAGTCCGAGCGTACCGTTGGTCAGCACGGCGCGGATATGCGCGGCGGGATCGGCGATCTTCGCGGCCCGCTCGGCCGGCGTCGTCGCCACATGCAGCGCAAAGCCCTCAGCCACGAACCGCGCCGTGGTGTCAGGCGTCAGCTCGACCAGAACCAGAAGTTCGCATGGCATCGGGGACAGTCCGCCGGGGTGAGCTTTCACCGTTTATCGATGGCCCACCACCCCTCCCGCAAGCGGGCGATCTGCATTGCAGCGTTGCGCTCAAATTTTCCGGCAGCCACAATCGGTCTAAATGCGCGCGGTTTGCCTCGTGGCGGACGGCATCGCGTGGTAACGACCGGCCAGAGCCTTTCAACGCGAGACATTGCCATGCCCGACACCATCGAATTCCTGAAGACCCGCCGCTCCGTCAAGCCGCGCGAGATGAGCGGCCCCGGCCCCTCGCCGGCCGAACTCGACAGCATTCTGACCATCGGCGCGCGGGTGCCGGATCACGGCAAGCTGACGCCGTGGCGCTTTATCGTGTTCGAGGGCGACGCCCGCGCCCGCGCCGGAGACGTGATCGCCGCGGTGTTCGCGCGCCACCATCCCGATGCGCCGGTGGCCGATATCGAGGCAGAGAAGCGCCGCCTGCTGGAGGCGCCGCTGGTAATCGCCGTGGTGAGCCTGACCAAGCCGCATCCGAAGGTGCCGGCCTGGGAGCAGGAACTGTCGGCCGGCGCCAGCTGCATGAACATCGTCAGCGCCGCCACTGCGCTCGGCTACGGCGCCAACTGGCTGACCGGCTGGTACGCCTTCGATCGCGACGCGCTCGAAGGGCTCGGGCTGAAACCGGAGGAAAAGCTCGCCGGCTTCATCCATATCGGCACCGCCACCAAGCCCAGCGAGGATCGCCCGCGCCCCGCGCTGGCGGAGATTGTGACGCGGTTTTGAGGCTGACACCCGCTTGACCTTCACCTCTCCCCGCCTGGCGAAGCTTCGCTTCGCGCGGCGGGGACGGGTGAAAGAGCCCTACGCCGCCTTCGACGCGCCGACGCCGAATTTCAGCAGCAGTTGCTCGATCTCCGACGCTGGCCGCGCGGGACTGAACAGAAAACCCTGCACCTCGTTGCAGCCCTCGGCGCGCAGCCAGTCGAGCTGATCGACGGTCTCGACGCCTTCGGCTGTGGTGACGATGTTGAGGCTGCGGCCGAGGCCGGAGATCGCGCGCACGATGGCCACGCAGTCCGGGCGCCCGACCAGATCCTTGATGAAGGAGCGGTCGATCTTGATCTTGTCGAACGGGAAGCTGCGCAGATAGCTCAAGCTGGAATAGCCGGTGCCGAAATCGTCCATCGAGATGCGCACGCCGAGCGCGCGCAACTGGTGCAGGATCGCCAGATTGGCCTCGGTCTCGGCGAGGAACAACGACTCGGTGATCTCCAGCTCCAGCCGCAGCGGCGACAGGCCGGAATAGGCCAGCGCGGACACCACCACCTGCACCAGATTGCGGTTGCGGAACTGGACCGGCGAAAGGTTCACCGCGATCTTGATATCGTCCGGCCACTTCGCCGCCTCGACGCAGGCCTTGCGCAACACCCATTCGCCCAGTGTGACGATCAGCCCGATATCCTCGGCCACCGGGATGAAATCCGCCGGCGAGATCATGCCCTTCTCGGGATGCTTCCAGCGCAGCAACGCCTCGAAGCCGGTGATGCGGTCGGCGGCGAGATCCACCAGCGGCTGGTAGTGCAATTCGAATTCGCCGTTGGCGAAGGCGCGCCGCAGGTCGATCTCCATGTCGCGGCGTTTCTGCGCCTGCAGATCCATTTCCCGCTCGAAGAAATGATGCACGCCGCCACCGTCGTTCTTGGCGCGGTACAGCGCCATGTCGGCGTTGCGCATCAGCTCCTCGCTGTTGTCGCCGTCGCCCGGCGACAATGCGATGCCGACGCTGGCGCCGATCACGATCTCGATGCCGTCCATGTCGTAGGGCTCGCTCAGCGTATGAATCAGGCGGAGCGCAAAGTCGTTGGCGTCGTTGGGCGCGATCTCGCCGGCCAGCACGATGGCGAACTCGTCGCCGCCGAGCCGCGCCACCAGATCGGTGCTGCGCACGTTGGCGCGCATGCGCGCGGCGACCATGGTCAGCAACCGGTCGCCCATCGGATGGCCGAAGGAGTCGTTGACGTTCTTGAACAGGTCGAGGTCGATGCACAACACCGCGACGCCACCCTCGGTGCCCTGCCCGACCTGCAGCAACGCCTGATTCAAACGCTCCTGATACATCACGCGATTGGCGAGGCCGGTGAGGCCGTCATGGTGCGCCATATGCGCGACGCGGGCCTCCGCCTTGCGACGCTCGGTGATATCCACGATCGCGACCAGAAAGCCGTCGCGGCCGTCGAACGACACCCGGCGGCCATAGGTCAGCACCTGGATCTCGCTGCCATCGGCCTTGAGATGCCGCCAGATGCGCTCCGACTGATAGGCATCGCCGACCTCCTGCAGGGACCGGGTGTGCACGTCCCATTCGTCCTCCGGCCAGATCTGCCGCAACTGCATGGTAAGGAAGGTGGCGCGGTCATAGCCGTAATGCGCGACCGCGGCGTCGTTGACGCCGCAGAAGTTCATCGTCTCGGCATCGAACACCCACATCGGCATCGGATTGGCGTCGAACAGCAGCCGGAACGATTCTTCGCGACGCTTGATGTCGGTGACGTCGGAAATCGTCAACGACACCAGATCGCCAAAGCCGGTGGCGCTGAGCCGCAGGTTGCGGTCGCCGCTGTCGAGCTCGAGCTGGTCGCTTTCGCCGCGCGAAATCATCGACAGCAGCCATCGCACGACATTCGGCAGACACAGCGCGTGACCGCCGGCGCTCAGCCTGCGCCATTGCAGCCCGGTGGACGGCGCCTTCAGCAGCCGTGCCGCGCCATCGTTGAGATGCACGATCTGGAAATCGAACGCTTCGCTGGCCGAATTGCGGATCGCCGCGAGCGTGACGATGCCCTCATTGGTGGCCGAGAAAATCGCGTCGACCAGATTGTAGCGCGGCCCGTGCTCGTTGACATAGACGCCGATCAGCGTACCGCCCCAGCGCGACGAGGTCGGCAGCGCAAGGATCTCATAGGTCTGCACCAGCCCGTCACGGACGCAATGCACGGAGGACACATGCGGCCGCCTGGTCTGCAAGGCGCAGGAGGCCGCTTCCGCCAGCGCCGTGGCGCAATCCGGCGACAAGCCATCCAGCGGAATATCCCAGCGCTCGTCGCCGAGCCACTGCTGCACGTAACGGCCGCTGCGCGACACCCGCAGCGACGCGGCGTCGCCAACCAGCAGCACGATATGATCGGCGAGGCGCCCGAGGCTGCCCAGCATCACTTCTTCATAGCCGGGCAAGCTCTGCCCCGGGCGAACCGCGGCATGCCATTTGCGTTGCAGCACCGGAATGTCGCCCAGCAACTTCGCGTCTGATATCCCGGATAGTTTTCTGGCCGCGATCACGACGTCCCTTTCCGAATACTTGCGCTCAAGCATGGTAATCGGGTGAGGCTCCTTAAGGGGATGTAAACGTTCCGGCGTCGCAGCGCCCAATCGCGCATTATGAACTTTTAAAGTCATGCGATGGTTAGGGCGGATTCAGGACTATGACGGCGACGTGACAAGCGGCATGTCATTCCGGGCGCGCAGCGCAACCTGCGCACGAACCCGGAATAACAATGCATGTGGCATTGTGCGCCGTCGCTAAGTCCGGTAGCGCTCCAGCCAGTGTGCGTAAGGCGCCGGAAGCGTCCACGCAGCCTTTTCGACTCCCAACTCGATGGCCGCCCGATATGGCCAATGCGGGTTTGCGAGCAGCGGGCGGCCGAGCGAAACCAGATCGACCTTGTCATCGGCGATCAGGGCGTTGGCCTGAGCAGGTTCGCTGATAAACCAGCTGGTGGTCGCGGGAATCCCGACCTCCCCGCGGATGCGTTCCGCAACAGGCGCCATGAAAGCCGGCCCCCAAGGGATCTTCGCCGTCGGCGTGGAGAAGCCGACGCTGACGTCGATGATATCAAGGCCCGCAGCCTTGAAACGCCGGACCATCTCGATGCCGGCCTCGAGATCATCAGAGCCATCGAATTCGGTGACACCGAAACGCGCCGCCAGCGGCAGGTTTTCCCGCCACACTTTTCGAACCGCAGCCAGGGTTTCGAGCAGGAATTTGGCGCGCCCCTCGAAATCGCCGCCATAGGCATCTTCGCGCTTGTTCGACCAGGTCGAATGAAAACTCTGGGCGAGGTAGCCGTGGGCGAAGTGTAGTTCCAGCCATTCGAAGCCGGCGGTGCGGGCGCGCTGCGCAGCCGCAACGAAATCGCCCTTCACGCGCTCGATATCGGCGATGGTCATGGCGCGCGGCACTTTTGGCAGATTGGCGCCGAAGGCGACGGCCGACGGCGCGATGGTTTCCCAGCCGCGAGCATCATTGGCAGCGATGTGATCGTCACCTTCCCACGGCCGGTTGGCGCTGGCCTTGCGGCCGGCATGGCCGATCTGGATTCCTGCGATGGCCCCCGCCGCCTTGATCCCGGCGACGGCCCTGCTCCAGGCATCGCCTTGTGCATCGGTCCAGATTCCGGCGCAGCCGAGGGTAATGCGTCCCTCCGGAGAAACGGCGGTCGCTTCGGCGATCACCAGCGCGGCGCCGCCGCGCGCCAGGCCTGCCAGATGCACCGCATGCCAGTCGTTGATGACGCCATCGTCGGCCGAATACTGGCACATGGGCGACACCACGATTCGGTTTCGCAGGGTTACGTCCTTCAACGCGAACGGGGTGAACAAGGATGGCAGGAGCTGCTCCAAGGAAATGACCGAGAGCAAAGCCCAACCGGTCCAACTACGGTAGTTCGAGTATTATCGAACATTGAAACTGAGTCAAGGATGTGCGAAGAATGGCGGATGCGCGCAATTCATCATCCCGATTTGGACGAAGTGGCCCTCAGCCAGGTCCTCTACGCCCTCAGCGACCCCGTGCGCCTCGGCGTGGTGCGCCAATTGGCAAATGCCGGTGAAGCCACCTGCTCGACGCTGGATGGCGGACGGCCGAAATCCAGCATGTCCCATCATTTTCGCGTGTTGCGTGAGGCAGGCCTGGTGCGCACACGGACGGACGGGCCCGCCCACATGAACGATTTGCGCAAGGCAGAGATCGAGAAGCGGTTTCCCGGCCTGCTGAAGGCGGTTCTTGCGGCTGACGAAGTACGCGGGGTTTTGCCGGTGAAGCGCGTGGCCAAAAAATAACGGTGCGGCGGCAAGATTCGTCGTTCCGAGGCGCGACGGCGCAGCCCGAGCGAACCTCAGCCACTCCGGTTGAGGCGGCGGGAAATCCCAGGATCTTTCGATGAACTTGTCGAGATTCCGGGTTGGCGTGCGACTAACGCGGTCGGCACCCCGGAATGACCGAGCCTGTCGCTACCGCGCGACGACCTCGATCTCGCCGTCGACTCCGTTGACGACCTTGAAGGGGCGCTCGAACACCTTGCCTTCGTTCTTGGCGATGGCACGGTACTCGCCTTCCGACAGCACCACGCGCGGGAACGCGCCGATGGATTCCTTGATCACGTCGCCGGCCGGCGTGATCACTGACCACGCGGTGTTGGCCAGCGCCTCGCCGCCCTTGTCGCTGACCAGTTTCAAGGTGATCACCGCGGCGCGATGGGTGATGACGACGTCGGTCAGCTTGCTCGCCTGCACTCGGATGTCGGAGCGCACGGTCGAGTTGGCGTCGCCATAGTTGGACACGATGTAGTAGGTGCCCTCCTGCAGCAGGACCACGTCGCCCGCGGCCACGTTCGGCAGCAGCGGCGCGCGCTCGCCGGCCTCGAACTGGCTGCCCTTGAAGATGCTGAAGGAGATCTGATTCTGCGGAATCTTCGAGGTGCCGACGCGGCCCTCGATACGCAATCCGCCGGCGGGCAGCACGAAGGCCTCGCGATCGGTGTCCGACTTGATCGTCACCGGCCTGACCGCGCTGACCAGGCCGAGCGCGACGTGAACCACGTAGCTGCCCGGCGGCAGCACGATGTTGGGCGTGGCGCCGCGATCCTCACGGATCAGCTTGAACGCGCCGCTTTCGTCGGGGCGGTCGGAATAGACCCGCCACACCAGCCCGTTGGCGATGACCGGCAGATCTTTGCCGTAGCGTGCCGTCAGCGACAGCACGCCCTGCCCCGGCGCCGAGGGCGCCGCCGGCAGCGGCGACGGCACCGGCGGGGCGACTGCCGCCATCGGCGGCTGGGTCAGCGGCGCCGGCAGGCTCGGCGCGGCGGCCGGCCCCGATGGCGGCGCCAGGCTGATGGCCGGACCGGACGGCACGTCGGGAACCAGACCCGGCGGGACCGGCGGCGGACGATCGCTGAAAAACTGGGCATAAGCGGCATGCGGGACGGCAGCCAGCAAGGCCAGCGTCAAGGCAAACGCCAAGCGTCCGCCCCGCCTGGATCTGTCTGCGCCCTGGCCCCATGCAATCATGGTCATGCCTTTCACTGAAAACGCGGCAAATTCAAGCCATGATGAACGCCGTCCCCGATCCGGCAGCGAAATTCACATAAATCTGTTGCATTGCAGCGGAGGGTCGCGGTGCAGTCATAATTTCTGCCTATCCCGGCGAATATGGCATCCATCATGAATAGCGGACCGCTGGTCCGACCTTGCCAAGCTCGGTAGCATGAGGCCTGTCCTCGAGGAGTGATGTGGTGCTGGAGAGTTTGATGGGGCGCCAGAATGGTGCGAACGGCCGCGACAAGCCCGGCCTGGGCAGCGTCCGGCGCCCGGTGATCGGACTGGCCCTGGGCGGCGGCGCGGCCCGCGGCTTCGCCCATATCGGCGTGCTCCGTACGCTCCTGGCCCATGGCATCGTTCCCAATGTGGTTGTCGGCACGTCGATCGGCGCCGTGGTCGGCGGTTCCTATGCCGCGGGTCATCTCGACACCCTGGAAGAATGGGCGCGCAGCCTGCAGCCGCGCAACATCCTCAGCTATCTCGATATCCGGCTGAACGGCTCCGGCCTGATCGGCGGCAACAAGCTCGCCGCGCAGCTCGAGGCCTCGCTCGGCCAGACCGTGATCGAGGACCTGCCGCTGAAGTTCGCCAGCGTCGCCACCGAAGTCCGCACCGGCCACGAGATCTGGCTGACCCATGGCCGGCTGGTCGACGCCATGCGCGCCTCCTACGCCTTGCCCGGCATCTTCTCGCCGGTGCTGGTGGGCGACCGCTGGCTGGTGGACGGCGCGCTGGTCAACCCGGTGCCGGTCTCGGCCGCGCGCGCGCTCGGCGCGGAGATCGTCATCGCCGCCAATCTCAGCAACGACGTGTTCGGCCACAGCACGACAATCTTTTCGCATGGCAGCGGGGCCGAGGCCGTCGAGCCGGATATCGAAGTCGCCGCGCCGAAACGCGGCTTCGGCAAGTTCTTTTCGGCCGAGCGCACCATGAAGCGCGAATTCTTCGGCGGCGGCGGCCGGCCCGGTATTTCCTCGGTCATGGTCGACGCCTTCAACATCATGCAGGACCGCATCACACGGGCGCGGCTGGCCGGCGATCCGCCGGACCTCCTGATCGCGCCGCGCGTCGGCAAGATCGGCTGGTTCGACTTTCACCGCGCCGAGGACCTGATTGCGCACGGGGCCCGTGCCACCGAACGCGCCATCGACTCGATCCAGGAAGCCATCGAGATGCTGGCGCCCGACACGCCCGACGCCGTGGTCATCGAGCCGGCACCGGTGGCGCAACGCTAGCCTCCAGCCGACGGCACGCGCCGGCGGTCAGGCCGTCTTGATGTAGTCGCGCAGCGCTTCCTGTTCGGTCTCGAACTCGTGCACGCGCCATTTGACGACGTCGCCGATGGAGATCAGGCCGACGATCTTGTCGCCGTCGAGCACCGGCAGGTGGCGGAATTTTCCCGAGGTCATCTGTTCCATGATCGAGGCGACGGTGTCGGACGGCTTGCAGTGGATAACCTTGCGCGTCATCACTGCGCCGACGGTCTCGTCGAGCGCCGCGGCGCCGCGCTCGCCGATCACCCGCACGATATCGCGCTCGGACAGGATGCCGTCGATGTGCCGATCCGCGATCACCAGCACCGCGCCGATCCGCCGTTCCGACAAAAGCTTCACGGCCGCGGCGAGCTTCGCGTCGGGCGTGACGCTGATGATCTGATGACCTTTGGTGTCGAGAATTGCACGTACCGTCATTGTCGCCTCCGGGATTCAGCCATGCCCTTGAGCGGGCGCGGTCATTCATTCTTGAGTCGTCAAGATACAGCGTCGATGCCGTTCAGGCCGCAAGCCGACAATCTCCGCGTCGCCTCAAACCTGCGTTTGCGCGGGTCACGCCGCAAGCGTGATTTGCCTGACCGGGCGATGATGAATGAAATCAGCAGCCCCCGCAAGGCGGCAGGCCGTCAGTGCGGTTCCGCCAGGTCGGACGACGGCGCATCGAATTCGCGCGGCAGGCGCGGAATCGGATCGAACAGCGAGAACAGCAACAGGCCTGCGAAGAAGCCGCCGATATGCGCCTGCCAGGCGACGCTGGCGCCTTCGGCGCCGATGGCGATCGATCCGACGCCGAAGATGATGTTGGTACCGAACCAGATCGCGAGAAATGCCAGCACGCGCGGATCGCGCAGCGAGCGCAGCAACGGCAGCGCCGGCACCCGCGCGGCCTCGTCGGCGTCGCCGCGGTTGAACGACAGGAAGCTGCCGCGCACAAAGGCAAAGCGGATCGCCGCCGCCATCGCCCCGGACACCGAGGCGGAGGCGCCGATCATCGGCGCCAGCGCGTGCTCATGCGTGAGCAGATGGGCCGCCGCGCCGGCCGCAGCGGTTACCGCCATGAACAGGAAGAACCTGACCGCGCCGAAGCGGCGCGCCAGCGCGCTGCCGAACGGCAACAGCCACAGCACGTTGAAGCCGATATGGCTGAGATTGGCATGCAGCAGCGAGTAGCTGACGAAGGTCCAGATCTTGGCGGGCGTGCCGCCGGCAAACGGCATCGCCAGCAGGGTCTGGTCGTAACGCTTCGGGATGAAGGCGAACAGTCCGAACACGAGGTCGTCGAGATCGAGCGGCAGCAGCGCGCACACGCCGTGAATGATCGCCAGCAAGGCGACATAGGCGGTCAGTGCGCCCGGCAGGGTCAATATCGGTTCACGCGGGGGAGCGGAGGAGTCCAAAATCAAAGACCTATCAGGGTGCTGATGCGAGCGATCGGCCCAAATAGGCGGCTTTGGCCGGGCGGCGCAAGCGCAGGATCGCTGCAGAACCGCATCGCGCGGTGAAAAACAGAAAAAGGGAGAGCGTTGCGAACGCTCTCCCTTTGACTGGACCGGCCTTTTCGCGCGGGCGGATGACGGGGACAGCGGATTGCCGCTTGTCCCACCCTGCCCGCACGACGACCAAACCTGTTTTTAGCCACCCTGTCATCGTGTGCCCTGCGAGCCCTGAGAAAGCCCGCAGCGCCATGGAATGGCCGCAACCTACCGGATTGCGCTGCCACGCCAAGCACATCGTTAATCGAGGGTTAACGGCCGCCGCGCCGGCGCCCGAACCCTAACAACAGCTTAAGATCCGTCGTTAATTTAACCTTAACATCGAGATCCCCCGGCGCGCAGCGGCAAAGTCCCGGCTCCGGCATGGACGCTGCAAAGCCCCTCTTGCACAACAATTGAGGGGCACGCGACGCCCGATAACGGGACAGAAGTGTCCCCGAAGGGCCGCGTGCAAGTCGGGACTGAGTGAATGAAGCATCCATCGAGTCGCGAATTCTTTGCCTATTGGGACGAGAAGCGCGGCGTCAATCGCGCGCCGGACCGCAGCGAGATCGAGCCCGGCCCGGTGCGCGAGCTGCTCGGCGACATCTTCGTGCTGTCCTATGACAAGGACGGCGGCTTTCCGGTCCGCGTCGCCGGCACACGGGTCTGCGCCCTGCTGGCGCGAGATCTCAAGGGCGATGCCTTTCCGGCGCTGTTCAACGCGGAAAGCCGTTCCGAGATCGAGGACATCATCACCGTCGTCGCCGAGGAGCTGCTGGTGGCGGTCGCCGGCGTCACCGCGACCACCGAATTCGGCGCCAGGGCGCATCTGGAATTGCTGCTGCTGCCGTTCAGCACCCGCGCCCACACCCCGATTAGCCTCACCGGCCTGCTGGCGCCGCTCAGCGAGACCCACGGCCGGCTCGGCGAATTCCAGCTCACCTCGTTCCGCTACCTGGCGCACCCGCCGCAGCGCTTCGTGCCGCGCGCGCTGCGCCGCTGGCAGGCCGCGCGCGGGCTGATGGTCTATGAGGGGCTGCGCTGACGCCGGCGCACCCGCTGGGCGAGCGACCGCTAACGGGGCATTAACCCTGACAACCGTAGGGTTTGGTCACCTCGACCCGCTGGACCGGCACGGCACTGATGGCGTTCGCCCACAAACAATCCATTATTCCCGGCGCCGAAGAGCGGCGGCGCTTCCAGCGCGTGAAGGTTCATCTGCTGGGCCGCTACATGCTGCCCGACCGCCGCGAGTTTCCCTGCCAGGTCATCAACATGTCGCCCGGCGGCCTGGCGCTGCTGGGACCCGGCATCGGCAATATCGGCGATCGCGTGATCGCCTATCTCGACCATATCGGCCGGGTCGAGGGCAAGGTCACCCGCATTATCGACAACGGCTTTGCCATGAGCGTGGGCGCCACGCCGCGCAAGCGCGACAAGCTGGCCGCACAGCTGACCTGGCTGGCCAACCGTGACATCCTCAACCTGCCGGAAGACCGCCGCCACGATCGCATCGTGCCGCGCAATCCGATCGCGCTGCTCACCCTCGAGGACGGCAGCCGCATGAACTGCCGCATCATCGATCTGTCGCTGTCGGGCGCCGCCATCTCCGCGGAGAGGCGCCCGCCGCTGAACTCGATGGTGACGCTCGGCGCGGTGAAGTCGCGCGTGGTGAGAAACCTCGAAGACGGCGTCGCGCTGGAGTTCGTCCACCAGCAGCCCGCCGAGACACTCGAAGACAGCGTCAACGTCCGGTAAACGGCCGGCCCTCCCAACCCTCTCTTTTACCGGCAGACACAGGCGCTATCCGCATCGGCGGATACCGCCGTGCGGGCGTTTCGCGACGGTCCAAGCGGTTAACGCCGGCGGCAATGCGGCGCCGAAACCGCGGTTTTGCGCGGCACAACGGTTAATCCGTAAAATTTGAATCGAATTCCGACGGCGACAATCTGAATCGAAGCGCGCCCAACTATAGTTTCGAAATCGTGCTGTCTTTGGCCGGCATTCGCTTCAATTGTAGTCGCTCGATTTAGCGGCGCCGCAAAGCCTCTGTGCAAAACATGGTCCCAACAAGAAACGGGGGCCACAATGTTTGGTAGCAAGGGGCGTCGGACGGGAATGGCAATAGCCGCCGTCCTGTTGGGAATGGCGACGACGGCACATGCAGGCGACGAACGGCTTTATGCAAGCCTGGGCGACAGCACGCGTGCACCGATCGGCTGGGTCGAATTCTGCGCGGACAATCCCGGCGATTGCCGCGGCGGCGCGACCCAGGCACGCGACATCGTTATCACCCAGACCGCGTGGAAGGACCTGCTGCGGGTCAACCACTGGGTCAACGAGACCGTCAAGCCGCTGACCGACATGGATCATTGGGGCGTGATCGAGAAGTGGTCGCTGCCGACGGATGGCTACGGCGACTGCGAGGACTATGTGCTCTTGAAGCGCAAGATGCTGATAGATGCGGGCTGGCCACGCGAGGCACTGCTGATCACCGTGGTGCGCGACAAGAAGGGCGAAGGCCACGCCGTGCTGACGGTGAAGACCGACAAGGGCGAATTCGTTCTCGACAACCAGAATGAAAACGTCGTTGCCTGGACGGAGACCGGCTATCGCTTCGTCAAGCGGCAGTCGCAGAGCGACCCCAATGTGTGGGTCTCCCTCGGCGACTCCCGCCCGGCAGTGGCAACGGCCAGCGCCCGCGGGCACTAGCGCAACAGAATTCGGAGACACGCGACCCGGTCACATTCCCACCCCTCTCCGTCCCAGACCGGATCGCGCGCGGCCAGCTTCTCCCCAGAAGCTGGCCGCAACTACGTTTGAGACTGATTTGACTCAGGATCATCCCGGGGGCTTCAACGCTGAACATTCGGCGCCTGATCGCGTTGAATGATGATGAGCAAGACTCCACCGAAAACTGAGCGACCAATGGGCCTGCAGCCGCAAAAGCTGGTGCCGGGTATCGCGATGATGCCGCTGATGCCGGTTGCAGGCGATGAGCCGAGCGGACCGGCACAGCCACGCCCGGAACCGTCGCGGGCGGATTCGGTGCAGGCCGCCAAGGCGAAGATCATGCGAAGAAAATCGCTGCGGAAACAGCGCGCCGCCCGGAGTACTTAGCCGTCAGCAATCGCGACGGTCAGGCGTTTCGATTGCGATCAAAATCGCGGAGGAACGACAGGCCGTGAACGGTGAGGCGATGATGGTCGTGCTCGCCGTTAACGTAGAGCCTGCCGAGGTGCTGCGAGAGCTTCTCACGCGCGCCCTTCGGTTCGGTGCGATCCGCAATCGCCTCATAGATGCTGATGGCACGGTCAACGGCCTGGATGTTCATCGGTCTGTCCAAAAGCGTTTGGCGGCGCTGGGCCGCCCGGTCATGGCCGTCCATGCAGCCATCGCTGGGGTAAAGCGGGGCTGACGGGTTCGTTCCGAAAAACCGATGGAACCAGCTGCACAAATAGCGTTCAGCCGCGCCGTGGGTTCCTCGCGCGCTGGTGATTTGCGTTTCGCGCGGCCGCTACGCTTATGGTCGTACCATCTCATGCTGGAGCGTTGCCCATGACTGCAGAGCCGATCCTGACCGCCGATATCATCGGACTGACCAAAACCGCGCCGTTCTCGCGCCGCGGCTTTATGACCGCCTCCGCCGCAGTCGCGGCCGGCTACACGCTGGCCGCCGGCCCGGTGCGCGCCGAGGTGATCACCACCGACACCACCGGCCTCGACGTCGGCACGGCGAAGATCAAGGTGGCCGATGGCGAGATGCCCGGCTACTTCGCGCGGCCGAAAGGCGTCGCCAATCCGCCGGTGGTGATCGTCGCGATGGAGATTTTCGGCCTGCACGAATATATCCGCGACGTGACGCGGCGGCTCGCCAAGCTCGGCGCTTTCGCCATCGCGCCGGACTACTATTTCCGCAAGGGCGTCGATCTCACCAAGATCACCGACATGACGCAGCTCATCCCGCTGGTGAACTCCAAGCCGGATTCGGAACTGCTGACGGACCTCGATGCCACCGTGGCCTATACCAAGGCCAATGGCGGCGACACCCGTCGGCTCGGCATGATCGGTTTCTGCCGCGGCGGTCGCAACGTCTGGGAATACGCCGCCCACAGCACGGAGCTCAAGGCAGCCGTGGCGTTCTACGGCCCGCCGGTGGATGCACCGAACCCGCTGTGGCCAAAGAGCCCGACCCAGCTGGCGCCGGAGATGAAGGCACCGGTACTCGGTCTCTATGGCGGGGCAGATACCGGGATCCCGGTCGCCCAGGTGGAGGCGCTGAAGGCCGCGCTGGCGGCGGCGGGCAAGACCGCCGAGTTCAAGATCTATCCCGGCGCGCCGCACGGCTTCCATGCCGACTATCGCCCGAGCTACCGCAAGGAGGCGGCCGAAGATGCCTGGCTGCAGATGCAGGCCTGGCTGAAGAAATACAAGGTGTTGAGCTAGTCGAAGGCGCGCAACGGCCGCGCCGCGATGGCCGGCCGTTGCCGTCAGCGCCGATGCGACTTGTCAGGCGGCGTACGCAAGACAAGGGCGCGCCGCCGCGCCACATGGCGGTCCAACTCGCAGAACATCCAGATGAAAGCCGTCGCCAGCCCAAAGATCGTGGCCAGGAACAGCAGCGTCAGTTCGGGGAGATTCACTGCATCCATCATGCGTCACGCGATGCAACGACTATACCAACGGCGGCACGGAGCAGCCATGCGGACCCGGCATGCAAGCCGGGTTCGCCTAGTGTGGAGGGCTGAGGTTAGCGGCACACCTCGATGCGACGAAGCCGCCAGCCATAAGGTGTCCAGATGCGACGGTTGACGAGATAGCAGCCGCCTTCGTCGTAGTAGCCGCCGTAGCCGGCAAAGGAATACGGATAGCCGTAACCGTGGCCATAGCCGGGTCCGTAATAGCCGCCATAGGCGTAAGGCGCCGCAAGGCCGAGACCGACGCCTACACCCAAGGCACCGAACCCGGCGCGACGCCAGCCACCACCGTACCAGCCGCCACCATGCCAGCCGCCGCCGTGAAAGCCGCCTCCATGAAAGCCGCCGAAACCGCCGCGTGCCGAGGCCGCCGTCGGCGCCGCCAGCGCCATCGCGGCCACGGCCATCAGAGCCAGAACTGTTTTACGAACCATCGCTGCTCTCTCCGTTTCTTCCAGCATCGCTCCGATGCCTGCGCTCTTCTCATGTGGTCTGTTTGAGCCAGAAGATAGGCAGATACCGCTGCCGCGCGATCACATCATGGCGACTGGCCGGTCGTGCCATGGATCAGCAGCCCTTGCAGATGCTCTTCACCTTGCGATCGACGGCCCGGTCCTGGGCATCGACCGCCGCATTGCCGGTCGCGGGCGCCCCATCGCCGGACACGCCCGTCCCCAATCCCGCCCCCGGCCTGCCAGTGGCATTGGCCGTGCCGGCGCTGTTGGTGCCGGGAGCGGCGCCGACGCTGCCGGAGCTGCTCATGGCGCCGCTGGTCGCGGTGCCACCCGATCCAGCGCTTGATGAGCCCGCTGATCCGCCGCCCGAACTGCCTCCACCGCTCTGGGCGAGCGCGGCGACGGGTGTGAGAAGGATGGCTAGGGCTAGCAGGACTTGTCTTGCAGTGGGCATGGGAAACTCCTTTGCGCTGTAACTCTGCACAGGCAGCCGGGTTCCTCGACATCGATCGCTCCCTGCAGACGGGATCGTGCAGGAACCTTTGCGTCATCGCGCGCTTGAGTCGGTCGTATCAGTCATAGTTACGTTGCGTGGGGTGCGTCATGTCGTGGGATCTGCGGTTCAGCGAGCCGATCGCATTGGCCAACGGCCAGCAGCTGTGCACGCTGCGCGACGCCGGCACCTACATCACCTCCCTGTCGCCCGCTGACCATGAGGCCAGAGAATGGCAGACCGCCATGCATGTGCTGATCGAGGCCGCCGACCATGCCGGGCCGGTCAGCTTTGCGCGGCTCGGCGTGGCGCAGGCGCTGCATCGCCATGAGGAGAAGGTGTTCGACCCTTCCCGCAAACAGCCGCGCTGGCGCAAGGCCGCATCGCGCTAGTCTTTTCATTCCGCGCACGGCAGGATTTCATGACGACATGCGCAAGCTGATCGACTTCGACGACGAGACCCGCGACAAGCTCACCCAGCTGGGGCGCGATCGCATGGCGACCTTGCAGGAGCTCGCCGACGAAGCCTTCGCCGACCTCCTGAAGAAACACGGCGTGCCGATCGACCTGAAGGACGCCTTGCGCAAGAGCGCAGGCGTATCGCGCAAGCGTCCATCCGCTATATCCTCCACCCCGGCGTCATCGCGCCCAGCAAGGAAACGCAGCCATGCCAGATCCGCAAAAAGATCCGTTTGAAGAAGGCGAAAGCGCCGCCGCCGAAAATATCCCGGCGGAGGCCAATCCCTATCAGGACGGCAGCGAGGAACACGCGCTGTGGAGCGCCGGCCACGAAAGCGTGGCAGGCGCCGTCGAAGCCAGCCAATCCGAGGGGACGTAGGCAGACACATCGGCCTTGCCCGACCCCTGTGATGCCCGGCCTTGTGCCGGGCGTCACCGCGTTTGAGCGGCGAGGAGAGCCTCTCCCTCAGCCGATCTTCTTCAGGCCCTTGGCAAAGCGCGGACCGTTGGCGACGTAGAACTTTGCCGCGCCGGTCATCGCCGCGGCCTGTTCCGGCGACAGCGTGCGGATCACCCGCGCCGGCGCGCCGATGATCAGCGAGTTTTCCGGGAATTGCTTGCCTTCGGTAATCACCGAGCCGGCACCGACCACACTGCCCTTGCCGATCCGCGCGCCGTTCATGACAATCGAGCCCATGCCGATCAGCGCACCATCCTCGACGGTGCAGCCGTGCAGGATGACGTTGTGACCGATGGTGCAGTTGGTGCCGATGGTCAGCGGAAAGCCCTTGTCGGTGTGGCAGGTCGAATTGTCCTGCACGTTGGAATTCTCGCCGATCTCGATCCACTCATTGTCGCCGCGCAGCACCGCGCCGAACCACACGCTGGCATTGGCCAGCAAGCGGATCCTGCCGATCACCTGCGCGGTGTAGGCAATGAAGTAATTTCCGTCAGATGGAAGCTCCGGGCCCTGCCCGTCGAGTTCGTAGATCGCCATTTTGAAAGTGTCTCCCTGTGCGGAAGACACTGCCACGGATTCAGCGCAGCGTTCAACTCAGGCGGCTCTGGCGCCACCGCGTGGCTTGACGGCAATGCTGACCTCGACGTCGCGATCGAGCTTGCCGAGGATCGAAATCATGCGATCGAGCGTGAAGCGGCCGAGCTTGGCGTTGCGAATGCGCGACAGATCGGTGTGAGACACGCCGGTTAGTTGCTCTGCCGCGCGGGCGGTCAGCTTGCGGGTGTCGAGCACGTCGATGATCTTGGCCGCGAGGATGGCGCGCGCCTGCTCCAGATCGGCATTGGGCATGCAAAAATCGCCAAAGACATTGCCGCTGCCACGCACCAACGCAGAATCATCCCTGCCCATCGCAGTGCCTCCTTCAGCCGTTTCAGCCGCTCTCTGATGCGTTCGACATCCATTTGGGGCGTCCTGATGCCGCTTTTGGATTTCTTCTGGAAGGCATCGATCACCCAGACGTCGTCGCCGATCTGCACCGCGTAGATCGCGCGATAGGCATCGCCGCGATGCTTCAACGCGATTTCGAACACGCCGCCTTCGACGCCCTTGAATGGCTTTGCGATGTCCGCCTTGCCGCCTTCAGCGGCGATCGCCAGCGCCCGCAACATGGTCAGTTGCGCCCCCGCGGGAAACGCCTCGAATTCCCTGCGAGCGGATTTCAGCCATGAAATGACGCGCGATGGCCGCATCCGCGGACGTTGGCATATTTGCCAACATTTGTAAAACCCGGAAGATCCAGTGGCAGCGCGTCCGCGTTGCGCTCAGTCGAGCAAGCCGGCGGCGCGCAGGGTCATCAGCACGAAGGTGCCGGACATCATGCTCCAGAATCCGGCCAGCACCGTCGCCATCATCACGAACTGGAAGCGGCGCTGCTGCTGCCGGGTGCCGAGCAACGTGTTGCGCATGATGATGAAGGGGGCCGCGAACACCAGGAACGGCACCGCCGCAAAAGCCTTCGGCGCGGCACCCTGCTGCAGCAGGCCGAAGCCGGCGGGACGCTGCACCAGCGCCTGATAGCCGCTGGTCAGCGCGCCAGCGAGCGCAAAGCCAAGACACAGCGAGAACAGGGAATTCAGGGCATCCGGCGACATGGCGAGTTCAACTCCAGAACAACTCCGTCCTGTCTCGCAAACCCGCGGGCGCCCCGCCAGTTTATCCTTAAGAAAGGGTTAACGCCGCGGGCGGGAACCGCGCTGCGCGCATGTCACGACGTTGCGCCCTGCGGCCCGAACCGGGCTCGCGTTAAGGATTGCGTGCCATGTTTCGCTGCTGATTCGGGGCGGTCATGGTGGATCGCCCTCCTCCCACCGTGTGTCCATGACCCTGCTTTCACCGACCCAGAACCGCCCGCGCATCCGGCGCCGACAGCGCCGCAGCCACATCGTCCCGATGCTGCTGGGCGGCCTGCTGGCCGCCGGCGCGATCGCGCTGATCGCCTATCTGCTGTGGCCGACCTGGCATTCCGGCGCCGCCACCGATCCGGAGCGGATTCCGGTCAGCGTCGGCGACACCCTGTTCAACGTGCCCGCGCATGCTTTTCGCCGCAAGGTGCAGAAACAGTCCGGGCCGCAGGAGCGCGTCGACCTCAGCTACAACTACCCGTCGCTCGAGGCCCCGACCCAGCCGCGCCGCGTCAGCGTCGAGACCTTCGATGAGAACGCCCAGCCGATCGACCGGATCTTCGTCTCGTTGACGGCGCATCACGACGCCATGTCGCCGGACATCCGGCTGCGCACGATCTATCCGCGCTACATCGACCCGGCGGCATCGACCGCGCAGGACGGGCTGACGCTGCGCCCGTTCCGCGACGGTTCGGCCTATGCCAACGAGGACCTGTTTCTGGGCGCGTCGCCGGAGCTGGTGGCGCGCTGCACCCGCGACGGCGTCACGCCGGGCATGTGCCTCAGCGAACGCCGTATCGGCGGCGCCGACCTGACCTTCCGCTTTCCGCGCGACTGGCTGGCGCAATGGCGCGACGTCGGCAACGCCATGGACCGGCTGACCACGCAACTGACCAGCCCGCACGGCTGATCGATCGCCTCACTGCGCATCCCTGCTATTGCGGCGCGTCCTTCGGCGGCAGCGTGCGGATGGGCAGCGGCGCGAACTCGATCGACTGCGAATCTCCACGCATGAAGTCGGAATCGAGCAAGCCGCCGCCGGACGGATCGCCGCCCGCTTCCGCGTTGCGCAGGGCCGCCACCGAGCCGTCGGGCGCCCCGCCCTCGCCGGAGCCGAACTGCTCGGCGCGGCCGCCCTGCGGACGACCATTGCCGATCTCGGTGCGGGCGCTCTCCACCTTGCGCGCGAGTGCCGTCGAATACGGACGCTGATAGGCACGCGGCACGCCGCTCGGGAAATTGTCGGCGTCGAGCTCCTCGACCCACAGATGCACGGCGCCCGGCTCGCCGAGCGCGCGGTTCGGCTCGACGCTGCGCGCCCACAGCAACTGGAACCGGGCCGGCAACGGCTCGGGCGCCGACCAGCCCAGCAGCCCCTCGGTCCTGAAGTAGACCGTTACGTAGAACGCGCTGGTCAGCACCACCGCGCCCGCCTTGACCGGCCACGGCAGCCGCGTCAGCGTCAACGCCAGCAGCAACAGCAAGCCGAGCAGCGCATAGCCGATGGACAGGCCGAGGATCGCGGTCTGCAGGCTCATGGCGCTCATCCGGCGTTGCGCACCTTGCGCAGGGTCTGCAGCAGCGACTTGCTGTCGTGGTTGACGTCAACGACGGTCCCGGCCTTGTCCATCACGAAGCGCACGGCGGTTTTCTCGGTGCCGCCGCGGTCGACCTCGATGGTGTCGTAGTACACCACCTGCACCTTCGGGTTCAGCTTCTCGACTTTCACCGAGACCGGCACCGGCTGCCCGGTCAGCGCCGCGAAATGATAGATGTTGACGGTATATTCGCCGGCCACCACGCCGCGAATGCTGACGATCTCCTGGCGGATCGGCGAGGGCACTTTCTGGCCGTTGACCATGATGAAATCGTTGAGGCCGCCGCGGTCGTCGCGATCCAGCACCATGAAGCCGGACTCACGGCGCCGGTACCACACCATGTTGCCAAGGGGATCCTGCACGAACATGTCGATGTCATCCGGGTGCTTGTCGGGCCAGCTCACCGTGACCAGAAACTCCAGCCGCGGATCGACCTTGCCTTCCTCGTCGCGGGTTTTGATGGCCAGCAGCGCGATGAAGAACAGGAAAGCGATCACCTGCAGCGCCTTGAACAGCATCACCCCGAGTGGGTCGAATGACGGCTCATGCGGCGCGAACTCGAATTCGTCGATCACTCCGCCATCTCCGCTGCAGATAGCTGCGTTCCACGATCGAGTCGCGCGATGACATGGACATCGATAAGCCCGACGGCGAAGGCGAACAGTTTGGCGGTGGCGTCATCCAGCATGTAGTACTGGATGCGGATCAGGATCGAGCCGAGCAAGCCGGCGAGCGTCGTATACATGGCCACCGCCATGCCCTCGCTCATCAGGTTCATGGATGATTTGATGGCGCCCTGATTGGCGGTGTCGAGGCCGGCGATGGGCGCCAGCATCATGATGAAGCCGACGATGGTGCCGATCAGGCCGAGCTTCATCAACGTATCGCCGGCGAAGGCGCCGAACGCGTTGGAGCCGCGCAGGTTGCCGGCAAGCCGGCGCAACAACAGCGTCTGGTCGAGGCGGGCCCCGTTCTGCAGGCCCGACTTCACCGCGAGGTCGCGGATATGTTCGGCGACGAGGCCCTTCGGCAAGGTGCCGACGCCATCGATCGCCACAGCGTCATCGCTGACGACGACGCGCTGCGCGCCGCCGCCTTCGAACAGCCGCGCCGCGCGACGTGCCGCAGCGCCCTCGCGCGACACCACGATGGTCCGCCACAGGCAATGCAGGGAGGCGCCGACATAAAGCAGCACGATGATCGCGGAAATGTAGGTGCGGTCGGCGGCGAGCATCTGCCGGACCAGACCGTAGTGCCAGAGCAGCACCGCGCCGAACAGGCTGAGGCCGGTGAAGATCATCCAGTGCAGCAGCGGCACGCGATCGGCTGGATCGGATTGACGTCCGGTCATTACTTCCTCGGCATCCCCGTATCGGCAGGTCTTGTATCGCGCCCGCCCTGTCCCGGTTTAGGACTGAACGCATGGCATGCCCAAGGGCATCCGGCCTGCAAAGCACCGGGCAATTTGCCCGACCGCGCGGGAAACGCTTGCCAGACCGGGGCCGGCTCATCTTAGATGTCGGAAGCGCACGTCTGAGATGCGCACGTCCCAATGCGGAGGCTCGAAGCGATGCGTCTGCTGATCCATCTCATCCTGCGTCTTGCCGCCGTCGTCGTGTTCTGTCTCGCCTGCGCCGTGGGCTGGGTCCTGGTCGATGCGCACCGCAGCATCGAGAACGACATCGCGGTGTCCGCCGACCGCGTCGCACACAACCTGCAGAACCTGTACTGGCGGCAATTGCTGTGGCGCGATGGCGTCTACCGCGATGCACTGCTGCCGCTGCCGGACTGGGAATCCATCGCCACCATGAAAGTAATCGCGCCGGGGATCTGCATCTCTTTCAAGCTCGGCGCTCAGGACCCGCACGAAATCTGCAGCCAGGTGGAAGGCATCGGCACCACCGCGCCGGGCTGGTTCGTCAGCCTCTACGGCGCGCTGTTCGGTCCGCATGACAGCGTGACCCGGCCGTTGACCATCCGTAGCCGGGACGCCGGCACGGTGGTGTCGCGCGCGGAGCCGGCGGTGGCCGTGCGCCAAGCCTGGCGTCAGGTCACCGTGATGGTGTCGGTGGCCGCCGCCATGGCGCTGGGGATCGGCCTGCTCGCCACGCTGCTGATCGGCCATGCGCTGATGCCGGCGCGCACCATCGTGCGCGGCCTGCGCCGCCTCGAACAGGGCGAGCACCGTCACCGCCTGCCGGCGTTCGGCGCCACCGAGTTCAACCATATCGCTGGCGCGGTGAACGATCTCGCCGGCCGCCTTGCTTCCACTACCGCCGAACGGCTGGCGCTCACCAAGCGCCTGTTCCAGGTCCAGGAGGAAGAGCGCCGCGCGCTGGCGCGCGACCTGCACGACGAGTTCGGCCAGTGCCTGACCGCCACCGCCGCACTGGCCGCCTCCATCGAGGCCGGCGCCACGCCGGAGCGCCCCGATCTCGTCGATGATGCCCGCGCCATCGCCCGCATCACCGCGCAGATGATGGCCACGCTGCGCGGCGCGCTGGCCCGCTTGCGTTCGCAGGACCTCGAGGATCTCGGGCTGCAGGCCAGCCTCGTGCAACTGGTGGCGCGCTGGAACAGCGGCACGGCGAACGGCGCGGTGTTCCACCTCGACGTCGCCGGCGATCTCGCCGACGTGCCGGCCGAGGCCGCGGTGAACGTCTACCGGATCGCGCAGGAATGCCTGACCAATGCGGCGCGCCACGGCAAACCGCGCCACGTGCACCTGCGCGTCGCACGCACCACCGACGTCGATGAGGCGGTGGCGCTGAGCGTGGAGGACGACGGCGGCGGCGATGCCGCGCGCATCAACGCCGCATCCGGTCACGGCATTCTCGGCATTCGCGAACGCATTGCGGCACTGGGCGGCAGCCTGTCGATCGCCGCCGCCGCGCGGGGCGTGCGGGTGGCGGCGATCATCCCGCTGATCCTGCCGCAACCGCGTGCGGCGGCGGCCGTGGCATGACCGACATCAGCATCCTGCTGGTCGACGACCATCCGGTGGTGCGCGAGGGCTATCGCCGGCTGCTGGAACGCCAGCCGGGGTTCCGCATCAGCGCCGAGGCCGAGGACGCCGCTTCCGCCTATCGCGCCTATCGCGCGGAACGGCCTGACGTGGTGGTGATGGACCTGTCGCTGCCGGGACCGGGCGGGCTGGAAGCGACGCGGCACATCCGGCAGTGGGATCCGACGGCGCGCATCCTCGCTTTCACGATGCATGCCAGCGCGGCCTTTGCACTGAAGGCGTTCGAGGCCGGCGTATGCGGCTACATCACCAAGAGCAGCGCACCCCACGAGCTGGTGCGCGCCATCGAAACGGTGATGAAGGGCGGACGCGCGCTCAGCGAGGACATCGCCCGCGAGGTCGCCGCCGAACGATTGTCAGGCCAGCGTTCGCTGGTCGACGATCTCGGCCCGCGCGAGACCGAGATCCTGCGCCTGGTGGCGTCCGGCTGGACCACCGAACAGATCGCGCAATCGCTGAACCTCAGCGCCAAGACGGTGCAGAACTATCACTACCAGATCAAGGCCAAGATCGGCGCGCGCACCGACGCGCATCTGGTCTGGCTCGCCACCGGCGCCGGGCTGGTGACGCCGGAAGGCGTTGGGTAGGACGGGATGTGCAGGATGGGTTGAGCACGTGCGAAACCCATCAAGAGCATCGCGCGGCAGTGATGGGTTTCGCCAAGACGCTCAACCCATCCTAGGCCGCGTCGCTCAGCCTTCGTCGACCAGGTCTTCTTCCAGGATCGCCATCTGGAACTGGAACGAACGGTCTTCGTCCTCGTCATCGACGAACAGCACGCCGACGAATTCCTCGCCGATATAGACCTCGGCCGAATCGTCCTTCTTGGGCCGCGGCACCACGCGGATTTTCTGGTTGCCGAACAGGCGCTTGAGATAGGCGTCGAGTTTTCTGACTTCCTGAACGTCCACAGGTGTCTCCAATGCGATTGATGTGTCGAGGATGTTGGCGAAGCTTTAAGGCGAGACGGCGCGGACCGCCAGCCCGTATCAACAAAATTCGACGGCACCGTGCGGCGATCCGGTGGGCCCGGATCGCGGCATCACAGGCCGGTGGCGTTGAGCATCTGGTTCATGGTGCGCGACGGCTCGGCACAACCGGCCTCGCCGACGATCTTGGCGGGCACGCCGGCCACGGTGACGTTGTGCGGTACCGGCTTCACCACCACCGAGCCGGCGGCGATGCGGGCGCAATGGCCGATCTCGATATTGCCGAGAATCTTGGCACCGGCGCCGATCAGCACACCGCGGCGGATCTTCGGATGACGGTCCTCATTCTCCTTGCCGGTGCCGCCGAGCGTGACGCCGTGCAGGATCGACACGTCGTCTTCGATGACAGCGGTTTCGCCGACCACGAAGCCGGTGGCGTGATCGAGGAAGATGCCGCGGCCGATCTTCGCGGCCGGATTGATGTCAGTCTGGAACACCGCAGAAGCCTGGCTCTGCAGGTACCAGGCAAAATCCTTGCGGCCCTTGTTGAGCAGCCAGTGCGCCAGGCGGTGGGTCTGGATGGCGTGGAAGCCCTTGAAGTACAGCAGCGGATCGATGAAGCGGGTGGTCGCGGGATCGCGATCGAACACCGCCACCAGATCCGCGCGAAACGCATTGCCGAGATCGGGCTCGTCGCGCAGCGCCTCGTCGAAGGTCTGGCGGATCAGGTCGCCGGACAGCGCCGAATGATTGAGCCGCTCGGCGACGCGGTGCACCACCGACTCTTCGAGCCGATCGTGATGCAAGACGGTGGAGTAGATGAAGGATGCCAGCTCGGGCTCGCGGCGAACGATGTCTTCCGCCTCGCCACGGATGCGATCCCAGATCGGATCGAGCGATGCGATCTTTGCATTCTGCGAATTGATGTTCTGGATGGACATGCTGGGCTCGCACATTCTGCTGTCGGACCGGCACTATAGCACACCGCGAACGGCTGTCGCGGCACGGCTGGCGCCATCATGAACGCGCCCCTACCCCGGAAACGCGAGCTAACACATTGAACTCGCTCACATTCCGGATCGATCGCGATCCCCTGCGACGCAGTGGATGCCTGTGAAGTGGGCGGTCGCGCGATCAAAACAAGGTGTCGGCATCCCCCGATCAGGGATGGCGCGCCAGAAAATCCAGCACGCCGGCCTTGTAGACCTTGTCGCCCACCGCGCGCATGTGGTCGCGGTTCGGGATGTCGAGCACTTCGGAGCCGGGAATCACCTCCTGCAGCGCATGCGCCGAGCCGGCGATCTCGTCGACGGTGCCGACCGCGATCAGCGTGGGCACCGAGATCCCCGCCGCATCCTCGCGCGACATCAGACGGCGCGAGCCGCGCAGGCAGGCCGCCAGCGCGCGGCGGTCGGAGCGGGTCTGGTCGGCGAAGGCGCGAAAGGTACGGCCCACGGGATCGGTGACGTCGTCGAGCGAGTCGGCTTCCAGCGCCCGCGCAACATTCTCGCCCGGACCGCCGCCGGCGATCAGACCGATGCCGAGGCCGCCGATGATGGCATTGCGGATCAGGGCCGGCTGGCTGTGGGCGAGAAAGGCGGTGATCCGCGCGCCCATCGAATAGCCCATCATGTCGGCGCGCGCGATGCCGAGATGCGCCATCAGCGCGCGCACGTCGCCGGCCATGGTGCCGATATGATAGTCCTCGGGATCGTACAGCTTGGTGGAATCGCCGTGGCCGCGATGGTCGAGTGCGATGACGCGACGGTTGTCCTTGCGCAGATCCGATACCCAGGTCGGATACACCCAGTTGACGTTCTTGCTGGAGGCAAAGCCGTGCACCAGCACGATCGGGTCGCCCTCGCCCTCATCGAGATAGGCAATTTCAACAGCGCCGTTGTGGAAGCTCGGCATCTTCAATTCCGTTTACTTATGATGGGGGATAGATCAGGCAGGCCGCGCAGTTTAGCTGTGCACGGAAGCCGCCGCCAGTGTCGGGCGCAAGGCCATTTCGTTGCGAAGCTGCTGCTCGCGACGCTGCCGCCGGACCTTGGAGCGCTGCAAGTGCGACCAGGTGAGCCGCTCTGTGGTGGCCTTGATCGAACAGACCAAGCCGAACAGCGCGAACAGCGCCCAGAACAGCCACATGGTGAGGTTGAAGGCACCCGCCGCCAGCAGCAGTGCGCCGCGGCCGAACATCTTGAACAGCGCGCGGGTCTGGCCGCCCTTGGATTCCGCAAGGCGCGCCGCGCGCGCGACGTCCTTCGGTCCCTCCGCGATGCGCAGCGTGTCCAGCGCGCCCTTGGTGCCGGCCTTTTCGCCGACGCGGCCGACATCCTTGGCCAGCCGAACCAGCCCGCCGGCCTTCTCGGCGCGGAACGCAGCCTTGACGCCATCGATGGTCTGGCCCGGTCGCATGATCGACGCATCCGCCATCGCGGTGCGCAGCATCGGCGTATCGACCACCTCACGCGCCGAGCGTCCGACAAAGGCCGTGAGCCCCTCGCCGAGTCGGCCGACCTTGCGCGCGTCCTTTACCAGCGTCAGCCCTGCCCGCACCGGTGCTGCGCCACCGACCGAAACATAGGTCGCCGCGGTGATGGCGAGACCGGCGGCGGCAAGGCCGAGAATGACGCGATCGACGTCTTCGCCCATCACCAGATGCTTGCCCTCGCGAATTGCGTCGCGGATGTCGCCGAACACGAACAGGTCGCCGGCTACCGTGCCCGACATGCTGGCGACGTCGTCGGCTTCGCCGGTGATCAGGCCGGAAGCAAAACGGGTGGCGATCTGGGTGGCGGAATTGGCTTCGGTGACGGCGTCACTGACGCGCTTCACCACCTCGTCGGGCAGCACGACATGCCGCGCCGCGGCCAGTTCGACAAAGCTCTGCGCGAGGTCGGAATCCTTCGCAGCCAGCGCTTCTTCGATGCTGCGGACCAGCACGCCCTGGTCGCGCCGCAACGCGATGTCGACCTGCGCGTCGGACAGCGCGGCCGGATCGTCCTGCGCCGTCAGCACCGCAGCTGCATCGCGGGCATGCGGCCACAGCATGACGCCAGCGACCGCGCAAACCGCCACCCCCGTCAGGACTGTATCGAGCCGCAAGCGCATTGACCGAAACCCTATTTCTGCACCTCTCTGTGGAAATGGTGTGCCGTTTTTAGGACACAACCGCCCCGACGAAAGAAGGGCTTCTCCAACACCGCATGATTGTGTCGAATCCACACGCTGGATAGATCAGCCTTGGCAGCGGCCTAGGAATCAATCTCAGCCGCCAGTATGGTGCGCCGCACTAACGGCACGGAGACGTATCATGTTCCGCAGCCGTCGCGAGCAAGGGTAAACAAGATGTCCGATCACGTCGTTCCGCACTTTCACAATGACGCCGGCGTTCCGATCATCGAGATCGGATCGAAGGAGTTCATGTGCGTGGGTGCCAACCCGCCGTTCGATCATCCGCACGTCTTCCTCGACCTCGGCAACGACAACGAGATCATCTGCCCGTATTGCTCGACGCTGTATCGCTTCGCCGCCGACCTCGGCGCGGGCGAGGCCCGGCCGCCGGAATGCGTCCTGAAAGACAAAGTCACCTGATCCCGGTTCGTGGCGCCGTCGCGCACCATCGCCGTTGCCGGTGCCGGCATCGGCGGGCTGACCGCTGCGCTGGCGATTGCCGCGCGCGGGTTTCGCGTTGTCGTCCTCGAAAAGGCTGAACGGCTGCAGGAGGTCGGTGCCGGGCTGCAGCTCTCGCCCAATGCCAGCCGGGTGCTGATCGGCCTCGGCCTGCAGTCCCGTCTCGCCCCCGATGTCATCGCACCAAACGCCGTCAGCATCATGAGCGCGCGCAGCGGCGGCGAAGTGATTCGGCTGCCGCTCGGCGAGGCCGCCGCGTCGCGCTCCGGCGGCCCCTATTGGGTGATGCACCGCGCCCACCTGCAATCGGCGCTGCTCGGGGCCGTTACCGACCATCCCGCCATCGAATTGCGGCTGGGGAGGTCGCTGGACGCGTTCGGCGTCGATACCGGCGGCGTCGTGCTCGGCGAGTATGGGCCGGCACTGGCGCTCGTCGGCGCCGACGGCGTCTGGTCGGCGGTGCGGCAGCAGTTGTTTCCCGGGATCCAGGCGCGGTTCTCCGGCCTGATCGCCTGGCGCGCCACCATCGATGCCGACCGGTTGACGCCCGAACGCGCGCCGCACCGCGTGCAGCTGTGGATGGGGCCGAATGCCCATCTGGTGAGCTATCCCATGGCCGGCGGACGGCAAATCAATGTGGTGGCGATCATGCCCGGGCCATGGAACGGGCCGGGCTGGAACGAGATCGGCGAGGCCGCCGAGATCAAGACTCACTTCGCCGCGATGGGCTGGCCTGACCGGCCGAGGATGATGCTCGACGCCGCGGAAGGCTGGCGGCGCTGGCCGCTGTGCACATTGCCCGACGGCGGCGCCTGGAACCAGGGCCCGGTGGCGCTGCTCGGCGACGCCGCCCACGCCATGCTGCCGTTCGCAGCCCAGGGTGCCGGCATGGCGATCGAAGATGCCGCAGTGCTGGCGCAATGCCTTAGCGAGACCATGGCGGGCTCCACCGATGTGGCGACGGCGCTGCAGCGCTACGCCGCCCTGCGCCGCGATCGCGTCAGCCGGGTCCAGCGCACGGCGCGCCAGTCCGGCCGAGATCTATCATTTGCGCGGACCGATGGCCCTGGCCCGCGATCTGGCGATGCAGGCGATGGGCGCGGCACGGCTGCAAGCAAGGCAGGACTGGATCTACGACTGGCGGATGTGAGCGATGGTGGCCGGGAGCCGGCTCAGCGCTTGCGGGCGGAATGGGCCGGTGCGGCTGGCGGCGGCGCGGCCGGGACCGTCGCCACGCATTTATTGCGCAGCCAGGTCTCCTCGGCCAGCTTCGAAGAGGCTCGCGCCGAGATGTACTCGTTGCCGTAGGCCACCTGGCTGACCACCGCTCCCCCGGTCCCGGTCTCGGCCTTGTCGATCAGGCCCTGAAGTTCGGCGGTGCGCGCGGCCTGCGCCTTGCGCTCGGCCTCGAGCTGCTTGCAGTCGAACTGTTCGTATTTGGCGGGGTCGACGAACGCCGCCGAGGCAAAACTGTCGCCGACAGCGGCGCAGCCGCCCAGCCCCGTCGCCAGCGCAAGCAGCGCCAGCGCCGCCGCGCGGGTCAGGTGTGGGGACGGAAAAGCGCGATCGATCATGGGACTTGCTACACCGGACACTGTTGACGTTGCGTAAACCATCGCCGGGTGACCGGATTGAGGCCGGATCGGCGCGATCGCCGACAGGTCACCGGCCGCCCGATTGGCCATCGGCTTTGCTTTGCGGCCCGGCCTCCCTTATGAGGGGCGCGCCTTGTCGGCGGGCTGCATGCCAGTTCGCCCCAACGCGCGATAGACCTGATCGGACGATCAATGCGGACGTGGCGGAACTGGTAGACGCAAGGGACTTAAAATCCCTCGATGGCAACGTCGTGCGGGTTCGATTCCCGCCGTCCGCACCAACGCCAGGCGCGCCGTGGCCGATCAAGGGCGGCCGCAGGCAGGTCGTTCAAACTCTCTGAATCTCGCCCTTGAACAGCGCCAGCGGAACAACCTTGGCGCGCAGCGCTTTCGCCTGCATCTTGCAGACGCACAAAGGCTCGCCCTTCACCTTGGTGCAGCGGCAGGTGGTGCCATAGGCGAAGTCCACCAATGCCACGATGTCCTTGGCGGCGATCGCCTGCTCCACGCGTTCGTCGTAGGTCATGCAAATCCACCTTCGCTGAAAGAGCTTGTACGTGGCGCCACCGCTGGCTGCGCCGTGCCGGCCACACTGCGAGATACGGGTCCGGCCAGTGAACCGTTTCAGCGTTGCTATACGCGACGCAGCACCACGGCAAGAGACCTGCCCTGCCCACGCCGTACCGCAGCGCCAAACGCATCGCGCCGGCCCGATCGCTCGGGCCGGCGCGAATATCGGGTGAACCTGGCCGCCGTGGCGGCGCCGGTTACTCCTTCTTGTCGATGTTCCAGAACACCGGCGTTGCCGCGCCGGGCAGCACGCCGGTCAGCGAAGTCCGCCACACGCTGGGGACCGTGTATTCGCCGAGCGGCAAATAGGCGACCTCTTCGTAGGCACGCGCCTGAACTTCCGCAGCGATCTTCTTCTGCTCGTCGGGCGAGGTCGACCGCGCGAACTTGTCGCGCAGCTCTTCGATCTTGGCGTCATCGAACCAGCCAAACCAGCCGCCCTTGGTGCCCCGGCCCGAGATCGACACGTTGGAGACCGGGTTCAGGATGTCGGCGCCGACCCAGTTGGTGAAGAACATGTTCCAGCCACCTTCCTTGACCGGCTTCTGGCTGGCGCGGCGGGTGACCACGGTCTGCCAGTCGGTGGCCTGGACCTCGACCTTGAAGCCGGCCTCGCGCAGCAGCTGCGCCGCCACGATCGGCTGTGCCTTCAGCGTCAGAACGTCGGTCGGCGCCATGATCACGACGGGAGTGCCGTCATAACCGGATTCCGCCAGCGCCTTCTTGGCCTCAGCCATGCCGCTGCCCTTGACCAGCGTGTCGCCACCGGCCTCGGAGGAGAACGGCGTGCCGCAGGCGAAAATCGAACCGCAGGTCTTGAAGTAGTTGGGATCGCCGACCAGCGCGTCGAGTACCGGCTTCTGGCTCATGGCCAGAAAGGCGGCGCGACGAACCTTGACGTTGTCGAACGGAGGATGAAGGAAATTCATCCGGCCGAGCGTCTGGTAGCCAAGCTTGTTGAGGACCTCCATCTTGAGCTCCTTGTCGGCGGCCAGCACCGGAACGATATCGAACGACGGATTTTCCAGGAAATCGATGTCGCCGGACTGCAGCGCGTTCACCGCGGTCTGCGCGTCGGGCATGGTGATCCATTCGACGCGATCGACCTTGACGACCTTGCCGCCGGCCGCCCAGCTGGCGGGCTCGGAGCGCGGCACGTAGTCCTTGTTCTTCTCGTAGACCGCCTTCACGCCGGGCTGGAATTCGGCCTGCACGAACTTGAACGGGCCGGAGCCGATCTGCTCCGGGATCGCCTTGCCCGCGGGCGTTTCCGCCAAACGCTTCGGCATCATGAACGGCACCAGCGACGACGGCTTCGCGATCGAGATCCAGCACCAGGCCGTAGGGCTCCTTCAGCGTCAACACGATGGTCTTGGCATCGGGCGCCTCGAGGCTCTTGGTGAAGTCCATGAGCTTCTGGCCCATGCCGTCGTTGCGGCCCCAACGCTGCAGCGACGCCACGCAGTCTTCGGCGGTGACGGGCTTGCCGTCATGCCATTTCAGGCCATCGCGCAGCGTGAAGGTGTAGACCAGCTTGTCATCGGAAACCTTGAAGCTCGCCATCTGCGGCTGAACCTTGAAGTTCGCGTCCATCGCCAGCAAGGTATCGTAAACCATATAGCCATGATCGCGCGTGATGTACGCAGTGGTCAGGCCGGGATCGATGACGCGCAGATCCGAATGCATCACCGCGGTGAGGGTCTTGGCATCTGCGAACGACGGCAACGCCAGCGTCACTGCAACCGCGAGGCTTGGCAGAATCATTTTCGAGTACGTCGCGGATTGCCGCCAACGTGAAATGAAGGACATGGATCTCTCCTGACTGGAATCTGATCATCGATGGATGATTCATTATGCAACGCGATAGTTTATTAGGCGGCATCAAAACGCTGCATGTTTGAGGCATCAAAGAGTTGCATCAAGCGCCTTGCGCGTCAATCGGGTTTTGCTTTCGTCAACGTTCTGCAGGCTGCAACGCCCGCGCATTTGCCAATCCGGATTCACTACTGATAAGTGGCGGCGAAAGCCGCGCGAGGTCCGCGACACCAAGCGCGCCTGACGCCGACGACACGCGTTCGAACCACGAGGAACACCGCGATGAATCCCGCCAACCTTCCATTCGATACCGACGAAATGCTCCAGGGCCTGCGTGGCTGGGTCGAATGCGAAAGTCCAACTTGGGACGCCAACGCCGTCAACGGCATGCTCGATCTCGCCGCGCGCGACATGGCGATCATGGGTGCGACCATCGAACGCATCGCAGGACGCCAGGGCTTCGGCGGCTGCATCCGCGCGCGCTTCCCGCATCCGAAATTCGGCGAGCCCGGTATCCTGATCGCCGGCCACATGGACACCGTGCATCCGGTCGGGACCATCGACACGCTGAAGTGGCGCGTCGAGGGCAACAAGTGTTTCGGGCCCGCAATCTGCGACATGAAGGGCGGCAATTACCTGTCGCTGGAAGCGATCCGACAGCTGGCGCGCGCTTCGTTCACCACGCCGCTGCCGATCACCGTGCTGTTCACGCCGGACGAGGAAGTCGGCACGCCGTCGACCCGGGATATCATCGAGGCGGAGGCGGCGCGCAACAAGTACGTGCTGGTGCCCGAACCCGGCCGCCCCAACGGCGGCGTCGTCACCGGCCGCTATGCCATCGCACGCTTCAATCTCGAGACCATCGGCAAGCCGAGCCACTCCGGCGCGACGCTCTCGTCGGGCCGCTCCGCGATTCGCGAAATGGCGCGCCGGATCATCGCCATCGACGAGATGACCGGCCCGGACTGCACCTTCAGCGTCGGCATTGTGCACGGCGGCAAATGGGTCAATTGCGTTGCCTCGAACTGCACCGGCGAGGCGCTGAGCATGGCCAAGCGGCAGGCGGATCTGGACGCCGGCGTGGAGCGCATGCTGGCGCTGAACGGCACCGCTAACGACGTCACTTTCAAGGTCACCCGCGGCGTCACCCGCCCGGTATGGGAGCCCAACGCCGGGACCATGGCGCTGTACGAAAAGGCCCGGGCGATCGCCAGCGGGCTCGGCGTCGACCTCACCCACGACAGCGCTGGCGGCGGCTCCGACGGTAATTTCACCGGCGCCATGGGCATTCCCACCCTGGACGGCCTCGGCGTGGTTGGCGCGGACATGCACACACTCGGCGAGTACATCGAGATCGACAGCCTGGTAACGCGCGGTCGCCTGATGGCCGGTTTGCTGGCGACGCTGGATTGATGCACAAGGGCATTCAACGGTATCCGGCTGGCCCGGAGCGCGGGCCGACCGATCGTGACCGTGGCACGGGATTTGCTCTCACATCCACTTATGAGCGCATTGCAGCAGTGAGGACCAAGTTGAAGTTTTGCAACGCGCCTGCGACGTTCCCCGTCGATCATTGCTCTACATTTACCACGCGCCGTCTCGCGCGATAGGATCGTCACTATGTTCGGATATCTCATACGGCGAATTCTCGCTGCCATCCCCGTCATGGGCGTGGTGGCGCTGTTCGTCTTCCTGCTGCTGCGGCTGACGCCGGGCGACCCAGCCGCGATTCTTGCGGGCGACAATGCCTCGCCGGAACAACTCGAACGTATCCGCACCCAGCTCGGTCTCAACGAGCCGCTCTACACGCAGTTCTTTTCCTGGATCGGCCGGCTGCTGCATGGCGATCTCGGCACCTCGTTGATCTCCGGCGTGCCGGTGCTGAAGATGATCGGCCAGCGCATCGAGCCTTCGCTCAGCGTCGCACTCAGCGTGATGCTCGTGTCAATTCTGGTCGCGGTACCGCTCGGCGTCATCGCTGCCTGGAAACACGGCACCTGGATCGACCGCTTCGTCATGGCGCTGTCGGTGATCGGCTTTTCGGTGCCGGTGTTTGTGATCGGCTATGTGCTGATCCAGATCTTCGCGATCGAGCTGCGCTGGGTGCCGGTGCAGGGCTTCCGCAGCATCTTCAAGGGATTCGGGCCGTTCTTCGAACGCATCATCCTGCCGGCCGTCGCGCTGTCGTTCATCTATGTGGCGCTGATTGCGCGCATGACGCGCGCAGCCATGCTCGACGTACTCGGCGAGGACTATGTCCGCACTGCCCGCGCCAAGGGCATCAACGAAAGCGGCGTGCTGCTGCGCCATGCCCTGCGCAACGCGGCAGTGCCGGTGATCACCGTGATCGGCACCGGCTTCGCCCTACTGATCTCCGGTGTCGTGGTCACCGAAAGCGTGTTCAATCTGCCAGGCGTCGGGCGCTTGACGGTCGACGCCGTGCTGGCACGGGACTTTCCGGTGATCCAGGCCATGATCCTGCTGACGTCAGGCGTCTACGTGCTCGTCAATTTGCTGATCGATCTTGCCTACTCGCTTCTCGACCCAAGAATTCGTTACTAGGAATCCGTATCTGATGGCGATCGACACCCTTCCCAACGCTGCCCTGCCCTCGCGCAGCGGGCCATCCTTCGGCTTTCTCACGGCAACGCCGATCATCGCGGTGGCGACGGTGTGCCTTGGTCTGGTCATCCTCTCGGCGATCTTTGCGCCGTGGCTGACGACGCACGATCCGCAACTTCTGCTTCCGGCCATGCGGCTGAAGCCGGCGAGCGCCGAATATCTGCTCGGCACCGACGCCTATGGCCGCGACGTGCTGGCGCGCATTCTTTATGGCGGCCGCATCTCGCTGCTGATCGGCCTCGGCGCCGCCGCCGTCAGCATCGCCATCGGCCTGCTGATCGGCCTGGTCGCGGGCTTCTTCAAATGGGTCGACGCGATCCTGATGCGGGTGATGGATGGGTTGATGGCAATGCCCAGCGTGCTGCTGGCCATCGCCGTGGTGTCGCTGTCCGGCGCCAGCCTGACCACGGTGTTGATCGCGATCACCATCCCGGAAATTCCCCGCGTCGCGCGACTGGTGCGCTCCGTCGTGCTGTCGGCGCGCGAAGAGCCCTATGTGGAAGCTGCGATCTCGCTCGGCACCAGCCTGCCCAAAATCATGTGGCGGCATCTGATGCCGAACACCGTGGCGCCGCTGATCGTCCAGGGCACCTACATCGCCGCCTCCGCGATCCTGACCGAGGCGATCCTGTCGTTCCTCGGCGCCGGCATCAGCCCGGAGACGCCAACCTGGGGCAATATCATGGCCGAAGGCCGCGGCTTCTTCCAGGTCAAGCCATCGCTGATCTTCTGGCCCGGCCTGCTGCTGTCGATCGCCATTCTTTCGGTCAACCTGATCGGCGACGCGGCGCGCGATGCGCTCGACCCGCGCATGAAACAGCGGGAGAGCAGCAAGTGAGCAATCCAGTGAGTGACACCGTGAACAGCAATCCGCTCGTACTGGAAATCAACAACCTCGTTGTCGGCGTCGGCAAGGACGGCGGCGGCAAGAAGATCATCGACGACATCTCGCTGCAGGTGCGCCAGGGCGAGACGCTGTGCGTGGTCGGCGAGAGCGGATCCGGCAAGTCGGTGACCTCGCTCGCCACCATGGGCCTGCTGCCAAAGGATTCGTTGAAAGCCATCGGCGGCAGCATCAAGCTGGTCGGCGAGGATACGCTGCAGGCCAGCGACCGCCGGCTGCGCCAGTTGCGCGCCACGACGATGGCGATGATCTTCCAGGAGCCGATGACGGCGCTCAATCCCGTCGTTCCCGTCGGCAAGCAGATCGACGAGGTGCTGCGCACCCACACCGATCTCGACGCCGCGGCGCGCAAGAAGCGCATCCTGGACATGATGGATCAGGTGCGCCTGCCGGACGTCAAGCGCATCTTCAATTCCTACCCCCACCGGATGTCCGGCGGGCAACGCCAGCGCATCATGATTGCCATGGCGCTGGTGCTGGAGCCGAAGCTACTGATCGCCGACGAGCCGACCACGGCGCTCGACGTCACCACGCAGAAGCAGATCCTGACGCTGATCCGCGACCTGCAAAGGGATCACGGCACCGCCGTGCTGTTCATCACCCACGACATGGGCGTGGTCGCCGAAATCGCCGACCGCGTCGCAGTCATGCGCCAGGGCCGTCTCGTCGAGACCGGCACGCTGGACGGCATCCTGCGTACCCCGACCATGGACTACACGCGAAAACTGCTGTCGGCGGTGCCGAGCCTAGTGCCGCGTGCGCCGCGCGTCGAAGTCGGGTTCAATCCGGTGGTGCTCGAGGCCAACGAACTCGGCAAGGTCTATCGCGAGCGTTCGTTCTTCGGCAAAGCGCGCGAGGTCGCCGCGGCGCAGGACGTGACGCTGACGCTGCGAAAAGGCCGCACGCTGGGCATCGTCGGCGAGAGCGGCTCCGGCAAGTCCACGGTGGCGCGCTGCATCGTCCGGCTGATCGACCCGACCTCCGGCGGCATTCGCCTCGGCGGCCGCGAGATTGCCGACCTGTCCCGCCGCCTGCTGCAGCCGCACCGCAAGAAGATCCAGATCATCTTCCAGGACCCGTATCGCTCGCTCAATCCGCGCATCACCGTCGGCGAATCCATCGCCGAAGGGCCGATCAATTTCGGCGTCTCGCACAAGGATGCCATGGCCAAAGCGCGCGAGCTGCTGGAGCTGGTCGACCTGCCCGCCGACGCCGTCTCGCGCTATCCGCACCAGTTCTCCGGCGGCCAGCGCCAGCGCATCGCCATCGCCCGCGCACTGGCGCTGGAGCCCGACGTGCTGGTGGCCGACGAGGCCTGTTCGGCACTCGACGTCTCGGTGCAGGCCCAGGTGCTGGACCTGCTCGACAGCATCCAGACCCGGCTCGGCATCTCCCTGCTGTTCATCACCCACGACCTGCGCGTCGCCGCGCAGATCTGCGACGATGTCGCGGTGATGCAGCACGGCCGTGTCGTCGAACAGGGCCCTGCCGGCGAAGTCCTCACAAATCCGCAACAGGCCTATACCCGCCAGCTGCTTGACGCGGCGCCCGGACGGGGATGGGATTTCGCCAACTTCCGGCCGGTGGCGCCGCTCGAGTCGTTGGCCGGCGCGATCTAGCCTCTCACCGTCGTTCCGGGGCGCGAGCGCAACAGCGCAAGCGAACCCGGAACCCTGATATGTGGCGATGAACATATCGGGATTCCGGGGCTGCATCAGCCGGCTGTCGCCGTCTGCTGCATCCCGGAATGACAGCTTCGTACGAAATGGACATTCATGACCCGTATCGCCGTCGGCGGCTTCCTCCACGAGACCAATACATTCGCGCCCACCAAGGCAACCTATGAGTCTTTCGTCCATGGCGGCGGCTGGCCGGCGATGACGCGCGGCGCCGAGGTGCTGAAGGTCATGCGCAACATCAATGTCGGTCTCGCCGGCTTCATCGAGGAAGCCGAAGCCAGAGGCTGGGAGCTGGTGCCGACGATCGCCTGCGCCGCCAGCCCGTCGGCGCATGTCACCGAGGATGCGTTCGAACGCATCGTCGCCGAGATGATCGCCGGCATCGCAGCCGCAATGCCGCTCGACGCGGTGTATCTCGACCTCCACGGCGCCATGGTCGCCGAGCATCTCGACGACGGCGAAGGCGAGATCGCTGCGCGCGTACGAAAGGTGATCGGTCCGGATATTCCCTTCGTCATCAGCCTCGACCTGCACGGCAACATTTCGCCGGAGCTGGTCCGAGACACCGACGCGCTGATCGCCTACCGCACCTATCCGCATATCGATATGGCCGACACCGGCCGCGCCTGCGCGCGCCATATGGAGCTGCTGCTCGCGGGCAACCGCTATGCGAAGGCGTACCGGCAGTTGCCGTTCCTGATCCCGATCAGCTGGCAGTGCACCAACGACGAACCGACCCGGAGCATCTACTTCAAGCTCGCTGCGCTGGAGGACGACCAGGTCCCGACGCTGTCGTTCTGTCCCGGCTTCCCCGCTGCTGACTTTCCGCATTGCGGTCCCAGCGTGTTCACCTATGGCGTGACGCAGGCGGATGCCGATGCCGCAGCCGATATGGTGGTGACGATTGTCAACGGCCACGAGAACGATTTCGACGGCAGGATCTACACCCCGGACGAAGGCGTGCAATACGCCATGGAGCTGGCGAAAAGCGCCACCAGGCCGATCGTGATCGCCGATACCCAGGACAATCCCGGTGCCGGCGGCGATTCCGACACCACCGGCATGCTCGCCGCGCTGGTTCGCAACCGCGCCACCAAGGCCGCGATCGGCGTGATCTACGATCCGGCCGCGGCTGCCGCCGCACACGCCGCCGGCGAAGGCGCCACCGTGACGCTGTCGCTCGGCGGCAAGTCGGGCATCCCCGGCGACGCGCCGTATGAAGCAAGCTTCATCGTCGAGAAATTGTCGGACGGAAAATTCGTCGCCCCGGGCCCTTACTATGGCGGTCGCGACATGGATATGGGCCTGTCGGCCTGTCTGCGCATCGACGACGTCCGCGTGGTCATCTCCTCGCACAAGGCGCAGCTCGCCGATCAGGCGATGTATCGCTTCGTCGGCATCGAGCCGACCACGGAATCGATTCTGGTCAACAAGAGCTCGGTGCACTTCCGCGCCGATTTCGAACCCATCGCCGGCGCGCTGCTGATCTGCGCCGCGCCCGGCGCCATGCCGGCCGACACCTCGACCCTGCCATGGACGCGGTTGCGTCCCGGCATTCGCCTGAAGCCGAACGGCGAGCCCTTCACACCCGACACCGCATCGCCCTCCCTCGCGCCTGCAAACGGATAACGCCCATGCCCACCATCGACCGCATCGAAGCCTTCGCCGACGAACTCACCGCGATCCGTCGCGATTTCCACGCCCATCCGGAAATCGGCTTCGAGGAAGTCCGCACCTCCGGCATCGTCGCCGAGAAACTGGCGAGCTGGGGCATCGTGGTGCATCGCGGCCTTGGCGGCACCGGCGTGGTCGGCGTGCTCAAGGGCAAGGGGACCGGCGGCAAGCGCGTCGGGCTGCGCGCCGACATGGATGCGCTGCCGATGGAGGAGAACACCAACCTGAAATGGCGCTCCACCATTCCCGGCCGCTTCCACGGCTGCGGCCATGACGGCCACACCACTATGCTGCTCGGTACCGCGCGCTATCTCGCCGAGACCCGCAATTTCGACGGCACCGTGCACTTCATCTTCCAGCCCGCCGAGGAAGGCCTCGGCGGCGCCCGGGCCATGATCAAGGACGGACTGTTCTCCAAATTTCCCTGCGACGAGATCTACGGCCTGCACAACGCGCCGAACCTGAACCACGGCGAGATTGCGATCTTCCCGGGGCCGGCCATGGCCGCCGCCGATTTCTTCGACATCGTCATCACCGGCTACGGCGGTCATGGCGCAAGGCCGGAGAAGTCCAAGGATCCCGTGGTCATCGCCATGACGCTGGGTCAGGCGCTGCAGACCATCGTCAGCCGTAACGTCAACCCGCTGAAGTCCGCGGTGCTGTCGATCACCCAGATTCACTCCGGCTCGGCCTACAACGTGATCCCCGGCGATGCCAGGCTGTGCGGTACCATCCGCACTTTCGACGAAAAGGTCCGCCTGATGGTCCGCGAGCGCATGCACGCGCTGGCCGCCGGCATGGCCATCGCCTTCGATGTCGAGATCAACGTCGACATCCGCGACGGTTTCAGCGTGCTGATCAACCAGGAAGAACAGTCGAAGGCCATCGAGGAGGTCGCGCGCACCGTGGTCGGCGACGACAACGTGTTCACCGATGTGAAGCCGTTGATGGGCAGCGAGGACTTCGCCGACATGCTGCACGCCGTCCCGGGCGCCTATTTCTGGGTCGGCCATGACGGCGATGTGCCGGTGCATAACCCCGGCTACGTGCTCGACGACAAGATTCTGCCGATCGGCGCCAGCATGTTCGCCCGCATCGTCGAGACGCGCATGCCGGTCGCCCATGTCTGACGGCATCGCAAAGCCGGCGACGGCGCTGCACGATCTCAGCGCCGTCGAGTTGATCGCGGGCTACGCGGCGAAAGCCTTCTCGCCGAGCGAAGTGCTCGACGACGTATTCGCCCATATCGCCCGCTGGGAACCGCACATCAAGGCGCTCTACGCCTTCGATCCCGATGGTGCCCATGCCGTGGCCCGCGCGTCGACCCTGCGCTGGCAGCGCGGCGAGCCCATGGGACCGCTGGACGGCGTGCCGGCGACCGTGAAGGAAAACATCGCCACCCGGGGCACGCCGGTGCCGCTCGGCACCGCCGCAACCACGCTGGTGCCGGCGGCGACCGACGCGCCACCCGCCGCGCGGCTGCGCGAGGCCGGTGCGGTGATCTTCTCCAAGACCACGATGCCGGACTTCGGCATGCTGTCGTCCGGCGCCTCGTCGTTCCATCCGCTGACGCGCAATCCCTGGGATCTCACCCAAAATCCCGGCGGCTCCAGCGCCGGCGCCGGCGCCGCAGCCGCCGCGGGCTACGGACCGCTGCATGTCGGCACGGACATCGGCGGCTCCGTCCGTTTGCCCGCGGCGTGGTGCGGTCTTGTCACGCTCAAGCCCAGCCTCGGCCGGATTCCGATCGACCCGTTCTATGTCGGCCGCTGCGCCGGACCGATGACCCGCACCGTCGACGACACCGCGCTGATGATGAGTGTGCTGTCATTGCCCGACGACCGCGACGGCATGAACCTGCCGCCGGCGACCATCGACTGGAGCGATCTCAAGGTTTCCCTCAAAGGCGTGCGCATCGGGCTGATGCTCGATCTCGGCTTCGGCCTGCCGCTGGACACGGAAGTCCGTGACGTCGCCATCGCCACCGCAAAGGCGTTCGAAGCAGCCGGCGCAATCATCACCGAAGTGCCGTCGGTGATGACCGGCGAACACCTGATCGGCCTCGACGCGTTCTGGCGTGCGCGGTCGTGGGACGACATTTCCAAACTGCCGGCGGAAACGCGCGCAAAAATCCTGCCGTTCATCTATGCATGGGCGGAAGGCGGCGCGAAGCTGTCGGGCAGCGATGTGGTGCGCGGCTTCAATGCCACCATGGCGATCCGCACCAATACGGCAAAGCTGTTCGCGGATGTGGACTATGTGATCTCGCCGACGACGCCGATCGTCAGCTATGCCGCCGAACTCGCTTCGCCCACCGACGACGTGCAGCGCCCGCTCGAACATATCGGCTTTACCGTGCCGTGGAATATGGCCGAGAATCCCGCCTCCTCCATCAACGGCGGCTTCAGCGCCAAGGGCTTCCCGATCGGCGTCCAGATCGTCGGCCGCCGCTTCGACGATCTTGGTGTGCTCAGGATGACCAAGGCTTTCGAGGATATGCGCGGCCCGCAATTGCCATGGCCGACGCCGCCGAAGTAGTTTTAGGATAGCATCGTCATTCCGGGGCGCGCGCAGCACAAGCTGCACGCGAACCCGGAATGACAAGCTGAACAAAAGCGAAAAAATCGGGAGCGAAACGCAGATGGCTTACGAGACGATTCTCTATGACGTCGCCGACCAGATCCTCACCATCACCCTGAACCGTCCCGAAAAACTCAACGCCTACAACCCCACCATGCAGGCCGAGCTGATCGCCGCGTTCGATGCAGCGGATGCCGACGACAATGTGCGCGCCATCATCGTCACCGGCGCCGGCCGCGGCTTCTGCGCGGGCGCGGATCTGTCGTCCGGCCCCCAGACCTTCGACCGCGACTACCGACGTGGCCCAGTCAAGCGTCTTGCCGACGGCGAGGTCGACTACAGCGATCCCAACGTCCGCGATGGCGGCGGCACGGTGACCCTGCGCATCTTCAAATGCCTGAAGCCGGTGATCGCCGCCGTCAACGGCCCCGCGGTCGGCATCGGCGCCACCATGCAGCTGGCGATGGATATCCGCATCGCCTCGGAGGCCGCGCGCTTCGGCTTCGTATTCTCCCAGCGCGGCATCGTGCCGGAGGCGGCGTCGAGCTGGTTCCTGCCGCGCCTGGTCGGCATCTCACAGGCACTGGAATGGTGCTACTCCGGCCGCGTGTTTCCCGCCGAGGAAGCGCTGAAGGGCCGGTTGGTCAGCCAGGTGGTTGCGCCGGACGATCTGCTGCCGGCCGCAAGCGCATTGGCAAAAACCTTCATCGACAAGACTGCGCCGGTTTCCGTTGCACTGATCCGGCAGATGATGTGGCGCATGATGGGCGCCGACGATCCGATGGAAGCCCATAAGATCGACAGCCGCGGCATTTACGCCCGCGGTCGCTCGGAGGACGTCAAGGAAGGCGTCACGGCATTCCTCGAAAAGCGCCCGGCGGCGTTCAAGAACAAGGTCTCGACCGATATGCCCGACTACTTTCCGTGGTGGGACGAGCGGGAGTATAAGTAACACGCGGATGCATGCAGCCGACCAGAGCAACGCCGCTTCGACATCTGCCAAGGGCGGCGTCGTTCTGCTGCACGGCATCTCACGGTCGTCGCGATCGTTTCGCAAGATGCAGGCAGCCCTCCACGTCGCCGGCTTCGCCACGCTGAACCTCGCCTATGACAGCCGCCGCAAGCCGCTTGAGGCCCTCGCCGACGACATCCATCCGGCGATCACCCGCTTTGCCGGCGCGACGCCCGGGCTTCTGCACTTTGTCGGCCATTCCATGGGCGGACTGGTCGCGAGAGCCTATCTCGCCAGATATCCGGCGGCGCGCATGGGCCGTGTGGTGATGCTCGGCACGCCGAACGGCGGCAGTCAAATTGCCGATCGCCTCGGGCATCTTGCGCTCTACCGGGCCTATTTCGGGCCGGCCGGACAGCAACTGGGGACCAGACGGGACGCTGCGACGCAGGCTGTTCTTCCCCCGCGACTTATCCGGTCGGGATCATCGCCGGGAAAAGGTCGATCGATCCAATCTCTTCGGTGTTCCTGCTGCCCGGTCCGAACGATGGACGGGTATCGGTCGAGAACACCAAGCTCGACGGCATGACCGATCACATCGTGATCGGCACGGCGCACGCATTTCTTCCAACCGATCCCCAAGCGATCGCCCTCGCCATCGCATTTCTGCGCAACGGCCGGTTTGCGTAGATGCGGGGGATAAAAACTTCACATCGTCAGCGCCACCCGTCCGATCGCCTTGCGGTCCATCAGGAGCCGCATCGCCGGTGCAACGTCTTGCAGCGGCAAGCGATGCGAGACGTGGGGACGGACGCGCCCCTCCTCCGCCCATTGCAGCAGCGCCGCGATCCGTGCCGTGCCCAGCGCCGGATCGCGCCGCGCCGCCTCGCCGGCGCGGACGCCGAGCACACTGGCGCCCTTGATCAGCACAAGGTTGGTTTTCGCCACGCCGACGCCGCCGGTAAAGCCGACCACCAGCAGCCGCGCACCGAAGGCGATGCAGCGCAGGCTCTGCTCGAACACCTCGCCGCCGACGGGGTCAAACACCACGTCGACGCCGCGGCCGTCGGTGATGCGCTTGACCACCTCGCGAAACGGCTCGGCGCCATACAGCACGCCGTGATCGGCGCCACGGGCGCGGGCCGCGGCGAGCTTTTGCTCTGACGATGCCGCGGCAATCACCGTGGCACCGAGCAGCTTGCCGATCTCCACTGTGGCGAGACCGACGCCGCCGCCGGCGCCGTGCACCAGCAGCACTTCGCCGGGTCTGATTTGCGCGCGGTCGACCAGCGCGTGATGCGCGGTGCCATGGGCGGCGAGAAATGTCGCGCCCTCGGCGTAGTCGAAGGTCGACGGCAACGGGGTCAGCTGCGCCGGCGCGACCATCGCCTCCTCCGCATAGCCGCCATGGCGTAGCTTCGCGATCACGCGATCGCCCACCATGACGCCCCCGACATCGCCCGCGATCTCGACGACGTCACCGGCGGCCTCCATGCCCGGGGTGAACGGCAACTCCGGCTTCAGCTGATAGTCGCCGGCGACCATCAGGATGTCAGGAAAATTGATCCCGGCGGCGCGGATGGCGACACGGACCTGTCCCGCTGCCAGCGGCGCTGAGGCGAAGCTCTCCAGTCGCAGCGTTTCCGGCGGCCCGAGCGTGCGGCAAACGATCTTGTTCGGCATCAGGCCGCGCTATCGACGGTCTCGGCGCGGCGGCGCTGCAAGGCTTCGCGGATCAGCGGCAGGCGGTCGTTGCCGAAGTACATGTCGGTCTTGTCGAGATAGATGGTCGGCGAACCGAAGCCGCCGCGGGCAATGACCTCGTCGGTGTTGGCCTTGAGTTGGTCCTTGATTGCCGGATCGGCGATACCCTGGAAGAAGGCTTCGGACTCGATGCCAACGCGATCGCAGATCCCCGAAAGCACGGCATCCTGCGAAATATCGAGATCGTCGCCCCAATAGGCCTCGAAAACCGCACGCGCAAACGGCAGCATGTCCTGCGATGCATTGCGGCCAATCCAGAGGCAGCCGCGCATCGCCTTCACGCTGTTCACCGGGAACACCCGCGGCGGCATTTTGATCGCCAGCTCCGCGGAGCGTGCCCAGTCGGCCAGATCCTTCTTCATGTAGCGGGCCTTCGCCGGCACCGGCTTCTCGCGCGAGGCATAGACACTGGGATTGATCGAATTGAAAATGCCGCCGACCAGGATCGGCCGCCACGCGATCTCGGCGTCAAACTCCTTCGCCAACGGTTGGATGTTGTGGAAAGCGAGATAGGTCCAGGGGCTGGAGCAGTCGAAGAAGAATTCGATCATGGGGTTTCCTCACTCTCGGTTATCGTCACGGCGTGTCCACTGCATTCTGGTGTCATCACCCGCGAAAGCGGGTGATCCAGTAGACACCGGCCTTGACGCTCTATCACTGGCGCCGGTGTGTACTGGGGCGCCCGGTGCCGGCGCGCAATTGCGCGCCAGGCCGGGCGATGACAGCTGTGTGTGCTGAAAGGTTGCGCATCACTATTGTTGCTGCGCATGCGCCGGCGCATCGACGCCGAACATGATTTTTCGCGCCTGCTCGTCCATCGGCTTCTTCTCCTGCTTGCCCACCGCGAGTCCGGCCTGTACCTGGGGCCGCGCCCGCAGCAGCGCGTACCAGCGCTTCACATTCGGAAAATCGTCCAGCGTCAGGCCCTGCGCCTTGTGGGTCATGATCCACGGAAAACATGCCATGTCGGCGATGGAATAGTCGCCGGCGATATAATCCCGGCCGTCGCCGAGATGGACGTCGAGCACGCCGTACAGCCGCTTCGCCTCGCGCGTGTAGCGATCCATGGCATAGGGAATCTTCTCGGGCGCGTAGAGCAGGAAATGCCCGTTCTGGCCGAGCATCGGGCCGAGGCCGCCCATCTGCCACATCAGCCATTGCAGCACCTCGAACCGCGGCCGCATGGCGGTGGGCAGGAAGCGGCCGGCTTTCTCGGCGAGATAGATCAGGATGGCGCCGCTCTCGAAGATCGCGACTTCCTCGCCGCCGTCGGCCGGCGCGTGGTCCACAATTGCCGGCATCCGGCCGTTGGGGCTGAGCTTGAGAAACTCCGGCTTCAACTGGTCGCCGCGTCCGAGCTGCATGGGGATTACCGTGTAAGGCAATCCGCACTCCTCCAGCATGATCGAGATTTTCCAGCCATTCGGCGTTGGCGCGTAATGCAGGTCGATCATGGCTTCCTCGTCTGTTTTTCCATGATCCTAGTCCCGCATCGGCGCCTCGCCAATAGCTATACGCGTCGCCGCGAACGTGGCAGATAGACGCCCACAATCAGAAGCCATGAGGATGCCCATGCTGTTCCCGACCACCATTGCCGGCTCGCTGCCGAAGCCCGAATGGCTCGCCGAGCCCAACAAGTTGTGGCCGACCTGGCGGTCATCGGGCGAGGAGTTGCGGCGCGCCAAGCGCGACGCCACGCTGCTGGCGGTCAAGGTCCAGGAAGACGCCGGCATCGATATCGTCACCGAAGGCGAACAGGCGCGGCAGCATTTCGTGCACGGCTTCCTGGAGAAGGTCGACGGCATCGATTTTGCCAACAAGGTCGAGATAGGCATTCGCAAGGACCGCTACAAAGCCATGGTGCCGCAGGTGATAGCGCCGCTGCAGCTGAAAGGCCGGGTCCACGCCTTCGAGGCGCAGGCCGCGCGTGGCCACACGAAGAACAAACTGAAGTTCACCCTGCCCGGCCCGATGACCATCATCGACACCCTGTCGGACAGTTTCTACGGCGACCGGGTCAAGATGGCCTTTGCCTTTGCCGAATTGCTGAACGAGGAAGCCCTCGCGCTGCAGGCCGATGGCGTCGACATGATCCAGTTCGACGAGCCCGCCTTCAACGTGTTCATGGACGAGGCCGCCGACTGGGGCGTCAAGGCGCTGGAGCGCGCAGCGCAGGGCCTGACCTGCCAGACGGCAGTGCACATCTGCTACGGCTACGGCATCAAGGCCAACACCGACTGGAAGGACACGCTGGGCAGCGAGTGGCGGCAGTACGAACAGATCTTCCCGGCGATCGATGCCAGCCCGATCCAGCAGGTCGCCATCGAATGCCGCAATTCGCGCGTGCCGCTGGAGCTGCTGTCGCTGTTGAAGGGCAAGATTGTGCAGGCCGGCGTGATCGACGTCGCCAGCGACACGGTCGAGACGCCGGAAGACGTGGTGGCCACCATCGAGGCCGTCATGAAGCACGTGCCGAAGGCCAATATCGTCGCCACGACCAATTGCGGCATGGCCCCGATGCATCGGGATATCGCGGAGGCCAAGCTGCAGGCGCTGGGTGCCGGCGCACGGCTGGCAAGAGAGCGGCTGGCGTAAAGCCCACTCCGTCATCGTCATCCTGAGGTGCTCGCCCTCAGGCGGAGCGCTTGCTCCGCCGCCAAGGGCGAGCCTCGAAGGATGCGGCGGCGAGCGACTGCACCTGCGGCCATCCTTCGAGGCGCGCAAGAGCGCGAACCTCAGGATGACGGCAGTGGGTGTTGCAGCGCTGTTGAATGGAGAACGGGGCGGTAGCCCGCGCGCAGTGCCCGTATTGTCGATGGCGGCGTAAGGAGCAGTGCGTCACGCAGCCCGCGATCGGCTTCGCGATATCCGCCAAAACTCCAAAACAGCGGCCTGCCCCGCGCAATCAGATAGCTTTCGCCATCCGCAGCGACCATCGCGCCATCGGGCAATTCATCGATCGCGCAAGTCAGCGCATGCAGCCGCTTCGCGCGTTTGTTCAACCGCTCGGCATGGAGCACGGCATCCATCTCCGTCGCCCGCGCCCGCGCGAGGCCGTTGCCCTCTTCCCACGCGGCGCGAAACGCATTGGCGTCACCGCGACGGCAGTAGAAGCACGGCCGATGTCCGGCCGCGAGCGCGGTGGCCTCGTCGAGGAAGAACAGCTCGGTCCAGCTTCGCCTCGCCATCACCTCACGGCGTCGGCCGCGGAAATTGCAGACGCAGGTGATCCACGCCGGATTGCTCCAGCGTCTGTTCAGCAGCGTCTTTGTCAAGGGATCGTGGATGATGCCGCGGTTGCCGGTGAAGGTGCCACGCTCCGGCGTGGCGATGATGTCGCCGAACGGGGTGACGCGGTTCTGCAGCGGCATGATTAGCATTCCCCGGCATCGACACTCTGCCTGTCATCGCCCGGACTGGCGCGCAATTGCACGCCTGGACCGGGTGATCCGTATACGCCGGCCTGCGTTTACGGGATCACCCGCTTACGCGGGTGACGACAGTCGGAGTGTAAGGGCACGCGACGACGGTCGAAAGATCAGTGCGTCAAGCCGCCCCATCCCGCATCGGCGGCTGGAACGACAGGCCGAGATCCCAGGGAAAGAAAATCCAGGTGTCCTGCGACACTTCGGTGATGAACGTATCCACCAGCGGCCGGCCCATCGGCTTGGCGTAGACGGTGGCGAAATGCGCGTCGGGCAGCATGTCGCGCACCATGCGCGCGGTCTTGCCGGTGTCGACGAGGTCGTCGATGATCAGGATGCCCTTGCCGGTGCCGCCGCCGAGCTTGGCGGCATCTTCCGAAACGCCCTTCAGCAACTGCAAGTCGCCGCGCTTGTTATGGTCGTAGCTGGCGATGCAAACCGTATCGATCACGCGCACGCCGAGTTCGCGCGCCACGATGGCCGCCGGCACCAGGCCGCCGCGGGTGATGGCGATGATGGCGTGAAACGGGCCGACGCTGTTGAGGCGCCAGGTCAAAGCGCGGCAATCACGATGAAACTGGTCCCACGACACCGGAAACGCCTTGCCGGCGCGTTCCTGCGCGCTCATCTCCGGATGTTCTGCCATCATGATCTCCTGAAGTTCAGACGTGGTCGCCGCACGGCGCCCTCGTGGCATATCGTCTACGTGAGCGTCTATTTGGCTGTTCCGAGCCCGGCCAGCATCTCTTTCACCGCCGCCATCGCCGCCGCCAGCTTCTCGGGGTCGCGCGAACGGACCACCAGATTGGTGTTGGGCTTCTGGTTATCGTCGAGGAACGGATAGCTGCCGATCATCACGTCCGGGTGGGCCTCGGCGACCGCGCGCAGGGGGCCGCCGACGTCGCCTTCGCGGGCATTGGCGCGGACAGTGTCGGACAGCATCCGCTCGCCCGACTTCAGCTTCGGCGCCACGATGTCCATCATCGCCTGCATGATCGACGGCACTCCGGCCATCACGATGACATTGCCGATCTTGAAGCCGGGCGCCAGGATCGTGGCGCTCTGTATCAGGTCGGCGCCGTCCGGGATCCGCGCCATCCGCAGCCGGGCCTCGTTGAGGTCCGCGCCGAACCGTTCCTTGAACCGGGCGACCACTTCCGGGTGATGGTCGATGGCCACCCCGAACGCCTTCGCAACTGCGTCGGCGGTGATGTCGTCGTGGGTCGGCCCGATTCCGCCGGTGGTAAAGACGTAGTTATAACGATGACGCAGGGCGTCGAGCGCCGCGATGATGTCTGGCTCGTCGTCGGCGACGACGCGGACCTCCTTGAGGTCGATGCCGATATTGGTGAGGTAATCGGCGATGAAGCCGATATTCTTGTCCTTGGTGCGTCCGGACAGGATCTCGTCGCCGATGACCAGGATCCCCGCAGTGACGATATCGCTCATCAATCTCTTCCTCGCCGTTCCACCGGTCACTCCGGGGGACCAATACCCTTGCGCATACAATGGCTTGAAGTCACGGTGTTTTGCTGCCGAAACAAGCAGTGTCCCGCCGTTTTTTCAGGCAGCACAGACCCCACCTCATACCAATTGCCGTTGTTGAATGCATATCGTGCTGGCCCGGGCCTTGCTACCATCCCGTTCAGTCGTGCACTGTCCCGCACGACCTCGAAAAGCAGTCAGGATTCATGGCAATTGCGTTCGACGAAATGAATGGGCCCCACGGCGATCTTCGCCCGGCCTATGAAGAGCTCTCCCGCTGGCTCAAGGAGACGCCACCCGACGCATTGGAGTATCGCCGCCAGGAGGCGGAGTTGCTGTTCCGCCGCATCGGCATCACCTTCGCGGTCTACGGCGATCTCGGAGTCCACCGAGCGCCTGATCCCGTTCGATGTGATCCCGCGGATCATCTCCGGCAAGGAGTGGACGCTGCTGGAAAAAGGCCTGAAGCAGCGGGTCCGCGCGATCAACATGTTCTTGCGCGACATTTATCATGGCCGCGACATCCTGCGCGCCGGATTGATCCCGGATGACCTGATCTTCCAGAACCCGGTGTTCCGGCCAGAGATGAACGGCCAGGACGTGCCCCACGACGTCTACGTCCATATCGCCGGCATCGACATCGTCCGCACCAATCCCGACGAGTTCATCGTGCTGGAGGACAATGCGCGGACGCCGTCCGGCGTGTCCTACATGCTGGAAAACCGCGAAATCATGATGCGGCTGTTTCCCGACCTGTTCGCGCGGCATCGCGTCGCGCCGGTGGAGAAATATCCCGACGAGCTGCTGTCCTGCCTGCGTTCGGTGGCACCGCTCAGTGCGGTGGCCGAGCCCACCGTCGCGCTGATGACGCCAGGTGTCTACAACTCCGCCTACTACGAGCACTCGTTCCTGGCCGACAAGCTCGGCGTCGAACTGGTGGAAGGCCGCGACCTCATCGTCAAGAACGACGAGGTGTTCATGCGCACCACCGAGGGCCTGAAACGAGTCGACGTCATCTACCGCCGCGTCGACGACGACTACCTCGATCCCCTCACCTTCCGCCCGGACTCCGCGCTCGGCGTGCCCGGCCTGATGTCGGCCTACATGGCCGGCAATGTCACGCTGGCCAACGCGGTGGGAACGGGGATCGCCGACGACAAGGCGGTCTACACCTACATGCCGGAGATCGTGAAATTCTATCTCGGCGAAGAACCGATCCTGAAGAACGTCCCGACCTGGCGCTGCCGCGAGCCGGCGGCGCTGGCCTATGTGCTCGACCATCTCAGCGAGCTAGTGGTCAAGGAAGTGCACGGCTCCGGCGGCTACGGCATGCTGATCGGCCCGGCCTCGAGCAAGGCGACCATCGAAGCGTTCCGCGACAAGCTCAAGCGCGAGCCGGAAGGTTTTATTGCTCAGCCGACACTGGCGCTGTCGACCTGCCCGACCTGCGTCGCCTCCGGCCTCGCCCCGCGCCACGTCGACCTGCGGCCGTTCGTCCTGACCGGCCGCAAGAACGTCACCATCGTGCCGGGCGGTCTGACCCGTGTGGCGCTGAAGGAAGGCTCCTTGGTGGTCAATTCGAGCCAGGGCGGCGGCACCAAGGACACGTGGATTTTGGAATGAGCGACGCGGCGTTGACTACTCTCGTGTCCCGGGCGCAATGCAGCGCAAGCGAAGCGCAGCGATGCGTTGCAGAACCGGGACCGTCACAAGCACCATTCTATCGGGCGGTCCCGGTTCTGCGCAGCGGCATAGAGAATGCCGCAGCGCGCCCGGGACACGATATCATCGGGTAACATTCATGCTTTCGCGCACCGCTGAAAATCTCTACTGGCTGGCCCGCTACGTCGAACGCGCCGAATACCTGGCGCGCACGATCGAGGCGACATTGCGCGTCACCGCGCTGCCCAATGCCTACGTCGGTCAGACCAACGAATGGGACTCGGCGCTGCTGACCGCCGGCGTGTCCGCCGCGTTCTACGAGATCTACGAGGAAGCCGACGAGAAGAACGTCGTCGAGTACCTGTCGTTCTCGACCGCCAATCCATCCTCGATCCGCAACTGCATCGAGAATGCACGCCTCAACTCGCGCTCGGTACGCACCGCGCTGACCGGCGAGATGTGGGACACCATCAACTCGGCCTGGATCGAACTGCAGGAAGTCTGGAGCGGCGGCGCCAAGACCCGCGAGCAGCTGGCGCGCTTCCTGCGCTTCGTGCAGGAGACCTCGCTGCGCTTCGATGGCTCGGCCTACCGCACCATGCTGCGCAACGACGCCTACTGGTTCTCACGGCTCGGATTGCATCTGGAGCGCGCCGACAACACCGCGCGCATCCTCGACGTCAAATATCACCTGCTCCTGCCCGAGGAGGAGCATGTCGGCGGCCCGCTGGATTACTATCAGTGGACCTCGATCCTGCGCTCGGTCTCGGCGCTCACCGCCTATCACTGGGTCTATCGCGAAACGCTGAAGCCGTGGCTGATTGCCGACCTCCTGATCCTCAACGACACGCTGCCGCGGTCGCTGGCCAGTTGCTACGGCAACCTCGTCCGCAATCTCGACCAGATCGGCGTGTCCTATGGCCGCCAGGGCGCCGCCCAGCGCCATGCGCGCGGCGTCCGCAACCGGCTCGAACACAGCAACATGGATGATATCTTCCAGCACGGGTTGCATGAATTCATCCAGGAGTTCATTGCGGACAACAGCCGGCTCGGCGAAATCATCGCCAAGCAATACCTGATCTAGGCTAGTTTTCGTCGCTCAAGCCCGATCTCGGAATTCTGTCATGCGCCTGCGAATTGCCCATACGACGACCTATCGCTATGAGCCGCCGGCCTCCGGCGTGATCCAGATCCTGCGCATGACGCCGGGCAGCCACGACGGCCAGTATGTCGCCGAATGGCAGATCGACGTCTCCACCGATCTCGCGGCTCGACCTGCATGAGGACGCCTACGGCAACGTCACCCACGTGCTGACCCACGGGCCGATCTCCGACCTCACCATCAATGTCGAGGGCCTCGTTGAAACCCAGGACACCGGCGGCGTGCTGAAAGGCACCGACGAACGATTCCCGCCGAGCTTCTTCCTGCGCTCGACCGATCTGACCGAGACCAACACGGCGATGGCGGCGTTCGCCCGCGAGCTGCGCACCGAAACCGACAACGACGTGCTGAGTTTCTTGCATGCGCTGATGATGCAGATCAACGAGCACATGACCTTCGACGGCGACCCGACCAATACCGGGACCTCGGCCATCGAGGCCTTCGCCGGCAAGCGCGGCGTGTGCCAGGACTACGCCCACATCTTCATTGCCTGCGCCCGTTCGGGCGGGGTGCCGGCCCGTTTCGTCGCCGGCCATTTCTTGCGCGGCGACGGCATGGTGGACCAGCAGGCCGGCCATGCATGGGCCGAGGCCTATGTACCGAATCTCGGCTGGGTCGGCTTCGATCCCGCCAACGCCATCTGCACCACCGACGCCCATGCTCGCGTCGCCATCGGGCTGGATTATCTCGGCGCCGCGCCGGTGCGCGGCACCCGCTATGGCGGCGGCATGGAAACCCTGTCGGTTTCGGTGAAGGTCGACCAGGCTGGACGACAGGGACAGTGGCAGAGCCAGTCCTGATACGATCGTTCCCCTGACGGTTGATCGATGCCTGGGCGCCGCCGCCGGGAGACGCGACCGTCGAATGAAAGGCGCGGCCAAGCGCCGTCAAAAGCGAGGAAACATGCAGAAGACGGCAAGCTGCCTTGCAGCGCTATTGATGTCGTTCACAGCCGTCGGGGCCGATGCGCAATCCGGACCCAGGCGTGACGAGTTCTTCTGGCTGGGCGAGATCAACAAGGCCAGCGCCGTCATCAATACCGACGAGGGCCTGCTGGATCGCGCGGTGGCGCCGCGTATCGCGGCCGGATTGCGCACGGTGCTGCAGGCCGGCGAGCAGCCAGGCGGCAAGCGGCCCACCCTGGTCATCACCTTCGAGCCACTGCTGATCGAGGCTGCCGGCGTCGAGGCCACGCTGCTGCATGCCGGCCGCTCCAGCCAGGACATGCTGGCCACTGTGCGCGCCGCCATCATCCGCGACGAGGTACTGACCCTGGCCGAGCAGCTGCGCAAGACGACCGCCACCATGGTGGCACTCGCCGAAAAACATGCCGGCACCATCGTCCCCAATTACACCAACGGCGTCGCGGCCCAGCCCAACAGCTACGGGCACTATCTGCTCGGCCATGTGGCGGGCCTGCAGCGCGATGCCGAGCGGCTGCGCCAGTTCTACGCCCGGCTCGACCGTTCGCCGATGGGCACCACCGTGCTGAACGGCACGAGCTGGCCGCTCAACCGCCCCCGCATGGCCAATTACCTCGGTTTTGCCGCGACCGTGGACAATGCCTATGACGCCGCGCAGATCTCCGCCACCGAAATCCCGGTCGAGCTCGGCGCGGTGACCACCGCGATCGCCCTCCATGCCGGCGCCTACATTCAGGACGTCATGGTGCAATACGCCCAGCCGCGCCCCTGGATCCTGCTTCAGGAAGGCGGCGGCAACACCTATGTCTCCAGCGCCATGCCGCAGAAGCGCAATCCCGGGCTGCTCAACGACGTGCGCGGGCAGGCCTCCAACGTCGTATCGCTGGGGATCGGTCGCGCCATCCAGGCGCATAACATTCCGCCGGGCATGAACGATGCCAAGAACGTCGGCGACAATGCCGCGGTGGTCGGCGGCGCCACGCGCGTGCTGGCCGGTTGGGACCGCATCCTCGGCGCGCTGGTGGTCAATCCGGAACGTGCGCTGGAAGAATTAAACAGCGACTGGACCGCATCCCAGGAAGTGGCCGATGTGCTGATGCGGCAATACAAGCTGCCGTTCCGCGTCGGGCATCATTTCGCCTCGGAGGTCGTCGATTACGGCAAGGCGCACGATATCCGGCCGAGCGATTTCCCCTATCAGGAGGCCCGGCAGATCTTTGCCACGACGCTGACAGAGATGAAGGTGGCCGGCGGCGAACTGCCTATGAGCGAGGCTGAGTTCCGCGCGGCGCTGGACCCGGTGGCGATCATCCGCCATCGCGCGACCGCCGGTGGGCCGCAGCCCGCCGAGATGGCGCGGATGGTGGCCGAAGCGAAGCAGTCGCTGGCCGAGCAGGATCAGTGGATCAAGGCAAGGCGGCAGCGCATCGACGGCGCGCTGGCCGGGCTGGATCGGGATTTCGCGCGGCTCGGGGCGCCGTAAAGCGGACGGAAGCCAGCATTCCGGGGGTTTTACGCGCCGTCTGAATGACCTATCAGTGTTCTGTCGACCCTCTGGTCGGGCAAGGACCTTCGATGACCTATTGTTGCGGAATTCTGGTGCGGGACGGCCTGGTGATGATCGCGGACACGCGCACCAATGCGGGGCTCGACAACGTCTCGACCTTCCGCAAGCTGCACATCTTCAACCAGCCCGGCGATCGCGTCATGGCGGTGGCCTCCGCCGGCAATCTGGCGATCAGCCAGTCGGTGCTGTCGACCCTGAGCGAGGGCATCGACAACCCGACCACCGGCGAGCGCGAGACCCTGGTCAACGCACCGACCATGTTCCAGGCCGCACAGCGCATCGGCCGCGCCATCCGCCACGTCAACGCCACCGAAGGTGAGGCGCTGGAATCCGAGGACATCAACTTCAACGTCTCGTTCCTGCTCGGCGGCCAGATCAAGGGCGGCAAGATGCGGCTGTTCATGATCTATCCGGCCGGCAACTTCATCGAGTGCACCACCGACACGCCGTATCTGCAGATCGGCGAGCACAAATACGGCAAGCCGGTGCTCGATCGCGCCATGCATTACGAGGTCGAGCTCTATGAGGCGCTGAAGACCGGCCTGATCTCGATGGATTCGACCATGCGCTCGAATCTCGGCGTCGGCCTGCCGATCGACGTTCTGGTGGTGCGCACCGATGTCTGCGATGCCGACCTCAACCACCGCATCGAGGCCGGCGAGCCCTATTTCCACGACCTGCGCTCGCGCTGGTCGGCGGCGCTGCGCCAGGCCCACCACAATATCCCACGGCCGCCTTACAAGAACGAGACGTGAGCCGGAGCGAACCGATGCCGCCGGGTCTGCTGCAATGGCGCCCGATGACCGCAACGGACCTGCCCGCGGTGAAGGCGCTCGCCGACCTCGTTCACGTCGCCTACCCCGAAGACGAAACCGTGTTCGCCGATCGGCTGACGCACCATCCCGCCGGTTGCTTCGTGCTGCAAGGCGCAGACGCCCCGGTCGGCTATGTCATCAGCCATCCCTGGCAATTCGCACGGCCGCCCCGGCTCAACACCCGCCTCGACAGGCCGGCGCTGCCGCCGTCGACCTATTACATCCACGATCTGGCGCTGCTGCCGGCGGCGCGCGGGTCGGGCGCCGCCGCGGCCATCGTCGATGTTCTGGCGGCCCACGCGGCCGACCTGCAGCTGCCGAACATCACCCTTGTTGCGGTCGGCAATTCAGTACATTTTTGGCGCCGGCAGGGGTTCGACACCGTGATCGTCGACCCCGACCTCGACCGGCAATTGCGAAGCTACGACGAACACGCCTGCTTCATGAGCCGTAAACGACCATAAGAACAACAGGAAGAAACTGATGACCACCAGGATTGCACTCGTCACCGGCGCCGGCACAGGCGTGGGCCGCGCCGCCTCAATGGCACTGATGAAGGCCGGCTTCACCGTGGTGCTCGCCGGCCGCCGGCTGGAGATGCTGCAGGAAACCCAGAAGCTCGGCGAAGCCGAAGGCGGCAAGAGCCTGCCCGTCTCCGCCGACATGGCCGACCCCGCCTCGATCGCCGCACTGTTCGCCAAAACCATGGACACCTATGGCCGGCTCGACGTGCTGTTCAACAATGCCGGCATGGGCGCGCCGCCGCTGCCGTTCGAGGATCTCGGCCTTGAGCAGTGGCAGGCGGTGGTGAACACCAACCTGACCGCGCCGTTCCTGTGCACCCAGCACGCCTTCCGCATCATGAAAGACCAGACCCCGCGCGGCGGCCGCATTATCAACAACGGCTCGATCTCGGCGCATGCGCCGCGGCCGTTCTCCGCCGCCTACACCTCGACCAAGCACGCCATCACCGGCCTGACCAAAGCCAGCAACCTCGACGGCCGCGCCTATGACATCGCGGTCGGCCAGGTCGACATCGGCAATGCCGCCACGCCGATGACCGACCGCATGGTCAACGGGCCCGGCGTGCTGCAGCCGGACGGCACCTCCAAGCAGGAGCCGCGCATGGACGCCAAGGCCGTCGGCGACGCCGTCGCCTATATGGCCGGCCTGCCGCTCGACGCCAACGTGCTGTTCATGACGGTGATGGCAACGAAGATGCCGTTCGTCGGGCGGGGGTAAACTTCAGGGAGACCGAAAGTCTTTGTCGACACGGCGCGGTGCGCTGCCATCGTGCAGCGACAGTGGTGCACCGCAGAGCCTGAGCCTATTTTCTTCTGGGAGCAGTCGTCCCCTCCTCTGCTGCGTATGAAAGTGATCACGCCGCAGGGGCGTGCGGGATGCGAGGCATTTTCGCCGGCCATCCTCCGAACGGACGACGCGACCGAGAGAAATTCCGACTTCATTCTCGCCAGTGTTCAACACGAGCGGGAATTTCATGACATGAATAAAACCATCAACTTGGTGCGAAGCTTTGCAGGAGGCGCAGCTATTGTCGCAGTCGTCTCCTTCCACGTCGCCGGCGCGTCTACGGCCAGCGCGGCGACCAACAGACACAGCGTTTTGGGTTCGATAGGCGGCGCCGTAGGGGCTGCGGGACGTGCCGCCGGAGGGTTGGGCGGCGTGGTGATCGGCCGCACATTGGGCGGAAGCAAAAAGCCGATTGACGTGAGCAACCGTCGCACCGATCGCCTGCCTCCTGCGGCGGCACCGCCGAGCACGCGAGATCATCGACGGCCGCCGGCCACGAACGTCGTGCGCGACCATCGCACGCAGCCGATTGTGAGAGACCATCGGAGCCGGTGATGGACCGGCCTCGCCCAGAAAGCGACGAGCCCTGGGCGAGGCGGCAAACTCAGCCCCACGCAGTCGCTCTGTTTTTCTCTCCGATATCTGTGGATGACGCCGCTTTGCCACCCACGGCAGCTCAGCATGTTTGAGCTATCCGCACTGCGACGCCAGGTTTTTTCAACGATCTGGCGAGCCCGCTTCATTTGTCTTCGCCCTCATCGTCGGCACCATCTTTGCAAGACGTGTCCTGCCCGGGTATCATCGCCGCGGCATCGGGGGCTTCATGCTGCAATTGCAATCGGCGTTCGGCGTGCTGGCGCTGCTCGGCATCGCCTGGGCGCTTGGCGAAAACCGCAACAAGGTGTCGCTTAAACAAGCCGCCATCGGCCTCGTCGCCACCTTCGTCACCGCGATCGTACTGCTGAAAATCCCGATTGTCGCCCACGCCTTCGGCGTCATCAATGACGCCGTCAGCATGATCTCGGCGGCGTCGCGGGCCGGCACCTCGTTCGTGTTCGGCTATCTCGGCGGCGGCGCGCTGCCGTTCGACCTCAAGACACCCGGGGCGGATTTCGTGCTCGCGTTCCAGGCGCTGCCGATCGTGCTGGTGATGAGCGTGCTGACCACCCTGCTGTTCTACTGGCGCGTGCTGCCACCGGTGGTGCGCGGCATGGCGTGGCTGCTGGAGCGCACGCTGGGCGTCGGCGGTGCGGTCGGGTTGTCCACCGCCGCCAATGTGTTCCTCGGCATGGTCGAGGCGCCGCTGTTCATCCGGCCCTATCTCAATCAACTCACCCGCAGCGAGCTGTTCCTAGTGATGACCGGCGGCATGGCCGGCATCGCCGGCACCGTGCTGGTGCTCTACGCGACCTTCCTGGCGCCGCTGATTCCCGATGCTGCCGCGCATTTCGTGATAGCCTCGGTGCTCGGTGCACCGGCCGCGATCCTGGTCAGCCTGATCATGGTGCCGGAGACCGACCGGCGTCGCACCGGCGGCGCGCTGACCGATCCCGAGATGGGCGCCTCGGGCACCATGGATGCGATCGTCAGGGGCACCGCGGGCGGCGTCGAGCTGCTGATCAACATCATCGCGCTGCTGCTGGTGCTGGTGGCGCTGGTCTATCTCGCCAACGCCCTGCTCGGCCTGCTGCCACATGTTGGCGGCGCCGCAATCTCGCTGCAGCGGATGCTCGGCATCGCCATGGCGCCGGTGTGCTGGCTGCTCGGCCTGCCATGGAATGAGGCGGTCACGGCCGGAGCTCTGATGGGCACCAAGACCGTGCTCAACGAGTTGATCGCCTATCTCGACTTCAGCAAACTCGCGCCCGATGCGCTGAGCCCGCGCTCGCGCCTGATCATGCTTTATGCGCTGTGCGGCTTCGCCAATTTCGCCAGCCTCGGCATCATGATCGGAGGCCTCGGCACCATGGCGCCGGCACGCCGCGACGAGATCAACGCGCTCGGGCTCAAGTCGATCGTGTCGGGCACGCTGACCACCTGTCTGATGGGCGCCATCGTCGGCGTGCTCAGCTAGTAGCTCCGGTTTCAGCCTCGGGCAGAACCCTGGTCGCGGACAAGATGCGCCGCCACTGTATCAACCGCCGGAGCTTCGACGCGCCGGGCGAGCGTCGATCGCCGGCACAGAAAGGGATTGTTCGATTCCGCGCAGCAGCACGCCTGCCCGCGATGCGCTGTGGTCGAGCAGCCAGCGACCGAAGGCGGCGGGCGACAGCGCCGGGGCATAAAGAAATCCCTGGACCACGTCGCACCCTAACTCTGCGAGCAGCTGGAACTGTCCTTCGGTTTCTACCCCTTCAGCGACCACGGTCATTTGCAGGCTTTGCCCAAAGCGGACGACGGCGGTCACCAGCGCCCGCGCACAGGCGGCAGTCTCCAGATCATGCATGAAGCTGCGGTCGATCTTGAGTTCGCGTATCGGCAGATGCGCCAGCCGGCTGAGGCTCGAATAGCCGGTGCCGAAGTCGTCAAGCGACAGCCCGACGCCAAGCGTGCGGAGCGCCATCATCGTCTCGATGGCCTGCGAACGCTCGTTCTGCACCACCCCTTCGGTCACCTCCAGCATCAGCGCCTCCGGCGGCAGACCGAACTCCGCCAGGATTCCGGCAACGATCGGGGCCAGCTCCGCATTCTGGAAGTTGATGGGCGACAGATTGACCGAGACGCAGGGAATATCCAGCCCGGCAGCGCGCCACGCGACCAGTTGGCGACAGGCCTGGCGGATCGACCAAAGCGCGACCTGCTCAATCAGTCCGCACTCCTCGGCCAGCGGGATGAATTTGGCCGGCGAGACCGTGCCGAGCACCGGATCATGCCAGCGGGCCAGGGCCTCGACGCCATGGATCGCACCATCCGAAGTTCGGATCTGCGGTTGATAGTGGAGTTCAAGCGCATCGTTCGCAATCGCGGCGCGCAACGCCGCGCTGTAGACGATTCTTTCCTGACCGCCCCCGTTCATGTCGGCACTGTAGAAGCGATAGGTGGAACGCCCGGCGCGCTTGGCCTGGTACATCGCCGCATCCGCCTGCTTGATCAGCGTGTCGATGTCCGACGCATTGTCCGGATAGAGGCTGATGCCGATGCTCGCCGACATCGCCACCTGCCGCACTCCGATCTCGAGCGGAACCAGCATGGCCTCGGCGACCGTTGAAGCGACCTCTCCCGCCTCGCGCCCTTCGCAATTCGGCATCACGATCACGAACTCGTCGCCACCGAGGCGACCGAGCATGTCGCCCGGACGAACGTGCGCGCGCAGGCGCCGTGCGAATTCCACCAGGACGTCGTCGCCGGCGGAGTGACCGAGCGTATCGTTGACGTCCTTGAAATTGTCGACGTCGAGGAACGCGAGCGCCACATGCCGTCCGGCGGGACACCCTTCAATCGCTTCGGCAATCAGATCGCGTAGGCGCGTACGATTGGGCAATCCGGTCAACGTATCGTAGTAGGCGAGCCGCGCGATCTGGGAGCGCGCTTCCTTGCGCTCAATCACGAGCGAGCCGAGATACACGCAGGCATCGATGATGCGCTGATGCCAGCGACTGGGCGGCCGGCATTCTCTGAAATAGAAAGCGAAGGTTCCGATCACGCGACCGTTCTTCGCCTTGATCGGGGAAGACCAGCAAGCGCGCAGGCCGACTTGAAGCGGACGGGCCTTGTAGGGCTGCCAGCGCGGATCGGTGTCGATATCGATTGCGAGGACGGGCCGACCGTAGAACGCGGCCGTTCCACAGGAGCCCATGTCCGGACCGATTGCGACACCCTCCAATGACTGGGAATAGTCCTCCGGAAGGCTGGGACCGCCCAGCGGATGAATCAATCCGCCGGCGTCGACGTGGAGCAGCGAGGACACCACATCGGGCGCAATCTTCTCGACAAGCCTGCACAGGCGATCGGCGATTTCGGTGATGGGCATTTCATCGGCGAGCGCGCTCAGGGTGAGCTGCTGCAGCGCGCGCAATTGTTTGGTCTCGGAGATATCTGTCACCAGCGCAAACACATGGGTGATTTGTCCGCTCGCATTGCGGAACGCTTCCACCCTGACCGAGATCCAGATTTCGTCGCCGTTCCTGTTGTAGACGAGGATCTCCTCCTCGCCGCCCTCTTCCTTGATGCAGCGTCCGATGCGGGCCAGTGTCGTGCGGTCGCTATAGCGGCCCAGCAACAGCTTGGGCGCCAGCTGGCCCTGCGCCTCCTCCGGCGGATAACCGAACAGATCCGCGAAGGCGGCATTCGTGTACATGATGTGATAGGTGGGATCGGTGACGACCACCACACGGTTGGTCCTGTCAGCGATCAACGAGAGAAGCGCCCGCCGTTCGCGATTTTCAACCTTCGTGGTGATGTCCCGAACGAAGGCAATTGTGCAGTGCTCGCCGCCTTGCTCGCCCTGCGACATAGCCAGCTCTGCGGGGATCCGACGACCGTCCTTGCGTACGATGCCGATCTCGGCACGGAATTGCGGTATCCCGACGGGTCCGTCGACACTGCAATAGAAAGGAATCGGCATCGGCTGGCGCAGTGCATCGATCCCCAGGCAGCCGACATCGCGACCGAGAACCTCGTTCCGCTTCAGCCCCCACATCGATTCCGCGGCGGCATTGAAGTAACGCACATGATAATCGCCATCGATGATCACCACGGCATCATCCGCTCGCTCAAGCGCCATCAGGCCGAGGTCTGACGCTTCGATCGTAGACGTCGCGTAGGAGTACATCGCAAGACCCAGATACCTGTTGCAACCAACGCCTTCTGTGCAAGGCTGCGTACGGAATCGAACTTAGAGGTCCAACAGTGATTAAAGTGTTGCGCGGACCCGTCGGGGCGACGGGCATCCTAAAATTTCCGTTGCACGGAAGGATAGGATCGCGCCTTCGATCGATGCGCTATGCCCTGCACCAGGTCGAATAGTACCTATCGCCGAAGGATGGTAGCGGTCGCCGATCCACTTGCGATCAGACGACCCAATGCGACGTATGCGATGGCCCTGCGGAAGACGACGGCGTCGAGGATGATCGCTACGACGGCGCGGAGATCCGACGGTCGTCCCAGGGAGAATCGGGGGCGCGACTCGCGCAAGTCGCGGCGAACGAACGGCCGGGCTCACCGACACGGGAGCGCAATGCAAATCCGTGATTAGACAGCGCAGCCGCTTTGGCATGTTGCGCGGCTACGTTGCTCGGGCCGAATCAATTCAAGCCGTGTCAATGCAGCCGGAACACGCCGTCGATGGCACGGAGTTCAGCGGGCTTGATCAGCTTGGAATGCGCCACGGTGACCGAAAACAGCGGCCCCTCCAATTTCTCTTCCCAAAACGCCAGAAAATCCTTCAGCGCCGGAAACTTGGGAAACAGGTCGTAGTTCTGCCAGAGATAGGTTTGCAGCAGTGAGGGGTGGTCCGGCATCCGATACAGGATCTGCGCCGTGGTCAGTCCGTAGCCCAGCACCTGCTTCCTGAAGTCCTCGGAAACTGCACTTCTCGCAACCATGTCAAACCTCCATGGACAGAGCGCATTCGGCACAAGTGGCTTACGGTCGATGTCGAATTCGCTCTTCGCTCCTATGACCGCGCTGCCTGCCGCGAACCGGATTCCACTTCGCCATGACAGTGCGATGCATGAAATGTGACGCAATTAACCACGTCATCTCAAGCCTAAAAGTTTAACAATCCATTGAAATTGCGAGCGTTAGCAGCGACTTACCGCGACTGCTAACAGCACCCGCTACCGCCGTTAAGGATGCCGCGGCAAATTGGCAGCCGTCATATTTGAGTGCCAAAATTTTTGCTAGAAGGGCTTGTCCAGCCGGAACCACGGGCCTATGTCCAGACCGGCAACGCTGGCACTCGCTGGCGCTGACTGCTAAATTCAAGATTTGGCAAACATCTTCAGAAACTTAGGAGGACTGCATGAAATTCCGTCCGCTTCACGATCGCGTTGTGGTCAAGCGTATCGACGCCGAAGAGAAGTCTGCTGGCGGCATTATCATCCCGGACAGTGCCAAGGAAAAGCCCTCCCAGGGCGAAATCGTCTCTGTCGGTCCCGGCGGCCGTGACGAAGCTGGCAAGCTGATCCCGATCGACCTCAAGGTCGGCGAGCGCGTGCTGTTCGGCAAGTGGTCGGGCACCGAAGTCAAGATCGACGGCCAGGAGCTGCTGATCATGAAGGAGAGCGACATCATGGGTGTCCTCACCGATATCGCTGCCGCTCCCGCCAAGAAGAAGGTCGCTTAGTAAGCGCCTCTCCCGCAACCCTTCAATCATTCAGGAAGCAAACATGTCAGCCAAAGAAGTGAAATTCGGCGTTGATGCCCGCGACAAGATGCTGCGCGGCGTCGACATTCTCGCCAACGCCGTCAAGGTGACGCTCGGCCCCAAGGGTCGCAACGTCGTGCTCGACAAGTCGTTCGGCGCGCCCCGCATCACCAAGGACGGCGTCACCGTCGCCAAGGAAATCGAGCTCGACGACAAGTTCGAGAACATGGGCGCCCAGATGGTCCGTGAAGTGGCCTCGAAGTCGGCAGATCTCGCCGGCGACGGCACCACCACCGCGACCGTGCTGGCCCAGGCCATCGTCCGTGAAGGCGCCAAATCGGTTGCCGCCGGCATGAACCCGATGGATCTGAAGCGCGGCATCGACCTGGCTGTGGAAGCCGTGGTCGCCGACCTCGTCAAGAACTCCAAGAAGGTCACCTCGAACGAAGAGATCGCCCAGGTCGGCACCATCTCCGCCAACGGCGACAGCGAAATCGGCAAGTTCCTCGCCGATGCCATGAAGAAGGTAGGCAACGAGGGCGTCATCACGGTTGAAGAAGCCAAGTCGCTCGAGACCGAACTCGACGTCGTCGAAGGCATGCAGTTCGACCGCGGCTACATCTCCCCCTACTTCGTCACCAACGCTGACAAGATGCGCGTCGAGTTCGACGATGCGTACATCCTGATCAACGAGAAGAAGCTCTCCAACCTCAACGAGATGCTGCCGCTGCTCGAAGCCGTCGTGCAGACCGGCAAGCCGCTCGTCATCGTCGCGGAAGACGTCGAAGGCGAAGCGCTCGCCACCCTCGTCGTCAACCGTCTGCGTGGCGGCCTCAAGGTTGCCGCTGTGAAGGCTCCGGGCTTCGGCGATCGTCGCAAGGCCATGCTGCAGGACATCGCGATCCTGACCGGCGGCCAGGCGATCTCGGAAGATCTCGGCATCAAGATGGAGAACGTCACGCTCGCCATGCTCGGTCGCGCCAAGAAGGTGATGATCGACAAGGAGAACACCACCATCGTCAACGGCGCTGGCAAGAAGGCGGACATCGAAGCCCGCGTCGGCCAGATCAAGGCGCAGATCGAAGAGACCACTTCGGACTACGACCGTGAGAAGCTGCAGGAGCGTCTCGCCAAGCTGGCTGGCGGCGTTGCCGTCATCCGCGTCGGCGGCGCGACCGAAGTCGAAGTCAAGGAGCGCAAGGACCGCGTTGACGACGCCATGCATGCAACCCGCGCCGCTGTCGAAGAAGGCATCGTCCCGGGCGGCGGCGTCGCCCTGCTGCGCGCTTCCGAGCAGCTGAAGAAGATCAAGACCGCGAACGACGACCAGAAGACCGGCGTTGAAATCGTGCGTCGCGCTCTCTCGGCTCCGGCCCGCCAGATCGCGCTGAACGCAGGCGAGGACGGCTCCGTCATCGTCGGCAAGGTCCTGGAAAACCCGTCGTATGCCTTCGGCTTCGACTCGCAGACCGGCACCTACGGCGATCTCGTCAAGAAGGGCATCATCGACCCGACCAAGGTGGTCCGTGCCGCGATCCAGAACGCAGCTTCGGTTGCTGGCCTGCTGATCACCACGGAAGCCATGGTGGCCGAGCTGCCGAAGAAGGGTGGCGCTGCCGGTGGCATGCCCCCGGGCGGCGGCATGGGCGGCATGGACTTCTAAGGTCCAAGCCAACCAAGCTTATTACAAACTCGGAGGGCGCAGTGAGAACTGCGCCCTTTGTTATTCCAGGGCACCAAGGTCACAAAATTGATGGAGGCAATTTTGCGCCAAACCCCTCGGATCCGGACTTCAGTAGGCACAATATTCATAAATGGCTCGAAAAATTCGGGTCTTTACGAATAAGAGCAATAGTTCGTCAGCGGTAGCTCAGGGGAGAAACAGCTTTCTTGCATTCACACCATCTGCAATTGTGAGCGCTGGTGTGCACGCCTCATCCAAAGATACAGCAGCAACACCGGCAGAACCTTGATCAAATGCGGCTTGTAGAGACTGGCCGCTCGCGATCGCTCCGTAGAATTTTATCGCAAATGCGACTGCCGCGGTGTCGGAGACGGAATCTTCCATGACTATGATGGCTTTTGCGACGCCGAGCAAAGCCCTGCGCGCGCCGGCGCTTTTGCAAGCGTTGAGAACGATAACGTCCGGCGGATGATCCACAGCCTTACGCACCCATCCCGGCGAAGTGTTGCGCGAGGAATACCTCGTCCCGCTGGGGCTGTCGGCACGGGCGCTGGCGAAGGCGCTCGACGTTCCCGCCAATCGCCTGAGCGAGATCGCGCGCGGCGCGCGCGACGTCAGTGCCGACACCGCGATCCGGCTGGGGTGCTATTTCGGGACCGATCCGCGGTTCTGGCTGAGCCTGCAGATCGCACATGACCTCTCCAAGGCGGAGATGACCAACAACTACAAGAAGATCGTTCCGCGCCCCGCGACGTGATCGCGGCCGACAATTGCGCGACGAACGCAGCGTCCGCCGGGAGCCTCGCGCGGATAACGGCTCTGCGTCACGTGGGCTTCGGATCCGATCGCCATCGGTTGACGATCCACAGCGCGGCCCACGCGCCGAACAAGGTGGCGAGCATGCCGCCGGCGAGTGCGGCGGACATGGCAAGACCGCCCGTGCGTGCCAGCGACCCGTTCACGTCCATGATCGCGCCGATCAGCATCACCACGACCAGCCCGCCGAACTGGGCGCCCACAAGCGCACCGATGAAGGTGACAACGACGTTGACGATCCAGCCGAGCACGCCGCGTTGCTTCGTCCATGCCTCGTGAAGGCCAACCGCCAGCGCAGCGACCAGAAAACAGAGGCCGATCGTCAGCGACCCACCGACGCTCGCCAGCGGAATAGCACCCGTCGATTGAAGCAGCAGAATGGCGGTCACGGCAGCCAGCGCGATGTACAACATGACGATCTCCTCGACGTTTTGTCATCGGCTTGTGGAGCGGGGTTCAACGGTTGAAAACGGCGGAATGGACCGCCAGACCCGCCTATTTGCACCGCTCCGGGCCTCAGCCTTAGTTTCGACCTGTTGCATTCAGTATTCATTCAACGCATGTCTTCCAGACTAGAGACACGATTCCAGAACGCGCGGAGCCGCCATGACGTGGATGCTGAAATTCCTTGCTGTCCTGCTGGCTTGCATCGTGGCCTCGGAAAGCCCGTCGCGGGCCGCGCCCGCCGAACGGCGCATCGCGCTGGTGATCGGCAACGCCAACTACCAGGCCGGGGCGCTGCCGACGCCGGCCAACGACGCCGGCCTGATCGCGCAGACCCTGCAGGCCGCCGGCTTCGACGTCACCGGCGCCCGCGATCTCGACCAGGACACGCTGCGCCGCACCTTCCGGGAATTCCTCGACAAGGCCGCCTCGGCCGGCCCCGACGCCGTCGCCTTCGTCTATCTCGGCGGCTACGGCCTGCAGCTCGAAGGCGAGAATTACTTCGCGCCGATCGACGCCAAGATCACCCGTGACGTCAATGTCTCCGTGGAAGCCGTCCGCCTGTCTGACTATACGGCGCCGCTGGCGGCGCTGAAGCTGAAGGCCAGCATGGTTGTGCTCGATCTGGCGCGCGCCAATCCCTTTGCCAGGACCGGCAATCCGCTGTCCGGCGGACTGGCGCTGGTCGATCCCGAGCCGGGCATGCTGGTGGCGTTCAACGCCGCACCCGGCACCGTGGCGCCCGACGAGGCCGGCCCCTATTCGGCCTATGCACAGGCGCTCGCCGAGATGATGCGCGAAGGCGGCCTGAGCAGCGACGACCTGTTCAGCCGCATCCGGCTGCGCGTCAACGAGACGACCAAGGGCGCGCAGGTGCCATGGAACGTGTCGAAGCTGCAGGCGCCGTTCACCTTCTTCGAACGCGCCCCCGACGCGCCGCCGCCGACGGTGTCGCGCGAGCAGGCCGCGGCGATGCGCTCCCGCCCGGTACGCGATTTCGATGCCAAGGAAGCCTATCTCGCCGCGGTCGATCGCGACACGCTGGAGGACTACGAAGCCTTTCTCGACGCCTATCCCCGCGATCCGATGGCGCGGCGCGTGCGCGCCATCGTCGCCGCGCGCCGCGAGGCGATCACTTGGCGCCGCACCCGCAACGTCAACACGCCGCCGGCCTACTGGTCGTATCTGCGGCGCTACCCGCGCGGCGCGCATTCCGACGACGCGCGGCGCCGGCTGAGCTATCTCTCGGCTGCCTACGATCCGCCGCCCAGCTTCACCGTGATGGCCTACGACATTCCGCCACCGCCGCCGGAAGAAGTGATCTACATCCAGCGGCCGGTGCTGATGTTCGACGATCCGGATTTCGATTTTGCGCCGCCCCCGCCGCCGCCGGTCTTCTTCCTGCCGCGGCGCCCGGTCTATTTCGACGATCTGCCGCCGCCGCCGCCTCCGGTCTATGCCTATGTCCTGCCGGTGCCGAACTATCAGCCGGTGCCGGTGTGGGTCCGGCCGCCGCGCGACGTGGCGCCGCCGCCGAGCAACATCATCTACAACAACATCCACAACACCGTGGTGATCAACAACACCACCAATGCGGTGACGATCACCAATCCCGCGGGACAGGCGCAGGTCCTGCCACCGCCGGCAGCCCCGGTGGCGGCGGCGCCCGCACAGGCGCCCGCACAGGCCGGATCGCCGGCATCGCCGCCGGTGGCGGCCAGCGCGATCGCGGCGGGTGCTGCCGGTGTCGGCGCCGCGGCCTTGCTCGCGCCGTCGCTGCCGCCGTCGGTCGCGACCAAGGCGGCGCTGGCCCCCAGTCCCCCGCCCGCCCAGCTGTTCAAACCGGCGCTGGCGGCAAAGCCGGCACCGTCCCAGGCGCAGACGACCCCGCCGCCCGGCGGTCCCGGCGCACCGACGCCGGACGGCAAGCCCGCGCCCGGCGCTTTGCCGCCCACGGGTGCCAAAATGGGACCGGCCGGCACAACGCCGCTATCCGGTGCCAATCCGGCGACCCCGCCCGGCGCGCCGGTCGTGCCCCTGCCAATGGCAAGCCGGCAGCGCAGACCTTGCCGGGTGCCAATGGCCAGCCACTTCCGCCGGTCCCGGGCGCGCCCGGTGCAACGCCGGCCGGCGCGAAAGCCAACCCGGCGGGTGGACCGCCGCCGGCGAATCCGGCGACGCCGAATGGCAAAGCCTCCGGCACCGCCCTGCCCGGCGCCAACGGACAGCCACTGCCGCCCGTCCCCGGCGCAGCGCCGGCGGGCGCACGCCCCGGACAGGGTGGACCGTCGCCGGCAACGCCGCCCGGCGCGAACGCATCGGGCTCCGCACCGCCCGCTGCCAACGGACAGCCTCGCCCGGCAGCCGGGACGCCTGCCGCGACGCCCAATGCCGCAAAGCCGGGATCGGCCTTGCCTGGCGCCAACGGCCAACCGCTGCCGCCCTTGCCCGGTTCGCCGCCGACACCGGCTGCACCGGCTGGCGGCGCAAGACCCGAACAGGCCGGAGCGCCGTCACCTGCAACGCCGCCGCCGCATGCGAACGCGCCCGGCTCCACGCCGCCGGCCGCCAACGGCCAGCCCCGCCCGACCCCGGGACGCCTACCGCAGCGCCCAATGGCGCAAAACCGGGATCGGCCTTGCCTGGCGCCAACGGCCACCCGCTGCCGCCCTTGCCCGGTTCGCCCCCGACACCGGCAGCCCCGTCGGCCGCCCCCAAATCGACCCCGCCTGCGGCGCCGCCACCTCCACCGGCAGCCGCCCGGCCGTCGACGCCGCCACCCGCAGCGGCCCGTCCAGCCGCGCCGCCGCCACCGCCTGCTGCGGCGCGCCCAACACCGCCGCCTCCTCCGGCCGCGGCGCGTCCGGCAGCACCACCATCGCCTCCTCCCTCTGCAGCGCGACCGTCAGCACCGCCACCGCCTGTGGTGCGGCCACCGCCGCCAGCGCCCCCGGTTGCGCGGCCTTCGCCGCCACCGCCTCCCGTGGCACGACCAGCGCCGCCTCCGCCGCCACCACCTCCCGTGGCGCGACCGGCACCGCCTCCACCGCCACCGCCTCCCGTGGCACGGCCGGCACCGCCACCTCCGCCGCCACCTCCCGTGGCACGGCCGGCACCGCCACCGCCTCCGCCGCCTCCTGCGGCGCGGCCGGCACCGCCACCTGCGCCTCCGCCGGCAGCGGCCCGTCCGGCTGCCCCCGCGGGGAAGCCTTGCACGCTGCCCGACGGCAAGCCCTGCCCGCCTCCGCGGTGAGCCGCGGCGGGGCCGATCGGAGGCCCCCGCAGGGGCCTCCGAATGCGGCGCGATCGACAAAGAAAACCCCGGCAGCGATGCCGGGGTTTTGTTTGTTAGGGCCTGATCACCGAAACGCTATCCGCTTCGCTGCTGCCGCTACGCCCGAGCTACGAGCCGCCGACAAGCTCGACCAGATGCGCACGCGAGGGCGACGGCTCGAACCGGTCGGCAAAATATTGCGTTTCGTGGGCCACCAGCCCGTCGCGGAATTCCATGATGCTCACCGCATAGGTCGGAATGCCGTCATAGGTCAGCACGAACTCGGTGACCCACAGATCGCCGCTACCAATCATGCTCCGGACCGCAAAGCGCTTCTTGTTCGGCTGGACGAACCGGCTCTCCTGAATGTTGCGCCGGCCGCGAATCCGCTCGCGGGACTCCGGATAATCCAGCACGGCATCGTCGCGGTAGATGTCATGTTCGGCTGTGAAATCGCCGGCATCCGACGCATCCCAATGGCGCTGCGGCGAAGCCCTTATGGTTGCACCATCCATGTCAACCTCCGCCTGCGCCCTAGCCGCTCGGCTTCTCGTCGGCATATTTCAGGATCGTCTTCAGCAGCCCGGGAAACCGTGCGTTGATATCCTCCTCGCGCACGATGTTGCGATGCTCGACGCCCTTCTTGGCAGTCTGGACCAGACCGGCGTCGCGCAAGACGCGAAAATGGTTGGACAGTGTCGACTTGGCAATGTCCGGGCACGGCGACGCCTCGATGCAGGACATGCAGTCGCCCTTTCCGATCAGGCCCCGCACGATCTGCAGCCGGATCGGATCGGCGAGTGCCGAGAGAACGCCGGCCAGCGTGATGTCCTGCCGCGCGGGGTGAACGAAGGGAGCCATGATAAAGATATAGGCGCCCCCTTGATCCGGTTCAATACTTCCATACTTCGGTATTTCTGAACTATTAAACAAGGAACAGGACCATGACCAAGACTTTCGCAGGCAAGGTCGCGCTGGTGACCGGCGCCTCCAAGGGCATCGGCGCCGAGATCGCCATTCAGCTCGCCGCCGCCGGTGCGGCCGTGGCTGTCAATTACGCCTCCAGCAAACAAGGTGCCGACGCCATCGTCGCGAAGATCACGGCCCAGGGTGGCAAGGCCGTCGCCGTGCACGGCAATCTCGCCGATCCCAAGGGAGCCACCGCGGTGGTCGCCGAGACCGTCAAGGCGCTCGGACCGATCGACATCCTCGTCAACAATGCCGGCATCTACGCCTTTGCCCCGCTCGACGGCATCACGCCAGAGCACTTCCACACGCACTTCGACCTGAACGTACTCGGCCTGCTGCTCGTGTCGCAGGAAGCGGTGCGGCATTTCAATCCTGCCGGCGGCAGCATCGTCAACATCTCCTCGGGCGTGTCGACGATCACGCCGCCGAATTCGGCAGTCTACACGGCGACAAAGGCGTCCGTCGACGCCATCACCTCCGTACTGGCCAAGGAACTCGCGCCCAGGAAGATCCGCGTCAACGCCGTCAATCCCGGCATGATTGCCACCGAGGGCGTCGTCTCGGCGGGTATCGCCGAAGGCGACATGCGCGGCTGGATCGAATCCGTCACGCCGATGGGCCGCATCGGCAAGGTTGAGGAAATCGCCTCGGCTGTCGTTTTCCTGGCGTCGGACGCTGCATCCTACGTCACAGGCGAAACGCTGCATGTGACAGGTGGATTGAAGTAGCTATCCCCGAACGATAGCGCCGCAGCGATCGCCCTTCGACCCGTCAGGCACACATGCCATGCCAACACGAAAAACCCGGCCGCATCGCTGCGGCCGGGTAAAGCTTGCCTGAAAAGGGCTTGCTAAAAATCAGTACTTGGCGACGACCGGGCTGTTGAAGTGATAGTTGACGCCGCCCTTGACGGTGTGGGTCGTCAGGCCGAGGTCGGTGAAGCCGGTGGTGGCATCGCCGTAACGGGCATTGCCGTAGTCGGCGTACATGTATTCGCCCTTCAGCGACCAGTTCGATGCGAACATGTATTCGACACCGCCACCGACGGTCCAGCCCGAATGGGTCTTGCTCTCGGACACCGTCGCGACGTTCGGCACAGTAAGCGACACCTGGTTGTTGGCCCAGGCATAGCCGCCCTTGGCGTAGAACAGCGCGGCGCCGGCGGTGACACCGGCTCGACCGGTGACGCTGCCGAAGGCACGGACCTTGTCCTCGAAGGTCAGATTCGGCAGCAGGGCTTCACGATACTTGATCGCGCTGCCGGCGGCGTCGACTTCGATGCCCCACAGCCACATGCTGCCGGGAGTCTGCCAGTTGTAGCCGATGGTGCCGCCGCCGAAGCCGCCGTTGATCTCGTTGCTGCTCACGGCGAAGCCGTCGAGACGCACGCGCTGCGACCAGCCGTAGCCGCCCATCACGCCGGCGTAGAAGCCGGACCAGTTATAGCCCACAGCCGCCGGAGCCGGTGCCTTGGTGTAGGAACGCGCGGCCAGATCGGCGGCCGATGCCGCATTCACCGCTCCCAGAGCAACGATCGCGGCGGTAGCAAAGAAAGCTTCTTCATCGGAATCCCCAGTGATTAACTGCGGTGATCACTAGGTGAGTTGCCGCCAAGGAGGCAATGCGCTGCGCGCGCAATGACTTGACCGAGCGTCTCAGCCTCTCGCGCGTGGCCGATCCGCCACATCCGAATGGCCTGACAAGACGCCGGCCGGAACGTCCGGCAGAGCGGATCGCCACGCAACCTGTCCATCAGACCAACGCACCCGCAACCGATGTCGGTTCCCGTTGCCGCGCCATCACCACAGTTCCTTCATTTTGGAATCAGGCGCGGAACACCACGATGGGATGGCAGTTGATTGCCCACTATCAGCACCCAAGGAGAACGTTCTTGAAGAAAATTGCTTTTGGATTTGCCGCCGCTGTCGCACTCGGCCTCGCCTCGTTCAGCGTACCGGCATCGGCCGCAGCGCCGGTTCAGGCCGGGATCGCCTCGACCAGCACCGATATCTCCGCCGCGCGCTATGTGGTTCGCCGCAAGGTGGTTCGCCGCGGCCCGGTGTGCACCGTGCGAACGGTGGTGCGGCGCGGGCCGATGGGCCGCCGCGTCGTCACCAAGACCCGCGTCTGCCGCTAACAGACAAGCACTGACAACGGAAAGCCCGGCAGCGATGCCGGGTTTTTTGCTGCCGTCTCAGTCGAGTTTGACGCCGGCTTCGGTCACCACCTTGCCCCAGCGCGCGACTTCGCTCGACGCCAGTTTGGCGAAGGCTGCGCCGGACACGTCGGGCACGTCGGAGCCGTTGCGCGCCCAGGCTTCCTTGATCGCAGTCGTCTGCAACGCGGTGCGCAATTCCTTCGCCATCCGGTCAACAATGTCTTGCGGCGTGCCCTTCGGCGCAAACAAGCCGTACCAGGTCGCCACTTCGTAGCCCGGCAGGCCGGCTTCGGCGGCGGTGGGAATATCGGGGAATGCCGCCACCCGCTGCGGCGCGGCGATCGCCAGCGCGCGCAATTGGCCGCTCTTGATCTGCGGCGCCGACGAACCGAGCCCGTCGAACACGACCGGGACGTGGCCTGCGATCAGATCCTGCATCGCCGGCCCGGCGCCACGATACGGCACATGCAGCAACCTGGTGCCCGTCATGGATTTGAACAGCTCGCCGGCCAGATGATGGGTGGTGCCGGCGCCGGCGGAGCCGTAATTGACCTTGTCGGGATTGGCCTTGAGATAGGCGATGAACTCGCCGAGCGTCGTGGCGGCCACCTTGTCGGGATTGACCACCACCACCTGCGGCGGCCGCGCGATCAGCGCCACCGGAATGAAGTCCTTCTCGATGTCGTAGTCGAGCTTGGGGTACAGCGCCGGCGCGATGGCGTGATGAGCGGCGCCCATGAAGAACGTATAGCCGTCCGGCGCAGCCTTGGCGGCCAGCGAGGCTCCCACCGTCCCGCCGGCGCCGGCGCGGTTCTCGATCAGCACGCGCTTGCCGAGTTGGGCGTCGAGCTGCTGTGCCAGCGGCCGCGCGAAGGCGTCGGTGCCGCCGCCCGCGGCGAACGGCACGATGAAGGTGATCGGTTTGTCGGGCCATGCCGGAGTCTGCGCCCCTGCGGCCCCGGCCGAAAGGGCGAACGCAGCGAGCGTGGCAGCGCGAATGATGTTGAAAGTCACGGTGTCCCCTCCCCAATCCAGCAAGGCAGATCCGCTCGATGAGCGTCGCCCCTTATGACCGCATCACGCCGGATGGTTGATCCGGCGCATCGCGGTACAATTTATAAGGGATTGAGACAGGATGTAGTGCGTACAGCAAGGCCTGCCGCTCGCGGCGCTTTGCCTCAGTTGAGCCTGGCGACCACCACCAGCCGCCGGACGTCGCCGTTGCGGTAGGCCTGCAGGAACTTGTTGTAGTCCCGGAATGACACGCAACCGTTGGAATCGCCGTTGGGGCCCAGCATGTAAGTGTGCGCCAGCAGGCCGTTGCGGCCATAGATGGCGCCCTCGCCGCCGACCGGTGTCAGCCGCAGCGCCGCGACACCGTGGAACAGCGCCTCGCGCGGCTTGAGGTCGTAGACATGCGGCGGGGTGACGCCGCGCATCCGCTCATGGGCGTAAGCGGGATTGTCGAGCCGGCTGCCGAGACCGGAATGCGCTTCCAGGGTGGTGCCGTTCGGCATGTAGACTTTCTTGGCCGAGATATCATAGACCGCCGTGGTGCGGTCATAGGCCTGCGCCTTGATGAGATCGCGACCGTCGCTGCCGATGCCGCCATCGGAGCCGGCGAAGGCGAGCTGGGTGCCCGCAGCGGGCTGCTCCCTGCCGAACAGCTTCTCGAACATCGACGGCTTGTTGTTGGCGGCGGCAAGCACCGTGGCCTTGGCGCGCTGGACCATCAGCTCATGGGCGGAGATGCTCTGATTGGGCGGCAAGCGCAGCTCGGAGGGCTTGGCGGCCGGCACCGGAATGCTCGCCACCAGCTGACGCACGGTCGGCGGCTTCACGGCGTCCAGCGGCTTCGGAATTTCGGCCTGGGCAATCGCAGCGGCCTCCACTGCGGCCGGAACCGGCGGACGGCGGAAACGCTCCGGCGGCGCGCCCATCGAGAAGGTCGGGTCGAGCCAGGCGACCTGGCGACCCAGCGTCACCGAGGTCGGCGCGATATCCGCCGCTGCCTGTGCCGCCGCCTTGGCCATCGGGGCAAAGCGATCGGCGAATGAGGTCTGACCGAAGCGTTCGGCAAAGGACGACTGCTCGCCGTCGGCGGCCGATGTTGTTGTCGCGGTTGCGGTTTTGACCCTGACGCTGCCGGAGACGGCATCGACCCCGGCCGCGAACAGGTTGGCATACAACGTCCAGGCGCAGCCCAGCGCCACCAGTCCAACGGCGACGCCGCCGAGCAGGTTCTGCGGGGCGGTATTGCGGGATGAACGTCGGCGATGAGCCGTAGAAGCCTTGGATACGCGATTACGGGTCTTCATTCGCCCTGAGTCCACACCAATGTCACTGCACCTGCCCTGCGAAGCCACGGATCCGTGGAGCATCTCGCAGAGCAGCGAAGCGCCATTAGGGCGACTTTTAGTTAAATGCGGATTAAGGTCGGCGGTTGTGAGACTGCGGGAAACCCGGGCATTTGCCGGTCGACCGGTGCGTCAAACCATCGCCGCCTCCCCCTCGGGGAGGCGATCCGTTCGGCGGCGACCTCGCTCAATAGGTCAGCTTGGGATACCAGTCGGTGCCACGTCCCTCCGGCGTGACATCGAGGATGGTCCATAGCGGCATCAGATCCGGCGCCCCGCGCGGGTCCTGGCCGGGGTCGGCGCTGGCGCGGTCCATTTCGCCGCTCCAGAAATGGCGGATGATGCCGGCCCTGCGTGTGAACACGTTGAATGCCGCATCGTCGCCGCCATCCCCGGTCAGCCCATGGTAATCGCGGCTGAATTCCTCGGTCGGATCGGAGTAAAGCGGCAAATGGTGCCAGCCGCGCTGCTTCTTGAACGCCAGCAACCGCTTGATCGGCGACCGCGCCACCACCGCCAGCGCGACGCGCTGCTGGATGTCCGGCACCTCGCCATCCCATGCCGACAGCAACGAGGTGCACATCGGGCACGGCTTGTCGCGCTGCGGCCCAAACATATAGCTGTACACGACCAGCGTATCCTTGCCGCCGAACAGGCCGCGGAAATCCACCGGTCCGTTTTCTCCGACGAACCGATAGGCCCTGGTCACCTCGCCGCCATCGGGCAGTGCGCGACGCTGCTCGGCCACGCGCTCGATATGGCGGCGCAGCTCGATTTCTTCCGCCAGCAGCGCGATACGTGCGCGGCGATATTCCTCACTCTCGTTCGGATAGCGAAACGGGCTGGCCTTCGCCAGTTCCGTGGCCGGCTTCAATGTCCGGTTGCTCATGGCATGATCTCCACATGCTGATGTCGACACGTCCTTGTGCAAGACGTCCCGGCGCCGGCTGGACCGACATGACGCAACGGCGCCGGCGACGATTTCCGAAGGTCGCCCTGCCCAATCCGATCTGCGGTGAGAAGCGCCGGGACGGAACATTCCCCGCCCGCGCCATATTGATACTCCAAGCATGGCGCATCATCCCGGCGCCATCGATATGGGAGACACGTTCATGTCCGCGCTGTCAGGCGATCCCTATGGTCATTCGGCAGAAAAGAGCCGCTATCTCTCGGCACCGCGACGGCCGGATTTTACCCTCGATCAGGACTGGGGCAGCTATTCCGCCGCGGAACACGATCGCTGGGACCGGTTGTTCGCCCGCGCCCGGGAGGTTCTGAAAGGCCGTGCCTGCGATCCGTTCCTGACCGCGCTGAACACGCTGCAACTGTCCGAGACCGGCATTCCCGAGCTGGAAAAGCTCAGCGCCCGGCTGAAGCTAATCACTGGCTGGCAGATCGTCCCCGTCGCGGAACTGGTGCCCGACGACATCTTCTTCGATCACCTGTCCCATCGCCGCTTTCCCGCTGGCGCCTTCATCCGGCCGGAACACGAGATGGACTACCTGCAGGAGCCGGACATCTTCCACGACGTCTTCGGCCACGTGCCGCTGCTCGCCGACCCCGTCTATGCGGATTTCATGCAGGCCTATGGCGAAGGCGGTCGTCGTGCGCTCGACCTCGGCCGGTTGAAAAACCTGGCGCGGCTGCACTGGTACACGGTGGAATTCGGCTTGCTGAAAGGCGCCAATGGCTTGCGGATCTTCGGCGCCGGCATCCTGTCATCGGCCACCGAATCTGTGTTCGCGCTGGAAGATCCCTCCCCCAACCGGATCGGCTTCGACCTCGAGCGGGTGATGCGGACCAACTACGTCATCGACGATTTCCAGCAGACCTACTTCGTCATCGACAGCTTCGAGAAGCTGCTGGAGGACAGCTATCGCGATTTCGGCCCGCTCTATGCACGGCTCGGCGATGCTTCCGACATCGCCGCCCATGACATCACCGAGACCGACCGCGTCATCAATCGGGGCACCCGGGCCTATTTCAACAACAAGCCCAAGGCAGCATCAGCTGTTCAATGAGTTGGTGCGGAACTTGGCCGGAGATGAACCGAAGCGGCGGCGGAAGCTGCGGTGGAAATACGACAACTCGTTGAAGCCGCAGCTCAGGGCGACGTCGCTGATCTTCAGCATGCAGTTGCGGTCGTCGAGCAACATCGTCCGCGCCTTCTCCAGCCGCAGTTGCATGATGCGATCGGTGATGCTCAGTCCTGAGGACTGCAGCAGATCCTGAACGTAACGCACCGACAGGCCGAGCCTTTCCGCCACCACCCGGGTGGAGAACTGCTGATGGGCAAAGCCGTCATGGATTTGCGCCATTACGCTGGCAATTCGTGCCGCGCGCAACCCAACCGCGCCCACGGCAATGTCCGCCGTCACGCGCTCGCTGACCTTGTCCGTCCCGATCAGTTCACTGGCTTCGAAATTTGTGTTTTGCATTGCGTCCGCCAATCATTCCATTTCCCACGGCCATAGGTCGCAACGACCCCGGGATTTGGTTCAAAGCTGGCAGCGATAAAATTGATCGCGGTCGGGGCAATTGCGACGCGATGCGCCATTGTCGCATGGGCAGCGCCGGCGGATACGGCGCTGGCCCATCCGCGGACTATGGTTCAGCCAGTTCCGGCGGCGGCGAACGGTCGAGCACGTCGCCCTTTGGCTCTTCCAGCAGGTCCAGTTCGACCGGCTCGATCACCAGCGGCCCGCGCTTGCGGCTCAACTCGGCGACTTTCTCGATTCGCCCGAAACTCGCTTTCAGTTCCGGCAGCTCGGCCGCGTTGGGGTTGCCGACAAACAGCAACTTGCCGGCAAGCGCCACCGGATCGGGCTCCGGCATGTTGACCCAGCGGATACGCTGGCCGCGTTGCGTGACGCAGGTCCCTTTCGGCAAATAGAAGACAAGCCAGCTCGTCGTGCCGTAATCGTCGGCCAGCACGCAGCTGGCCCCGACACGCAGGCGAACGGCCTCGATCTCTGTCGCGAGCTGGGCAAAGCCAACGCCGATGCTGCGCACCGTGGCGTCGCGGCGATAGGCCGACAGAGCCCCGGTATTGGCCTGCAGCACCAGCGCCAGGAACATCATCATGCCGGTCGGCCCCGCCCAGCGCAGGCAGAAATTCACCGTCCGCTGCTCACGCGGCTGCCAGCGCGAAACATGCGCGGCCACCGCCGCGGCGATCGCCAGCGCCGGATAGACCGGCGCGAACCAGTTGGCCTCGACGCGGCTGTGCAGCGCATGCCAGGCGAAATACAGCGTGATGATCCAGAAGATCGCGTTGATCAGGGTCCGCGCTGCCCGTGGGCCATCGTCGCGCCGCAGCAGCGCATACAGCCCCATGACGCCGAGGATGAACACCAGCGGGGTCGCAAAGACGATCTGGGTCGGGATCAGCTCGGCGATGAAGGCCGGGTTGAAATGCTCCATGCGGGCGCGCCCGAGCTGCTTGATGAAGGAGACCCAGTGGTGATCGGCATTCCACAGGATGACCGGGGAAAACACCGCCAGCGCGACGAGACCGCCGAGATAGGGCCACGGCGACCACAGCCAGCGCCGCAGCTCCGGCACCAGCAGCAGCCAGATCAGGATCGCCGGACCGAAAAACAGCGCGGTATACTTCGACAGCAGCGCCGCGCCCACCGCGGCGCCGACCGCCAGCCACCACGCGCCGCGCCCGGTATCCAGCACCTTGGCGAGGGTGAACAGCACGAAGCTGGACGCCACCAGCACGGGTGCATCCGGGGTGACGATCATCGTGCCGGCCGCCGCCATCATGGTGGCGTTGAGCAGCAGCGTGGCGGTGGATGCGACACGATGGCCGCCGAACAGCAGCATCGCCGTGCGATAGACCGCCCAGCTCATCGGCAGACCCAGCAGCACCGACACCAGTCGCACGCCGAGCTGGGTATCGCCGCCGATCATGGTGCCGAGCCGGATCACCACCGCGACCATCGGCGGATGATCGTAGTAGCCGCCGGCCAGATGCTTCGACCACATCCAGTAATAGGCTTCGTCGAAGGTCAGCGGCGTCCATGCCGCCGCGATCAGCCGCAGCAGCACCAGCCCCGCCACGATCCCGGCGGTCATGCGAACCATCCGCAGATCGCCCGGGCTGATCGGAAGTGTCACCGCTTGCGCCAAACGAACAGGCCGGACATCGCGTAGTTCCAGACCACGCCCATCAGGGCGCCGGCGGCGCCGGCCAGCCACCAGATCGGCTCCTGATCGTAGACCGAGAATGCCACGCCGACATTGGCAAGCAGGCCCACGCTGCAGACCAGATAGAACAGCAGCAGGCCGCGCAGGATGCCGAAGCCCCTGAGCCGCTGGTCGCGATAGGTGAGGAAATTGTTGAGCAGGAAGTTGCTGGTCATCGCCATCAACGCGCCGCAGGCCTGCGCCTCGGCGAACGGCAGATTGAAGACCTCGAGCGCCACGAACAGCGCCGAAAAATGCACGAACAGGCCGATCGAGCCGACCAGTGCGAACAGCAGGAAGCGCAAGGAGACCACGTCATTGGTCAGCTTGGCCAACACCAGACCGAGGAAATCGAGCGCCACCATGGAATCGAGCTTGCTCTCGCCGTGCAGCCGCGATCCGAATTTATAGGGCACCTCGACAATGCGCAGATCACCGTGCGCCGTGGCGACCACGTCGAGCAGGATCTTGAAGCCCTGGATCGACAGTTGCGGCGCCAGCTTCTCGAAGCGATCGCGGCGGATCATGAAGAAGCCACTCATCGGGTCGGCGATCTTGACGCGCAGCACCCGCTGCGCGACCGCGGTGGCGAACTTGCTGGCGCCAAGCCGCTGGCTGTTGAAACTGTCGGCGCTGCCGCCGTCGATATAACGGCTGCCGATCACCAGTTCGGCAGCGCCGGTCTCGATCAGGCCGAGCATCTTCGGCAGTTGGGTCTCGTCGTGCTGCAGGTCGCCGTCAATCACCGCGGCGCAGGGCGCGCTGGAGGCGAGCATACCCTCGATGCAGGCACCGGACAGGCCACGCCGCCCGACCCGCCTGATGCAGCGAACGCGACGGTCGGTCTGCGCCAGGGCACGGACCGCATCCGCGGTTCCGTCCGGCGAATTGTCATCGACGAAGATGACTTCCCACGCCACGCCGGCCAGCGCGGCATCAAGCCGCGCCACCAGGGTCGCCACATTACCGCGCTCGTTGAAGGTCGGGACGATGACCGACAGCTGCAGCGGAACGCCTGCCTGCGACGCCAGTTCGGGCCCGGATCTGATGACTTGATTCATGGGCCAGCATATATCCGGCGCACGGCGCGAAGCCAAGGCGGCTTTGGCGCCAGCAATAAGACGTTGCAATGACAGGGGAATTTTGTGGTAAGTAGCCCAAATCGGGCCTTAAAATGCCAACGACCTCGAACAACATGGCGCGCGTACATCCGGCGCAACCGAGCTATTCCGAGGTCGTCCCAGCGCCGGATACCTTAAGCATCGACGTCGCCGTTGAAAACAAGATAGGGATGTCCGGGGCAATCTGCAAGGGGCAATCGCAATGGCCAGCAAAACCGGCGAGATCCACATCGGTATCGGCGGCTGGACCTTCGCACCGTGGCGCGGGGTGTTCTACCCGGAGAAGCTGACCCAGGCGAAGGAACTCAGCTATGCCGCCAGCAAGCTGACCTCGATCGAGATTAACGGCACCTTCTACGGCTCGCAAAAGCCGGAGAGTTTTCGCAAATGGGCGCGCGAGGTGCCTGACGGCTTCGTGTTCTCGCTGAAGGGTCCACGCTTCGCCACCAACCGCCGCGTGCTCGCGGAAGCCGGCGACAGCGTCAAGCGCTTCTACGATTCCGGCGTGCTCGAACTCGGCGATCGCCTCGGGCCGGTGCTGTGGCAGTTCGCGCCGACCAAGAAGTTCGACGAAGCCGATTTTGGCGCCTTCCTCGAATTGCTGCCGCGCGAGCGCGATGGCCACAAGCTGCGCCATGTGGTCGAGGTCCGCCACGACAGTTTTTGCGTGCCCGGCTTCATCGCCCTGCTGCGCCAGTTCAACACGCCCGTGGTTTTCTCGGAGCATGCCACCTACCCGGCCATCTCAGACATCACCGGCGACTTCGTCTATGCCCGGCTGCAGAAGGGCAAGGAGACCGTCACGACCGGCTATCCGCCCAAGGCGCTGGATGCCTGGGCGGAGCGGCTGCAGGATTGGGCGAAGGGCGGCGAGCCGACTGACCTGCCGAAGGTCGATGACGCCAAGCCGAAGAAGCAACCGCGCGACGTGTTCGCCTATGTGATCCACGAGGCCAAGGTGCGTGCACCGGCCGCGGCGATGGCCCTGATCGAACGGGTCAAGTAGCCGTCACGAACGACAGGTGTAGTGGATGGCCAGGTCCAGGAAGCTCTGCACGATCGGTTACGAACAGACCCCGGCCACCGCTGTGCTCGACGCCTTGCAGGAAGCCGGCGTCAAACTGCTGGTCGATGTCCGCGCGGTCGCGGCCTCGCGGCGCCCCGGCTTTTCCAAGAAGCAGCTCGCCGCCGGGCTCGACGAGCGCGGTATCGGCTACGTCCACCTGCGCGGTCTGGGCACCCCGAAGGACGGGCGCGAGGCCGCACGCAGCGGCAAGTTCGCCGAAATGCAACGGATCTACCGGGTGCATCTGAAGACGCCGCAGGCCAGGGAAGAACTCGACGAACTTGCGTCGCTGGTGATGAAGGCCGGCCCGGTCTGCCTGCTGTGCTACGAGCGCGACCACACCCACTGCCACCGGCAGATGATCGCCGAGATCATCGTGGAACGCGAGGGCGCGCGGATCGAGAACCTGCTGCCGCCCCAGCTCTGAATTTTTGCAGAACGTTCATCGATCGTTCTCCCGGCTCCGCTGGACGCGCAGGTTTTCCACAGATTAATCTACTTTAAGTTGTTTTCCGGTGGAGTATAGCTCCATGCGATGGGGCGTTGCGTGGTACGTCGTGTGCGTTGCCGTCGCCATGCTGGCGCGCGGGGCGGCCGCGCAGGACGCGGAGGAAGACGACGACGATCCCCCAGCGGTGACAGCAAAGCCCTCCTTCTGGGCATCCCTCCTCGAACCCCACGAGCCATCGCGGCCGCCGTTCGATTTCCTGACTGGCGGCATGCCGGACCGCATGCTGTATTTGAGCGGCGTCGAAATGCAGCGCTGGAGCCTCGCCGCCTATGCCGGCGCGCAATGGGCGCCGGCCCGGATCGATCGCGACGGCTTCATCCTGCGCATGGTGTTGTCGGACAGCGTCAATCGTTTCACGACGCCGACCCATTGCTACGACACGCAGATCCTGCGCGGCACCCTCATGCCCGGCTACAAACTCAGTCATGACAAATTCGAGCTGCAGGTGCTTGCGGGTGTCGGCACCGAGATCGATGCCGAACTGACCGACCGCTCAGCGGCAGCGTGGCGCCTCAAGCTCGGCGCGCAGATCACAGCCGATCTGTGGTGGGAGCCGTCGCGCGCATGGATGCTGCAAGCCTCGTTCTCCGCCACCACCATCGATAACGGTTTCAACAGCCGAGCGGCAGCCGGATGACGACTGTCCGATCGCTTCTGGATCGGCCCCGAATTCGCCGCCTCTCACGATTATTTCAGCCGGCAGTACCGGGTCGGCGCGCATCTCACCGGCCTGCGCACCGACGAATACGAATGGTCGGTCGCCGCCGGCCAAATGTGGGACAGCTACCAGCGCGAAGGCATCTACGGCCGGATCAGCGTCGTTGTCCGGCCGGCGCGAACGCTGCACCTCGACTGAGCTAATCCAGCGTGCGACGGAAGCGGGTCACCGCGATGGTCATCGCCAGCAGCATCAGCGCGACAAGCGCCAGCGCATCATAGCGCAGGTTTTCGATGGTCGCGCCCTTCAGCATGACGGCGCGGACGATCCGCACGAAATGCGTCAGCGGCAGGCCTTCGCCAAGATATTGCGCCCACTGGGGCATGCCGGCAAACGGGAACATGAAGCCCGACAACAGGATGCTGGGCAGGAAAAACATCATCGACAGCTGCATCGCCTGCAGCTGGTTCTGCACAATGGTGGAGAAGGTGTAGCCGATCGACAGATTCGTGGTGATGAACAGCGTGCTGAGCAGCGCCAGCAGCAGCAGGCTGCCCTGTATGGGCACACCGAACAGCAGCACACCGATGCCGATGATCAATGTGGCCTGGATGAAGCCGACCAGCACGTAGGGCACGATCTTGCCGAGCATGACCTCGACGGGCGTGATCGGCATCGCCAACAGGTTCTCCATGGTGCCGCGCTCAATCTCGCGGGTCACCGACAGCGCGGTGAAGATCAGCATGGTCATGGTCAGGATGGTGCCGACCAGGCCGGGCACGATATTGAGCCGCGACGACGCCGCCGGATTATAGCGCGCATGGGCGCGGATCTCGAACGGCAGCGTGGCAGGATCGCCGACGAACAGGTCGTGCTGCAGGGCCGTCTGCATCAGTTGCCCGAGCGCACCCAGTGCAGAACCGGCGGCCACCGGATCGGTAGCGTCTGCCGCCACCAACAGCGCCGGACGATCGCCGCGCCGCACCGCGCGCTCGAAGCCGCGCGGGATCTCGACGCCGAACAGCACCTTGCCCGACAACAGAAGGGCATCAAACTCGGCGACCGTGTGGACCTCGAGGGTGAACTGGAAATACGAGGTGTTTTCCATCGCCTTGAGGATCGAGCGGCCGAGATCAGAGTCCTCCTGCAGCAGCACCGCGGTCGGCAGATGCCGCGGCGTGGTGTTGATGGCGTAGCCGAACAACAGCAATTGCATCACCGGGATCATCACGATCATGGCGAACGACACCCGGTCGCGGCGCAGCTGAATGAACTCTTTCACCATCATCGCGTAGCTGCGCCGCCAGAAGCCGAACGGCCGCTCCTTGACCTCGCGATCCGGTGCCTCTGCGGCGCTCACTGGAAATTGTCCTTGGCGCGGGTCATCAGGTCGATGAACACATCCTCCAGCGATGGCGCGCCGCGCTGCCAGTGCTGCTCGGGCCGGTCGCGATGGGCAGCCACGATGGCCTCGAGCGCGGCGTGATCGCGACCGGAGACATGCAGGCTAGTGCCAAACGGCGCCACCATGTCGACGCCGGGCTTGCCGGTGAGATCGGCAGCGAGTTCGTTCAGGTGGGCACCGGTTACGGTCCAGGTCGCAAGTTGCGACGTCGCGATGACTTGCTCCACGGTGCCATGCGCCAGCAGATGGCCGTAAGCGATGTAAGCGATCTCGTGGCAGCGCTCGGCCTCGTCCATGTAGTGGGTCGAGACCAGCACGGTCAGCCCCTGCCCCGCGAGCGCATGAATCTCGTTCCAGAAATCGCGCCTCGCCTTGGGATCGACGCCGGCGGTGGGCTCATCGAGCAGCAGAAGTTGCGGATTGGGCAGCGTGCAGGCGCCGAGTGCGAGCCGCTGCTTCCAGCCGCCGGACAGTTCGCCGGCCAGTTGCTCCTCGCGGCCATTGAGGCCGAGCCGTTCGATCATGTCACGCGCCGCCTTGCGCGGATCGCGCACGCCGTAGAGCCTTGCTACGAATTCCAGGTTCTCGCGCACCGACAGGTCCTGATACAGGCTGAAGCGCTGCGTCATGTAGCCGACCCGGCGTTTGATCTTGTCGGCGTCGCGCCGGATATCGAAGCCGAGGCAGGTACCCTCGCCGCTGTCCGGCGTCAGCAGCCCGCACAACATGCGGATGGTGGTGGTCTTGCCGGAACCGTTGGGGCCGAGAAAGCCGTAGATGGTGCCGCGCTTCACCTGCATGCTCAAGTCATGCACCACCTCGCGGCCGTTGAACGATTTTGTCAGGCCCTTCACCTCGATGGCGATGTCGGACACGGCGACGAATGCCTCGGTCATCGCGTCGCCGCCACGGGAACCGGTGCATGGACAAAAACGCTGACCGGCTGGCCGACGCGCAGGCTGGCCGGCTTGTTCGGCCGCGCCTGCACGAGATAGACGAGCTTGTTGCGCTCATCGAGGCTGTAGATCACCGGCGGCGTGTATTCCGCTGAGGTGGCGAGATAATAGATCTTCGCGGTCAGATCGGCCGCGCAATTGTCGCAGGTGACACGGACCTCATCGCCGACTGCGAGCTTGGGCAGATCGGTTTCCGGTACATAGAACCGCACCTTCATGTTGCCCGGTGGCAGGATCGACAGCACCGGCCGCTGCGCCGGCACCATCTCGCCTTCGCGAAAATAGATCTGCTGGATGGTGCCGCTGACCGGCGCGAAGGCATTGCGTCGGGTCAGCCGCGTCTGCGAGGTGTTGACGCGTGCTTCGGCAACACGCAGCGCCGAGATCGCGGAGTCGAGGTTGGCCTGGGTACCGGAGCCGGTCTTGCTGAGCGACTGCGCACGCTCGAACGTCTGCTTCGCATTGGCCAGCGTGGCGTTGTTTTGGTTGAGATCGGCCTGCTGCAGATCGTCATCGACCGCATAGAGCGCCGCGCCGGCCTGCACCGCGTCGCCTTCGCGGACATGGAGTTTGGTGATACGGCCGGATTCATCGGGGCTGACAAAGATCATGTCGGCCTCGACCCAGCCCTGATAGCCGGGATCCTTGCGCTCGTTGCAGCCGGCCACGGCCATACACAATGCCAGTATTGCTATCAATCGCGATGCGCCATGTGACGACGTCATGTCGTCCTCCGTTCGCCAAAGATCAGATCGATATGGACCCGCAGCATCGCCAGCGGATCGAGCGGCGCGTGCTTGCCGAACAGCCCCTGCCAGATCACCGCCAACATGGCCGGCGCCACCACGAGCTGCGGAAAGTCCCGCAATGCTGGATTGCGAATTTCGCCGCGCGCGATGCCGTAGTCGATCAGTTGCTGCATGCCGGCGATGCCCCGTGAGACCACTTCGCGATAATAGAATTCCGACAATGACGGGAAGCGCGCGCCCTCCCCGATGATCAGGCGCAAAATGTCGCCCCGTTTGGTCTCCGCGATATCGCGCACAAAGGTCTCGGCGAAGCTCTCGACCATGGCGCGGGCGGATACGCCGGCCACCGGCGGCGCTGCCATCCGTGCGATCAGCGGTACCAGTGCGCTGCGCACCAATTCCTGGAACAGCGCCTCCTTATCGGTGAAGTAGAGATAGATCGTGCCCTTGGCGACGCCGGCGCGCCTGGCCACGTCGTCAAGCCGGGTTGCGGCAAAGCCGCGGGCGACGAATTCGTCGAGCCCCGCGGCGATGATCGCGGCCCGGCGTTCGGCAGCCTTCGCAGCCCTGTTCGATGGGGAGCGTGAGGCTTCAGTCCTTGGCGCCGTCGCTCGTGCAGACTTGGCCGTCGCGGCCGTATCGCCGCTGCGGATGTCGACTGAACGGACTGGCCGCCTCTTTTTCGGTCCAACTTTATTCATTCTTATATTATGACTGACTGGTCAGTCATAATATAGAAGCTATTGCGCGGGTTCGGCGCATTTCCTGCCCTGTCTCGGGCGGGCACGCGACGACGTCATTTTCAGCTATGAAACTTCAGTCCGTCGAGGATCTTGTCGATCACCTTGCGCTCGGCGCGCAAGGCCAGGCCCACCAGATTGAGATCGCCGCGCACGACGGCCTTCACCGCCTCACGGTTGGCGGCATCATGCGTCGTCCTGAACATGTCCTCGGTATAGATCGCCGGCCTGACCTCGCGGGCCAGCGCGCGTTCCAGAGCACGGCTCAGCGCCGGCCGGTCGGCACCGTAGATCAGGATGGGCTGGCCGATCAGCGCCAGATAGGGCGTGCCCGAACCGTCGGCATAGGGTTCACCGACGCAATCAGGAAATGCCGCGGCGATGCCGCTGGACAGAAATGCTGCGACGTTGAGCTTCTGCCAAACCTCAAGGTCATTGCGGATGACAAGGGCGATTTTGGTATCGAACTGCATGATGGCGAAGGTAGAGCTCAGCCCTTGGCATCGCAAGCCCAGGCGCGGATCACGCATTCCTTGCCACCGAAGTCGTAGCACTTCTTTGTCGCTTCATTCAGCGAACTGGAAATTTTCGGCGCCACCGCATAGCCGTGGGCGCCGCATGGATTCTTCATATCGACGGCGAACGCGGCGCAGGCCCGTTTCATCGTGACGGTGGTGCAGTCACCCTCGCACTGCTTTCGTGCCGCCGCGGTGGCGGCTTCCTGCGCGGGATAATCATAGGCCTGGCCATAGGCGCCGCATTTGCCGACAGCAAGCGCGCCGGCTGCAAAAGCCGGAGCAGAAACGGATGATGCGGTCAGCGTGACAATCAGTCCAAACACAAAAAAAGCGCGACGGCGCGCGGCAACACAAAACGTCAAATTCCCCTCCCCGAGGTCAATCAATGGAGAGAGCCTACATCGCAGGGCGTTTCAACTTGGTGAACAAAGTTCCACCAGCCTGCTCCCGGAAGCGGCCACACTCAGCCACGCCGCGCCTCGGCCAGCGCCTGCGGCGTATCGATGTCGAGGAAGGCCGCGTGGCCTTCCACCGGCACTTCCGTCACCGCCTCGGCGTGCTTCATGATCAGGTGGCGGGCGCCGACGTCGCCATCCAGCGTCATCAGTTCGCCGAAGAAGCGGCGCGACCACAGCACCGGATTGCCGCGGCGGCCGTCGCTGACCGGCACCGCGATCAGGCTGCCGCGATCCGGCGCGAAGGCCTCGATCATCCGATCGATCAACAGGGTGTCGATCAGCGGCATGTCACCGAGGCAGACCACCGCGCCGTCGGCATCGGCAGGCACCGCCTTGATGCCGGCTTTCACCGAACTGGCGAGGCCGGCGGCGAAATCCGGATTGCGCACGAAGCTGACGTTCAGTCCGGCCAGCGCCTGCTCCACCAGGTCGGCCTGATGGCCGGTGACAACGATGACGCTTGAGGCCTTTGAGGCCACCGCCTGCTCGGCGACGATCCGCACCAGCTGCTTGCCGCCCAGGTCGGCCAGCAGCTTGTTGGGCCCGCCCATGCGGGTCGAGCGGCCGGCCGCGAGAACGATGGCCGCGACATTGCGATTGCCGTCGGTGCCGACCGGCAGGCGCGGCTGCGGGCGCGTGACGATCTCCATCAGCAACCCGCCAACACCCATACCGGTCAGATCGGCGCGGCTGACCGGTATGCCGGCCAACAGCCGCATCAGCACCCAGTCGAATCCATTCTCCACCGGCGAGCGCGCGCAGCCCGGCGCGCCCAGCACAGGAACGCCGCGGGCCCGGCCGATCAGCAGCAGGTTGCCGGGATCGACCGGCATGCCGAAATGCTCGATGGTCCCGCCAACCTGTTCGATCGCCGCCGGAATCACATCGCGGCGGTCGGCGATGGCCGAGGCACCGAACACGATCACCAGTTCAGCGCCGAGCCCGAGCAATTCCTTGATCGATGCCGCCAGCGTGTCCTCGTCATGCGGCACGCGGCGCTCGGCGATGATCCTGGCACCGGCCGGCGCCAGCCGCTCCGCCGTCACCCGCAGGGTCTTGTCGATCACTTTTGGCGACAGGCCCGGCAGCAGCGTCGAGACGACTCCGACTTTTTGATCACGTAGGGCGCCACGTGCAGCGCGCTGCCCGCTGCAGCCACCACCGCGGCATCGCGCAATGCGCCGGCGACGCCGAACGGAATCAGCTTCACGGTGGCGATCATCTCGCCCTCGACCACCGGCTTGAAGGCCGACAGCGTCGCTAGCGTAATCGCCTCGTCGACCTCGTTGATGCGATCGACGGTGTCACGATCGACCACCAGCACGCCGGGCGCCGCCGCGAACAGATTGGCGCGGCCGGTGAAGGCCCGTTCCACATTGACGCTGGGACCGGCCACGGCCTGCGCTATGCTGGCGGCAGCGACGTCTTCCGACACGTCGCCATCTTCCAGGCGGACCACGACGATTTCCCCAACACCGGCACGAGTCAGCGCCTCCACCTCGGCGGTGCCGACGGTGGTGCCCTTCTTGAGCACGAGGTCGCCCTGGCGCAGCGTATGGACGGTGACGCCGCCCAATGCATCCCGCGGGCTGGCCGGACCGAACTTCATGCCGCTTCTGCCGCGGCACCGGCCTTGGGCAGACGCAGTTCGGCGGTGATCTGCGCCATGATCGACACCGCGATTTCCGACGGCGAGACCGCGCCGATGTTCAGCCCGATCGGCGCCTTGATCCGCGCAAAATCCGCGTCCGATACGCCCTGCGCCTTCAACCGGTCCGCGCGCTTGGCATGGGTCTTTCGCGAGCCGAGCGCACCGATATAGAAGCAGTTGCGTTCGAACGCATGCAGCAGCGCGGGATCGTCGATCTTCGGATCGTGGGTCACCGCGACGAAGGCCGTGTAGTGATCGACGTTGAGCGGCGGCAGTGCCTCATCAGGCCATTCCGCGATCAGCTTCACGTCGGGAAACCGTTCCGGGCTGGCAAAGGCAGTGCGCGGATCGATCACTGTCACGTCGTAGTCCAGCGAACGCGCCAGCGGCGCCAGCGCCTGGCTGATATGGACCGCACCGATGATGACGAGCCGCGCGGTCGGCGCATAGACGTTGAGAAATAGCTTCTCGCCGTCCTGCTCGATCATGCCGCTCTTACCCATGCGCAACTGTTTTGCGAGTTCGGCGCCGAGCGGATCGCCGGCAAAGTCGGCGGCTTTCACCAGCCGCTGCTCGCCAGTGGCAACATCGGTGACTACGATCACCGGGCGGCGCGAGGCGCGCTCGGTATTGATTTGAGCTAACGTCTCGAGCTTCACGATTGACCGACCTTTTCAACGAACACGCGAATGGTGCCGCCGCAGGACAGGCCGACATTCCAGGCGGTCTCGTCGGCAACGCCGAACTCCAGCAGCTTCGGCTGTCCCGACGCGATCACGTCGAGCGCCTCAGTCACGACCGCACCTTCGACGCAGCCGCCGGACACCGAGCCGAGAAACGTGCCGCCGTCGTTGATCACCAGACTGGAGCCGGCCGGTCGCGGCGCCGATCCCCAGGTCTCCACCACGGTGGCCAGCGCCACGCCGTGGCCGGCCTTATGCCAGTCCTCAGCCGCTTTCAGAATATCTTCATCGCGATTGAGCATGGGAGCCTCTCTAGCAAGCGGGACGTCAGGCGGCTGGGCGGATCAGGCTGCGGTGGTGCACCGGTGGCGGCGCGGACAGCGCCTTGATCAGGCCTTCCATCGAACTCAAGTTATGCACGGGGCGGAATTCGTCAACGTGCGGCAACATCATTTTAATGCCCTGCGCCTTGGCTTCAAAGCCATCGAAGCGCAGCAGCGGATTGAGCCAGATCAGCCGGCGGCAGGAGCGGTGCAACCGGTCCATCTCGAACGAGAGTTTGGCGTCGGCCTCGCGCTCCAGCCCGTCGGAAATCAGCAGCACGATGGCGCCCTGGCCGAGCACGCGACGGCCCCACAACTTGTTGAAGCTGTGCAGGGATTCCGAGATCCGCGTGCCGCCTGCCCAATCCTCCACCGACGCCGAGCAGCTCGCCAGCGCCTCGTCGGGATCGCGCGCACGCAACGCTCGCGTCACATTGGTCAACCGCGTGCCGAACAGGAAAACCGACACACGTTTTCGTGCGTCAGTGATGGCATGGAGGAAGTGCAGGAACAGCCTTGTATATTCGCTCATGGAGCCGGAGATATCGAGCAGCGCCACGATCGGCGCCGGCCGGTCGATCAGGCCGAGGCGGCGGATGTCGACGATGTCGCCGCCGGTGCGCAGGCTGCCGCGCAGGGTGCGGCGCAGGTCGAGCTTGAGGCCGCGCGCGTCGGGCTGGAAGCGACGGGTGCGCAGTTCCGCTTGCGGCAAACTCATGGCAGCGATGGCGCGGGTGACCTGCGCGATTTCCGCCGCGCTCATCTGCGCGAAGTCCTTCTTCTGCAGCACCTCGCGGTCGGACACCGAGAGCTTGATCTCCTGCTCCTTGGGCTGCTCCTGCGCCGGCGACATGGACGGCTGCGACATCGCCTCCTGGACCCGGCGCGAGGCCGGCGGCGGCGGCTTCTTGGCCTGGTCGGGCAGCGGCACCGAATCCAGCAGGTGCTTCCATTCCTCGGCTGCGCGAAAAAACAGGTCGAAGGCCTGGGCGAACACCAGCGCATGCTCGTGACGCTTGACGAAGATCGCTTGAAGCGTCGTGAACAGATCGGCGCGCCGACCGATCTCGATCAACTGGATCGCATTCAGCGCATCGATAACCGCGCCCGGCCCGACCGGCAGACCTGCAGCCCGCAGCGCGCGGGCGAAGCCGATGACGTTGTCGGCCATCTGGCCGGTGGGTGGGTTGAGGTGATCCATGGTCATCCGACTGGCTCGCTCATCGTGATCGACGTACCCGCCCCGCGGAAGCAAGGCCCCTCTCCCGCTTGCGGGGAGGGCTGGGGTGGGGGCGCAACGGACGCCGGGCTTGTGGCGGTCCCTCCCCGACCCTCCCCCGCAAGCGGGAGAGGGAGCGCACCCGCGTTCGTGGCGTCGCCGGAGGCCAGATCAGTCGCTCGTCGCGTCCTTCAAAACCTTCTGCAGGTTATCGCCCTGCATCCGCGCAATGTCGTCCTGGTACTTCAGCAGCGCGCCGAGCGTATCGCCGACCACCTGCGGGGTCAGCGCGCGGGCGTCGAGTTCGGTGAGCGCGGTCGCCCAGTCGATGGTCTCGGCAACGCCCGGCGACTTGTAGAAATCCTGGTCGCGCAGCGCCTGCACGAAGGCCACCACCTGCGCCGACAGTTTTGCAGAAATGTTCGGCACCCGCGACTTGACGATGGCCAGCTCGCGGTCGGCCGACGGGAAATCGACCCAGTGATACAGGCAGCGTCGCTTCAGCGCGTCGTGGATTTCGCGAGTGCGGTTCGACGTCACAATGACGATCGGCGGCGCCGGCGCCTTGACGGTGCCGAATTCGGGAATGGTCACCTGGAAGTCGCTGAGGATTTCCAGCAGATAGGCCTCGAAGGCTTCGTCGGCGCGGTCGAGTTCGTCGATCAGCAACACCGGCGCGCCGTTGACGTCGGGCTCCAGCGCCTGCAGCAGCGGCCGCTTGATCAGGTAGCGCTCGGCAAAGATGTCGCTGGAAAGCTGGTCGCGATCGGTATCGCCGGTGGCTTCCGCCAGCCGGATCGCGATCATTTGCGAGGCGCTATTCCATTCATACACCGCAGAGGCGACGTCGAGGCCTTCATAACATTGCAGACGGATCAGCTTGCGGCCCAGCGCCGCCGACAGCACCTTCGCAACCTCGGTCTTGCCGACGCCGGCTTCACCCTCGAGGAACAGCGGCCGGCCCATCTTCAGCGCCAGGAACACCACCGTCGCCAGCGAGCGCTCGGCGAGATAGCCGCGGCTTGTCAGCATTTCCAGCGTCGCATCGACGGAGGCAGGCAGCGCCGATGTCGTGGTCATGAGCAAGCCATTCTGAACAAGGTTATGCCCGGCTGTTGGCGGTTTCGACAGCGCGGCGCGCCAGCACGCCGATGAGATGCGCGCGATATTCCGCGCTGCCGTGCAGGTCGCTGTTGAGGCCTTCGGCGGGCACCGTGAGACCGTCCAGCGCCTTGGGCGAGAACCGCTTCTTCAGCGCCTCCTCGAAGGCGGTGACGCGGAACACGCCTTCCGAACCGGCGCCGGTCACGGTGACGCGCACGTCCGACGGGCGCTTGGCGACGAACACGCCGACCAGCGCGTAGCGCGAGGCCTGGTTGCGGAACTTGATATAGGCGGCCTTCTTGGCGACCGGAAACAGCACCTTGGTGATGATCTCGTCGGCTTCCAGCGCGGTGGTGAACAGCCCCTGGAAGAATTCTTCCGGCTTCAGCTTGCGCTTGTTGGTGACGATCGTGGCACCGAGCGCCAGAACCGCCGCCGGATAGTCGGCCGTGGGATCGTTGTTGGCGAGCGAGCCGCCGATGGTGCCCTTGTGGCGCACGGCGGGATCGCCGATCAGCGCCGCCAGTTCGGCCAGCGCCGGGAGTGCCTCGCCGACAATCGGGGAGTTGGCGACATCGGCATGCTTGGCGGTGGCGCCTATCACCAGCGAGCGCCCCTTCATCTCGATGCCGTCGAGGCCTTCGACATGGGAGAGGTCGACGATATGCGGCGGCGCCGCGAGGCGCTGCTTCATCACCGGGACCAGCGTATGGCCGCCGGCGATCAGCTTGGCATCTTCATTCTTGATCAACAGGTTGGCGGCCTGCCGGACGGTCGCCGGACGATGATATTTGAATTCGTACATGGGAAATTCCTGGGTCGCGGTGCGCGTTGATCGCTGGCGTCGTGCGGTGGGGCAACCTTAAGCGAGATCGGAGTTTGCCATTGCCTTGGCGCCGGCCGCGATCGACTGGACGATATTCTGATAGCCCGTGCAGCGGCACAGATTGCCTTCGAGCTCTTCGCGGATCAGGTGGTCGCTGAGGTCGTGGCCCTTGCGATGGACCAGGTCCACGGCGGTCATGATCATGCCGGGCGTACAAAAACCGCACTGCAGGCCATGGTTCTCGCGAAAGGCTTCCTGCATCGGATGCAGCGGCGCGCCGTCGGCGGCGAGCCCCTCGATGGTGGTCACGGTGTGACCGTCGGCCATGACCGCGAGGGTGGTGCAGGACTTCACCGCCTTGCCGTCGAGATGCACGACGCAGGCGCCGCACTGCGAGGTGTCGCAGCCCACATGGGTGCCGGTCAACCGCAGGTTTTCACGAAGAAACTGCACCAGCAGCGTGCGCGGATCGATATTGCCGCTCACCTGATTGCCGTTCACGATCATGGAGATTTTGGCCATATGCACTCTCTTCATCCGCCTGGCCATTGCGTGGCCGCACGGTCATTAAAACCATTCCAGATCCATAATATGGCGCATCCCGGCAATGAGCAACCTCATGTCGGGGCGGCGAGCCATGTGCTGGGGGCACAAGTTCGGCACGTGTCCCGGATCTGCGAAGCAGCGCTACGTGCTGCATCGCGTCCGGGACAACTGCGAGGCCTCAGCCCTGAACGGCCTTGGCAAAGTTCGCGAAAAACTCGTCGGCGATCTTCTTGGCCGAACCGTTGATCAGGCGCTGCCCGAGCTGGGCCAGCTTGCCGCCGATCTGTGCCTCGACATTGTAGGTCAGCAGCGTGCCGCCGTCCTTGTCGGTCAAGGCGACCACTGCGCCACCCTTGGCGAAGCCGGCGACGCCGCCCTCGCCTTCGCCTGAAATCTTGTAGCCGTTCGGCGGATCGAGATCGCTGAGCGTGACCTTGCCCTTGAAGCGCGCCGACACCGGGCCGACCTTGATCTTGGCGGTGGCGCGAAAGCCGCCCTCCTCGGTGGTCTCGAGCTCTTCGCAGCCGGGGATGCAGGCCCTCAGGACCGCGGGATCGTTGAGCTTCGTCCACACCACTTCGCGCGGCGCGGCAAGCTGGACTTCGCCGCTCATCGTCATGGCCATGGGATTGTCTCCTGGAATCTTCGCCGCCTGGGATGGCGGCCGATATCCCAAGTAAAGCACAGGGGGAGCAAAGGAAAGAGCCCCCGGATCCTGGGGATCCATAATCGCGCCGCAACAATCGGGGTATTGGCACAGGAGGCCGGGAGTGGTTAGGGTCCGCGCAACATGAGCACCACCCTTTCCCCCTGCTGGCACCGCTGCTGTCCAGTGCCGCGATGCGCGCCGTCTGCGACGATGCCGCAACGTTGCAGCACATGCTCGATTTCGAGGCTGCGCTGGCGCGCGCCGAGGCGGCCACCGGCGTGATCCCGGCAAGTGCCGTGGCCGCGATTGCCGCCGCCTGCCGGAGCGACAAATTCGACCTGGCGGAATTAGCCGAAGCCGCGACTCGCTCCGGCAACACAGCCATTCCGCTGGTCAAGACGCTGACGGCCCATGTCGCGAAAGCCGACGCTGACGCCGCGCGCTACGTACACTGGGGCGCCACCAGCCAGGATGTCATCGACACCGCCACCATGCTTGGCCTGCGCGCTGCCATCGACGTGCTGCTCGTCGATCTCGACCGCGCCATCAAAGGCTTCGCCAGCCTCGCCAGGAAACATCGCGACACCGCAGTGGTGGCGCGGACCTGGCTCCAGCATGCCCTGCCGATGCCGTTCGGGCTGAAGCTCGCGGAATACGCTGCTGCACTGCAACGTTCAAAACTGCGGCTGGTGCGCCTTCGCAGCGAAGCGGTGGCGCTGCAGTTCGGCGGTGCCGCCGGCACGCTGGCCGCGCTCGGCGACAACGGCCTCAGAGTCGCCGACGCACTGGCGCGGGAATTGAATCTGCCGCTGCCGGATGCGCCGTGGCACACCCATCGCGACCGCATCGCGGAGGTCGCCTCGGTGCTGGCGATTCTCGCAGGCAGCTGCGGCAAGATTGCCCGCGACGTGTCGCTGCTGATGCAGACCGACGTCGCCGAGGCTTTCGAGCCAGCAGGCGAAGGCCGCGGTGGCTCCTCCACCATGCCGCACAAGCGCAACCCGGTCGCGTCGGCGATCGCACTGTCCGCCGCCACCATGGCGCCGAACCTGGCGGCAACGATCTTCGCCGTCCAGGTCCAGGACCACGAGCGCAGCGCCGGGCCGTGGCATGCGGAATGGCCGACCCTGCCCATGCTGCTGCTGGTCACGTCGGGCGGACTGGCCGCGATCGTCGATATCGCAGAAGGGCTTGAGGTCGACGCCGCCAGAATGCGGCTCAACCTCGACGCCACCCACGGGTTGATCATGGCCGAGGCCGTGACCTTTGCGCTGGCGGACAGACTCGGCAAGAGCGCCGCACATCATCTGGTCGAGGCCGCGACCAAGCAGGCGGTGGCGCAGAAGATACATTTGCGCGACGTGCTTACCGCCGATCCCCAGGTTGCCGCGCAACTCAGCGCCGACAGGATTGCAGAACTGTTCGAGCCGATGGCCTATCAGGGCGTCTCGCAGACGCTGATCGACCGGCTGCTGGCTTCGCTCGATTCCAAATAACAAACGCCTGAGGAGACACGCTATGCCCATGATCGATGCCGACGGTTGCCTGCTCAATGTCTCCGTCGAAGGCCGCGACGGCGGCCCGACCCTGATGCTGTCGAACTCGCTGGGCACCACCATGAAGATGTGGGAGCCGCAAATGGCGGCGCTGACCAAACTGTTTCGCGTGATCCGCTACGACCGCCGCGGTCACGGCAAGTCCGGCGTACCGACCGGCGGCTACTCCATGGAGCGCTATGGCAATGATGTGCTGGCGATCCTCGACGATCTCAACATCGACAAGGTCAACTGGTGCGGGCTGTCGATGGGCGGCATGGTCGGGCAATGGCTCGGCGCCAACGCACCGGAGCGGTTCGACCGCCTCATCCTGTCCAACACCAGCTGCTACTATCCCGACCCCACCAACTGGCACAACCGCATCAAGGCGGTGCGCGAGGGCGGCATAGCCGCCGTCGCCGATGCAGTCATAGCTGGCTGGCTCACCGCCGACTTCCGCGAGCGCGAACCTGTCATCACCGCCAACATGAAGGCGATGCTCGTGGCCAGCCCGGTGGTAGGCTATCTCGGCGCCTGCGAGGCGCTGTCGACGCTGGACCAGCGCGCGCTGCTGCCGAAGATCAAAAGCCCCACTCTGGTGATCGCCGGCCGACACGACATGGCCACGCCGGTCGCTGCCGGTGAATTCATCCGCAGCCAGATCCCCGGCGCCAGCCTGACCATTCTCGACGCCGCGCATATTTCCAATGTCGAACAGCCGCACGCGTTTACGGACGCAGTGGTCGGCTTTCTGACGCAACGATAAGCGGAGCGATCCCATGGACGACCAACAGCGCCGCGACAACGGCACCGCACAGCGACGCAAGGTTCTGGGCAATGCCTGGGTCGACAAGTCGGCGGCCGGCAAAAACGCCTTCAATGGCGACTTCCTGGACCTGATCAGCCGCTACGCCTGGGGCGAGATCTGGACGCGGCCGCATTTCGACGAACGCACGCGGCGGGTGTTGGTGATCGGCACCATGGTGGCGCTCGGCCAGTGGGATGAATTCCGTCTGCATGTCCGCGCCGCGCTGGCGGAAGGCGGCTTCACGCCCGACGACATCAAAGAAATCCTGCTGCAGCAGGCGATCTATTGCGGGGTTCCCGCGGCCAATCATGCCACGAAGGAAGCCGCAGCGATCATTCAGGAACTGGGATTACTGAAGGAATAGACGCCGGCATTGCCGGCGCGTTCGGGGCGGCCTTGGCGGCCTCCGGCGCGACGCGCAGCAACGGCGGTTCCATCGCCATCAGGATGGCGGTGCCGAGCAGTAGCAGCAGTTCGGTGACATGCAGTTTCATGGCGGCGGTCTCGCCGACCTTGTACGCCATGATCATGCTGAGAAAGCTGATCACGCTGCCGATCCCCAGCGCCATGGCCAGCGCCTCGTCACAGCCGCCGGTCTTGCGGATCGACGCCCGGGTGGTGAACAGCAGGAACACCGCGAAGAACGCCACTACGGTCAGCTTGCCCAGCGCCAGCAGCCAGGCAAAGCGCACCGTGCTCATGGTTCCGATCTGCATGTAGTCGCTGAAAAACAGCGCCATCGACACGTTGGCGCGCTCATAGAGGCCATGGATCGGCGAAATCATGATCTTGAATGAGGTGATGGTCCAGGCGGGAATAAAATAGCACGCCAGAAGCGCGCCGTTGAAACTGCTGATCCGCCAGTTCTGGTACATTGCCCGTTCCGCCAACACTGTCGCCCGCAACCCGAGTCGAGCCCGACATCGGCGAGGTAACCTTCGCTAGCCCGGGCAGGCAACGGTAACCCTTTATTTACCTTAATTTCAGCGAGGACGGGATAACCGCCACCGGCGGTCGTTCTCGCTTGCCAAATGAAAAAGCCCCGCCTTCCGGCGGGGCCTCCCTGTTTCCACTGTTCGGCCGGCTGCGCTGCTGGCGCTCGCCCTGCCCGCCACCCGGCTGCTGGCCGCCCTGTTGCTGACCGCCCTGGCGGTTCGGATCCTGCTGCTGCTGTCCGGGCTTCTGGCCGCCGCCCTGCTGGCCGGGCTTCTGACCTGGGCTCTGATTCTGCTGGCCCGGATTCTGGTTCTGATTGGACATTCTGCAATCTCCCTTGTTGAACCATTCAACGCATAGACAACTGGCGCCCAGGAAATTGGTTTCTGTTCCCGGGTGATCATTGCGCGGCGATTTAATGACAGCATGGAGTCCGGAACTGCACTGCAGTGCGATAAAAAATACGCCATGTGCAGCTCACTTTAGTCGCAGTGCACACGGTTGCGGCGCCTTGTGCACGCTGTTAGAAAACGATGACCGACGATGTTCCGGCTGCCGGGATGTCGCCCGCGTCTTTCACGGCAGACACGACAGCGCATGGACTATTTCGCCCAGCAGTTGATCAACGGACTCGTGCTCGGCTCGATCTACGGCCTGATCGCCATCGGCTACACGATGGTCTACGGCATCGTCGGCATGATCAACTTCGCTCATGGCGACATCTTCATGATCGGCGGTTTCATCGCGCTGATCACCTTCCTGATCCTGGTCTCCATCGGCCTCACCGTAGTACCGGTGATCCTGCTGATCGTGCTGCTGGTGTCGATGGCGGTTACGGCCCTGTATGGCTGGACCATCGAACGCATCGCCTACCGGCCGTTGCGGCACTCGTTCCGCCTCGCGCCGATGCTGTCGGCGATCGGCATGTCCTTCGTGCTCACCAATTACTCGCAGGTCGCCCAGGGCGCGCGGGTCAAGCCGGTGCCGCCGATCATCACCGGCGGCTACACGCTGCATGAAGGTGCCGGTGGCTTTGCCGTGCGGCTGTCCAATGTGCAGATCATCGTCGTGATCACCACCATCGTACTGCTGGCGATCTTCACCTACCTCGTCGCGCGCACCCGGTTCGGCCGCGACATGCGCGCCTGCGAGCAGGACCAGACCATGGCGTCCCTGCTCGGCGTCGACGTCGATCGCACCATCTCCATGACCTTCGTGATCGGCGCCGCGCTCGCCGCGGTCGCCGGCATGATGTACCTGCTGTATTACGGCCTGGTCGACTTCTTCATGGGCTTCGTCGCCGGCATCAAGGCGTTTACCGCCGCCGTGCTCGGCGGCATCGGCTCTCTGCCCGGCGCGATGCTCGGCGGCCTGCTGATCGGCCTGATCGAGACCCTGTGGGCGGCGTATTTCTCGACCGAGTACAAGGATGTCGCGGCGTTCTCGATCCTGATCGTCGTGCTGATCTTCCTGCCGACCGGCCTGCTCGGCCGGCCGGAAGTCGAAAAAGTTTGATGGCCGTGGCAGCCAACGCCGCTCACGCCAAAGTCGCCCGCGGCCCGGATCTGGCGTTCACCTTCAAGAAGGCGCTGATCTCCGCGCTGGTGGCCCTGGTGCTGTTCTCGCTGATGATCGGCGTGCGCACCGAGGCCGGCCCCAGCGGCCAACTGATTTACTGGACGCGGTTCGGCGATCTCGCGATCATGGTCGCCGTGGTGTTCGGCGGCAGTATCGTGGTCGAGCTGTTGCGCGCCTGGTGGGGACCGGTCGACACCATCAGGATCGTGACGCCCGGGACCACGAAGGCGCTCGCCGTGGCGCGCCGCGCCATCGCGCCGGTGCTGCTGATCTTCACGTTTCTGGTGCCGGTGATCTTCTACGACCAGCGCTACATCCTCGATCTCGGCATCCTTGTGCTGACCTATGTGATGCTCGGTTGGGGGCTTAACGTGGTGGTCGGCCTCGCCGGCCTGCTCGACCTCGGCTACGTCGCCTTCTACGCGGTCGGCGCCTATTCCTACGCGCTGCTGGCGACCAATTTCGGCCTGTCGTTCTGGATCTGCCTGCCGCTCGCCGGCATCCTGGCGGCGTTCTTCGGCGTGCTGCTCGGCTTCCCGGTGCTGCGGCTGCGCGGCGATTATCTCGCCATCGTCACGCTGGCGTTCGGCGAAATCATCCGCCTCGTCATCATCAACTGGCAGGATCTCACCGGCGGCCCCAACGGCGTATCGGGCATCCCGCGCCCGACCTTCTTCGGCATTCCGCTGTCGCCGGGCGACGACGGCCTCGCGGCGCGGCTCGGCATCGAATTCTCGCCCACCCATCGCATCGTGTTCCTGTTCTACCTGATCCTGGCATTGGCGCTGCTGACCAACTGGGTCACCATCCGGCTGCGCGCGCTGCCGATCGGCCGCGCCTGGGAAGCGCTCCGCGAGGACGAGGTCGCCTGCCGCGCGCTCGGCATCAACACCACCACGACGAAACTCACCGCCTTCGCGACCGGCGCCATGTTCGCCGGCTTTGCCGGCTCGTTCTTCGCCACGCGACAGGGCTTCATCAGCCCGGAATCCTTTACTTTCCAGGAATCGGCGCTGGTGCTGGCCATTGTCGTGCTCGGCGGATTGGGCTCGCAGCTCGGCGTGGCGCTGGCGGCGCTGACCATGATCGGCGGCTTCGAACTGTTCCGCGGCCTCGAGCAGTACCGCATGCTGGTGTTCGGCTTCGCCATGGTGCTGCTGATGATCTGGCGGCCGCGCGGATTGATCGGCCACCGCGCGCCGACCGTGTTCCTGAATCACCAGACCACGATCTCCGCTGATATCGTCGAGGAAGCCCGCCAGTGAGCGACCGGATCCTCAGCGTGGAAAATCTGTCGATGCGCTTCGGCGGCATCGTCGCCGTCAACGAACTGTCGTTCGCCGCCGAGCGCGGCAAGATCACCGCCCTGATCGGCCCCAACGGCGCCGGCAAGACCACGGTGTTCAATTGCATTACCGGCTTCTACAAGCCGAGCGGCGGCAGCATCCGGCTCAGTCACGACGGCGCCGAATTCAGACTCGAACGCCTCAACGACTTCCGGATTTCCAAGGTCGCAAAGGTCGCGCGCACATTCCAGAACATCCGGCTGTTTCCGGGCATGACGGCGCTGGAAAACCTGATGGTGGCGCAGCACAACGCGCTGATGAAGGCGTCGGGCTATACGTTCCTGGGCCTGTTCGGCGTGCCATCCTATCGCGCCGCCGAGAAGCGCGCGATGGATCTGGCGCGCAACTGGCTCGACCGGATCGGCCTGCTCGGCCGCGCCGACGATGCGGCCGGCGAACTGCCCTATGGCGACCAGCGCCGCCTCGAGATCGCGCGTGCCATGTGCACTGAACCGGCCCTGCTCTGCCTCGATGAGCCCGCCGCAGGCCTGAACGAGCGCGAGAGCGCCAGCCTGAGCGAGCTCTTGCTGAAGATCCGCGACGACTGGGGCACCTCGATCCTGCTGATCGAGCACGACATGAGCGTGGTGATGGAAATCTCCGACCACATCGTTGTGCTGGACTACGGCGTCAAGATCGCCGACGGCACCCCGCAGTCGATCCGCGATAATCCCAAGGTGATCGCGGCCTATCTCGGCGCCGAGGAAGACGAAGTCGAAACCATCGAAGCGGAGTTGGGGCTGTGAGGTCATTGCCACACACTCCGTCATGGCCGGGCCTGTCCCGGCCATCCACGCCCGCAGGCGCCGGCGCACATGGTTGCGTGGATAGCCGGCACAAGGCCGGCCATGACGGCGGAGAGGTCATGCGATGAACTCTTCCACCCCCATGCTCGCCATCCAGAATCTTCGCGCGTCCTACGGCAAGATCGAAGCGTTGCGCGGCGTCGACGTCACCATCGCCCGCGGTGAAATCGTGGCATTGATCGGCGCCAATGGCGCCGGCAAGTCGACGCTGATGATGACGATCTTCGGCAGGCCGCGCGCCAGGTCCGGGACCATCGTCTACGACGGCACGGACATCACCGGCGTGCCGACCCACGAGATCGCGCGCATGCGCATCGCCCAGTCGCCGGAAGGCCGCCGCATCTTTCCGCGCATGAGCGTCGCGGAAAACCTGCAGATGGGCGCCGACGCCACCGACACCAGCCCGGCGGACCGCGCGGCCGGCCTCGACAAGGTACTGGCGCTGTTTCCGCGGCTGAAGGAGCGCATGACCCAGCGCGGCGGCACGCTGTCCGGTGGCGAGCAGCAGATGCTGGCGATCGGCCGCGCGCTGATGAGCCGGCCGCGGCTGCTGCTGCTCGACGAGCCCTCGCTGGGCCTCGCGCCATTGATCGCCAAACAGATTTTCGACGCCATCCGCGTCCTCAACCGGCAGGACGGCCTCACCGTGCTGATCGTCGAGCAGAACGCCAATCACGCGCTGCGCCTCGCCCATCGCGGCTACGTCATGGTCAACGGGCTGATCACGCTGACCGGCACTGGCGCGGACCTGCTCAAGGCGCCGGAAATCCGCTCTGCCTATCTCGAAGGTGGAAGGCACGCGTGACCAAGGGCGAACCGGATGCCTCCTGCCATCAACGTCCGTGACAGAAGCAAGACACCGCGACCGCTTCAACCAAGAGAAATTCGCCGATGCCTCACGATAATTATCTGACATTCGCCACGGTTTAAAGATACCTACTTCACCATCGACAACTTCAAGCCGGCCCTGGAGACTTCCATATGAAACTGATCAAACTCATCGGCCTCACGCTGGGCGCGTCTGTCGCGCTATCGTCCGCCGTGCTGGCGCAGGACATTCGCGTCGGTGTCGCCTCGTCGATGACCGGCGGCGAAGCCGCCTTCGGCCGCCAGTTCAAGAATGGTGCCGAACTCGCGGTTGCCGACATCAATGCCGCCGGTGGCCTGCTCAACAAGAAGCTCGCGCTGGAAGTCGGCGACGATGCCTGCGATCCCAAGCAGGCCCGTTCGATCGCCGAGAAGTTCGCCAGCTCCGGGATCCCGTTCGTCGCCGGTCACTATTGTTCGTCGTCGTCGATCCCGGCGTCGGAAGCCTATGCGGACGGCAACGTGCTGCAGATCTCCCCGGGCTCGACCAATCCGTTGTTCACCGAGCGCAAGCTGTGGAACGTGCTGCGCGTCTGCGGTCGCGACGACCAGCAGGGTCTGGTTGCCGCCGAGTACATCGCCAAGAATTACAAGGGCAAGAACGTCGCCATCCTCAACGACAAGACCACCTACGGCAAGGGACTGGCCGACGAGACCAAGAAGGCGCTTAACAAGGTCGGCTTCACCGAGAAGATGTTCGAGAGCTACAACAAGGGCGACAAGGACTTCAACTCCATCGTCTCGCGGCTGAAGCGCGACAACATCGATCTGGTCTATATCGGCGGCTATCATCAGGAAGCCGGCCTGATCCTGCGCCAGATGCGCGACCAGGGACTGAAGACCGTGCTGATGGCGGGCGACGCCATCAACGACAAGGAATTCGCCTCGATCACCGGCCCGGCTGCCGAAGGCACCCTGTTCACCTTCGGCCCCGACCCGCGCAACAAGCCGACCGCCAAGGCCATCGTCGACCGCTTCAAGGCCAAGAACATCGATCCCGAAGGCTACACGCTGTACACCTACGCCGCGTTCCAGGTGTGGTCGCAGGCGGTGAAGAAGGTCAATTCGACCGACCCGAAGAAGGTGATCGAGGCCATCAAGGCCGGCGAGTGGGACACCGTCCTCGGCAAGCTGGCCTTCGATGCCAAGGGCGATATCAAGGCGCTCGATTACGTCGTCTACAAATGGGATGCCAAGGGCGACTACGCCGAACTGAAGCCGATGTAACGGCCGCTCCCGCCAGCGAAACGACCGGCACGTTCTGCGTGTCCGGTTGTTTCGGCCACGAATGAGGCCCGCCCCCGACAGTCTTGCGACGACCTGCCGCAGCGAGACACTACGGCGGGCCGCGCGTGCCTGTAAATTGCCGGTGACTTGACATCGAAATAGGGTGAGACTGATCCTCGCTTCCGACCGCTGGATGGCTCGCGGCGGGAAAACCCTTTGCGAGGATCATTTCATGAAACCGTTCCGACTGATCGGCCTGGCCTTCGCAGCAACGCTGCTATCGACGGCGGCCTTCGCCCAGGACATCAACGTGGCTGTGGCCGGTCCGATGACCGGCGGCGAATCCGCCTTTGGCAGGCAGATGAAGAACGGCGCCGAACAGGCGGTGACCGATCTCAATGCCGCCGGCGGCGTGCTCGGCAAGAAGCTGGCACTGGAGGTCGCCGACGATGCCTGCGACCCCAAGCAGGCGCGTTCGGTTGCCGAGAAGCTCGGCAGCTCCAAGGTGCCGTTCGTGGCCGGGCACTTCTGCTCGTCGTCGTCGATCCCCGCCTCGGAAGCCTATGCCGACGCCAACGTGCTGCAGATCACCCCGGCTTCGACCAATCCGCTGTTCACCGAGCGCAAGCTGTGGAACGTGCTGCGCGTCTGCGGCCGCGACGACCAGCAGGGCCTGGTCGCGGCGGACTACATCGCCAAGAACTTTGCCGGCAAGAATGTCGCAATCCTCAACGACAAGACCACCTACGGCAAGGGACTGGCCGACGAGACCAAGAAGGCGCTCAACAAGGCCGGCTTCACCGAAAAAATGTTCGAGAGCTACAACAAGGGCGACAAGGACTTCAATTCTATCGTCTCGCGGCTGAAGCGCGACAACATCGATCTGGTCTATGTCGGCGGCTATCACCAGGAAGCCGGCCTGATCCTGCGCCAGATGCGCGACCAGGGCCTGAAGACCATCCTGATGGCCGGCGACGCCATGAACGACAAGGAGTTCGCCTCGATCACCGGCCCCGCCGCCGAAGGCACCCTGTTCACCTTCGGGCCGGACCCGCGCTACAAGCCGACCGCCAAGGCCATCGTCGAGAAGTTCAAGGCCAAGAACATCGATCCCGAAGGCTACACATTGTACACCTACGCGGCATTCCAGGTGTGGTCGCAGGCCGCGGCCAAGGCCGGCTCGACCGATCCGAAGAAGGTGATGGACGTCATCAAGGCCGGCGAATGGGACACCGTTCTCGGCAAGATGGCCTTCGACGCCAAGGGCGACATCAAGGCGATCGACTATGTCGTCTACAAGTGGGACGCCAAGGGCAACTACACCGAGATCAATCCCAAGGGGACGTGAGCGGAGTCGTCTCGCAGATCTCGTTCCCCGGACGCGATGCAACCTAGCGAAGCGAAGCTTCGCGCGGAAGTGTTGCTTCGCAGATCCGGCCCAGGTTCTTTAAACAATCGGGATCCCGCATCTGCGGAGCGGCATAAGAATGCCGCGCCGCGCGCGGGAAACAATCAGCTTCACCCGAAATTCTGCAGCGCCGGAAACGTCTCCAGCAGCCAGATGCTGACATTGCTCACCGCGCCGGTGAGGAAGCCGATGCCGGTGATGACCATCAGCACGCCCATGACCCGTTCGACCGTGGCGAGGTGGCGCTTCATCCGCGCGAACAGGCTGGAGAACTGCTCGACCATCAGCGCCGCCAGCAGGAAGGGAATGCCGAGCCCGGCGGAATACACCGCCAGCAGGCCCGCGCCCTTGGTCACGGTCGCCTCCGCCGCAGCCACCGACAGGATGGCCGCGAGGATCGGCCCGATGCACGGCGTCCAACCGAAGGCGAAGGCCAGCCCCATCGCATAGGCGCCCCACAGGCCGACGGGCTTGGCCATCGCCAGGCGGCCCTCGCGCATCAGCAGGCCGATCCGGGTCAGGCCGAGAAAGTGCAGGCCCATCAGGATGATGACCACGCCGGCGACGATCGACAGTTCGGCGGAATATGCGCGGATCACGCTGCCGACCAGGCTGGCGCTGGCGCCGAGCGCCACGAAGACCGTGGAAAAACCCAGCACGAACATCAGCGCGGAGATCATCACCGCCCGCTTCGAGGTCGCGTCGGGTTCGTCGGCGGCGACGTGCTCGATGGTGGCGCCGGTCAGATAGATCAGATAGGGCGGCACCAGCGGCAGCACGCAGGGCGACAGGAAGCTGACGAGGCCGGCGAGCAGCGCCGCCGGAATGGTGACATCGTGAATCATGCGGCTAGATGCACCGCCCGCGTGCCCCGATGCAAGGCCCGTGGCGGGCCTCCTGCGGATGTGATCGGGCGTGATCGGTCCTCTTTCCCTCTCCCCCAGCGAAGCGAAGCTTCGCGCCGCGGGAGAGGGTGGATCGAACGCGCGAAGCGGGTTCGAGACGGGAGAGGGGTTGCACAAACAACAACCGTGTCGAAGATGCCCTCTCCCGCCTTCGCTTCGCGAAGGCACCCTCTCCCGCGGCGCGCAGCTTCGCTGCGCTGGGGAGAGGGGAAGAAAGAGCGTCCCATGAAGAATCTCCTCACCGATATCGCCGGCGTCCGCGTCGGCCACGCCGACGACGCCACCGTCGCCTCCGGGGTCACCGCGATCCTGTTCGATACCCCGGCGGTGGCAGCGATGGACATCCGCGGCGGCGGCCCGGGCACCCGCGAAAGCGCCCTGCTCGATCCCGTCAACACCGTGGAGCGGATCGACGCCATCGCGCTGGCCGGCGGCTCCGCCTTCGGGCTGGAGGCCGGCGGCGGCGTCCAGGCCTGGCTCGCCGAGCACGGCCGCGGTTTCAGGATACGCGACGCCGTTATTCCCATCGTGCCCGGCGCGATCTGCTTCGACCTGCTCAACGGCGGCGACAAGAACTGGGGCCGCTACGCCCCCTATCGCGAGCTCGGCTATGTCGCCGCCGCCGCCGCCAGCACCAGCTTCGCGCTGGGCAGCGTCGGCGCCGGGCTCGGCGCCACCACGGCGAATTTCAAGGGCGGCGTCGGCTCGGCCTCGGCGATCACGCCGGACGGCGTCAAGGTCGCGGCACTCGCCGTGGTCAATGCCGTCGGCAGCGTCACCGTCGGCGACGGGCCGTGGTTCTGGGCGGCGCCGTTCGAGGTCGACGGCGAGTTCGGCAGCCGCGGCTGGCCGGAGGCCTTCACGCCGTCCATGCATGCGATGCGCATCAAGGGCGGCCCTGCAGCGACCGCAGTGGAGAATACCACGCTGGCCGTCGTGGTCACCGACGCCATCCTGACCAAGTCGCAGGCCAAACGTCTGGCCATGATGGCGCAGACCGGCTTTGCCCGCGCCATCTATCCGGTGCACGCACCGCTCGATGGCGACATCGTGTTCGCCGCCGCGACCTGCGAAAAGCCGGTCGATCCGCTGGTCGGGCTGACGGAACTGGGCATGCTGGCCGGCAACGCGATGGCGCGGGCGATCGCGCGCGGCGTTTTCGCGGCGAAAGCGCTGCCGTTCCCGGACGCGCTGCCGGCGTGGAAGGACCGTTTCTGACCGGGCAACAAAAGCCGGCCGCCGGCGTTGCATGATCGAGGAGCCGCTGACGCCATGCCATCCACAGCGATCAGCCATCTCGCCTATGACGCGGCCAGCCGCGAACTGCTGGCAATCTTCACCAGCGGCCGGCGCTATCGCTATGAGGATGTCGGGCCGGAGCTGTTCACGGCGTTCAGTCATGCGCCGTCACGCGGCGCGTTCTTCAATCGCGAGGTCCGCGACCGCTATGCGTATCGCGAGGTGACGCCGGGATCAGGCGCTGACCGACACCGACGACGCGCCTGAATTCGAGATTGCCTGGGCCTGCTTCTGGATCATCTGCTCGATGAAATTATACGACTTGGTGGCGCTGGACGATGCGGCGTTGGTCGGCGCCGAGGTCATCGACACCTTGGAGCCGTCGGCATAGGTGGTCGACGTGGTGGTGGTGCTGTCGGCATTCAGCGTGGTGGTGCTGGTGGCCCCCGTCGCATCCGAACCGTTGCTGGAGCCGCCGCTCTTCGCAGTGTGATGGTGCCCGCCGCCATGGCCCTTCAGGGCGGAGGACATTTCGTCGAGGCTCACCGAGCCGTCGCCGTTCTTGTCGAGCTTGGCGAACACCTTGTCGGCATTGGCGGTGTTGGTGCCGCCGGCGCCGAGCTTGTCCTCGAATTCGGCCTTGCTGACCTTGCCGTCGCCATCGCTGTCGAGCTGTGCGAACAGATCCTTCAGCGCCGCCGAACGGCTCTTGGTCGCCGTGGAACTGGCTGACGCCACCGAAGTACTATCGGCCGAGCCGGTCGACGCGGTCGTTGCCTGGCCCTGTGCCGCGAGCAGCGCGCTCATGGTGCTCGTCGACAGCGTGCCGGTGCTTGCGGAGCTGTGGATCACCGGCTTGGCGGCGGTGGTGTCGCCGGAGGCCTTGCTGTCGGCATCGAAGATCGAGGCAGCGTTCTGCGTGACGCCGGTCTTGGCGGTCGCCGATGACGTCGAGCCCTTCTTCGAGGTCAGCGCCTGCAGGGCGTCGAGTGCCGTCGTCGCGGCCGTAAGAGCTGCCAGCATATTGAGACTCCTGCTCAAGCCGCACGCGGCGTGAATTCCCTGAGCCAATGGTCAGCAAGCGCCGTGCCATCGAAAAAACCTCGTGATAACAATGACCTTCAGGGAGCAGCGACGATGGCGCTCCCGGCAAATCGTGCCGTTGCGGCAGAAACTGCCGCGCCGCAAACGGCCGGACGCTGCGCTGGCCCGCATTGCCGCTCGGCCGGCTGCATGGTACCCGGAAGCCCTCTCCAACCATCAGGAAATGCCGATGTCACAGTCCTTCGCGCCCCGCCCGCTGGTCATCGCACCGTCGATCCTGGCTGCCGATTTCTCCAGGCTCGGCGAGGAAGTCCGCGCGGTGGACGAAGCCGGCGCCGACTGGCTGCATCTCGACGTCATGGACGGCCATTTCGTGCCGAACATTTCCTACGGGCCCGATGTCATCAAGGCGATGCGCCCGCACACCAAGAAGATCTTCGACGCGCATCTGATGATCGCGCCCTGCGATCCCTACCTCGAAGCCTTCGCCAAGGCCGGCTGCGACCACATCACCGTGCATGCCGAGGCCGGCCCGCATCTGCACCGTTCGCTGCAGGCGATCCGCGCGCTCGGCAAGAAGGCCGGCGTCTCGCTCAACCCCGGCACGCCGCTCTCGGCCATCGAATACGTCATCGACATGGTCGACCTGATCCTGGTGATGTCGGTCAACCCCGGCTTCGGCGGCCAGGCCTTTATTACGTCCGCGCTCGGCAAGATCAGCGATCTGCGCGCCATGACCGCGGGCCGCCCGATCGACATCGAGGTCGACGGCGGCGTCTCCGCCGCGGTGTCCGGCCAACTGGCCGCCGCCGGCGCCAATGCGTTCGTCGCCGGCTCCGCGGTGTTCAAGGGCGGCACGGTGGCGAGCTACAAGGCGAACATCGACGGCATCCGCGGCGCCGCGGCGAATGCGCGCGGGGAGATGGTTTAGGCGCGGAGTCTTCAATGCGAGAATGCGTTGCTGCAGGAGGCTCTGGGTAGGAATTCCGTCGCGCCTATCCTCACGGTCGCCGAAGAAACTGATCATTAAAACGAAGCCGAAATTCGTCGATAGCTTCCTCGAAACGACCAAATCCTTCCTGACGCATGAGGGCGGCAAATCCGACGCTTCGCTCTGTCCCAATAATCGCGGACCAGTAATACTGAATCATCCCAGCTGCATCCCGCTCCTTCATTCGCATAATGGTGAAGCGAATTCCTTGTTTTAGCCTTGCCGAGGCTGTACCTGAATCAAGTATTGGGTTGAAAATTCGCTCCTCTAGGAAGCTCATAATCTCAGTTTCTTTTGGTCCGAGCTCTGACAATAAATCATCCTTACACGTTGCATGAGAACACTAAGCACAACAACTCGCGCAATTGGCAAGTAGCCCGCATGAGCGCAGCGACATGCGGGGCAGCGCTCCATAATTCCCGCATCTCGCTGCGCTCATGCGGGCTACAACTATACTCCGTCCCGCGTCGCCGCGCGGGCCGGACGCACCACGGTGACGCTGCAATTGGCTTCGGCGGCGACTTTCGCCGACACGCTGCCGAGCAGGCTGCGCAGCCTGGAATTCTGTCGCGCGCCGATGATGATGTGGTCGACCTTGTTGGAGTCGGCGAATTGCAGGATCGCCGCGGCCGGATCGATCGCCTCCAGCACATGGGTCGACAGCCGGTTGGGATCGAGCTTCAGCGGCTGCGCCCAGTGCTTCAGCATGACCAGGCGATCGACGTGCTTGTTGCTCTGGTTCTCGTCAAGCGTGTGGTCGACGGCGAGGCGATTGAGCCTGAGCACGTTGAGACAGGCCAGCCGCGCCGCCGGCAATGTCGCGAGAATCCGGCCGGCGGTGACGCGCAGCGCCGCGTTCAGCTCCGGAGCGCCTTCGGTGGTGTCCAGCGCGATGGCCACGATGGGCGAGGCGTCGAGCTGGGCGGCGAGATCGGCCTTGGCCCTGGGCTGCGAGATATTGCCGTTGAAACGGCGGCGCCACACGGTGCTGAGCGGATCGCGCTTGAGCCGCTCCGAACGCGCGGTGAGTTTGACCTGGTCGGGATGGCCGAGATCGAAGGCCAGCTGCGCCGCGGTGGGATGCCGCCACTTGGGCTCGGTCTCCAGGCAGCGCAGCACGATCTCCTGCAGCCAGGGCGGATAGTCGGCGCGCAGTTTGCGCGGTGGCACCGGATCGCGCCACAGCCGCCGCTTCATGCCGCGCAGGGTTTCGCTTTCGCCAAAGGGCCGTTCGCCGGTGGTGAAGAAGTACAAGAGCACGCCGAGCGAAAACAGGTCGCTGCGCGGATCGTCGCGCACGCCGAGCAGCCGCTCCGGCGCCATATAGGGCGCGGTGCCGTAGGGCAGCCGGAATTCCTCCTGCAGCAGGTCCGGCAGCTGGTTGTGATGCGACAGGCCGAAATCGATCAGCACCGCCTCACCGCTGTCGCGAAACATCACGCTGCTCGGTTTGATGTCGTGATGAATGACGTTCTGCCGGTGCAATTCGTCCAGCGCCACCGCCACCTTGCCGACGATCGCCACGGCTTCGTCATAGGGCAGCGGCAATTCCGGCAGTCGCGCATAGAGCGTCGCGCCGGGAATGCGCTCGATCACCACATAAGGCTGCTTCGCAAAATCGCCGGCACCGAAACATTTCGGGACGTGCACGCCGGACAGCCGCGGCACGATCATCTGCTCCATCTCGAAGCCGACGATGGCGGCGGGATCGTCGCCCTCGGAAATGCGCGGGATCTTCATCAGCAGCGGCATGGCGATGTCCGGCCGGGTCACACTCCACAGCGTCGCCATACCGCCGCGATGCACGCATTCGCCGACGACAAAACCGTCGATCACCGCGCCGGGCTCAACCAGATGCCGCCCCATGGCTCACCTCCCCACCAGCAGCCGGTCGGCCAGCCAGACCGGCAGGCCATTGTCGCGAATGCGCTTCGCCGCTGCCTCGACATCGTAGGGCACGCGGCAATAGGTGATCTCGCGGCTGATGGTATCGAGCAGCGCGAAGGCCGCCGCCGGATTGCCGTCGCGCGGCTGGCCGACCGAGCCCATCACCGCCAGCCAGCGCCGCCCCTGCAGCAGCGGCACGGCGACGTCCGCGCTCGGCACGAAGCTGGTCATCTTCGCCGTCACCGACATGGAATACAGCGCCGGCTTGTGGATGTGGCCGCAGAAAGTGACATGCGCCTGGGTCGCGATCAGGCAGCGCGCAGCGTCGGAGACATCGGTCACATAGCGCCACCGGGCCGGCTGGCTGGCCTCGGAATGCACATAGAGACGCTCGCCATCCTCGACGGTCAGCGGCAGGTCGGCGAGAAAGCGCCGCTGTTCGGCGCCGAGCCGGCCGCGGGTCCATTCGATGGCGGCCTGGGCCTCGGCATTCATGGTCTCGGAGGGCGTGCCGACGGCATAATCGTGGTTGCCTTGCACGGCCACGGCGCCGGCCGCGACCAGTTCCATCACGGTATCGACCACCCATTCCGGATCGGCGCCGTAGCCAACGAAATCGCCGAGCAGCACCATGCGCTCCGCGCCGCGCGCACGCGCCGCAGCGAGGCAGGCCTCGAACGCCTCCCGGTTGCCATGGATATCCGCAAAGATCGCCAGCAGCACATTTTCTCCCTTGCCGCATGATAACGGCCAGCCGGCCGGTCGGTTTGACCGACATCAAACGGTGCCGCACCGGCTGGCTCCCTGCTTACGGTAAAACCCGCTGGCGGGCGATCCGCTTGTTCCCTCCCCCTCCCGATCTGCTAAAGCGCGGCGTAACCCCCAACAGCACGAGTCCTCCATGATCCCCCGCTACACCCGTCCGGAAATGGCTGCCATCTGGGAGCCGCAGAGCCGCTTCAAGATCTGGTTCGAGATCGAGGCCCATGCGGCGGATGCGCTGGCGGAACTGGGCGTGATCCCCAAGGATGCGGCGAAAACCATCTGGGCCAAGGCCAAGGACGCCACCTTCGACGTGGCGCGCATCGACGAGATCGAGCGCGAGACCAAGCACGACGTCATCGCCTTCCTGACCCATCTGGCCGAGATCGTCGGCCCCGAGGCGCGCTTCGTGCACCAGGGCATGACCTCCTCGGATGTGCTCGACACCTGCCTCAACGTGCAGCCGACGCGCTGCGCCGACATCCTGATCGCCGACGTTGACCGGCTGCTGGCCGCGCTCAAGACCCGTGCCTTCGAGCACAAGATGACCCCGACCATCGGCCGCTCCCACGGCATCCATGCCGAGCCGGTGACGTTCGGTCTGAAGCTCGCTTACGCCTTTGCCGAGTTCACCCGCGCCCGCGAACGGCTCGTAACCGCGCGCAAGGAAGTGGCGACCTGCGCCATCTCCGGTGCTGTCGGCACCTTCGCGCAGATCGATCCGCGCGTCGAAGCCCATGTGGCCAAGGCCATGGGCCTGACCCCCGAGCCGATCTCCACCCAGGTGATCCCGCGCGATCGCCACGCCATGTACTTCGCCACGCTCGGCGTGATTGCCTCGTCCATGGAGCGCCTCGCCACCGAGATCCGCCACATGCAGCGCACCGAAGTGCTGGAAGTGGAGGAGTTCTTCTCCGAGGGCCAGAAGGGCTCCTCGGCGATGCCGCACAAGCGCAACCCGGTGCTGACCGAGAACATCACCGGCCTCGCCCGCATGGTGCGCGCCTATGTGACCCCGGCCATGGAGAACGTGGTGCTGTGGCACGAGCGCGACATCTCGCACTCCTCGGCCGAGCGCATGTTCGGACCGGACGCCACGGTGACGCTGGACTTCGCGCTCAACCGCCTGGCCGGCGTGATCGAGAAACTGCTGGTCTATCCGGCCAACATGCAGAAGAACCTCGACCGCCTCGGCGGCCTCGTCCATTCGCAGCGCCTCCTGATCGCGCTGACCCAGAAGGGCGCCTCGCGCGAGGACGCCTACAAGCTCGTGCAGCGCAACGCCATGCCGGTGTGGCGCGGCGAAGGCGACTTCCAGACGCTGCTGAAGAAGGACGCCGGCGTGAAGAAATATCTCACGGATGCGGAGATCGAGGAACAGTTCGATCTCGGCTATCACTTCAAGCACGTCGATACGATCTTCAACCGCGTGTTCGGAGAGAGCTGATCGCCGGTTCTTAACCTCTCCCCGCCTGCGGGGAGAGGTCGGAGTCCTGAGCGGAGCGAGGGGCTCCGGGTGAGGGGATTCCGCGTTTCACTCGAGAGTCCCCTCACCCGGCATCCACGCTTCGCGTGAATGCCGACCTCTCCCCGCAAGCGGGGAGAGGTGAAGAAAGGTCCGAACCCCTGATAGAATTTGCGCCCGCTATCCTCGCCGTCTGCCTGCGCCGCGGCCATCATTTCAGCAAGGCGCCGGCGCTCAGCGTCCGCCTGTTGCCGGGCCTCGGCGTCGAGGGCGATGCCCATGCCGGCGCCAAGGTCACGCACCTCTACCTCGCGCGCAAAGATCCCGAGGCGCCGAACCTGCGCCAGGTGCATCTGATGCACCGCGAACTGTTCGACGAGCTGCGCACCAAAGGCTTCGACATCGCGCCCGGCGATCTCGGCGAGAACATCACTACCGGGGGCATCGACCTGCTCGGCCTGTCCACCGGCACGAAACTCCATCTCGGCGATCAGGCGGTGATCGAGATCACCGGCCTGCGTCACCCCTGCGGCCAGATCGACGCCTTCCGGAAGGGACTGCTGAAGGCCGTGCTGGACAAGGACGCCGAGGGCAAGCTGATCCGCAAGTCCGGCGTCATGAGCATTGTGCTGTCAGCCGGCGACGTGCGGCCCGGCGACCCGATCCGTATCGAGCCGCCCGCAGGCGCGCACCGGCCATTGCTGCCGGTGTAGGCAGCTACTCCACCAACTGCAGCGTCAGATCGGCGCGGCCCTTGTTGTTGCTGCGGTAGAACAAGTCGAACAGGCGGGGCATCCCGATCACCGTATCGTTGACATAGACGAACAGTTCGCCGGATTTCGGCGCCCGGAAGGTTGCGGTGTAGCGCGTCGTCGCCGGGCACTGGCACGCCGGCGGATCCTCGCGCACGAAGGCCGGCACCACCTCGCCGAAACTGCGGATGCCGACGCGCAGCACCGGCGCAAACCAGTTCGAGCCCAGCAGCCGCCGGCTTGGCAGGCCGAGCCACATCAGTGGCCGCATCCGGTCGCGGCCGAATCCCTCCGGCCCGGTGGCGATGCCGCGGGCTTTGTCCGGATCGGGCTCGTCGAACTTGTAGCCGTCCTGCCAGGGATCGGTGACCACCAGCGTGACCCGATAGGAGCGCTGCGCCTGCACGGCGAGGCCGGTCGCCGTGCACAAGGTCTTCGTCGCGAACGGTCTGGTCGCCGGCGTCGCCGTCACGGCGGTGGTCGTCACGCCGGGGGTGCAGACCGACCCCGCCGCGTCGAAGGCGAGGAAAGACAGGCGATTGACGACGTTGAACACCGCGAAGGTCAGCACCACGAAAATCACTGCGGCGAAGAACGTCGGCAGCAGCCAATGCTTGAGCAAATAGAAGAACGCGCGATAGGCCCCGGCATTGCGCAGCCGGTAGACCGCGCTGGCCGGCTGTGGCGGAGACGTGCTGCTCGGGCTGCGCCAGATGGTCCGCATCAGGTCGCGGATCCGTCCCTGCATCCTGCCGCCCAGATCGAGCAGCAGAAGCACCGCGACGACACCGATCAAAAACCGCCCGGGCGCGTGGCGGAAGGCCTCCAGCCACGGCGCGACGAAGGCCGGCAGCAGCGCGCCGACCATGTCGATCAGCGGCACGACCACCTCGGCGGGACTGGCCGGCCCGCGCGGCGGACGCCAGGCATTGATCAGCGGCAGCGCTGCCAGATAGAGCGAGGCAGCCACCGTGGCAAAGTAGGTGACGCGCCGCGCCCAGACCCAGTCCCACACCCGTTCCTGGCGGACGGCGCGCGCCTGCGCCTGCGCGGCGCCGACGCCGCTCTCGGCGATGATGGCGCCGCTGTCGGTCACCACCGCATAGCTGGCCGGCAGCACGATCGGGCTGTAGCCATCGGTGCCGCGCGCGATGCGGTCGAACACGGTGTGATGGATTTTTGGCGCCGGCCGCGGCCGATACGTCTCCGGCGCGGCGAGTTCGGCCCTGACTTCATGCTCGGAGTCCGTCCGGTCCGCCAGAATGTTGAGCATGTGGCGCAGGTCCTCGGCCAGCTTCAGCTTGTAGGGCGGCTGGCTGTAGATATCGACCAGCTTGCGCGGCCGGTAGCGATAGTAGCCGGCGAGGCCGTGACGGGAGTCGTTGAGCTTGTCGAAGGGATCGACGAAGCTGTCGAGCCAGGTCTGCTGCACCTGCAGATAGCGCAGCCCGTGGACCTCGGCGCGCTGCATCATCCAGCGCAGCGTCGTATAGGACAGGCCGTCGCGCGAATAGCCGCCGCCGATGTCGGAATGCACGCCGACGAACCACACCTGGCTGATGCGCTCGCGGTCGATCTCGGCTAACGGCCGTTCCGCCGGCAGCGGCGCCGGCTCCCAGCCCTGCTCCACCGGATAAAGCTTCTTGCCGTCGCGCACATAGCGGTCGTCCCACAACACCGGGCGGAACGCGTCGCGCTCCTCCTCCAGCGCCAGCGCATGGCAGGCCCGGGCGATCTTGTGGTTCATGAACTGGTCCGGCATGGTCAGCGGCCAGTACCAGTAGTCGATGGCCCGGGTGATCTCCTCGATCGGACCGCCATAGGCATCGACGGTGTCCCACACGCCGATGAAATCGATCTTCTCGATTTCGGTGCGGACCAGGTCGGCAAATGCCGGCTTGTGCAGAACGACACGACCAAGCCAGTCGCACAGCGCCCATAGCGGCTTGATCAACGCCGTGAGCGCCGATTTGTAATTGCGGACCTTGCGATATTCGCGATAGGCAATCTCCGCATCGCGCGCCAGCTGCGCATCGTTGCCGTCGTAGCGCACGAGACCGATGCGGGCGATCAGGCCGGCGACCACGCGGATGGTGAAGGCGCCGCGGCTGAAGCCGAAGCCGTAAATGCGATCGCCCGGTTGATAGTTGCGACAGCAGAAACTGTAGATGTCGATGACGTTGCGCTTCAGCCCGACGCCGAACACGCCGCCGAGGATGGCCAGCGGCTTGAACGACGAGGTGCCGACACCGTCGTCGTAATAGGCGATCTGCGCCGAGGGATCTGACAGATTAAGCGCCTGATACAGCCGCCAGACATTGGTGCGAAACAGTTTGGCCGAGCTGTTGCCCGTGCCGTCCGACAACAGGACGATATTTTTTCCAGCCATCGCCGTGCCCCCCGCGCGTCAATGCCGAGGCATGATGAGCAGAAATTGCATCATCGACAAGATACAATCGCGCAACCTGACTGCGCTCCAGTTCATTCCGCGCCGAAGCCAAGGCGCGGTGCCGCATCTCTTGCCTCCTCGCAGAGCCGGACCGTATCAGGCGCTGTCGTCCGCGACGGCCCCGGAACAAGAGTTCATATTGCATCGGATCCGCGGCAGGCGTCATGGTCCGGCAACCCAAAAGTAACCACCTTCGGCAAGGATGTGTCCGTGTCCACCCAACCAACCATCCTGGTGATCGATTCCGGCCTCGGCGGCCTCACGGTGCTGCGCGAGATCGTCCGCGCGCGCCCTGACGCGCGCTATGTCTATGTCGCCGACGACGTGTTCTTCCCCTACGGCCACCACAGCGAGGACGAGATCGTCGCCCGGGTGGTGCCGCTGATGGGCGAGCTGATCGCGGCGCATCGCCCGGACCTGGTGGTGATCGCCTGCAACACCATGTCGGTGTCGGTGATGGCGCCGCTGCGCGCCGCCTATGCCGTGCCCTTCGTCGGCACCGTCCCGGCGATCAAGCCAGCCTGCGCCGCCTCCACCACCAAGCGCGTCTCGGTGCTCGGCACCCGGGCCACCGTGAAGCGCGAATATACCAAGGCGCTGATCCGCGACCATGCCCAGGCCTGCACGGTAACACTGGTCGGCTCGCCCATCCTCGCCTCTCTGGCGGAGGCGGAGCTGAACGGCGAGGCCATCGGCAACGACGCTATTCTGGCCGAGATCGCGCCCTGCTTCGTCGACGACGGCGGCCTCCGCACCGATGCCGTGGTGCTGGCCTGCACGCACTACCCGCTGCTGCTGGACCGCATGATCGCGCTGGCGCCGTGGCCGGTGGCGTGGATCGATCCGGCGCCGGCAATCGCGCGGCGGGTGGTCGACCTGCTCGGGCCGGCCCTGCCAAATGCGCCGACCACCACCACCAGCTTCGTCTACACATCCGGACGCGCGCCGTCGTTGCAACTGGCCAAGGCGCTGGTGCCGCTTTTCGGCAGCCCCGTTCCGGCGTGATCCAGCTTCCGCGCGCAATCGCGGACTGCTAGCCTGCTCTCAATCCGTTCCATGAAGAGAACGGCCAGGGAGAGACCATGATGCTCAGGAACCTTTTGATCGGACTTTCGATTATCGTCGTGACCGCCGGCGCTGCGGCGGCGCAGACCGCTGCTCCGGCGGGCGGTATCAAGCGGACGCCGCTGCAGGACGTGAAATTCCCCGCTGGCTATCACATCGTGACCGTTGTCGCCGAGATCGGGCCGAACCAGCTCGCCGGCCGGCACACCCATCCCGGCGTGGATACCGGCTATGTACTGGATGGCGAGGCGACCTTGCTGGTCGAAGGCCAGCCCGACAAGATGATGAAGGCCGGCGATTCCTACGCGGTCCCTGCCGGCGTGCCGCACGACGTCAAGACCGGTGACAAGGGATTGAAGCTGATGGCCGTCTACGTCGTCGAGGACGGCAAGCCGGTGGCCACCCCGGCGCCGAAATAACTGGATACAGGATACGGAATGACGCCTCCCGCGCCGCTTCATCGCCTCAAGCAGCAATGGCGCGAGGGGCGTCCGACCTTCGGGGCCATTGCCACCATCCCGAGCATCCAACTGGCGCGGATCATGGCGCAGTCGCTCGACTGGATCATCGTCGATCTCGAGCATGGCCCGATCGATCTCGGCACCGCACACGGCATGATCATGGCGACCGCGGGCACGCCGTGCCTGCCGCTTGTGCGCATCGCCGCCAACGAGCCGTGGCTGGCGAAGGCGCCGATGGACATCGGCGCCATGGGCCTCAACTTTCCGATGATATCAAGCGCGGCGGATGCGGAGAAAGCCGTGCGCAGCCTGCGTTATCCGCCCGCCGGCGAGCGGCTGTGGGGACCGTTTCATGCCCCGTTCCGCTGGAACGTGTCGATGCCCGACTACATGGCCACCGCCGATGACGACATGATCTGCATGGTCACTATCGAGCATGTCGACGCTGTGAACCGCATCGACGAGATCATGGCGGTCCCGGGCATCGATGTTGCAGTGATCGGGATCGGCGACCTCGCCACCTCGATCGGCAAGCGCGGCCAGCTCGACGATCCCGAGGTGCTGGCGCTGGTGGCCCGCGCCGAGACCGGCATCCTCAAAAGCGGCGTGCCGATCGGCGGCGCCGCGCGCTCGGCCGAACAGGCCAATGCGATGATCGCGCGCGGCTATGTGGCGCTGGCGCTCGGTTTCGACTGGTCGCTGGTCCAGCGCGGTATTGCCGCGGCGTTTGCAGGAATCCAGCGATAAGGCCGCGCCCCGGTTCTGGATCGCGATTGCGCAACTAGCGGCTGTATAACCCTCCTGAATATGCTACATGACAGGCTGGCCGGGCAACGACCCGGCCGTCCTGGGCGGGGCTTCACAGCAGATGCGCGGAACGATTCGCAAAGTATCAATGCCGCGCCGTCTGATCATGGATCTGATGCACGCGTCGACGCGCGTGCCGTTTGTCGCGCTGCGGCGGCGGCTGGCACTCGATGCGCTCGCTGCGGCCCGCGCCGGATCGGCGCATCCGCCGGGCTGGACCGCCATCTTCACCAAGGCATTCTGCCTCGTGGCGAAGGACGAGCCGGTGCTGCGCACGATGTTTATCGGCGGGCCGTGGCCGCACTTCTACGAACTACCGCGCAGCGTCGGCATGATCGCCATCGCGCGCAACGAAGGCGGCGAGCCATGTGTACTGCCGCAACGCGTGTGCGGCGGCGAGGCGATGACGCTGGCCGAGATCGATGCGCTGATCCGCCACGCCATGACGGCGCCGATCGAGAAGGTGCCGATGTTCCGCAAGCTGATGCGGGTGACGCGGCTGCCGCTGCCGCTGCGCCGGCTGCTGTGGGCGGGCTGCTTCGCCATCGGCCGGCAGCGCGCCAATTTCTGCGGCAATTTCGGCATCACCTCGGTGGCCGCCTTCGGCCCCGGCAATCTCGATGCGATCAGCCCCGGCCCGTTCCTCCTCAGCTATGGCGCGCTGGAGCCGGACGGGACCATGGAAGTGGTGATCCGCTGGGACCACCGGGTTACCGACGCCGCGATCATCGCGCAGGCCCTGAGTCGGCTGGAACAGGTGCTGAATACCGAAATTGCCGACGAAGTGCTGGCCGATTACCCTCCGGCCACGAAATCGGTCCGGGCGGTGGCCTTTTAGGGCCCAAAAGCGTCAGAATGGCCCGGCCGAACATCCCGGACGGCCGTTTTCCGGCTTCCCGCGCCCGTCTTTCAATTGACATATCGGGCCGTTGTTCCTAGAACCCGCTTGCTCGCGGGCCGTTTTCGGCCCGCGTTGCGTTTCGCACCCGTGGTTCTCCCTCAGCTTGAGGATGAACCTGTCGGTACCGGAATTCTCCGGTACACAGGAGGGCGCGTCTCCTCATTCTCTCTCAACATCGAGGACGCGATGACCAAGCGTAGTGAAGCTAAATACAAAATCGACCGCCGCATGGGCCAGAACATTTGGGGTCGTCCCAAATCTCCGGTCAACAAGCGCGAATACGGCCCCGGCCAGCATGGCCAGCGCCGCAAGGGCAAGCTCTCAGACTTCGGCGTGCAGCTGCGCGCCAAGCAGAAGCTGAAGGGCTATTACGCCAACATCTCCGAGCGCCAGTTCCACTCCATCTACGTGGAAGCCGGCCGCATGAAGGGCGACACCGGTGAAAACCTGATCGGCCTGCTCGAGCGCCGCCTCGACACCGTAGTGTATCGCGCCAAGTTCGTCGCCACCATGTTCGCGGCCCGTCAGTTCATCAACCACGGCCACATCAAGGTGAACGGCAAGCGCGTCAACATCGCTTCCTACAAGGTCAAGGTCGGCGACCTCATCGAGGTCAAGGAATCCTCGAAGCAGCTCGCTTTCGTGCTCGAAGCCTCGACCCTCGGCGAGCGCGACACCCCGGACTACGTCGAAACCGACCACGGCAAGATGACCGCCAAGTTCATCCGCATCCCGGTGCTGTCGGACGTTCCGTTCGCCGTGCAGATGGAACCGCATCTGATCGTCGAATTCTATTCGCGCTAAGTTTCAGCAGCGATCACGAGATCAAGGCCCCGGATTTTCCGGGGCCTTTTTTGTTGGGCCAATGATCTTCCGTCGTCCGCGCCACATCCTCCACTGTCATCGCCCGGCCAGGCGCGCAATTGCGCGCCAGGACCGGGCGATCCAGTAAACGCAGGCGCCAGCGATGGCGCCGCACCACCGCCGTCCACTGGATCCCCCGCTTTCGCGGGTGATGACAACGGAGTATGTGGTGACGCAGGCGGCTCTCACGTCGCTTCGATATGCAAGACCGAGAACCCCCATGACCTACACGCCGACGCCGACGGACCCGAACGCCACGCCGGTCCGCATCAATCTCCTATCGGACACCCAGACCCGCCCGACCGCTGCGATGCGCGACGCGATGGCCCGCGCCGAGGTCGGCGACGAGCAGATCGGCGACGACCCCACGGTCAACGCGCTGTGCGCGCGCGTTGCCGAACTGCTCGGCAAGGAGGCTGCGGTGTTCATGCCGTCGGGCACCATGTGCAATGTTGCCGCAACCCTGGTGCATTGCCGGCGCGGCGACGAGATCCTGGCGCACCCCACCGCGCATCTGATCAGCCGCGAGGGCGGCGCCCATGCCGCGCTCGGCGGCTTCCAGGTCACTGCCGTACCCGGCGCCGACGGCCAGTTCACGCCCGAGGCGCTGCGCGGTGCGCTGCACCCGCGCAGCCGCTACGAGCCGCCGCAGACCCTGGTCAGCGTCGAGCAGACCGCCAACATCGGCGGCGGCACGGTCTGGAAGAAGACCGCGCTCGACGCGGTCACGACGATCGCCCGCGAGCACGGCATGGCCACCCATATGGATGGCGCGCGGCTGTTGAATGCCTGCGTCGCCACTGGCATCAGCGCGCGCGAGATGTCGGACGGCTGGGACTCGGTGTGGCTCGATTTCACCAAAGGCCTCGGCGCGCCCCTGGGCGCCGCAATGGCCGGCTCGCGCGACTTCATCGACGAGGTCTGGCGCTGGAAGCAGCGGCTGGGCGGCGCGATGCGCCAGGCCGGCATCAGTGCTGCGGGCTGCCTGTATTCGCTCGATCACCACGTCGAGCGGCTCGCAGACGACCACGCCAACGCCCGCGCACTGGCCGGCGGCCTGTCGCAAATCCCCGGCATTGTAGTGCAGCAGCCGGAGACCAATCTGGTGTTCTTTGATCCTGCAGGCGCCGGCGTCACGGGCGCGGCCATGGTCGCCGCCTTGCGCGCGCGCGGCGTGCTGCTCGCCACCATGGACGGCCGCATCCGCGCGTGTACGCATCTGGATGTGACACAGGAGATGATCGAGGAGACGCTGGGGCTGGTGCGCGAGATCGTCAGGACGGCGTAACCTCGCCGCCAAACACTCAACTGTCATCGTCCGGCCGGGCGCGCAATTGCGCGCCTGGACCGGGCGACCCAGTAGACACCGCCGTCGGCGATCAATCCGCGTCGACAGCGTCTACTGGATCACCCGCTTTCGCGGGTGATGACAACGGAGTGTTTGGTGACGGAAGCGACGCAGAGGTGGCTGCCCTACTCCACTGCCCCATACACAATCTTCCGCACGTCCGCCTCGATGCGCACACGCTGCGACGGCGCCTGCATCATCACGACAACGAACATGTCGTCGCGCGGATCGATCCAGAAGAAAGTGCCGCCGACGCCGTCCCAGCGATACTCGCCGACCGGGCCGGGCTCGCTCGGCAGTTCCTTGGTTCGTACCGCGAAGCCATAGCCGAAACCGCTGCCGTTGCCGGGGAAGTAGTAGTAGTCGCGCTTGACGCCGCTGCCCGGGCCGACATGGTCCGCGGTCATCAGCGCGACCGTCTCGGCGCGCAGATAGCGCCGGCCCTCATAGACGCCGCCATCGAGCAGCATCTGTGCGAAGCGCGCATAGTCGCCGAGCGTGCCGACCAGGCCGGAACCGCCGGCCTGCCAGCGCCGGACGTCCAGCGGGTCATGCATGCCGATCACCGGTCCGATCATCCGATCGCCCGGAAACGGCTCGGCGATGCGCCCGCGCTTGGCTTCATCGGTGACGTAGAATGACGTATCGACCATCCCCAGCGGGTCGAGCAGCCGCGTCTTCAGGAAAACGTACAGGCTCTGTCCCGACACCCCTCGATGACGCGGCCGAGCACGTCGGTGGAGTGGCCGTAGTCCCACAGCGTGCCTGGCTGCTCGGCCAGCGGAAGCTTCGCGATGCGGTCGGCCAGTTCGGCATTGTCGAAATCGCGCTGGAACAGACCGATCTGCGCATAGCGCCGCCGCGCCGCATCGTCGCCGTAGAAGCCATAGGTGATGCCGGAAGTGTGGCGCAGCAGGTCCGCGATCGTGATCGGACGGCGCAGCGGCACGACGGCCGACGTAGCATGCTCGTCGCCGCCCTTGCGGTCGATGCCGACCTTTGCGTCGGCAAAGGCCGGAATGAACTTCGACACGGGATCGTCGAGCTTCAGCCCGCCCTCTTCCACCAGCATCATCGCGGCCACCGAGGTGACCGGTTTCGACATGGAATACAGCCGGAAGATGCTGTCCGGCGTCATCGGGTTGGCGCCATCGCGCTTGCCGAACGACTCCGCATAGACCGCCTTGCCGTGCTGCTGCACCAGCACCACGGCGCCGGGAATCTTGCCGCTGCCGATCTCGTTACCGAAATAGTCGTTGAGCGCGGCGAGCCTGGCCGTCGACAACGTGCGCGCCGGCGCTTCGGCCCACGCCGTGCGCAGCGATGCGGCGGCGAGCAGCGTCAGCCCGACGGCCAACGCCGCGGCGAGGCGCGCGGCGCTAATTCTCCAGCGCTTCATAGATCAACCGTTTGACCGTCGCCTGGATGCGCTGGCGCTCCGAGGGCGTCTGCTCCAGCAGCACGAAGAAGAAATCCTGCTTGCGATCGATGACGAAATAGCAGCCGCTGGCGCCATCCCATTTCAGTTCGCCCAGCGAACCCGGCGGCGGCGGCCTGGCATTGCCGGGATCGGTACGCACGCCGAAGCCGTAGCCGAAGCCGAAGCCGTCGCCGGGGAAATACAGCACGTCGCGCTTGACGCCGGACTCCTTGCCGATGTGATCGGAGGTCATTTCCTTGAAGGCTTCGGGACTGAGATAACGCCGGCCGTCCAGCGTACCGCCGTTCAGGATCATTTGCGCGAAGCGGGCGAAGTCGCCCACGGTGGTGTGCATGCCACCGCCGCCGGATTCCCATTTCATGAAGCGATCGGGTCCGCTGTCGAAGCCGACGCGGAAGTCGGTGTCCCACGGCATCGGCTGCGCCATCATGAAGCGCTTGGCGCGATCGGCGATGAAGAACCCGGTGTCGGTCATCCCGAGCGGGCCGAGCAACGCCTCCTGCTCGAATTTGAGCAGCGACTTGCCTGAGACCACCTCGATGACGCGGCCGAGCACGTCGGTGGAGTGGCCGTAGTCCCACAGCGTGCCGGGCTGCTCCTGCAGCGGCAGGTCGGCGATGCGCTCGGCGAATTCGGCGTTGTCGAAATCGCCGTCATAGATGCTGGCATTGCCATAGACGCGGCGGACCATGCCCTGGCCGTAGAAGCCGTAGGTAATGCCGGACGTATGCAGCATCAGGTCGCGCACGGTGATCGGCCGCGTCAGCGGCTCGATCGCCAGCGCCTTCTCGCCTTCCTCGACCGTCTTCTCGACGCCGACCTTGGCGTCGGCAAAGGACGGGATGTATTTCGAGACGGGATCGTCGAGCTTCAGCCGGCCCTGGTCGACCAGCATCATGGCCGCCACCGAGGTGATCGGCTTGGTCATCGAATGCAGACGAAAGATGGTGTCTTGCGTCATCGGCAGGTCGGACGCCAGGTCGCGCATGCCGAACGCCTGCGTGTACACCGGCTTGCCGTGCTGCTGGATCAGGATCACCGCGCCGGGTATGCGGGCGTGGTCGATCTCGTTGCGGAAGAACTCGCCGATCCGTGCCAGCTTCTCCTGCGAGAACCGCGCGCCGGGCGGAATTTCGAAAAGACCTTCGGCCCGGGTCGCGGATGCCGGCGCAACCAGCAACAGCGCTCCGCACAGCAGGGAGCGCGTTGCACGCCGCAAATTCATCACCAGGCTTTCCATCAGATGACGGAATTGTAACGCCCGCGCCCGCTCAGACAAGGGGTGTCACAAACGCCAGCGACCATTGGAGGGGCACGACGACAGCATCAGCGCTAAGCAGCGTAGTGATACCGGCGGCGGCGACGCCGAGTTGCGTCGCGCCGAACCCGCGACCGGTCAGGCTCAGGTTGCCGGCGCGCTGATCACGCCTTTTTCGGCCAGCAGGGCCTGCAACTCGCCGGCCTGGAACATCTCGCGGATGATGTCGCAGCCGCCGACGAACTCGCCCTTGACGTAAAGCTGCGGAATCGTCGGCCAGTTCGAATAGGTCTTGATGCCGTCGCGCAGGTCGGCCGATTCGAGCACGTTGAGGCCCTTGTAGCCGACGCCGACGTGATCGAGGATCTGCACCACCTGGCCGGAAAAGCCGCACTGCGGAAACTGCGGCGTGCCCTTCATGAACAGCACCACGTCGTTGGTCTTCACTTCATTGTCGATGAATTGGTCAATGCTCATGATCGCGTCCTCGTTGCGGCCCAGCCACCGGGCGGCTCGGCCCACCTGTCATGTCATATAGGTAGCCCAAAGATTTGTGCATCCCAAGGAAAATGCCCGGAAACCGGAGCAAAACCAAGGGATAGCCGCGCCGGGGGGGGCAAATGATAGAGAGCCGGGCTGCCCGGGCGGGCTCCCGCGCATTCCGCCGACGCGGGCCTTGGCCCCCGGCCGGCCCGATCAATCATATGACCGCGAGCCTTTTATAACGCGCCGGACGTCCTATTTAGGACAGGCCGACCGCGGAACCCTTGCGTGAAAGCAACGTTCTCTACGAAACCGGAGATTTTCGTGACGAATCCAGCTTCAGCCGCGGCCGCGCTGGCCGCCCCGGCCGCGTCATTGTCTTCCGGATCTGGTTCGCTGGCCCGGCGACTGGGCGAAGCCTTTCTCGCCGTCCGCAACGAAACCGAACGCCGCGCCGCGCCGCTGTCCCCTGAGGACCAGCTGGTGCAGTCCATGCCCGACGCCAGCCCGGCGAAATGGCACCGTGCCCATGTCACCTGGTTCTGGGAGCAGTTTCTGCTCGGCGAGCACAGCCCGGGCTACAAGCCGTGCCATCCCGACTACGCCTACCTGTTCAACTCCTATTACGTCTCCGCAGGCCCGCGTCACGCCCGCGCCCAGCGTGGCCACCTCACTCGCCCCGGTGCCGATGAAGTGACGGCGTATCGCCGGCACGTCGACGCGGCCGTCATCAGGTTCTTCGACACGACCGACGACGCCAAGCTGGCCTCGCTGGTGCCGCTGCTGGAGGTTGGCCTCAACCACGAGCAGCAGCACCAGGAACTGATGCTGACCGACATCCTGCATGCCTTCGCGCAGAACCCGATCCCGCCGGCCTACGATGCCGCCTGGCAATTCCCGGTTTCAACGACCTCAGGGGATCCCTGGCTGACGCTGACCGAAGGCATCCACACCATCGGGCATCAGAGCGAGACATTTCATTTCGACAACGAAAAGCCGGCGCATCGCGCGCTGGTCGGGCCGGTCAAGCTCGCACGCAACCTCGTCACCAACGGCGAGTGGCTGCAGTTCATGAAGGCCGGCGGTTACGACACCGCAACGCTGTGGCTGATGGACGGCTTTGCTGCCGCCGCGCGCGAGGAATGGCAGGCGCCCGGTCACTGGCGCAAGATCGACGGCGAATGGCGGATCATGACGCTGGCCGGGCTGCAGCCGATCGATCCCCACGCGCCGGTCTGCCACGTCAGCTATTACGAGGCCGACGCCTTTGCCCGCTGGAGCGGCAAGCATCTTCCGACCGAGATGGAATGGGAGGTCGCCGCTCGCGCCGGCGGGCTCAACGATGCCTTCGGGCTGGTCTGGCAATGGACGCGCAGTTCCTATTCGCCCTATCCCGGCTACCGCGCCATCGAGGGCGCGCTCGGCGAATACAACGGCAAGTTCATGGTCAATCAACTAGTCCTGCGCGGTTCATCGCTGGCCACGCCGGACGGCCACAGCCGTCTGTCCTATCGCAATTTCTTCTATCCCCACCACCGCTGGCAATTCACCGGACTTCGCCTCGCCGACTACGTCGGCTGATACTCAACTTAACGGCGCGTTGAACGCGTTCAGGAGACCGTCATGAATGTGCATGCCCCACTGGCAACGCCGCATCAGCACGATGAGAATACGTCGGCTTTCGCATCCGACCTGATCCAGGCGCTGTCGCAAAGTCCGAAGAAGCTGTCGCCGAAATATTTCTACGACGCCGCCGGCTCCGAGCTGTTCGAGCAGATCACCAAACTGCCGGAATATTACCCGACCCGCACCGAGCTGGCGATCCTGCGTGCGCGCGGCGCCGATATTCACGGCATCATTCCCAGGGGCGCGGCGCTGGTGGAATTCGGCGCCGGCGCCACGACCAAGGTGCGGCTGCTGCTCGACCAGTGCGAATTCGCCGCCTATGTGCCGGTGGACATCTCCGGCGACTTCCTCAACGCCCAGGCCGCCGAGCTGCGCGCGGATTTTCCCGATCTCGACGTCTATCCGGTTACCGCGGACTTCACCGCCCCGTTTGCGCTGCCCGACGCCGTCAGCGCGATGCCGAAGGTCGGATTTTTCCCGGGATCGACGCTGGGCAATTTCGAACCGCACGAGGCTTGCGCCTTTCTGCGTAGTGCCCGCGAGATTCTCGGACCCGGCGCGCTGCTGGTGATCGGCATCGATCTGGAGAAGGACGAGCGCCTGCTGCACGCCGCCTATAACGACGCCGCCGGCGTCACCGGTGCGTTCAACAAGAACCTGCTGGTGCGCATCAACCGCGAGCTCGGCGGCAATTTCGACCTGTCGGGCTTTACGCACCGGGCGATCTACAACCGCGAACGCCACCGCATCGAGATGCACCTGATCGCCAAGAATCCGCAGACCGTGCGCGTGCTCGGCCACAGCTTCTCGTTCCGCGCCGGCGAAAGCATCCACACCGAAAGCAGCTACAAATACAGCCTCGACCGCTTCACAGCCCTGGCGCGCGGCTCCGGCTGGACCCCGAAGACATCATGGACCGACGACGCCAAGATGTTCTCGGTGCATGCATTGGTGGCGGAGAACTAAGAAAGCGCGCGCATCGCGCTGGGCTGTCATCGCCCGGCCAGGCGCGCAATTGCGCGCCAGGACCGGGCGACCCAGTAAACACCGGCGCCGGTGATCGTCACGTCAGCCGATGTTTACTGGGTCACCCGCCTTCGCGGGTGACGACAATCGAGCGGATTTACTCCGGCACACCTGTCTGCAGCGCCAGCGCATGCAGCACGCCGCCCATCTGGCCCTTCAGCGACTGGTAGACGATCTGGTGCTGCGCCACCCGCGACTTGCCGCGGAAGGATTCGGAGATCACGGTGGCCGCGTAATGGTCGCCGTCGCCGGCAAGGTCGCGGATCGTCACCTCGGCGTCGGGCAGCGCGGCCTTGATCATGGCCTCGATATCGTGGGCATCCATCGGCATTCAGGTCGTCTCCAGCACGGTCCGATCTCGCGGCAGGCGATCGCCGCGCCGGGTGTCGAACTTAACGCGGACGCCCTTCTGCGTCACCCATTCAGATACTATATCGAAGGTTCCGGCGCGCCGAAAACGGTGCCGCCGACCCGATCCGATCGACCGACCGCAGGAGCAGACCCCATGAAATTGCCCGGCCCCGACCATCCCATCGCCATCACCGCCAATCCCAAGCGCGTCCGGGTCACCGCCGGCGGCGTGGTGATCGCCGAAACGAACCATGCGCTGACGCTGAAAGAGGCAAGCTACCCGGCGGTCCAGTACATCCCCCGCGCCGACGCCGACATGGCGCTGCTGGCGCGGACCGACCGCGTCACCCATTGCCCCTACAAGGGCGACGCCAATTATTACAGCGTCAGTGCCGGCGGCAAGACGATGGAGAACGCGATCTGGACCTATGAAACGCCGTTTCCGGCCATGGCCGAAATCGCCGGCCACCTCGCCTTCTATCCCGACAAAGTGACCATCGAGGAAGTGGCGGGCTGAAGTCGTCGTTCGAAGAATGACGGCCTTCAGCCCGCCATCCCGGGCTGCGACAGCCGGCGAAGCCGGATGGCGCAGACCCGGGATCTCGAATTGTTTTGAACATCCAGGGATTCCCCGCACTCCGATTGGAGCTGCTGAGGTTCGCTCGCGCCTCGCGCCTCGCGCCCCGGCATGACATGGCATGCCTGATTTGCCATAATCAGGTTCGCGACACATCGGGGCAATCGATCACATGTCAGACCGCAACGCAGCGCTGGACCGCGCCCGCACCTTCATCACGCTGCTGGTGCTGGCGAACCACGCGGTGGTCGCCTACACCGCCTTCGGGCGCTATTATCCCAACCACTATCTGTGGTCGACCGCGCCGATCGTCGACAGCCAGCGCTGGTTCGGCTTCAACGTCCTGACGCTGTTCAACGACGCGTTCTTCATGTGCCTGATGTTCCTGCTGTCGGGCCTGTTCGTCGCGGGCTCGCTGGCGCGCAAGGGCGTCGGCAACTTCTTGCGCGACCGCGCGCTGCGGCTCGGCCTGCCGTTCCTGGCGATGATCTTCGTGCTGATGCCGATCGCCTATTACGCCTCGTTCAAGCTCTCCAGCAACAAGGCCGGATTTGTGGAGTTCTGGCTCGGCAACTTCAAGCAGGGCATCTGGTTCGACGGGCCTGGCTGGTTCATCTGGTACCTGCTGTTCCTCGACCTCGTGGCAATTCCGGTGTTCTATTTCGCGCCAGGCGTGATCGACGCCATCAACCGGCTGTCGCTGGCCTCGTTCCAGCGCCCAGTGCGCTTCGCAGGCGTTCTCGCGCTGGTCTCGATCGTGGCTTATGTCCCGATGCTGTTCGAGGTCGGCGCCGTCCGCTGGTTCAACTGGGGGCCGCTGCAGGTGCAGCTCAGCCGCACCGTTCTCTATGGCGTGTTCTTCTTCGCCGGCATGGGGATCGGCGCCGCGCATCTCGACCGCGGCCTGCTGGCCGGCACCGGCGCGCTGGCGCGGCGCTGGTGGGTGTGGCTCATCGCCGCCGCGGTAGCGTTCGGCGCACTGGCCTGGCTGATCGATTTCCGGCGCATGAAGCTCGCCAACCTCGCGGGCGCGCCCCCATTCTGGTGGCAGTCGAGCTACGGCGTGATCTATGCGGTGGCCTGCTCGCTGATCTGCGTCGCCGTGCTGGCGCTGTTCCTGCGCTTCGGCCAGCGCGACAAGAGCATCTTCGATCCCCTCCGCGACGACGCCTACGGCATCTATGTGGTACATTACATCCCGGTGCTGTGGCTGCAATACGCCCTGCTCGACGTGACCGCGCTCGGCGCGATCCCGAAAGCGCTGATCGTCTTTGCCGGCACGCTGGCGATCAGTTGGGGCGTGACGGTGATGCTGCGCAGGATACCCGGCGCCCGGCGCGTGCTGTAATGCGACATCCGGCGCAGAGATTCGCCGGTCGAATGGACAGGTGAAGGTGATCAGGCTTCTTTTCAACGTCGCTCCCGACCTCTACGCGCAGTATCGCGCGCCCATCCTTGACGCGCTGCGACGCCGCGACCTGCCCGCCGAGGCAGGCCTGCCCGGCGACATCGCGCCCGAGGCGGTGGACTACATCATTCATGCCACCGGCGGGCCGGTCACGGACTTCGGCGTGTTCACCCGCGCGCGTGCCGTGCTGAGCCTGTGGGCCGGCGTCGAGAAGATCGTCGGCAACAGGACGCTGACCCAGCCGCTGTGCCGCATGGTCGAGAGCGGCCTGCGCCAGGGCATGGTGGAATGGGTGGTGGCGCACACGCTGCGCGCGCATCTCGGCACGGATCGCTACGTCCGCGAAAAGCCGGTCACATGGACGCAGCACGTGCCGCCGCTTGCCACCGATCGGTCGGTCACGGTGCTGGGCCTGGGCGAACTGGGATCGGCGGCCGCAACGACGCTGGCCGGGCTCGGCTTCCGCGTCACCGGCTGGGCGCGCCACGCCCGCGAGATCGCCGGCGTGCGCTGCCTCGCCGGCGCGGACCGCCTGCCCGAGGCGCTCGCTACAGCGGAGATCCTCGTGGCAATCCTGCCCGAGACTCCCGACACCATCAATCTGCTCGATGCCAAACGGCTGGCGCTGCTGCCGCCGGGCAGTTGCATCCTCAATGCCGGCAGGGGTTCGCTGATCGACGACACCGCGCTCATTGCGGCGCTCGATCGCGGACAGGTGGCAAACGCAACGCTCGACGTGTTCCGCACCGAGCCGCTGCCGGCCGATCATCCGTTCTGGTCGCATCCGGGGGTGACGATCTCGCCGCATGTCGCCGCCGCCACGCGCGTCGGCACGGCGGCCGAGGCGATCGCCGACAATATCGCGCGCTCGCAATCCGGCGCGCCGCTGCTGCATGTGGTGGATCGCACGCAAAGCTATTGAGCCCACGTCCCGGACGCGATGCGGCATCGCTCAGAGATCGACGACGATGTCGCCCTGCGGCTGCGCGCAGCAGATCAGCAGGTTGCCCGCCGCCGGCGGATCGATCGGATCGGGCCGGTACGTCACCGTCCCGGCCACAAGCCCGCTTTCGCAGTTGTGACAGACACCGGTGCGGCACGACCAGCGCACCGGCACATCGCAGGCTTCGGCGAGTTCGAGCAGGCTCTGGAACGACGGATCCCAGTGCACGCTGAGGCCGCTGCGCGCGAACGACACCAGCGGTCCCGTGCCCGCGTGCCCCGACGGCTGATGCGGCGGCGTCTGCGGCGCCGCAGCGATGCCGGGCGTGCTCGACGGCCCGGCGCCGAACAGCTCGGTGTGAATCCGGTTCCTGGCGACGCCCCAGGCAGCCAGACCTGCAGTTAGTTCGCTCATGAAGGCCGATGGCCCGCAGATGTAGAAATCGGCATCGCGCGGCACGTCGAGTTCGCGAAGTGCCGCCATGTCCAGACGGCCGCGCGCATCGTAATCGATGCCAGGCCTGTCATCGGGATCCGGCACGCTGTAGCGGACCAGGCGGCGGCCATGCGCCAGCGCTGATATCAGCGACGCCGCCTCGCTGGCAAAGGGATGCTCACGGCCGTTGCGGGCGCCGTGCAGCCACCACACGGCACGCGGCGACGCCTGCGCCGCCAGTGCATGGAGCATCGCCAGCACCGGCGTGGCACCCACCCCCGCGCTCAGCAGGATGACGGGACCGTCGCCCGGTCCAAGCGTGAAGCTGCCGCGCGGCGCGCTGACGTCCAGCACGTCGCCCACCTCCACCCTGTCGTCGAGATAGGCGCCTGCCGCGCCATGCGCTTCCCGCTTCACGCTGATGCGATAGCAGCGCTCGCCGGGCTCACCGGACAACGAATAGCTGCGCAGCAGCGCGGGGGTGCCCGGCACCGGCGTCAGCCGCAGCACGACAAACTGGCCGGGAAGCGCCGCGCTGAGGGGAAGCCCATCCGTGGGCTCGAGCACCAGCGACATCACGCTATCGCTCTCCCGCACCTTGCGCGACACCCGCAGCGGGCGGAATCCGGTCCAGGCCGGGGCGGTCCGGACGAAGGCGCCAGCCCGGCATTTCCCGTCGCCACCCCGCTTTGCTCCTGCGCCAACAGCGATTGAAACGACGCGCGCCAACCGTCGCTCACCGCCGGGATGCGCAGCGCGCGTTCGAGTCCGCTGCGGGAATGGCCGGGCCTGTAAAGCAGCGCGTCGATCTCTGCGACGCTCATGCGCTCGGCACCGCTGCCGACCTGGACAATCTCGTCGCCGGCCTCGACCTCGCCCTCCTGGATCACCCGCAGATAGAAGCCGGGCCTGCCGCGCGCCACCAGCAGCGCCGCCATCTGCGGCTCGTTCATGCGGATGCCGACGCGGTAGCAGGTCACGCGCGGCTGCGTCACCTCGAACACGGCGCGGCCGATCCTGTAGCGGTCGCCGATGCACACCTCGTGGTCCGGCAGGCCGTCGACGGTGAAATTCTCGCCGAACTGGCCGTGGCTGAAATCGTCGCGGCCGAGTTCGCTCTGCCAGTAGCGGTAGGAGTCCAGCTGATAGACCAGCACGGCGCGGTGCTCGCCGCCGTGGCCGGCGAGATCGCCCTGCCCGTCACCATCGATGTTGAGCCGGCGCACCATGCGCGGGCCTTGCACCGACGTTTTCCAGACGGACGTGTGAACCGTCTTGCCCTGCCACGCGATGTCGCGCGGCAGTCCCACATTGACCGACAGCAAGCGCGCCATGACGTCGTCCTCCGCTGCGATGCCGGCGACAGCCTAGCATCGTCGAGGTATCGAGAACATACGCAGCGCCGTGCCGGAGACGCGGCGAGTGCGAGCCATACTGGACGGCGTTCCCGATGTGTTGCAGAACGCCGTCTGGCTCTGAACCTGACTGGAGTGCTCCCCGATGGCCCACGAACTGCGCGTGACCGAAGGCCCCGCCCTGACAAATGGGGGAGAGATCGATCGCGACGCTCTCCAGGCCGCCCGCACCGACCTCGCCGCCTGTTTTCGCATGGCGGCCCGACTCGGCATGGAAGAAGGCATCTGCAATCACTTCTCCGCCCTCGTTCCTGGCCGCGACGACCTGTTTCTGGTCAATCCCTACGGCTTGGCCTTTGCCGAGATCACCGCGTCCAGCCTGCTGGTCTGTGACCTCGACGGTCGCGTGATCGAAGGCGAGGGCCGCCCGGAAGCGACGGCGTTCTATATCCACGCCCGCGTCCACAAGCGGCTGCTGCGCGTGAAGGTCGCGTTCCATACCCACATGCCCTACGCCACCGCTTTGACCATGACCGAGAGCGATCCTCTCGTCTTCGCCGGCCAGACGGCGCTGAAATTCTACGGCCGCACCACACTCGACCGCGACTACAACGGCCTGGCGCTCGACGAACGCGAGGGCGACCGCATCGCCGGGGCGATCGGCGACGCGGACATCGTGTTCATGCGCAATCACGGGGTCATGGTGCTGGGACCGACGATCGCCGAGGCCTGGGACGATCTGTACTATCTCGAGCGCGCCTGCCAGGTGCAGGTCCTCGCGCTCTCCACCGGCCGGAAGATGCTTCCCGTCGATCCCACGATTGCCGAAGCCGCCTATCGGCAGATGCGCGAGGGCGATCCGGAATCGGCACGCCTGCATCTGGAAAGCGTCAAGCGCGTGCTCGACCGCAGTGAGCCCGACTACCGCGACTGATCGGGGTCGTTGGGGCCGGCGCGCCCGCGCCACACTCCCTGTCATCGCCCGGCCTGGCGCGCACTTGCGCGCTTGGACCGGGCGATCCAGTACACACCGGCCGTCGTATACTGGATCCCCGCATGCGCGGGGATGACAGCCGGAGTTTCAGGCTTACGCCGTCGCGCCCATGTAGTTCGGCAGCCAGCTTTCATGGGCGTGCTCGAGCGCCTTGATATGCAGGGCGCGTTCATTGGCGATGGCGAGTTCGACGCCGCCGGTGACGCCGATCTGCATGCAGGGCACCTCCACCGTCTTCAGCTTGGTGAGCACGCTGAGCAGATGCTCTTCCGGCACGGTGACGATGTAGCGCGCCTGGTCTTCGCCGAACCACCAGGCGTGCGGCACGGTCGCAGCCGGTGCTGCATCGAGCTTGGCACCGACGCCCGAGGCGATGGCCATCTCGGCCAGCGCGATCAGCAACCCGCCGTCGGAGACGTCATGCACCGCCGTGGCAGTGCCGGCGTGAATCATGCCGCGCACCACGTCGCCGTTGCGCTTCTCGGTCGCCAGATCCACCGGAGGCGGCGCGCCCTCTTCGCGGCCGCAGATGTCGCGCAGATAGACAGACTGGCCGAGCCAGCCTTCGGTCGCACCGATCAGGAGGATCGCTTCGCCCTGCGATTTGAACGCCAGCGTCGCCGACTTGGTGAAGTCGTCGAGCACGCCGACGCCGCCGATCGACGGGGTCGGCAGGATGCCGCGGCCGTTGGTCTCGTTGTAGAGCGAGACGTTGCCGGACACGATCGGGAAGTCGAGCGCGATGCAGGCTTCCGCAATGCCCTTCAGGCAGCCGACCAGCTGGCCCATGATCTCCGGTCGCTCGGGATTGCCGAAGTTGAGGTTGTCGGTGATCGCCATCGGCTTGCCGCCGACCGCGGTGATGTTGCGCCAGGCTTCCGCCACCGCCTGCTTGCCGCCTTCGACCGGATCGGCCTCGCAATAGCGCGGCGTGACGTCGACGGTCATCGCCAGCCCCTTCGGGCCGTCTTCGATGCGCACCACCGCGGCGTCGCCGCCGGGGCGCTGCACGGTGTTGCCGCCGATGACGTGATCGTACTGCTCCCACACCCAGCGCTTGCTGCACAGTTCGGGCGTGCCAATGAGCTTTTCCAAAGCGTCGGCGATCGACAGCGGCGCCGTGACGTCGCGCGCATGAATCACCGGCAGCGCCGGCGTCGGCACGTGCGGGCGATCGTACAAAGGCGCCTCGTCGCCGAGCTCCTTGATCGGCAGGTCGACCATGGTCTCGCCGCCATGCTTGACCACGAAGCGCATGGTCGGCGTGGTGTAGCCGACGATGGCGAAGTCGAGGCCCCACTTGCGGAAAATCGCCTCGGCCTCTTTCTCTTTCTCTGGCTTCAGCACCATGAGCATGCGCTCCTGGCTCTCCGACAGCATCATCTCATAGGCGCTCATGCCGCGCTCGCGCGTCGGCACGGTGTCGAGATTGAGCTCGACGCCGAGGTCGCCCTTGGCGCCCATCTCGACGGCCGAGCAGGTCAGGCCCGCGGCGCCCATGTCCTGGATCGCGATGACGCAATCCGCCGCCATGATCTCCAGGCAGGCTTCCAGCAGCAGCTTTTCGGCGAAGGGATCGCCGACCTGCACCGTCGGGCGCTTCTCGGCCGAGTCCTCATCGAATTCCGCTGAGGCCATCGAGGCGCCGTGGATGCCGTCGCGGCCGGTCTTCGAGCCCAGATAGACGATCGGCATGTTGACGCCGGACGCCGCCGCCAGAAAGATCTTGTCGGCATCGGCGAGGCCGACGGCCATGGCGTTGACGAGATTGTTGCCGTCGTAGCGGGTGTGGAAGCGCATCTGGCCGCCCACGGTGGGGACGCCGAACGAATTGCCGTAGCCGCCGACGCCGGCCACCACGCCCGATACCAGATGCTTCGTCTTCGGATGCTCCGGCGCGCCGAACGACAGCGCGTTCAAGCAGGCGATCGGCCGCGCGCCCATGGTGAACACGTCGCGCAGGATGCCGCCGACCCCGGTGGTCGCGCCCTGGTAGGGCTCGATGTAGCTCGGGTGGTTGTGGCTCTCCATCTTGAACACGATGGCCTGGTTGTCGCCGATGTCGATGACGCCGGCATTCTCGCCCGGCCCCTGCAGCACCCACGGCGCCTTGGTCGGCAGCCCCTTGAGATGGATGCGCGAGGACTTGTACGAGCAGTGCTCGTTCCACATGGCCGAGAAGATGCCGAGTTCGGTGAACGACGGCACCCGTCCGATCAGCTTGAGGATGCGCGCGTACTCGTCGGGCTTGAGGCCGTGGGAGGCGACGAGTTCGGGGGTGATCTCCGGGGAGATTTTGGGCTGATTCATTGGGACTCTTGCGCTTGTGAGGCTTCTTCGGAGGCAGAAGGGAACAGCGGAAAAAGGGCTTTTACCCCTCTCCTCCGCCCAGTCCAAGGCTTTACGGATTCAGCTTGCGAAACCGGCATTTGCGCCCGGCCTAGGAACCGGATTTAACACTTTTCGCTGCCAATCCAAGGAGTTCAGACCGTGAATGTGCCTGTCGACGCCACCATCCCGTTCCACGCCGACGCCTATACCGCCACCGAGGGCGAATTCGCCGGCTGGACCACCTGGAAGCGGGATTCCTTCGAATCAGTGTCCGGGCCGTTCTGGCACAAGGTCGAGGCCGACGGCCGGGTCAACTGCGCGTTCCGGGTCGAGGCCAAGCACCTCAATGGCATGAGGAACGTGCACGGCGGCTGCTACATGACCTTCGCCGATTACTGCCTGTTCGCGCTGGCCTCGCGCGAATTGCGCGGCCCGGGCATCACCGTGTCGTTCGCCTGCGAATTCCTCGATGCGGCGAAGCTCGGCGAGTTGATCGAATGCGATGGCGAAATGACCCGGATCGGCGGCTCGCTGATCTTTTTGCGCGGCATGCTGCGTTCGGGCGAGCGCAGGCTGTTCTCGTTTTCCGGCACCATCAAGCGGGTGAAGAAGAAGGACAGGCCGGCGGTATAGCGGGGCGGCCCGTACCGGCGCACCGAGGCGGTCATCGGGCGCGGTGGAACCAATTCGCCCTTTATTCGTCCCCTATTCTGAACAGTCCGCGCGCTGGATTGGGCGCAGCGGCAGTCCAGGATATTCATTTCAATGTTCAAGCTTCGCATATTTTCGGATGCCCGGAGCCGGGTGGCATGACGACCAAAGTCGCCATCATCGGCTCGGGTCCGACCGGCATCTATACCCTCCACGGACTCGTGCGCTCCGCCGTGCCGTTGTCCATCACAATCTTCGAGGTCGAGGCGGATGCCGGCAAGGGCACGCCGTACCATCCCGACATCAACGACCAGGCGATGCTGGCCAACATCGCCAGCATCGAGCTGCCGCCGATCTGCGAGACCCTGGTGGAATGGCTGCGTCGCCAACCGGACGCTGAGCTGCAGCGGCTCAACGTAGCGAGTGCCAACATCCGGGAGCGCGAATTCTATCCGCGCGTGGTGCTCGGCGAATTCCTGCAGTCGCAATTCCAGCAACTGATCGAAATCGGCATCGCTCGCGGCCACAGCATCGACGTCAAGTCGCGTCACCGCGTCGTCGACATCCGGCTGCGCGAAGCCGATATCCAGCTCGAAGTGACCATGCCGGACGGCGCCCGCAAGGATTACGCCTTCGACCACGTGGTCATGGCGACCGGCCACAACTGGCCGGAGAGCACCGAGATTAGGCCCGGCTATTTCATGTCACCGTGGCCGGCGCCGGCGCTGAAGACCATCGGGCCGTGTCACGTCGGCATTCTCGGCACCTCGCTCAGCGCCATCGATGCGCTGATCACCGTGGCCACGGCGCACGGGGTGTTCTACCTCGACGCTGGCGGCCAGCTGCAGTACCAGGCTTCCGCCGACGGCGAGGGCTTTCACGCTGCGCTGATGTCGCGCAAGGGCCTGCTGCCCGAGGCCGACTTCTATTGCGAATATCCTTACACGCCGCTGCAGGTTTGTACCCCCGAGGCTGTCAACGCGCTGATCGAGCGCGGCTGCGCCAACCTGCTCGACGATGTGTTCGAGTTGTTCAGGGCTGAACTGGTGGCCTGCGACCCGGACTATGCCGCGAAGATCGGACTGGCGCTGGTCACCGTCGACACCCTTGCCGATGCCTATTTCGCCGAACGCGAGGCCGCCGATCCGTTCACCTGGGCCGCTGCCAACCTCGCCGAGGCCGAGCAGAACAAGCGCGATCATTATACGGTGCCATGGCGGTATGCGATCCTGCGCATGCACGAGATCATCGCGCGCGCGGTGCCGCATCTCGACCAGGACGATCTCAAGCGATTCCACGGCAAGTTCAAGAGCGTGTTCGTCGACGACTACGCCACGGTGCCGCACCAGTCGATCCAGCGGCTGCTGGCGCTGCGCCGCGCCGGCAGACTGGAGATCCTGAAGCTCGGCCGCGACTACAAGCTCGATGCCGACGGCGTCGCCCGGGGCGCCGCGGTGCATTTCGACGGCAGGCGCGTCGCCTTCGACGCCTTCATCGATGCCACCGGCCAGGCGTCCATGTCGGCGCGGGACATGCCGTTTCCGGGTCTGATCGAACAGGGCGTGATCAAGCAGGCGGCGACGCCCGAGGGCGTGCTGATCCTCGACGAGTCCGACGAAGCCGCGTTCACCCGCACCGGCGGCATCGATCTCGATGCGGCCTTCCGCCCGAAATTCGCGGCCAACCTGTGCAACCGGTTGTACTGTGCGGCGATCTCGTTCCTGCTGCACAAGCTGCCGTTCGTGCAGGGCATCACCAGCGCCCACGAGATCGGTGAAGTGGTGTCAAAGGCGATCCTCGACGATGTCTCAGCCGATCAGCGCGAACCGGCGCTGATGCTCGACGACGCATGATCAGGCGCTCCCCCGACAAACACCTCGTCGCCTTCATGAAGGAAGCCGGCGCCACCGACGTTACAGTTGATGCCGAGGTGGCGCTTGTTGTTGCGAAGGATGCTGCGAAGGATTTCCGGATCGTCCTCGACGCCCGGCTGCGCGACAAAGGTCATGCCGCAACGCGTCGTTTCTTCGATAGCCTGCACCGCGACTGCGCCGACCCGCATGTTCCGGCCGACCCATTGTTTCTCCACGAAACCGCTGATATCGCCGGTGTCGATCAGCACCGTCGGGCGGAAACGCCGGACATCGACGGCTTCGATCTGGCGCAATTCCGCGAGGCGCTGCAGCGATGCCGTGGTCAGCACGTGCATGGGAAAATGCGCGTGCCGGTATTCGGTCTGCGGAAAATCCGGATGCCCCTCGACCGGCCCGTGCGCCGCGACCGCGACCGCGAATTCGAAGTAATCCGATAACGTTGCATTGAGCGCGCCGTCGTTGACCGCGAAACACGTGCCGTCCGGAAAGGCGATCGTTGGCATTTTTCCGGCATCCCAGCGCGCCCCCAGATGCAGGGCCTTGCGCCATCGGACATGCTTTTCCGGCGCGGCCGGCGCACCGGTCTCAGCATCGATCAGCGTGAAGCGGCGGTCGTTGACGATACCGTCCACGCTGACGATGGTGCTCGTCACCCGCTCTCCGCCGAGCGAACTCACCGGATGCCGCCAGATCTGTGCAATTCGTCCGACTGAATTCAAATGGTTGCCCCCGTATATCCGGAAGGCAACGCGGTGGGGCCGGTTTTGTGCCGGATGCGGGGACAGGCGGAAGCGCCGCTTGCTACTGCACGCTCACCAGCGTCAGGTCGACGAACCACGACTGCGGCGAGACGAAGCCCTTCACCTTGGTGCTCATGGCGCGCGGGTTGAGGTCGTGGACGATGTACAGCCACGGCGGATTGTCGACCAGCCGCTCATGCGCCTTGCGCGTGTTGGCAGCGATCACCGTGGGGTCCGTCGCCTCGGCCATGGTCTTGAGCGCGGCCTCGAATTCGTCGTCCTTCCACTGCTCGAAATTGAAGCCGTTGGGCGAGAAGTTGGCGGCGGCAAAATAGCGCGCCATGATGCCGACGTCGGACGACGGCGACGAGATGTTGAGCGCCATGGCGCCTTTCAGCGCCGGTGCCTCAGGCGTAGCGCGGGCATTGCCAAGCAGCACATTCCATTCGATGACGTCGAACTCGACCGTGACATTGCAGGCGTCCTTGAGGTTCTGCTGCAGGAATTCGTTCATCGGCAGCGGCAGCATCTGGCCGGAGCCGGACGACGAGACCTGCACCTTGAACGAGAGCGGCTTGGCGGCGGTGAATCCGGCCTCCGCGAGCAGAGCCTTGCCCTTGGCCGGATCGAACCTGTAGCGGTTCACGGGGCTGCCGAAGTTGGGATCGCTGGCCTTCAGCCACCCCGCCGACGGTTCAGCGGTGCCTGACAGCAGCGACACCAGGCCTTCGCGGTCAACGCAGTAGTTCAGCGCCTGCCTGACTTTCACATCCTTGAACGGGCTGTTAGCGGCGCCGATGTTGTAGAACCACGGCCAGACATGCGGATAGGAGCCGGTGGTGATGGTGAAGCCGGCCGACTTCAACGAGGCAATGCCGTCCGGCGGCGGCACCTCGATCCAGTCGACCTGGCCGGATCGCAACGCCGCGAGCCGCGCATTGGATTCCGGGATGGGCATCAGCACGACGTTGTCGACCTTGGCCTTCTTCTGTGCGTCCCAGTAGCCGTCGTTGCGGGCGAGCTCGACGCGCTCGCGCGGCACCACTTTGGTGATCTTGAACGGACCGGTGCCCGCCGCCGGCAATGTCGCGACCTTGGCCCAGTCGCCGGCCTTGGCGAAAGACGCAGGCGAGGTGAACAGCAGGTACACCGCCATGTAGGGGAAATACGACGCCGCAGTCGTGGTCGAGATTGCCACAGTGCTATCGTCGATCTTCCTGTAGGCGCCCATCAAGGGCACGCGGGCCCGCGACATGGCCGACGCCGCGACCTCGAATTGCGGGCTGTCGTTCTTGAAATAACGGTCCAGATTCCAGATCACGGCGTCGGCGTTGAAATCGCTGCCGTCATGGAATTTCACGCCTTTGCGCAAATGGAAAATCCAGGTCTTCTTGTCGGCTGGGTCCTGCTCCCATGTTTCCGCCAGCCCCGGCCGCAATCCGGCGAGCTGGTCCGTCCTGCTGAGGTCCCACAGCACCAGCCCCTCGAAGATCGGGTAGCCCATGAAGCGCATGCCCTCGAAACCGTTATTGGGCAGGCCGGTGGCGGTGGGCACGTCGGCGGCGGTCATGGCGATGCGCAGCGTGGTTTTCGCAAGCGCTGGTTGCGCGAGCAGCACGGCGGTGATGGCGATGGCTTTGGCAGCATGACGAATGAGCATGGTCTCTCCGGCGCTGGGGAAATGGCGGGGAGAAACCAGCAAGTTTCAGGCCAGCAGGAGGCAGCTGCGGCGCGCCCGAGACACGGGAGCGCGCTGCGCCCTACTTCTCTTTCAGCATCTCGCGATACTTGGCGACATCGCGCGTCACCAGTTGCTGCAGTACCTCGGGCGTGTGCTCGTTGACGTCAGGCGCCACGGTGGACAGATCGACGAAGCGCTTCTTCACGGCGTCGCTTTCCACCGCGTTGCGCGCCGACGCGTTGAGCTTGGCGACGATCTCCGGCGGCGTGCCCTTCGGCGCGAACAGCCCGTTCCAGCCCTGGGCCTCGAACTCCGGCAGACCGGCTTCCGCCGAAGTCGGCAGATCCGGCAGCGAGCCGAGCCGCACGGTCGAGCCGACCACGATGCCGCGCACCAATTTGTCGTCGATGGCCTGCGAGACCGAAGCGGCGCTGTCGCAGACACCGTCGATCTGGCCGCCGATGGCGTCGGTCAGCGCCGGCGCCGCGCCGCGATAGCCGACCAAGGTCACGTCGATGCCGGCAGCTGCGACAAAACTCTTGCAGATCAGGTAGTTCGACGAGCCGACGCCGGCGTGGCCGAGGTTGACCTTGCCGGGATTGGCCTTGGCGTAAGCGATGAAATCCTTCAGCGTCGCCGCCGGGAAATCCTTGCGCAGCGCGACGATGCCGAACGTCTTGGCCACCATGCCGATCGGCACGAACGAGTCCGGCGTGAACGGCAGCTTGGGATAGATGGTGTAGGTGGCCGCAGAGGTGCCGGCATTGCCGATGGCGATGGTGTAGCCGTCGGGCTCGGCGCGCGCGGCGCGGGCCAGCGCGGTGGAGCCGCCGGCGCCAACCACGTTCTCCAGAATGATCGGCTGGCCGAGATTGCGGGCCATCTGCTCGGCGACGACGCGGGCGATCACGTCGGAGGTGCCGCCGGCCGCGAACGGCACGATCATGGTAATGGCGCGCTTGGGGAAGTCCTGCGCCTGCGCGGTCACCGCGGTGAAGGCGGCGACGGCCGCGGCGGCGACGATCTTCAACACGATTGCGTTCACGCCGCGCGCTCCAGCTGCGCGACGAGGCCAGCGAACAGCCCGCGCCCGTCGGTGCAGCCCATGATGTCTTCAACGTGGTTTTCCGGATGCGGCATCATACCGAGCACATTGCCTTTTTCGTTGACGATGCCGGCGATGGACTGCGCGGCGCCGTTGATATTATGCAGGTCACCGACTTCGCCGGCCGGGCTGCAATAGCGGTACAGCACGCGGCCATCGCCCTCGAGACGCTTCAGGGTCTCAGCGTCGGCGGTGTAGTTGCCCTCGCCATGGGCGATCGGCACGCGGATCACCTGGCCGGCATTGTAGCCGCGGGTGAAGGCGGTGTCGGAGCGCTCGACGCGCAGGTGCACGTCATGGCAAATGAATTTCAGCCTGGCGTTGCGCATCAAGATGCCCGGCAGCAATCCCGACTCGCACAGGATCTGGAAGCCGTTGCAGACGCCGAGCACCAGGCCACCATCGGCCGCAAAGGCGCGCACCGCATCCATGACCGGCGAACGCGCCGCAATGGCGCCGCAGCGCAGATAGTCGCCATAGGAGAAGCCGCCGGGCACCACGACAAGGTCGGTGCCCGCAGGTAGCGCGGTGTCGGCATGCCACACCATGGTGGCGTCCTGGCCGGATGCCAGTTTCAGGGCGCGCGCCATGTCGCGCTCGCGGTTGATGCCGGGGAAGACGAGGACGGCGGATTTCATGATGAAGCGACTCTTTCAGAATAGCTGGACCTGGCTTGGGCTATCTGCTGCAGGCCCAGTTCCATTTCGTAATTGATCGTTCTCAACAGGACGAGATTTTCGTGCAGCTTGGCGTCCATTCGGTCCATGCCATCATGAATCTCGTACAACATTTCGAGAATTTGCTGTTTCGAAATCTCGTCCATGACGGCTGTCACGCCGTCATGGACGGAGTATCGTTCAGTTCAAGGCGCCGTTCGATGCGATCGAGCTGATGTTCATGACGAACAAGGGTGGCGTGAATCCCAGCCAGCTCGGTATGGACACCGACTACTTCCTGGCGAATGGCGTTCTGAGACAGCTGTAACGCATGCACCTGCTGCTTGACCTCGCCGATCTCGCTTCTGACTTGCGAGACGTCGCGCTGCAACGACTTCGGTACTTCATAAATCAACTCACTGCTGATCTCAGCCATGACCCGATCTCCGGAAGTCTACCCCTGCACCTCGATAGCATAATTCTCGATCACGGTGTTCGCCAACAGCTTGTCGGCGGCGGCCTTGAGGGCCGCCTCGGCCTTGGCCTTGTCTCCGCCGGGGATTTCGATGTCGAACACCTTGCCCTGGCGCACGGAGGCGATGCCCTCGACGCCGAGCGACTTCAATGCGCCCTCGATGGCCTTGCCCTGCGGATCCAGGATGCCGTTTTTCAGTGTGACGGTAACGCGCGCTTTCATGGTCGACTTAACCTGTTTGTCCCCGCCTGACGCGGGAGAATACACCGCAACATCCTCATCCTTCGAGACGCGGGCTTCGCCCGCTCCTCAGGATGAAGGTCCCTCATAGCGAGGCGCGTCGCACAGCGACGCGTCTCGAACCATGAGGAAAGCTCAGCTCTTCACCAGCACCGGGCCGGTGCCCATCGGGCGCTCGTTCTCGGCGAGAATGCCGAGGCGTTTTGCCACTTCGGTGTACGCTTCCAGCACGCCGCCGAGATCCCGGCGAAAGCGGTCCTTGTCGAGCTTCTCGTTCGACTTGATGTCCCACAACCGGCAGGAATCCGGCGAGATCTCGTCGGCGACGATGATGCGCATCATGTCGTTCTCGAACAGCCGGCCGCACTCCATCTTGAAGTCGACGAGGCGGATGCCGATGCCCAGGAACAGCCCGGTGAGGAAGTCGTTGACGCGGATGGCCAGCGCCATGATGTCATCGATTTCCTGCGGCGTGGCCCAGCCGAACGCGGTGATGTGCTCTTCCGAGACCATCGGGTCGTTGAGCTGGTCGTTCTTGTAATAGAACTCGATGATCGAGCGCGGCAGCTGGGTGCCTTCCTCGATGCCGAGGCGCTGCGACAGCGATCCCGCGGCCACGTTCCGCACCACCACTTCCAGCGGCACGATCTCGACTTCGCGAATCAATTGCTCGCGCATGTTGAGGCGGCGGATGAAGTGGGTGGGCACCCCGATGTCGTTCAGATGCTGAAACAGGTATTCCGAGATCCGGTTGTTGAGGACACCCTTGCCCTCGATGATCTGGTGCTTCTTCGCGTTGAACGCGGTCGCATCGTCCTTGAAGTGCTGAATCAGGGTTCCGGGCTCCGGTCCTTCATAAAGAACCTTGGCCTTGCCTTCATAAATGCGACGTCGACGGCTCATGGGGATGTACCGTGTGTTGTTGAAATCCATGGGATAGGTATGCTCCGCGAATGACAGGTGCGACCCACGACGGAGCTGCCGTGTAGCCAGGTACGGGAGGAAACAGAACGAGAACCCGGCCTTTGGGCAACCTAGCCGATTGACATGACAAGCACAATCGATCCGGTCCCGTTGGGTTAAGTTTTACCCCGTCCCTGCGACCTTCGGACCGTTGTTTCATCGGCCCTTGGTGGTTATCTAGGGTTCCTGGCCGGGACCACAACCGCGCCTTCATCACCTTCCAGGCATCGACAGAGCCACCATCCGGAGCCCCGAATCATGACCACTTTTGACAAGCGCGAAGACGGCTTCGAGCGGAAATTTGCCCTCGACGAGGAGCAGAAGTTCAAGGCCGAGGCGCGCCGCAACAAGCTGCTCGGCCTGTGGGTCGCCGAACAGCTCGGCATCACCGGCGACGCCGCCGCTGCCTATGCCAAGGACGTCGTCGCCGCCGATTTCGAGGAAGCCGGCGACGCCGACGTGGTGCGCAAGGTGCTGGCCGACCTCACCGCAAAGGGCGTCGCCCTCACCGAGCCGCAGCTGCGCGTCAAGATGGACGAATTCTTCGCCCAGGCGGTGATGCAGGTGAAGGCCGGGACGTAAGGCGCGGTTTGCTTACCCTCCCCGAAGCACAGCGAAGCTGTGCGTGGCGGGGAGGGTCGGCGAACGAAGTGAGCCGGGGTGGGGGCGGCACCACGCTCAGGAGAGTTTGTGGCGCCCCCACCCGGCACATCTTTCGCTTCGCTCACGATGTGCCACCCTCCCCGCCCGCGCGGCTGCGCCGCGCCAGGGGAGGGTAAGCAAGCGCCCCTACCGCCAGCCCAGCCCCGGCGCGACGTGCGTCAAAATCGCCTCGATCGCATGGGCGTTGTAGTCGACGCCGAGCTGATTGGGCACCGTCAGCAGCAGCGTGTCGGCCTCGGCGATGGCTTCGTCCTCCGCCAGCTGCTTGATCAGCACGTCCGGCTCCGCCGCATAGCTGCGGCCGAAGATCGCGCGCTCGGTGCCGCCGAGATAGCCGACCTTGTCGCTGTCCTTGCCGTCGCGGCCGAAATAGGCGCGGTCCATGTCATTCATGAGCGCAAAGATGCTGCGCGACACCGACACCCGCGGCGCCCGCGCATGCCCGGCCTCTGTCCAGGCCGCCTTGAACAGCCGGATCTGCTCGGCCTGCTGGACATGAAACGGCTTGCCGCTCTCGTCGATCTTCAGCGTCGAGCTCTGCAGGTTCATGCCGAGTTTGGCTGCCCACTGCGCGGTGGCATTGGTCGAGGCGCCCCACCAGATGCGCTCGCGCAGCCCTTCGGAGAACGGCTCGAGCCGCAGCAACCCGGGCGGATTGGGAAACATCGGCGAAGGATTGGGCTGGGCAAATCCCTTGCCCCTTATCACATCGAGAAACACCTCGGTGTGGTGCCGCGCCATGTCGGCATCGGTCTGGCCTTCCGGCGGCGCATAGCCGAAATGCCGGTAGCCCTCGATCACCTGCTCCGGCGAGCCCCGGCTGATGCCGAGCTGCAGCCGGCCGCGCGCGATCAGATCGGCACTGCCTGCATCCTCCGCCATGTACAGCGGGTTTTCGTAGCGCATGTCGATCACGCCGGTGCCGATCTCGATCTTTGAGGTGCGCGCACCGACCGCGGCCAGCAGCGGAAACGGCGAGGCCAGCTGCCGGGCAAAATGATGCACGCGAAAATACGCCCCGTCGGCGCCGAGCTGCTCGGCCGCGACCGCCAGATCGATGGATTGCAGCAGCGCGTCGGACGCCGACCGCACGAGCGATTGCGACGACGGCGTCCAGTGGCCGAAGGAGAGAAAGCCGATGTGTTTCATGTGGGGGGACTCGGGGGATGGGATGCGGCGGGTTCGTGCTCCCTATCTAGGCCTGTATTCCCCTGGCAACAGGGGCAGTCGCGGAAACCCAGGGTTTCCAATCGCAGGATCGTTGGCGGCGCCTTGACGAGCGCCACTCAAGGGCGGATCCCTAGCAAATAGGCCGCATCAGCGCATGCTGATATGCGGGAGCGTCATTGGCAACAAGACCCGCGTGTCGCTCCGCTCGCGCGGGCTACGCTCGCTTCAAGAGACACCCCCGTTCTACGCTTCGGCCCGCCCTCCCCATGGCTCCCCAATGCGCTATACTGCACCATGTCCCGTGCCACGCGCCTCCTCAGCCTGATCCAGGCGCTCCGCCGCCGCCGCCGTCCGGTGACGGCGGCAGTGCTGGCCGTGGAACTCGAGGTCTCCGAGCGCACCATCTACCGCGACATCGCCACCCTGATGGCGCAGGGCGCGCCGATCGAGGGCGCCGCCGGCCTCGGCTATGTGCTGCATCCCGGCTTCGTGCTGCCGCCACTGATGTTCGTCGAGGACGAGATCGACGCGCTGGTGCTGGGGCTGCGCATGGTGACGCAGCGCGGCGACCGCGCGTTGCGCGCCGCCGCCGCCGATGCGCTAGCGAAGATCTCCGGCGTGCTGCCGGCGGAGCTGCGTGCCCGCGCCGAGGCCAGCGCCCTGCTCGCCGGGCCCAGCGCCACCGCGCCGGCCGTCGCCGTGGACGTCGCCGCGCTGCGCCAGGCCATCGTGCGCGAACGGCGGCTGGCCATCGACTATGTCGATGCCAGCGGCGCCCGCACCGCGCGCACGGTATGGCCGCTGGCGCTCGGCTTCTTCGACCACGCGCAGGTGCTGGTGGCGTGGTGCGAGCGGCAGAACGATTTCCGCCATTTCCGCATCGACCGGCTGGCCTCGGTCACCCCCGGCGAACGCTACGGCCGGCGGCGGCGCACGCTGCTGGCCGAGTGGCGCGCGCGCCACGCCATCCCCGAGCAGATCTGAGCCTGTGCGCTGCTGACAGAAACTGTCAGCGCCGGAGCGCACACGGTGGCCGCCGCACCCCGCGGCGTTACAGGACCGAACAGATGCTCACACCCGCCTTCACCCTGCTCTATGTCGACAGCCCCAAAGCCAGCGCCGGCTTCTACGCCACCCTGCTCGGCCGCGCGCCGGTCGAGACCTCCGACACTTTCGTGATGTTCGTCGGCGACACCGGCCCGATCCTGGCGCTGTGGGCGCGCCATGCCGTGTTGCCCGCCGCCACGCCTGTGGGCGGCATTGAGATCGTGTTCGCGCTGGAGAGCCGCGCCGCAGTCGAGGCCTGCTACGCCGACTGGACCTCGCGCGGCCTGCCCATGGTGCAGGATCTGACCACGCTGGATTTCGGCCGCACCTTTGTCGCCGCCGATCCCGACGGCCACCGCCTGCGCGTCTGCGCCCCGGACCGCGATTAGGCGCGGCGCCCTCCATGCCGGACCGTTGACCATCGCCATCTCCGGGAAGCGATCGATCAATGGGCCGGTGGGCAGCATCGACTTCACCGGATGGTGATGGCGCCGACGCATTCCCGATCGGCGCGTTGCGCTCCACCATGACCTGAATAGCGCGACGGCAACATCAAGTCGCATTCACCGAACCGGGAGCGCTGTTCACGGCCTGATCGACGGACTGTGACGGAACGCGACTCCGTTCACGTCATTGTCTGGCGGGGATAACCAACGGAGTTTCAAATGAACACGAAGACGAAGACGATGATCATCGCGACTGCACTTGCCACCATGATATCCGGCGCCGCTCTTGCGCAGGCCAATCCGAATGCGCCGCAGCCGAGTTCGGACGGTCTTGGCGTCAATATTCCCGGCACCACCTCGACCGGCGTCGCCGTCGACCGCCCTGATTCCAACCAGCCGCGGGAAGACGCAAGAATGCAGCGCGGGATCCTCTATCAGAGCCCGTCTGACTATGGCACCGCCGGCATGTCCAACCGCGGCCCCTACGACGGCGGCATGTCCAGGTAACGGCAACACAAATCCGCCGCGCCATCGCGGCGCGGCGGATTTTTCACGACTCGTGGCGGGAGAGATTCGAGCTCGCCGAGCGGCGTGACGTCACGGCGCGCCGTGGCGACGGCGCGCGCCTACTCCTCCTTGAAGCCGTATTCCTGGTTGTTGCCGGTGGCGCCGTAATATTTGTACGGCAGGAACTTGCCTGACATGGTGATCTGCACGCGGTCGCCCTTGGGATTGGCGACGCGGTTCATCACCATGTCGAAGTCGATCGCCGACATGATGCCGTCGCCGAATTCCTCCTCGATCAGCACCTTCCACGCCGGGCCGTTGACCATCACCATCTCGTAGAAGCGATAGATCAGCGGATCGGTCGGCGGCATCTGCACGTTCTCGGCGCGCATCGGCACCTCGTTGAGCATGGCGATCTCGCTCTTGCTGAGACCGAACAGCTCGCCGGCGGCGGCGGCCTGCGGTTTTGTCAATTTCATGTTGCCGAGAATGGCCCCGACGATCAGCACCTCGGAATGGCCGCCGATCTTCTCGCAGATGTACTTCCAGCTCCATGCATTGTCGCGCTTGATGTCGAGCAGTTTTTCGGTGAGGTCGGAACGGATCATGGGTCTCTCCTATGATTGTTAGCGGGCGATGCTGTGAGCGGGCGGCACCAGCGCAGGCTCGGCCAACGCCGGCCGCACCACCGGCACGCGGCGCGGGTCGAAGTCCGGCGTGGTCTGGGTGAAGGTCTTGCTGCGGGTCACCAGGAAATCGATGATGTGATTGCGCAGCCCGTAGTAGTGCGGGTGCTTGTGCAGATCGAGCCGCGAGCGGTCCTTCGGCAGCGGATTCTCGACCACTTCGGCCAGCACCGCACCGGGGCCGTTGGTCATCAGAAAAATCTTGTCGGCGAGATACATCGCTTCGTCGACATCGTGGGTGATCATGAAGGTGGTCTGGCCGGTGTCGGTGCACACGCGGCGAACTTCATCCTGCAGCGTGCCGCGGGTCAGCGCGTCCAGCGCCGAGAACGGCTCGTCCATCAGCATGATCTTTGGCGTGATCGACAGCGCACGGGCGATGCCGACGCGCTGCTTCATGCCGCCGGACAGTTCGGAGGGCCGCTTGTGCTCGCTGCCGGTGAGACCGACCAGATCGATGAAGGTCTGCGCGTGGGCCTTGACCTTGGCCTTATCCCAGCCGCGCCACTTCGAGGTTACAGCATAAGCGACATTGCCCATCACCGTGCGCCATGGCAGCAGCGCGTGGCTCTGGAAGATCACCGCGCGATCGAGCGAGGTGCCCGAGATCTCCTGGCCGTCGACGATCACCGTGCCGGCGCTGGGTTCATCCAGCCCGGCGAGGATGTTGAGCACCGTGGTCTTGCCGCAACCGGAATGCCCGATCACACAGCCGAACTCACCCCGCGGCACCGACAGCCACAGATTCTCGAACACCGCCGTACTGCCGCCACCCGCCGCCGGATAGCGTTTCGAAATGCCCTCGATGGAAATGAATTTATCGGTCATGTGCTGCATCACTCCGGAAAGGTGACCATGCGGGTGAAGCGCGCTAATATCTGATCGAGCAGCATGCCGATCACGCCGATCATCAGGATCGCAATGATCACATTCGTGATCGATAAATTATTCCATTCGTTCCAGACGAAGTAACCAATCCCCGTTCCGCCGACCAGCATTTCGGCGGCGACGATCACCAGCCAGGCGATGCCGATCGAGATCCGCATGCCGGTGAGGATGGTCGGCGCGGCGGCCGGCAGGATGATTGTGAAGGCGCGGCGTAGACTGCCCACTTCCAGCGTACGCGCGACGTTGATCCATTCGCGACGCACGGCGGCGACACCGAAGGCGGTGTTGAGCAGCATCGGCCATACCGAGCAGATGAAGATCACGAAGATGGCCGACAGGCTGGAATCCTTGATGGTGTAGAGCGCCAGCGGCATCCACGCCAGCGGCGAGATCGGCTTCAGGATCTGGATGAAAGGATCCAGCGCCTTGCTCATCAGCGGCGACATGCCGATCAGGAAGCCGAGCGGGATCGCCACGATCACCGCGAGGAAATAGCCGAGCCCGACCCGGCCGATGGAGTAAGCGAGCTGGATGCCGAGGCCCTTGTCGTTGGGACCGTTGTCGTAGAACGGATGCTTGAGGTGCTCCCACAATTTGGCACCGACATCGAGCGGCCCGGGCATCGCCGATTTGCCGGCGGTGGCGGTGAGCCCCATCAGTTTTGCGTATTCCGGCGACATCGTCGCAGCAGTGCCGGTGCCACGCGTCGCGAGGTGCCAGACACCGAGGAACGCCGCGAGGATGACAAGCGACACGATCGCCGCGCGAAAGCGGAGGGAGAAGGTCATGGCGTTGCGGTCCGTGTCCCGGGCGCGGTGCAGTACGTCGCGCAGCGACGTGATGCGCCGCAGACCCGGGACCCATGCGTTGCGCGATGCATGAATGGATCCCGGATCTGCGAAGCAGCACACCGCACTTCGTGCGCTGCGCCGCATCGCGTCCGGGACACGAGACTGTTCATCACGTCGCCTTCTTGATCTTGAAGCTCGCCAGATATTCCTTCGGCTTCTCCGGATCGAAGGTCTTGCCCATCACCTGGAACGATTTGTAGGCGCTCGCCGGCGGCGTCAGGCCCATTTCCTTCATCACCTTTCCGGTGTCGGCGGCGAGGAACACCTGTTCGGCCACGCCCTTGTAGTCGACGTCGCCCTTGATCTGGCCCCACCGCTGCATCTGCGTCATCATCCACACAGCGAACGACTGCCACGGGAACGGATCGAAATCGACGCGCTTGGGATCCACCTTGATGCCTCCGAGGCCGTCGGCATAGGTCCCGGTCAGCACCTGCTCCAGCACCACCGGCGGCGCGTTGAGATAGGCCGCGGGCGCGATGGCCTCGGCGATCGACTTGCGGTTCTCGGCCTTCGAGGCATAGGCGGTGGCGTCGACAATGGCGCGGGTCAATGCTGCGAACGAGTTCGGCGACGTCGTGATGAATTCGCGGCTGGCGGCGAAGCTGCAGCACGGATGACCGTCCCAGATTTCCTTGGACAGCAGGTGCATGAAGCCGACGCCGTCATAGATCGCGCGCTGGCAGATATTGTCGGGCGCCAGGAAGCCGTCGATATTGTCGGCGCGGAGGTTGGCGACCATCTCCGGCGGCGGCACCGAGCGGATCTGGATGTCGGTGTCGGGGTCGATGCCGTGCTCGGCGAGATAGTAGCGCAGCAGGTAGTTGTGCATCGAGTAGTCGAAGGGGACAGCGAGCTTGAAACCCTTCCAGTCCTTGGGGTCGCGCTTGTCCTTGTGCTTCATGGCCAGCGTGATGCCCTGGCCATTGATGTTCTCGATCGCCGGCACGGTATAGGGGATCGGCTGCGAGCCGAGCCCCAGCGAGATCGCGATCGGCATCGGTGCCAGCATATGCGCGGCGTCATATTCCTTGTTGATGGTCTTGTCGCGGATCACGGCCCAGCCCGCGGTCTTCACCACATCCACCTTGAGGCCCTGCTTGGCGTAGAAGCCGAGCGGGTCGGCCATGATGATCGGCGTGGCGCAGGTGATCGGGATGAAGCCGACCTTGAGATCGGTCTTCTCCAGCTTGCCCACGCCTTGTGCGAACACTTCGGTGGCCATCTTGATCGGGAAGAACTGCGAGAGCACGCCGAGTGCGGCGGAGGCGCCGACCGATTTCAGGAAGGCGCGCCGCGCCACCTCTTTCGGAAACACCGCGCGCATCACCGCGGAGGCGACCACGCCCTCATAACGCTTGGCCTCATCCTCGGGCGCTGCGCAAGCGAGCTGCAGGCTGGCGTCATGCTCGGCGCCGCTGGCATGCTGGCCGCACGGGCAGCCGGAGCGCAGACGGCGAGCGGGATCGAACGGATTGTCGAACGTGGACATGGGACCTCCTGCGTGGCGTTGGCTATCGCTACGCAAGGAGTGTGCCAGCGCCGGCGCCGCGCAGAAGTCGCATTGCCGCAACGTCGGAAGCGCAAATTGCCGATTACGAAAATTCGTGATATCCGATATTTCGTAACCGGATCACGATTTTTCGGAGTTGGCCGCGATGGATTCCCAGCCTTATCAGCTCGCCTCCCGCGACGCCGACCTGCGCACCGTCAGCTTCGACTACGCCGTCGAGCCGACCCTGCTGCTCGATCCCGACGCCGACCAGATCGTCGATGCCAATCCGGCGGCCTGCGCCCTGCTCGGCTATGACCGCGTGCTGCTGCGGCAGACCAGGATCAGCGCGCTGCATCCGGGCCAGGTGCCGGCGCTGATCGTGTTCACCCAGGCGGTGCTCGACAAGGGCGCCTGGTGGACGCCGACGCTGACGCCGCGCCACGCCACCGGCGAGACGCTGCGGCTGGAATATGCCGGCTCTGCGGTGCCGCAGGGCGAGCGCGCGCTGCTGCTGCTGACCATGAGCGACCTCGACGCGCGGCGCCGCCGCGGCGTCGATGGCGCCGCCGAGGATCACATGCGCAGCGGACTCGCCGCCTGGCAGCGCGTCGAGCGCGTGTTCCAGGATATTGAGAGGGAAAACCAGTTGATCCTGCGCGCCGCGGGCGAAGGCATTTATGGCGTCAATGCCGAGGGCAAGACCACCTTCGTCAATCCCGCTGCCGAGCGCATGCTCGGCTGGAGCGCGGAAGAGCTGGTGGGCAAGGCCATTCACCCGATCATGCACCACAGCCATGCCGACGGCAGCCATTACCCCGATCACGACTGCCCGATCTATGCCGCGTTCCGCGACGGCGCCGTGCACAATGTCGACAACGAGGTGTTCTGGCGCAAGGACGGCAGCAAGGTCTGGGTCGAATACACCTCCACGCCGATCCGCGACCGCAGCATGGTGATCGGCGCGGTGATCGTATTTCGCGACGTCAGCGCGCGCCGCGCCGCCGACGAGAAGCTGCACGCTGCGCTCGCCGAAGTCGACCGGTTGCGCGAACGGCTGGAGCTGGAGAACGCCTATCTGCAGGAGGAAATCCGCATCGAGACCAATCCGCGCGGCATCATAGGGCAGAGCCAGGCTATCCAGCAGACCTTGCGCCAGGTCAAGCTGGTGGCGCCGACCACAGCCGCGGTGATGATCACCGGCGAGTCCGGCACCGGCAAGGAGTTGATCGCCCGCGCGATTCATGAGGCCAGCGCGCGCCGCGACCGGCCGCTGATCCGGGTCAATTGTGCGGCTATCCCGCGCGAACTGTTCGAGAGCGAATTCTTCGGCCATGTGCGCGGCGCCTTCACCGGCGCGGTGCGCGACCGCATCGGCCGCTTCGAGCTCGCCTCCGGCGGCACGCTGTTTCTCGACGAGGTCGGCGAGATCCCGCTGGAGCTGCAGGGCAAGCTGCTGCGCGTGCTGCAGGAGGGCAATTTCGAACGCGTCGGCGAGGAACGCACCCGCGCCGTCGACGTCCGCGTCATCGCCGCCACCAACCGCAACCTCAAGCAGGAAGTGGCGCGCGGAAAATTTCGCGAGGACCTGTATTTCCGGCTCAACGTGTTTCCGGTGGAGTCGGTGCCGCTGCGCGAGCGCCGCGAGGACATTCCGCTGCTCGCGCAGCACTTCCTGATGAGCGAGAAATTGCGATCCGACTTGCGTCTCTCGGAGGGCGATGCGCGAAAACTCGCGCGCTACGACTGGCCGGGCAATGTCCGCGAACTACAGAACGTCATCGAGCGCGCGGTGATCCTGGCGCAGAACGGCCGGCTGCGCATCGACCTGCCGGACGCGCCGGGCCCGCATGTGGCGGCGGCTTCGCCCGGCCGCGCCAGGGCCGACGCCAGACCGGCGGTGATGACCTCGGCGGAATTGCGCGACCTCGAGCGCAGCAACATCCAGGCGGCGCTCCTCGCCTGCAACGGCAAGGTGTTCGGCCCCGGCGGCGCCGCCGAACTGCTCGACCTCAAGCCGACCACGCTGGCGTCGCGCATGAAGGTGTTGGGCATTGCGGGTGCGCGTTCCGGACAGGCGGCTGGCTGACCGCGATCCGCAGGGCCGGCGCCCGGTTCTGTGGCCGCAGGCGCACCACATCCCGTAGTCTTACGATCTTGCGGTTATTCGCTGCACGCGGGATTCTGGTCGGCATGAAAGCCTGAGAGTCGCAACGCGCGCTTGATGCCAATTTCCGGCGTCTTCGTGCAGAGCAGGCGCCTCGCGGAATCGACATCGGACAGCGACGTCCGCGATCACGACGAAACTTTCATATCATTGATAGCAGGAGGCCCATTGTGAAATCACCCGTGGAAAAACGTTCCGTCGTCGTCGGCGGCCACAAGACCAGCGTCAGCCTTGAGGCTGCGTTCTGGAGCGGCATGAAGGAAATCGCGTCCAGTCGCAAAGCCACTCTGTCAGAGCTGGTCGGCGGCATCGATGCCAATCGCAGCCAGGGCAATCTCTCGTCCGCGATCCGGCTGTTCGTGCTCGATCACTATCGGAACCTCGGCGCCATCGCGGCGGTCGACGCCGCGCAGTCCCGATCGTTCGACGCGGCCCGCATCAGCTCATAGACCCGCGACGGACCGCCGGGCGCGGAGACCGCGTTGTCCGCTAACAGCGCGGTCAGCGCGGCGCGCGCCGGGGCCCACGCCACGCGGCTCCGGGCACGTCGGGATCGCCCCGGCTCCCGCTTGCATTTTCCCGTAATAGGTATATATTCCTTAGTTGATTGGACCGCGCTTTAACGGGAGTCAGCATGCCCTATCCTCTCGTTCCGCTCTTTGCCCCGCAATTTCGCGTCGTCGACTCCTCCGTGGTCCGGCTGACGCCGGGCCCGATCGAGGACGGACCGCCGCCGGTGGCAGGCGGCCGCCCCAAGGGCTGCAAGCGGCTGCACACCAATGCCACGGTCGCCCTGGCGCGCCGGCTGATCGAAGAGACCACGCTGAGCTACAAGCAGATTGCGGCCAGGACCGGCGCCACCCATAGCACCGTCGGGCGCTGGGCCCGCGAGGGCGGCTGGCAGCGTCACCCGTTTGCGCCGCGCGCCTCCGACACGATACCGACCGCCCGCGCCGGCCGCAGGCTGAAGCTGCGCATGCTGGGGCAGAGGCTGCATCAGCTCGCCGAGCGTTGCGTCGGCGAGTTGTGGAGCAGCGAGACGGTCGATCTCGACCGGCTGCTGCAGGCCATGCAGGTGCTGAAAATGGCGCGGCTGGAATATATGGGCAACCGCCGCCCGCGCCGCGGCCCCGATCCGACGCCGCGCACCGGGCAATACTGGATCGACCGCGACACCGCGATCAAGAAGGCGCTGAAGGAGAAGCCACCTAAGTATTGCTCTACTGGAATGTGCCATAGCTATAGCAGTCTGCTGAAAAACTCCGGCGCCGGGCGTCAAAACCGTGAACAAAACGGAATCTAAAAGAGTCTGGAACGGAATCGAACTGCGGCGGAATTGAGTTTTTCAGCAGACTGATAGAAAACGGCAGCCCAGAACTGCTGCCCGAAACGGTCGAATTAGCGCTAGCTGCAGGCCGCCAATACGACGCTTGGCAACTTCAGGCGCGATGGGCCATCAACCAGCGCGATTGGGCCGAAGCACTTGGATTGCTTTCCAAAATCGAAAGAAAGGATTTCTTTGACTTACAGTTGGAAGGACGCGCTCTTCAAATCAAGAAAGAAGATCCAGATATAGCGCGCGACCCGGCAGCGCTCAAAGAGATTGAAGCCCGACAGCACGAGGTAATGATGACCACATACAAAGCTCCGGGCATTACAAGGGATATCTAGAGAAACGTAGCCAAGTCGAGGCGAACAGCATGGTTCGCACGACTTTGTTAGGAGTGAGCTGCGACTTTCACGCGATCAACCTTCGGATTGCTTGCCAAACAACCCGTTCAGCTCCGCGCCCTTCGCAGCTCCGGCGAACGCAGTGAACGTGCCCTGCTCCGCGATCTCCTTCGCGGCGCCCATGAACCCCGCCCAGGCCGTCCGCGCCAGCGTGCCGCCGACGCTGACGCGGCGGACGCCGAGGGCGGCGAGGCCCTGCACCGTCATCGACGGCTGGACGATCAGCACGTTGACCGGTTTTGGATGCACCGCCCTGACCAGCGCGGCGATGTCGTCGGGGGCAGCAATGCCCGGCGCATAGAGGCAGTCGGCTCCGGCGTCGGCGAAGGCGACCAGGCGCGCGATGGTCCTGGCGAGATCGCGCTCGCCGGTCAAAAATCCTCGCAGCGCGCCACCAGCATGATGGCGGGGTCCGTGGCGTCGATGGCGGCGCGGGCGGCCTTGATGCGTGCAAGGGCCAGGGCGTCCTCATACAGCGGCTGCGCCGGCCGGCCGGTGGAATTCTCGATCGACAGGCCGGCAATGCCGGTCGCCACCGCGCGCGCCACGTTGGCGGCGACGCCGTCGGGATCGTCGGCGAAGCCGGCCTCGAAGTCGGCATTCACAGGCAGGTCGGTGGCCGCACTCAGCGTCGTCAGGTGGTCGATGACGTCGTCGCAGCTGACGTGGTTGTCGGCGCGGCCGGTGGACCAGGCATAGCCGGACGAGGTCGAGGCCAGCGCCTGGAAGCCGGCATGCGCGAGATAGCGCGCGGAGCCGACGTCCCAGGGATTGGGGATCACGAAGCAACCGGCTTCGTGCAGCTTGCGGAAATTGGCGCGCTTCTCGGCGGTGGAGATGGTCATCGACGGCCTCCGGTTTGGCTTTTGCGTCTCGTTGTCGGGCGCGTGTCCCGGGCGCGCTGCAGCGTAGGCGAAGCGAAGCTTCGCTGACAACGCTGCTGCGCAGAACCGGGACCGTCACGAACGCCGGCGCTTGATGCGGTCCCGGTTCTGCGCAGCAGCACGTCGTGCTGCAGCGCGCCCGGGACAAACAAAGGCGCTATGCCTCGCCCGGCATCCCGCCCGCCAGCGCCGTCTCCAGCCGCGCCAGCACCGGGCCGATATCCCTGACGATGTCGTCGGCGGTGACTGCCACCACGCGGTAGTGGCGCGCCTCCAGCCAGGCCTGGCGGGCGGCGCGATCCTGCACGATCACCTCGGTCTCGTCGGCATTGACCAGCTCGATGGCGAAGCGGCGCGGGAACGAGACGAAGTCCGGGATGTGGCGGCCGACCGGGGTCTGGCGCTTGAAGGTGCCGGCGAAGCGGCGGTCGGTGCGCAGGGCTTCCCACAACAGCCGCTCGGCGTCGGTGGGGTTTCGCCGCAACAAGCGGGCGAGACCGCGCACGGTGCCGCTCTCATGCGGCAGCGCGCCCTGGCCGTGCTCGGCCAGCAGGGCGCGCAGTTTTGTCGCCTGCTCGCCGTCGAGCACGCCGCCCTTGGCCGGGCCCTTGCGGCCCTCGGCGATAGCCATCACCACGCCGTGCAAAGTGTGCATGTCCTGCTTGGTCGGCTCCATGCGGGTGAAGATGTTGCGCAGGTTGACCAGCATGGTGTCGCGCTTCTCGGCCGGGCGCAGGAATTCGACGGCGTCGAGCTCGCGCACCAGGTTGTCGAAGAACGCCTGCATCTGGTGCTGCGACGCCGGCTCGGAGCGCTCCGGCATGGCGTAAGGCAGCGCATTGGACGTCGCCAGCTTGAACCATTCATAGCCGCACAGCAGCACGGCCTGGGCGAGATTCAGCGAGGCGAAGGCGGGATTGACCGGGAAGGTGATGATGCGGTTGGCCAGCGCCACTTCCTCGTTCTTCAGGCCATAGCGCTCTCGGCCAAACAGGATGCCGGCGGTGGCGCCGGTTGCTACGTGGGCGACGGTCTCGCGCGCCGCCGCTTCCGGGGCGACCACCGGCTTGGCCTGGTCGTGGGCGCGGGCGGTGGTGGCGAACAGCAGGGTGCAGTCGGCCACCGCGGCTTCCACGGTGTCGAACAGCTCGACCTTGTCGAGGATGTGGTCGGCGCCGGAGGCAGCGCGGCGGGCATGGACGTTGGGCCAGCCGTCGCGCGGCTTGACCAGGCGCAGCCGGGTCAGCCCGAAATTGCCCATGGCGCGCGCGCACATGCCGATGTTCTCGCCGAGCTGCGGCTCGACCAGCACCACCACCGGACCGGTCAGCTCGCTGTGCGCCTTGGTATGGTCGGTGCCTGAACCGGACATGCACTTCACCTTCTGATTCAATGCCTGAAGATGTTGAATCAACCTTCGAAGATTTTGATTCAACGCCTCAGATGGTCGCTGCCTGTTCCTCCATTCCGGGCATTTTATCAAGCAAATTGATAGGGTTGTTCCGGTTCACCGAGATTTCCCCGAATTGGGCCGGCCGGGCCTCACTCGCTGTTTGCTTTCGTTCTTCTTTCGAATAGGAGTCCAAACCACAATCAAAACGAACCCAAAGCCGGACACCCGGCGCGGGCCGAGGAGGATCGACGATGCGTTCACGCTGGACACTGGCAATTGTTGGAGCGGTCTTGATGCTGGCCGGCGGCCTGCTGGCGCACCTGACCCAGACCGCGGGCGGCATCAAGATCCAGGACACCCGCTTCACCGGCGCCAAGGGCAATACGATGAGCGCCCTGCTCTACACGCCGCCGAATGCCACCGCGCAGACGCCCGCCCCCGGCATCCTCGCCGTTCACGGCTACATCAATTCGCGCGAGACCCAGGACGGCTTTGCCATCGAGTTCGCCCGCCGCGGCTATGTGGTGCTGGCCATCGACCAGACCGGCCACGGCTACAGCGACGGCCCGGCCTTCTCGAACGGCTTCGGCGGCCCGGACGGCCTGACCTATCTGCGCAGCCTCGCCAATGTCGACAAGGCGAATATCGGCCTCGAGGGCCACTCCATGGGCGGCTGGACCGTTCTCGCGGCGGCCACCGCCATGCCCGACGCCTACAAGGCCATGGTGCTGGAAGGCTCCTCCACCGGCAAGCCGTTCGCCGCCGACGGCACGCCCACCTGGCCGCGCAACCTCGCGCTGGTGTTCGCGCAATACGAGGAATTTTCGACCCTGATGTGGGGCGTGCCCAACGCCAAGGATGTGGTCTCCAGCCCGAAGCTGTGGGCGCTGTTCGGCGCGTCAGCCAAGGTCGAGCCCGGCAAGGTGTACGGCGACATCCAGGCCGGCACCGCCCGGGTGCTCTACACCCCGGCGATGACCCACCCTGCCGAGCACATTTCGCATGAGGCGATCGGCTACGCGCTGGACTGGTTCGGCAAGACCCTGCAGGGCGGCACGCCGCTTCCCGCGTCCGACCAGATCTGGTTTCGCAAGGAGATCGGCACCGGCATCGCCTTGCTCGGCTTCGTCGCCTTCCTGATCGGCATGTTCGACGGCCTGCTCGAAGCCAGAATGTTCTCGCGGCTGATGCTGCCCGCCCCGGTCGGCGGGGCGGTGGCGACGGAAGCCCCGGTCGACCGCAGCCGCTGGCTGGTCGCGCTGGTGCTGTCGGCGCTGCTGCCGGCGATCACCTACTACCCGGCCTTCTCGCTGGCCGGCGCCTGGCTCAAGCCGCAGCCGTGGCTGCCGCAGGGCGTCACCAACCAGGTCGTGCTGTGGGCGGTGATCAATGCGCTGATCGCGCTGGCCCTGATGCCGCTGGCGCCGAAGCGGGCACGCCGCCATGGCATCGTCGGCCTGTCGATCGGCATCGCGCTGGCGACCCTGGTCGCCGGCTATGCCGCATTGTGGCTGTCCGACCTGATCTTCAAGACCGACTTCCGCTTCTGGATCGTGGCGCTCAAGCTGATGAGCGGCAAGCAGGCGCTGATGGGCCTGATCTACGTGCTGCCGGTGACCGCCTTCTTCGTCATCGCGCTGAACGTCATGCATCGCAATTTCAGCACCCTCAGCGCCGGCCGGAGCGCGGTCTACCTGACCAACGTCGTGGCGCTGGCGGGCGGTTTCGTGGTGCTGCTCGGGGTGCAATATGGCGCGCTGTGGCTGGGCGGCCAGCTGATCGATCCGGCGCCGGCGGTGCTGACCTCCATGGCGCTGAACACCATCGTGGCGATCCAGTTCGTGCCGCTGCTGGCCATCGTGGCCGTCATCGCCACCTTCACCTTCAGGCGCACCGGCTCCAGCCTGCCGGGCGCGCTGATCTGCGCCGGACTGGTGACCTGGTACTTGGTGGCGGGCACCGCGACCCAGGCTGCGTTCTGAGCCAAAAAATGGGCTGAAACTGCATAACGCCTTGGCTTCCGCCAGGGCGGCCGCGGTGCTATAGCCGCCCCATCACCACCCTGCCCCTCCGCAACGCGATAAAGGCCCGATATTTCATGGCAAAAATCAAGGTAAAAATCCCGTCGTCGAACTCGATGGCGACGAGATGACCCGGATCATCTGGAAGTACATCAAGGACAAGCTGATCAACCCCTTCCTTGAGATCGACCTGCAATATTACGACCTCGGGATGGAATACCGCGACAAGACCGACGACCAGGTCACCATCGACGCTGCCAACGCCATCAAGAAGGTCGGCGTCGGCGTCAAGTGCGCGACCATCACCCCGGACGAAGCCCGCGTGAAGGAATTCGGCCTCAAGCAGATGTGGAAGTCGCCGAACGGCACCATCCGCAACATCCTCGGCGGCGTGATCTTCCGCGAGCCGATCATCTGCAAGAACGTGCCGCGCCTGGTCCCCGGCTGGACCAAGCCGATCATCATCGGCCGCCACGCCTTCGGCGACCAGTACCGTGCCACCGATTTCAAGTTCCCCGGCAAGGGCACCCTGACCATGAAGTTCGTCGGCGACGACGGCGAAGTGATCGAGCGCGAAGTGTTCAAGTCGCCCGGCGCAGGCGTGGCGCTGGCCATGTACAACCTCGACGATTCGATCCGCGATTTCGCCCGCGCCTCCCTGAACTACGGCCTGTCGCGCGGCGTGCCGGTGTATCTGTCGACCAAGAACACCATCCTCAAGGTCTATGACGGCCGCTTCAAGGACATCTTCCAGGAGATCTTCGACGCCGAGTTCAAGGACAAGTTCGCCGCCGCCAAGATCACCTACGAGCACCGGCTGATCGACGACATGGTCGCCGCTGCCATGAAGTGGTCCGGCGGCTACGTCTGGGCCTGCAAGAACTACGACGGCGACGTGCAGTCCGACACCGTGGCGCAGGGCTACGGTTCGCTCGGCCTGATGACCTCGGTGCTGCTGACCCCGGACGGTTCGGTGGTGGAAGCCGAAGCCGCCCACGGCACGGTGACGCGTCACTACCGCGAGCACCAGAAGGGCAAGGAGACCTCGACCAACTCGATCGCGTCGATCTTCGCCTGGACCCAGGGCCTCGCGCACCGCGCCAAGCTCGACGACAATGCCGAGCTCGCCAAGTTCGCCAAGACGCTGGAGAAGGTCTGCGTCGAGACCGTCGAGGCCGGCTACATGACCAAGGATCTCGCGCTCCTGGTCGGTGCCGACCAGCGCTGGCTCTCCACCACCGGCTTCCTCGACAAGGTCGCGGAAAACCTCACCAAGGCGATGGCGCCCGCCGCGTAACCTTCGGCCCACGTTGAACGTATGACCAAGTCCGGGCTGCCTCTGGCATCCCGGACTTTTTGTTGGAGCGGCCTTCGCGACGGCGCTCCTTGGCCACGCACTCCGACTGTCATCACCCGCGAAAGCGGGTGATCCAGTATGCGGCAGTGCTGCCGCCAAATCTCGGGCGCCGTGGAATACTGGGTCGCCCGCCTTCGCGGGCAATGACACCGAGCTTGTGGAAGCGACTCCGTCACTTACTAACCCAAGATAGCAAACGCCAAGGTGATCGATGACCGTGCAAAATAACCCCTCCGACGGCAGCAACGATCCCCTGCTCTGGCTCGAGGATATCGAGGGCCCGCGCGCAGTGGCCTGGGTCGAGGCGCAGAACGCCGCCACCGATGCCGCTTTGTGCGACGACGCCTATCGCGCGGATTGCGATGCAGCGCTGGCCATCCTCAATGCCGATGGCCGGATCCCGTTCGTCGCCAGATCCGGCGACCACCTGTACAATTTCTGGAAGGACGCGCAGCATCCGCGCGGGCTGTGGCGCCGGACCACGCTGGAAAGCTATCGCGCCGACGCGCCTGAATGGGATGTGCTGCTCGACATCGACGCGCTGAACGCGGCGGAAGGCATTTCCTGGGCCTTTGCCGGCGCAGCGCGTTCGCCGGACAAGTCGACGGCGCTGATCAGCCTGTCGTTCAACGGTACCGACGCCGTCGAGGTCCGCGAATTCGACATCGCCACGAAGAGTTTTGTCGCCGGCGGCTTTCATCTTCCGAAAGCAAAGTCGCGCGCCAGTTGGCTGGACCAAGATACGCTGCTGTTCGGCAGCGCGTTCGATGCCGAAGATTCCACTGAAGCCGGCTATTCGCGGCTGGTGCGCGAGTGGAGACGTGGCACGCCGCTGCAATCGGCCGAGGTCGTCTTCACGGCCGAGAAGCAGGACGTCGCGGCATGGTTCGGCGTCAACCGCCGCCCCACCCATCAACGTGTGATGTACTGGCGCGCGCTGGATTTCATGCGCTCGCACGTCTTCGTCGAGCAGACCCATGGCCCGTTTGCCGGCCAGCGCATCCAGCTCGATCTGCCGGACCAGATCTCGATCTCCGCCGACGCCTCCGACCTGCTGCTCAGCCCAAAGGAGGACTGGCAGGTCGGCGAGATGACGATCCCCGCCGGCGCGCTGGCCGTGATCGACTTCGATCGCTTCCTGTCGGGCGCGCGCGACTTCGACATCGTGTTTCAGCCTTCGCCGACGCGGGCGCTGCAATCCTTCGTCGAAACCCGCCACGGCCTGATGCTGGAAATCCTCGACAACGTCCGCGGCCGCATCGCGCTGGCGACGCGCACCGATGACGGCTGGATCGAAACCGAGGTGCCGGGCCTGCCGGACAACGCGTCGATCTCCGTGGGCAATTTCGACGGCGAGGACGATCCCGATCTCGGCACCGACGTGCTGTTCACCATCACCGGATTCGACCGCCCGACCACGTTGTGGCTGTGGGACGGCCGCGGCGCGCCGGAACAGCTCAAGCACGCGCCCGAGTCGTTCAATTCCGACGGCATCGAGGTCAAGCAATGCCACGCCGTCGCTGCGGACGGCACGAAGATTCCCTACTTCCTGATCGGCAAGAACCTTGCCGACCCCGGCACGGCGCGCCCGACCATTCTCTACGGCTATGGCGGCTTCGAAGTATCGCTGACGCCGTCCTATCTCGGCATCATCGGCAGACTATGGCTCGAACACGGCAACGTCTACGCGCTGGCGAATATCCGCGGCGGCGGCGAATTCGGCCCCGGCTGGCATCTCGCCGCACTGAAAGAGACAAAACACATTGCCCACGATGACTTTGCCAGCGTCGCGCGCGACCTCGTGGCGTCAGGCGTGACCACCACGGCAAAGCTCGCCTGCCACGGCGGCAGCAATGGCGGCCTGCTGGTCGGCAACATGCTGACGCGCTATCCGGAATTGTTCGGTGCGATCTGGTGCAGCGTGCCGCTGCTCGACATGGCGCGCTACACCAAGCTGCTGGCCGGACAGAGCTGGATCGCCGAATACGGCGATCCGGACATCGCCGAGGAATGGACCTATCTGCAGAAATTCTCGCCCTATCATCTGATCGCGCCGGGCAAGACCTATCCGCCGATCTTCGTCACCACCAATCGCACCGACGACCGCGTCCATCCCGGCCACGCCCGCAAGATGGCCGCGGCGCTGCAGGCACTCGGATACACCGCCTATTTCAACGAGACCGTCGCCGGCGGCCACTCCGGCGCGGTGGACAACACCAAGCAGGCGCAGAGCCAGGCGCTGGGCTTTGCGTTCTTGCGAAAGACCATCGGTGCGGCATGACGCGAGTCACGCGTTCGTTATAACGGGTGGCTCGACAGTCCCGGGAAAAAGAAGGAATTATGCAAGCCCGATGCAGCATGGGTGATCGACGACGGCGTGGAGCGAGGGTGAACATGACCACACGTGGGCGTTCAATTTTTGCCATCACGACCTTGACGCCGCTGAATATGCTCTGGCTCGGTCTTGCAGCCAGCAGCGTCGTTGCCCAGACGGCAATGCCCGATGCTGTCGCCGCGCCAAACGAGACCCAGATCGCCAAATTCCACGCTGAAGGCGCGCAAGTCTACGAGTGCAAGGCAGATAATTCGGGCAAGCTCGCCTGGGCTTTTCGCGAGCCTATCGCCACGCTGATAAGCGATAGCAAGACTGTCGGGCGGCACTATGCCGGACCGACCTGGGAATACAGCGACGGCAGCGCCGTGACCGGCAAGGTCGCCGGCAGTGCGCCGGGAAACACCGCGAAGGACATTCCCTGGCTGAAACTGGACGCCGCCGCCCATCGTGGCAGCGGAATCCTGAGCGGCGTCACGACGGTGCAACGCATTAACACCGTAGGCGGCACGCTTACCGGCGCGTGCGGCACGGCGGGCGCGTTCCAGAGCGAGCCTTATTCGGCAGATTACGTTTTTCTACGCAAGAGCTGACCCGGACTGACCTCGGTCGTCGATCAAGGGCGGACTTGCTCCGAGAACAGAATTGCTTCGTTCTTACGCGGAGGCCGCGGCGCCCGCACCGATCTGCGCCAGCATCGCCTTGGCGATTTCCTGTTCGCCCATGATCACCACATTGGCGCCGTGATGCCTGAGATGCGCGATCTCTTCTTCGGAATGGGCACGCGCGATGATCGGCAGTGTCGGACTGAGCGCGCGTGCCTTGGCGACGATCTGGCCGCCTTCGAAAGCGTCAGGGATCGCGACCAGCAGACCGCGTGCGGCTGTGATATTGGCAGCCTGCAGCATGTCGGGTGCGGCGGCGTTGCCGGTGATCACCTCGATGCCTTCCTTGTGCAACCGCTCCACCGCGCCCGGCGTATCCTCGATCACCAGCATCGACGCGTTGGCGGCCTGCAGCGCCTTGCTGATGACGCTGCCAACCCGGCCGTGTCCGACCAGCACGATATGGCCGGTGAGCGTCGTCGCGGGCAACGGCACCCGCGGCGCTGCCGGCGCACTGCTCTGCCGTCCCGCCACCGCGGCAGCCTTGGCATCAGCCTTGGCATCGCGGTCGGCCAGAATGCGGTCCAGCAGCGCGAACAGCAGCGGATTCAGCATGATCGAGATGATGGCGCCGGCCAGCACCAGATCGCGGCCACGGTCCGGCAGCAGGCCGAGACCGACGCCGAGGCTGACGAGGATGAAGGAGAACTCGCCGATCTGTGCAAGGCTGGCGGAGATCGTCAGCGCCGTCGATGTCGGATAGCCGAACATCCGCACGATCCCGAAGGCCGCGAGCGACTTGCCCCCGACGATGATCAGCACCGTGACCAGCAGCGGCAGCGGCTCGCGCACGATGATGGCCGGATCGACCAGCATGCCGACGGACACGAAGAACAGCACCGCGAAGGCATCGCGCAACGGCAGGGTCTCGTTGGCGGCACGCTGGCTGAGTTCGGATTCGCTGAGGATCATGCCTGCGAAGAATGCACCGAGCGCGAAAGAGACGTCGAAGACGATCGCCGCACCGAATGCCACGCCGAGCGATATCGCGAACACCGCAAGGCGAAACAACTCCCGCGATCCGGTATGCGCCACATAGTGCAGCAGCATCGGAATCAGTCGTCGTCCCACCACCAGCATGAACACCACGAAACCGACTACCTTGCCGAGGGTGATCAGCACGGGCATGGCCACATCTGCCAGGCTCGCGCCATTGCCGGCCTCGCCCTTCAGCAGCCCGGCCAGCGCGGGCAACAGCACCAGCGTCAGCACCATCGCGAGATCCTCGACGATCAGCCAGCCGATGGCGATGCGGCCGCGCTCGCTATCCACCAGCCGCCGTTCCTGCAACGCGCGGAGCAGGACGACGGTCGAGGCCACCGAGAGCGCCAGGCCGAACACCAACCCGCCACCGATCGGCCAGCCAAGCGCCGTGCCGAGTCCGATGCCGAGCAAGGTCGCGACTCCGATCTGCACGATGGCGCCGGGAATCGCGATGTTCTTCACCGACAGCAGATCTTTCAGGGAGAAATGCAGGCCGACGCCGAACATCAGCAGGATGATGCCGATTTCAGCCAGTTCGTTGGCGATGTTCTGGTCGGCAACGTAACCGGGCGTGAAAGGACCCATCAGCACGCCGGCGACGAGATAGCCGACCAGAGGGGAAACGCGGATGCGCTGCGCGATGGTGCCGAGGATGAAAGCCAGTACGAGACCGACGACGACGGTGGAGATCAACGGTGTATTATGTTCCATGCCGCATTTTGCCGCATCGTGTCGGCTGATGCCACCCTTGTGGCGGCTACCCATCGCCGCAGCAGCGTCAGCGCCGCACTGTCACAAATTCGACTCGTCCACGTTGGACTGCATAGCCTGGGCGATTTCCTCCGCGGCAATGTCGCCCTTCTGGGCGTCCGGTGTATCGGCCAGCCGCGCCTCGGCCGTCTGCTCGATATGCGCCGCCAGCGCCGGCACCCGCGCGATCAGCGCGTGAAAATCCTGCGCATCGAGCACCAGGAGCCGCGTCTTTCGGGTGGCAGTGACGGTGCCACTGCGATTGCTGCGCCGGAGCAAGGCGATCTCGCCGAAGAACGCGCCTTCCGCCAGCCGGACGCGCTGGGTCGGCAATTCGATCTCGACCTCGCCCGCTGTGATGAAATACATCGACGTGGCCTGCTCGCCGCGACGGACCAGAATCTCGTCCGCCTCGATGGTCTGCGCGCGCAGCAGCCGCATGATGTCGGCAATCTCCACAGCACCGAGGTGCGAGAAAAGCGGCACCCGCGCCAGCATGCTCCAGGTGACGACGAAGTCGCGGCGATGCACCTCGTCGGCAAAGGCGCGGGCGATGATCGCCACTGGCAGTGCGATCATGACCAGCCCACCGACGATGGCGAACACCGAGACCAGCCGGCCCAGCGCCGTGGCCGGCACCACGTCGCCGTAGCCGACAGTGCCCAGGGTCACGATCGCCCACCACATGGCGGCGGGAATGTTGCCGAACTTGTCCGGCTGCACATCGTGCTCGATGGCATAGAGCAAGGAGGCAAACAGCAGCACCGCGCCGGTCAGGATCACCAGGCAGCCGAACAGCGCACGACGCTCGGACTGCAGCGCCGCCAGCAGCGAGCGCATCGCCGGCGAATAGCGCACCAGCTTGAGGAAGGGCAGCATGCCGCACAACACCATGGTCGCCCGGTCGGCGAAGACCATGGCGATCCATGACGGCACGAAAGCCAAGAGGTCGATGATGCCGAGGCTGCTGAAGATGTATTCCAGCTGCAGCCGCGTCGGGCTGATGCCGCGCCGCGGCGCGTCGGCGACGACACTCCACAACCGCGCCAGATACTCCAGAGTGTAGATCAGCAGGGCGGCGCCATCCACCAGCGTCAGGACGTGGCCGAACCGCGCGTCGATCTCCGGCACCGAAATCAGGATCATCGCCAGCACGTCGATGACGATGATCGCGACGATGACGCGCACCAGCCGCATGCCTGGCGAATGCGGCAGGTGGTCGTGCTCAAGCAGTTGGAAAAGCCGTCCGCGGAAGTCCGGAGCGCGTGGCGTCGTCCTGCCCGGAACGGTTTTCAACGCTCTATCCAACCATTGCTTTTTCGATGGCTTCGAGCGCGGCGCCGGCCTGGGCACCGTCGGGGCCGCCGGCCTGCGCCATGTCCGGCTTGCCGCCGCCGCCCTTGCCGCCGAGCACTTCCGAGGCCTTGCGCACCAGATCGACCGCCGAGAACCGCGCGACCAGATCCGGCGTCACGCCGACCACGACGCTGGCCTTGCCGTCCTCGCTGGTCGCGATCAGCGCCACCACGCCGGAGCCGAGCTCCTTCTTGCCCTGATCGACCAGGCTCTTCAGATCCTTGATCTCGATGCCTTCGACCGCGCGTGCCATCAGCTTGACGCCGGCGACGTCGCGCACGCCCACCGGACCGGCCGCAGCCGTGCCTGCCGCTGCGCCGCCGCCCATCGCCAATTTCTTGCGCGCGTCAGCCAGATCGCGCTCCAACCGCTTGCGCTCGTCCATCAGCGCGGCGATGCGCGCCGGCATCTCTTCGACGGTGGCGCGCAATTCACCGGCAGCAGTCTTCGCCAGCTGCATGGTGGCGTTGGCATGATGCCGCGCATGGTTGCCGGTCAGCGCCTCGATGCGGCGCACGCCGGAGGACACCGCGCTCTCGGCGGTGATCGAGATCATGCCGATGTCGCCGGTGCGCCGCACATGAGTGCCGCCGCACAGTTCGACCGACCAGCCGAGCGCATTGCTGCCGCTCTCGCGCGCGGTCTTGCCCATGGACACGACGCGAACCTCGTCGCCGTACTTCTCTCCGAACAGCGCACGCGCGCCGGCATCGCGGGCCTCGTCGACGCCCATCAACCGCGTGGTGACCTCGTCATTCTCCAGCACGATATCGTTGGCGATGTCCTCGACGCGGCGCAGTTCATCGGCCGTGATCGGCTTCTGGTGCACGAAGTCGAAGCGCAGCCGGTCCGGCGCCACCAGCGAGCCGCGCTGGGCGATGTGATCGCCGAGCACTTGGCGCAGCGCCTCGTGCAGCAGATGGGTGCCGGAGTGATTGGCACGGATCGACGAGCGGCGGGCGTGATCGACTTCCAGCAGCAAAGCGGTGCCGGTTTTGAGGGTGCCGCGCTCGACGGTGCCGATATGCACGAACAGATCGCCGGCGCGCTTCTGCGTGTCGGTGACGTGGAACACCACGCCCTCGCCTGCCATCATGCCGAGATCGCCGACCTGGCCGCCGGACTCCGCATAGAACGGGGTCTGGTTGAGCACGATGGCGCCGGTTTCGCCGGCCTTCAGCTCGGTGACTTCAGCGCCGTCCTTGACCAGGGCACTGACGACGCCTTCGGCGGTCTCGGTCTCGTAGCCCAGGAACTCGGTGGCGCCGAGCTTCTCGCGCAGACCGAACCAGATCGTCTCAGCTGCCGTCTCGCCGGAGGAGAAGCGCGAGGCACGGGCCTTGGCCTTCTGTTGCTCCATCGCATCGGTGAAGGACGCGATGTCCACCGAGATGCCGCGGTTGCGCAGCGCGTCCTGGGTGAGATCGAGCGGGAAGCCATAGGTGTCATACAGCGTGAATGCGGTCTCGCCGTCGAACATGTCGCCCTTTTTCAGGGTCGAGCTCTTGTCGTCGAGAATGGTCAGGCCGCGATCCAGCGTCTTGCGGAAGCGCGTCTCTTCGAGGCGCAGCGTTTCTTCGATGGTCTTTTCCGCGCGCACCAGTTCGGGATAGGCCTGGCCCATCTCGCGCACCAATGCCCACACCAGCCGCCACATCAGCGGCTCCTTGGCGCCGAGCAGTTGCCCGTGGCGCATGGCGCGGCGCATGATCCGGCGCAGCACGTAGCCGCGGCCTTCATTGGACGGCAGCACGCCATCGGCAATCAGGAACGACGACGCGCGCAGATGGTCGGCGATGACGCGCAGCGACGCCTTCATCGGCCCCTGCGGATCGGCGCCGGTGAGATCCGCAATGGCGCGGATCAGCGAGACGAACAGGTCGATATCGTAATTGTCGTGCTTACCCTGCAGCACCGCGGCAATGCGCTCAAGTCCCATGCCGGTGTCGATCGACGGCTTCGGCAGCGACAGACGGTTGCCCGGCGCGATCTGGTCGAACTGCATGAACACGAGATTCCAGACCTCGATGAAGCGATCGCCGTCCTCGTCCAGCGAACCGGGAGGGCCGCCGGGAATCTTGTCGCCGTGGTCGAAGAAAATTTCCGAACACGGGCCGCACGGGCCGGTGTCGCCCATCTGCCAGAAATTGTCCGAGGTCGGGATCCGGATGATCTTGGAATCCGGCAGGCCGATCTTCTTCCACAGGTCGAACGCGTCGTCGTCCTCGGAAAACACCGTGACCAGCAGGCGGTCCTTGGCCAAGCCGTATTCTTTGGTGATCAGGTTCCATGCGAGCTCGATGGCGCGTTCCTTGAAATAATCGCCGAACGAGAAATTGCCGAGCATTTCGAAGAAGGTGTGGTGGCGCGCGGTATAACCGACATTGTCGAGGTCGTTGTGCTTGCCGCCGGCGCGGACGCATTTCTGCGAGGTGGTGGCGCGGTGGTAGGGGCGCTTCTCGACGCCGGTAAAGACGTTCTTGAACTGCACCATGCCGGCATTGGTGAACATCAGCGTCGGATCGTTGCGCGGTACCAGCGGCGACGACGGCACGATCTCGTGGCCGTTATCCGCAAAATAATTCAGAAATGCCGACCTGATCTCGTTGACGCCGCTCATATCAGTCCCAATCGCACCTAAAATCGGCCTTGATCCTGCCCAAGGCGGTTAATTCCGACCGCCTGCTTTTAGACGGGGGCTGGCCCTGTCCAGAAACTGTGCAGAAGATCACCTAGGTAGATCATGGGCTTGCCGCATCGGCTCAGGGATGCAGCAAGATCCGTTGATAGTTGCTGCAGCTGCGTTGACAATGTCCGAGCCGTCGTGTTTTCCTCCGCGGCGTTGAGTGACGTCACGTCGGGAGAGATCGGCCGAGTTCTTTGAACGAGGCCGGCGCCGAAGGAGCAACCGCCCCGGAAACTCTCAGGCAAACGGACCGCGTGACGGCGAACATCTGGAAAGAGACACCGCCGAGCCCGAACGGGTTGTGGTGTCCGCCGACGGGATAATACTCTCAGGCACAGCGACAGATGGGGCTTCGGCAGGTTTTCGGGAATGGTCCCGGAAAGCCGCGAGGGACCCCTATGCTTGTGCGTGATGAATCCACTTCCTTGAAACAGACCCCGCTGCATGCGCTGCATGTGGCCCGCGGCGGCAAGATGGTGCCGTTCGCCGGCTATGATATGCCGGTGCAATACGCTACCGGCGTGCTCAAGGAACATCTCCACACCCGCACCCATGCCGGGCTGTTCGACGTCTCCCATATGGGGCAGATCGAGTTGCGGGCGAAATCCGGCAAGGTCGAGGACGCGGCCCTGGCGCTTGAAAAGCTTGTGCCGCAGGACATCCTGGCGTTGCCACCCGGCCGCCAGCGCTACGCCCAGTTCACCAACGAGGCCGGCGGCATCCTCGACGACCTGATGGTGGCAAATTTCGGCGATCACCTGTTCCTGGTCGTCAACGCCGCCTGCAAGACCGAGGACGAGGCGCATCTGCGCGCGCATCTCTCCGACACCTGCATCATCACCGCCCTACCCGACCGCGCGCTGATCGCGCTGCAGGGGCCGAAGGCCGAAGCGATACTCGCAAAGTTCTGCCCGGGAGCGGCTGCCATGCGCTTCATGGACGCAGGGCCTCACGCGGTGAATGGCATCGCCTGCTTCGTGTCACGCTCCGGCTATACCGGCGAGGACGGCTACGAGATCTCCGTGCCGGAGGACCAGGCTGAAGCGCTGGCTAGCGCCCTGCTCGACGGCGAAGAGGTCTGGCCGATCGGGCTCGGCGCCCGCGACAGCCTGCGGCTGGAAGGCGGCATGTGCCTGTACGGCCACGACATCGACACCGCAACCACGCCGGTGGAAGGCGCGCTGGAGTGGTCGATGCAGAAGAGCCGCAGGACCGGCGGCGCGCGCGCCGGCGGCTTTGCCGGCGCCGATGTCATTCTCGCGCAGCTCGACAGCGGCGCGTCGCGCCGCCGCGTCGGCCTGCGCCCCGAGGGCCGCGCCCCGGTGCGCGAGGGCGCCGCCCTGTTCGCCGAGGCCACATCCCAGGACCAGATCGGCAAGGTGACCTCCGGCGGCTTCGGCCCCAGCGCCGGCACACCGGTGGCTATGGGCTATCTGCCCACCACGCTGGCCGCGACCGACACCCTCGTCTTTGCCGAACTGCGCGGCCAGCGGATGCCGCTGCGGGTCTGCGCCCTGCCCTTCATTCCCGCCAGCTACAAGCGCTAAGGATCGTCCAGATGACCACCCTCTACACCGAAGACCACGAGTGGCTGAAAATCGACGGCGACGTCGCCACCGTCGGCATCACGGACTTCGCCCAGTCGCAGCTCGGCGATGTCGTGTTCGTGGAGTTGCCGAAGATCGGCCGCGCCCTGAAGAAGGCCGAGGCAGCCGCCGTGGTCGAGTCCGTCAAGGCGGCCTCCGACGTCTATGCGCCGCTCACCGGCGAGGTACTCGAAGTCAACACGGCGCTGGCCGACGAGCCTGCGCTGGTCAATTCCGACGCCGCCGGCAAGGCCTGGTTCTTCAAGCTGAAGATCGCGGACAAGAGCGAGCTCGACGGGCTGATGGACGAAGCCGCCTACCAGACCCATACGGCGTAGTCGTCATGTCCGGCGCATGCCGGGCATCCACGTCTTGCTGCCGTGAAGACGTGGATGACCGGGACAAGCCCAGCCATGACCAACGTTTCGAATTGATTTGAGGACAAGCAGATGACCCCGCCCAGCAAAGCTTCCGCCGACATCGCCACCGATTTCGCCCGCCGCCACGTCGGGCCGTCGCCGTCGGATATCGACGCCATGCTGGCCACCGTCGGCGCGACGTCGCTGACCGCGCTGATGGACGAGACGCTGCCGGCATCGATCCGGCAGAAGGCGCCGCTCGACCTCGGCACGCCGCTGTCGGAGACCGAGGCGCTGGCCCACATGACGGAACTGGCCGCGCAGAACAAGGTGTTCACCTCGCTGATCGGCCAAGGCTATTCCGGCACCATCCTGCCCACGGTAATCCAGCGCAACATCCTGGAAAATCCAGCCTGGTACACGGCCTATACGCCGTACCAGCCGGAGATCAGCCAGGGCCGGCTGGAAGCGCTGTTCAATTTCCAGACCATGATCTGCGACCTTACCGGACTCGACGTCGCCAATGCCTCGCTGCTCGACGAGGCCACCGCCGCCGCCGAAGCCATGGCACTGGCGGAGCGCTCGTCTTCCGTCTCGACGAAGACGTTCTTCGTCGACCATGAGGTGCATCCGCAGACCCTGGCGGTGCTGCGCACCCGCGCCGAGCCGCTCGGCTGGACATTGCAGGTCGGCGATCCGCTCACCGATCTCGAGAAGGCCGAGGTGTTCGGCGGTCTGCTGCAATATCCCGGCACGTCCGGCGTGGTGCGCGACCTGCGCGGCGCCGTCACAGCGCTGCGTGCCAAGGGCGCGCTGGCCATCGTCGCTGCCGACCTGCTGGCGCTGACCTTGCTGGCCTCGCCGGGCGAACTCGGCGCCGACATCGCAATCGGTTCGGCGCAGCGTTTCGGCGTGCCGATGGGCTATGGCGGGCCGCACGCCGCCTATATGGCGGTGCGCGACGCGCTGAAGCGCCTGATGCCCGGTCGCCTGGTTGGCCTGTCGATCGATTCGCGCGGCGAGCCCGCCTATCGACTCGCGCTGCAGACGCGCGAGCAACACATCCGCCGCGAGAAGGCGACCTCGAACATCTGCACCGCACAGGTGCTGCTGGCGGTGATCGCCTCGATGTACGCAGTCTATCACGGACCGGAAGGGCTCACGCTTATCGCGCGCACCACGCATCGCCGGACCGCAGTGCTTGCGGCCGGCCTGAAGAAGCTCGGCTTCACCCCGGACAGCGACACGTTCTTCGATACCATCACGGTGAACGTCGGTGACAAGCAGGACAGCATCGTCGCCCGCGCGCTGGACGAGAAGATCAATCTGCGAATCGGCGACCGGACACTCGGCATCGCGCTCGACGAGACCACCACCGACGCTTTGGTGGAAGCGCTGTGGCGCGCTTTCGGCGGCGCGCTTGTCTATGCGGAGGTTGCCGCAGGCGTGCGCGACGCGCTGCCGGCGCCTTTGAAACGGACCAGCCCGTTCCTCACCCATCCGGTATTCCACGCCCATCGTTCGGAAACCGAACTGCTGCGCTACATGCGAAAACTCAGCGACCGCGATCTGGCGCTCGACCGCGCCATGATCCCGCTGGGCTCCTGCACTATGAAGCTCAATGCCACCACCGAGATGATCCCGCTGACCTGGCCGGGCTTTGCCAGCCTGCATCCGTTGGTCCCCGACGACCAGGCGGCCGGCTATCATCGGCTGTTCGCAACGCTGCAGAAATGGCTGTGCGCCATCACCGGCTATGACGCAGTATCGCTGCAGCCGAACTCCGGCGCCCAGGGCGAATATGCCGGGCTGCTGGCGATCCGCGGCTATCACGCCGCGCGCGGCGACAGCCACCGCACCATCTGCCTGATCCCCTCCTCCGCGCACGGCACCAATCCGGCCTCGGCCAGCATGGCCGGCATGGAGGTGGTGGTGGTCGCCTGCGACAAGCGCGGCGACGTTGACGTCGCGGATCTGCGCGTCAAGGCCGAGAAGCATGCGGCGAATCTTGCCGCGATCATGATCACCTATCCCTCCACCCATGGCGTATTCGAGGAGCACATCCGCGAGATCTGCGACATCGTCCATGGCCATGGCGGCCAGGTCTATCTCGACGGCGCCAACATGAATGCCCAGGTCGGGCTGTCGCGGCCGGGCGACTACGGCGCCGATGTCAGCCATCTCAACCTGCACAAGACCTTCTGCATTCCCCATGGCGGCGGCGGCCCGGGCATGGGACCGATCGGCGTGCGCGCGCATCTCGCCTCGTTCCTGCCCGGCCATCCCGCGGCGGACGGCCACGCCGCCGTGGGACCGGTGTCGGCGGCGCCCTATGGCTCGGCGTCGATCCTGACCATCTCCTATATCTACATCGCGATGATGGGCGGTGCGGGCCTCACCCGCGCCACCGAAATCGCCATCCTCAATGCCAACTACATCGCAGCACGGCTCGATCCGCATTTTCCGGTGCTGTACAAGAATGCCCGCGGTCGCGTCGCCCATGAATGCATCGTCGATCCCCGCGCGGTGAAGACGTCGGCCGGCGTCACCGTCGACGACATCGCCAAACGGCTGATCGACTATGGCTTCCATGCCCCAACGATGAGTTTTCCAGTGGTCGGAACGCTGATGATCGAGCCGACAGAGTCGGAATCCAAGAGCGAGATCGACCGCTTCTGCGACGCCATGATCGCCATCCGCCAGGAGATCTCCGAGATCGAGTCAGGCCGCTGCAAGGTGGAGGCCTCGCCGCTGCGTCATGCTCCGCACACCGTGCACGACATCGCTGCCGACGACTGGGCGCGCGCCTATACGCGGGCGGAAGGCTGCTTCCCGGCAGGCTCCGCGCGGACCGACAAGTACTGGTGCCCGGTGGGCCGCGTCGACAACGTCTATGGCGACCGCAACCTGGTGTGCTCGTGCCCGCCCACGGAAGACTACGCCGAGGCGGCGGAGTAGTCGGGGCACTCACGCGTGCCCGGGATGCTGCGCAACGCGCTGCCTGACGATGCGAAGCATCGTTGGGCAGAGTGGTGCGCTACTGATCCGGGGCCAATGCTCATTCTTCTTTGAAATGGCTCCCGGACCTGCGGAGCAGCGTTTCGGCGAGGCTGCGCCTTTCTCACGCTGCACCGCGTCCGGGACACGGAATCAAATCAGACAGACAAATGCAAAAAGCCTCGGCCGATTATACGGCCGAGGCTTTCGCATTCATCACCAGCGAACGGACGTTGGCGTCAATCGCGCCTTGCCAAACCTCACTCGTCCGCCGGCTCTTCGCCTTCGGCGTCGCGCTCCGGCGAGCCGGCCAGGATCTGCTCGGCGATCAGGCCGGAATTCTGCCGGATCGAGGCTTCGATCTTGGCGGTCATTTCCGGATTGGCCTTGAGGAAGGCTTTTGAGTTTTCGCGGCCCTGACCGAGCCGCTGGCTGTCATAGGAGAACCAGGCGCCGGACTTCTCGACGATCCCGGCCTTGACGCCGAGATCGAGGATCTCGCCCATCTTGGAGACGCCCTCGCCATACATGATGTCGAATTCGACCTGCTTGAACGGCGGCGCCAGCTTGTTCTTGACGACCTTGACGCGGGTCTGGTTGCCCACCACCTCGTCGCGCTCCTTGATGGCGCCGATGCGGCGGATATCGAGGCGGACCGAGGCGTAGAATTTCAGCGCGTTGCCGCCGGTGGTGGTTTCCGGCGAGCCGTACATCACGCCGATCTTCATGCGGATCTGGTTGATGAAGATGACCATCGTGTTGGACTTGTTGATGGAGGCGGTCAGCTTGCGCAGCGCCTGGCTCATCAGACGGGCCTGCAGGCCGGGCAATGCGTCGCCCATCTCGCCTTCGAGCTCGGCGCGCGGCACCAGCGCCGCCACCGAATCGATCACCAGCACGTCGACGGCGCCGGAGCGCACCAGGGTGTCGCAGATCTCCAGCGCTTGCTCGCCGGTATCCGGCTGCGAGATCAGGAGTTCGTCGATGTTGACGCCGAGCTTGCGGGCATAGACCGGGTCGAGCGCGTGTTCGGCGTCGATGAAGGCGCAGATGCCGCCCTTCTTCTGGCCTTCGGCCACCGTGTGCAGCGCCAGCGTGGTCTTGCCCGAGGATTCCGGCCCGTAGATTTCCACCACCCGGCCGCGCGGCAGGCCGCCGACGCCGAGGGCGATGTCCAGTCCCAGCGAGCCCGACGAGATCGTCTCGATATCCATCGAGCGATCGTTCTTGCCGAGCTTCATTACCGAGCCCTTGCCGAACTGGCGCTCGATCTGCGAGAGCGCGGCCGACAGGGCCTTGGTCTTGTCCATCGAGGATCCTTCAACGATACGCAGGGCGGTCGGGGTCGAGGCCATGATCTAGCTCCTTATGGACGGGATTCGCTGATGGGACAAACGTGCAGCATCTTCTGATCTGTTGGAACCAATGTACCCCATTCGTTCTCTGTTCGCAATATGTTCTCGAAATAATTTCGGTACTGGCCTGTTTCCGGCCTCAGTGGCCTAGTTTGAAAATGGCAGTGGCCTGACATGCTTCAAGTCGGGGGCGCCTTCCATCGGCACCTTCTTTGCGCCAACGCACTCGGCGGGGCTGTAGCGGCGTTCATCGCCCTTCCCGTGCGAGGGGCCGTAAATCTTCACAAGCTGGGCATAGTCGATATAGGGGCCGAACGTCTGCCCAACGGCATCGATGTAGGAGCGCCACCCATCCGTGGTGAGCTGCATGCGGGTCTTAACGCGGTCCCGCAGATCTTCCATCAATTCGAACGCCGAGTCCGCGTCCCGGTTGCCAACCGTCCATGAGATCATGAGCTTGCTATCGGCATCCAATGCGGTCCAGGTCCAGAGATCGCCGGCACCGTCCGGGGCAGCCTTGGCACCCTTCACGTTCTTGTTCTTGGCGTAGCAGAAGCTCCAGATTTCATCGCACTGCACCCGCTGCGACTGCAGAGGCGGGGAAACTTCTGTTCCCAAAGATGGGATTTTACATCCGCTTGAATCTTGAGGCCAACGGCGCCGTTCCGCGTCAAGTGGCAGCCGAAGTAGTAATTCCCGGTCAGGAAGCGCTCAAGCTTAGCTCTTTAGGGACGGAGGCAATTGAAAAGGCATTCAAGGACTCTTTTTCAAATAATTTGCCGCTCGTAGGCATAATTTTTAAGGGAGTCGCGGCCCCTCTTCCGATAACGGAGTCTGGTATCGCCGAGTTGCGAGTCAACGTGGACGGGCGTGAGCAAATCTGTGCGACACTAAATATTAAAATCAGCTAGTCTTGCTCCAACGCTTCGCAGCCGCTTTCTTCGCAATATCTGAACGTTTCTCCGCCGTCATCCCGGCGGCCCGCGCCTTGCCGCCCATGCGCCCCAGCGCCACGGCGGCGGCGTTCTTCCCGTCGTCGGTGGTTGCCGTTTCGTTGATCTCCCCGGTGGCTATCCGGGCAATCATGATGGCGTTGCCGATTGCGTCGGCGGGGCGCTTTTCGCCTTTAGGACCTCGGGGCATCAAAACGGCTCCGCTAACGATTTATCGATCAGAATATCGTCTCCATTTAGCAGCCGGTAATTGGTCGCATTCTCGGCTGTCCCGATGAGCGCCAGCCAAGAATACATCTCCAGCTTGGCGTCACGCAGGTTGGTCGCCTCAAGCGGGTGTCTTGCCGACACGATTTCTCCGGGTGCGTAGATCTCGACCGTAAACATGTACTCGGGTTCCCTTCTGCTTTCCGCTAAGCATAACACGGTGGCGGGAGCGGCGAAACCGAGCGTCAAGACGGATTATTTTCAAACTGAGACACTACCAATTTCGGCGTGGCCCAGCCGCAGGCTTCCGTCGGAAACCGTCGCCCGATTTTCCGGCGATCGCAGGGCGACGCATTGACGACAGGGCAGACACGCATTGGCGCGAACCGCGCCGTCAGCGCGACGGCGACCGGTCCGAAATCGTCATGACCGCAGTAGCCGCCACCAACCCGCCGAAGCTGAAGGCGAAGCTGCCATAGAGCAGCAGCAGCCCGATCCAGCGGTCGTCGGCGCGCAGCAGCAGCGCGCGCAGGCCGGCGAGGTCGATGGCCAGGATCAGGGTCGCGCACAACACGCCGGCGGCCATGCCCAGCGCCCAGTTGACCATCACCAGCCGGACCACCGAGCGCATACGAGGTTCGCGCGGCGGCGCTGCCATTCCCGACGATATTGTCATCTGCTGCTCAGCTCCGTGCCGCGTCATCGCCGTATCGGCCCCCGATCAAAGCAGCGGCGCGTGTCGTTTTGAAGGAGGCCGGACGCGGGTCTGCGCCGCGGGTCGGCCGCGCAGCGGCGAGGTCAGTTCAACCGCACTGCCCGGCGATACCTCCATTCCGACGGCGGGGCATCGCCGAGCTGTTTCATTCTGAAACATTTTTATCGACGAACGGGAACCTTGGACATAGGTTTGCGGTATCATCGTCCGATTCATGGCAACTTCCGGTGATGAGAACAATTTTACTCTCGCCTGAGTGACGATTTTCCGTGCCCCGCTTTTACTTTCACATTGTCGCCGGAAGCGTCGTGCTCGACGACGTCGGCACCATCCTCGAAGACGCCAAGGCAGCCCAGCAGCACGCAAGAACGCTGGCGAGCAATTTGCGCGACAATCACGCGCTCACCTCCGGCACCATCGTGGTCGAGGATGAGGACGCCGGGCAGCTGTTCGAAGTGCCGCTGGCCGGCCTGTTCAGCTAAACGCCGGTCGCCTGTCCGGACTGCACAGCATTGCCTCCTGGCGGATAGCTTGCGTCAGGCGGACTTTGCGGCCAGCCTGTGGCCGCGCGACCGCTCCGTTTGGCGGCCGCACCATCCGACCCGGGGACGCCGATGATCCATCCCGCCGTCAAATTCGAGTTCGAACGCACCGTCCGGGATTACGCCAAATGGCTCGTCGTCGACGCCGACGACCGCTCGCCGGCGGCCGCGTGGTGGTGGAGCCCAGCGCTCGCCGTGTATCGTGAACAGGACGAGATGCCGGTGGCATGGGCCCACGCCATGGCGTTGCCGTCGGGCGCCAGCTACGGGGACGCGGCCCGCGTGCTGCTCGATGCGCTGGCCGGGCAGGCCGCCCTGCCCTGGCCGGAAGAATTTCCGCGTCGCTACCGGCCCAGACCGGCCGACGAGATCGCGACCGGCTAGTTCGCGTTGTTGCCGGTCCTGGTGCGCGGTTTCGCGACGGTCGCCTTCGGCGCGTCGTTGCGCACCGTTCCCCACGGGTCGGCCGCCGCCTTGGCGTCGGGAATCTTCCGGAGCGACTCGCGATAGGCCTTGTCGGCAATCGCGTCCTGTTCCTTCTCCTCGGGGCTCCTGGTCTTGACCTCAGGCATCAGGTTGACCGTGGGAGACTGGGCATAGGCTGGAACAGCCAGGAGGGCGAGCAGCGCTGCGGCGCGAAGAACTTTCATACGGATGCTCCATGGAAACATGCGCGGTCTATACCATCGCAGCTCCGGTGACGCCAACCTCCAGCGCAAAAGGCGCAGAACGAACTGTGTCGCGCCGTTGCTGGAAGGGGCGCTCAGAGATGGTCCGACCTGCAGGATTGCGACGGCTGCAACCAGTCATCCCAGATCGGGCCATATCTGGTGCAGCCGGACAGCGCTACGCCGAGCGCAACGATGCTGAAAACGATCCGCAAACATCTGACCATCGCATACGCCTTCCGATGAGCGCGCATCATAGGAGCGCGACAAAGGCGTTTTCAGGCCGGCACACTCCCGCGCTCAGTAGCGCCCGCGCCCTGGGCTGCCGTGACCGCGGCCAGTTCCGCCATAGCCACCGCCGATCGCACCGCCGACCGACAGACCCGGCATCGGTCCGTCATAGGGCGGCGGCGGGCGACGGACGATCACGATGTCTTCCTCGTCGTCCGGCGCGCGCATCCGTCGCGGTGGCGAGCGATCGGTGACCCGCTTCGGCGGATCGGTCTCGGCGCGCTTCTTCGGCGGCAGATCGGCCTTCTTCGGCGCGCCGCACGGGCAGGTCGGCGCCGCCAGCGCCACGTTGGTGGGTTGCGCCGGCGCGGACGACGCTGCACCGAGCGGGTCGGGCCGGTTGCGCAGGCGATCTTCCAGCTTGCGCGCGGTGACGGTGAGATCGCTGTCGGGAAACAGCTTCAGAAATTCACGGTAGCCGGCCGCGGAGTTGGCGATCACCGCATTGTTCCACGCCACCATGCGGCGATGGCGGTCCAGCCATTCGCGCGCCTGCTGGCTGAACGGCGGCTGCGCATACAGGCCGACAAAGGCCTCATAGGCTTCGTCGCTGCCGTCGGAGACGATCAGGTCGTTGGCGGCCTCGACCGGCTTGCCCTTCAACTCCTGCCGCCATTGCTCGACGCTGCGCCTTGCGACGGAGATTTTCGCGGCGCCGGCGGCGGCACCGAACAGGCTGAAATCGTCCACCAGCGAAGAACTCTCCCACGGCGTCTGCCGTCCCTCGGTGGCGTGGTTGACCGACAGCCGGACCCGCTTCAAGGCCTCTTCGATCGGCAGGCCGGGTTCGCGTCCCGCGATCAGCAGCGCCGTCGTATAGGGACTGTTGCCGCCGTTGCCATCCTCGGCCGCCGCGCCCGGCGATGTCGAGAACGACAGCAGCGTACCAGCCGCACCGATCCTGGCATCGACCAGCGCCAGACCGCGGCCGGCGGTCTTGTTGATATCGGGAAACGGATTGTTGCGGCACGCATCGAGCAGGATGATGCGGCTCTTGCTCGGCACCGCGGTCAGCGTGTTGAGCACGTCGTTGAGGCGCACCGCTTGCAGCGGAATATCGGTCTCGCGCTTCGGGTCGATGTCGACGGGCACCAGATAGTTCTCACCGTCGATCTGCAGGCCGTGGCCGGCGTAGAACACCAGCGCGACCGTATCGGGCCCCTTGGTTGCCAGGGTCGCGGCGAAGGCGCCGACCGCGTCGCGCAACGCGTTCTGCGTGAGATCGGATACGGACTGCACCTCGAAACCGGCGTCGCCGAGCAGCTGGGCGATCGCTTTGGCGTCGTTGGCAGGGTTCGGCAGCGGCGTCACGGTCCGGTAGGCCGACTGCCCGATCACTAGCGCGATGCGGTTCTCGGCCAGAGCGCCGTGGGCGCCGAGCATGACGCAGGCGGCGGCGACCAAGTTGCACAGCAAGGCACGGCGCATCGGACATCCCCTCTTCCGGCGCCATTCCCCGCCGCGGCCCACAGGCGATCCGGCGTGATCGCCGCAGTCGTGCAGTGCCGCGACATGCCGCCGCTTGCGATGGGTCGTCGCGATCGCCCGCAAGGTTCAGGGCGAGCGGAGATTCACTTGTTCTTTTTGGCGGGCGCGGCCGGCGCGACGCCGCCCCAGGGATCGTACTTCTCTTTCGGATCCGGGATGCGTTCGAGCGCTGCCTTGTAGGCCTTTTCGTCGATCTTGGGCCCCTGCGGCGCCTTCGCACCTTCGGCGCCTTGATTGCGCTTGCCCCCCATCTGCGCCGCGGCCGGGGTCGCCAGCAGGATGGCTGCGACGGCGAGCAGTATTCGACTTTTCATCGCTCATTCTCCGGTGTGCGGATCATCTGGTAACCGAAAAACACGGCGGCGCGACCTCAACCGCGGCGACGCTCACTTGCCGGCCCGGCTGTATCGCTCCACAAACACACGGTCGCCGGCCGTCCGCGGACTTCACAGGCCGTTAAATATGCCGCCGCCTTCGCCGGAATGATGGCGTCATTTCGTCCGTCCAGATCCGGATTCAGGGTACCATGTGACAAATGCGGCGATGCCAGCCCAAATGGCGACAGGTATCGCGAACAGCGGTTGAGACGTGGTGAAGGCCGGAAATCGTGCTGAAATGGATGGCTCCCTGAGCGATGCGGTCGATTCGACCGCCGCACAGGGTCGTCGCGCGCCTTTGCCGCTGCTGACGGCGATCGCCCCCGAACCATGGCGTGTCCTCGCCGCGCGCGCGATCGAGCCGAATGGATACTACCTTCCCGACTGGGAGCTGGCGGTGAACGCCTCGGCGCGCGGGCGCACCGGCGTACACGTCCTGACCGCCTGGAGCCACGCCGCTGACACCGGTCACGACACCGCGCCGCGCCTGTCCGGCCTGTTGCCGGTCGTCTCGGCTTGGGACGCCTACAGGCTGCCCCTCCAGGCACTGGTGAGCGCCGATCCCTATGGCACGCTGGGCACGCCGCCGATCGACCGCGACATCGCGACTGAGGCCATCTCCGGTTTGCTGCAGCGGGCCCGCACCGCCGGCGCGCACGCGCTGGTGCTGCGCAACATGTCGCTCGACGGCCCGGCCATGCAGGCATTCACCGAAGTGCTGCGACAGCAGGGCCTCGCACCGCGCGTGCTGCAGTCCCACGCCCGCGCTTGTCTCGATGCGACGCGCGACGCCGACGACCTGCTGCGCGACGCGCTCGGCACCAAGAAGCTGAAGGAACTGCGGCGGCTGCGCAACCGTCTGGCCGAACATGGCGACGTGACCTTCAGGGTGGCGCGAACGCCGGCCGACGTCAGCACCGAGCTGGAAGTGTTCCTGGAGCTGGAGGCGAGCGGCTGGAAGGCCAAGCGTGGCACCGCGCTGCGCCAGGATGAGGGCGACGCCGCCTTCATCCGCCGCGCGACCGCGGCGCTGGCCGCGCACGATCGGTGCGAGATCGTTATCCTGCGCGCCGGCGCGACGCCTGTCGCCGGCGCGATCGTGCTGCGACACCAGGACCGCGCGTTCTATTTCAAGATCGGTATCGACGAACGCTTCGCCAAACTGTCACCGGGCGTCCAACTGACACTCGACCTGACCCGCCACCTCTGCGCGGACCCCTCCATCCGAACGGCCGACTCCACCGCCAATGCCGGCCATCCGATGATCGATCCGATCTGGCGCGACCGGCTGTCCATCGGCGATGTGCTGCTTCCGTTGCGCCGGCGCGATCTGCAGGTCGAGCTTGTTCATGCCGCGCTGGCAGCGCGCCTTCTATGCCGGGGAGCGCTGCGCGGCGGCCTTCATGCATTCCGGAAAGTTCTGCACAGAATGCGCTGAAGCCAGTGCGGGCCGTCGGCCGCCTTACTCCGCGGCCTGCGCATTAACCTCGGCCGATACCTGCCGGATGGCACGGGCGAGCTGATCGGCGGGTTGCGCGCCGGAGATCGCATACTTCCCCGCGAGCACGAAGGTCGGCACGCCGGAGATGCCCTTGTCGGACGCCTCCTTGGCCTGCTCCGAGATCAGCGTCACGTCCTCGTCGGTGGCAAGCCGCCGGCGCACCGCCTCGCCATCGAGGCCGCAATCCGCTGCCGCCTGGACCAGCGTCTCGGACTGGGTGAGATCGCCGCCATCGCGAAAATACAGTTCCATCAGCCGCTGCTTCACCGCGGCGGATTTTCCCGACGCCTCGGCCCAGTGGATCAGGCGGTGGCAATCGATGGTGTTGGGCTGGCGCTTTACCGAATCCGGCCGATAGCTCAGTCCCTCTTCATCGGCGGCAGCAACCACGCGTCCCGCGATGCCCTTGTAGGCCTCGACCGAACCGAACTTGGTTTCAAGGTAGGTGGAGCGATCGATGCCCTCACGCGGAATCCACGGATTGAGAAAAAACGGCCGCCAGTTCACCTCGACCGGAACATCGGGCGTCAGTGCCAGCGCATTCTCGATGCGACGCTTGCCGATGTAGCACCATGGACAGACCACGTCGGAAACGATGTCGATCTGGAGCGGCTTGGTCGTGCTCATCAGCGGGTCCTCTCTGTTGGCCAAAACATAAGTGAAGCGCAGCAGGCCGGCAAGGCAGGCCAGTCCAGATCACAACCCGGATCGCCGCTCCGGCACAGCAATCGAACACGCACTTTTTGAGAACCGCCCACGCACAACTTGATCTGACGCAAAGCCCGTCACGAACCAGAAGATATGACCATATGACTGAATAAAAAGGGGCTTGAGACTATGTGGCTTACTGGTGATGACTTTCGCATCAAGGCTGAAAACTTCGACCTGACAAAGGGGCTGAACATTCTCCGCATCATTTGCGGTGCATTTCTATTCCCACATGTCGCCGGAAAATTCGCGGCGGGCGCGGTGTCCGCAGGGACTGCCGGCTTCTTCGCCAAGGCGGGCTTTCATCCGCCGGAGGTCTGGGTGCTGATCGCCGCCGCCGCCGAAACAGCCGCGGGGGTGGCGCTGGTGCTCGGCATCTGCACACGCTTCGTCGCGCTGGGTGCTGTCGCACTGCTGCTGTTCGCCGTCTATGCGCTACAGGTTGTGAAGGGCTTCGGCTGGACCTGGAATACCGGGGGCTATGAATATCCGGTGTTCTGGGCAATCGCTTCACTGGTTGTCGCCATCGAGGCATGGAAAGAGAAACTGAAGCAGGCGGTCCCGGCGCGCGCCGACGGTGCCGTCAAGCTAGCCTGAATCCCGCACAGGCCAAGAATAGACGAAACATGCCCGGCGGTCGCCAGCGACCGCCGGGCATTTTTACGTAGCCAAGCGACCTCAGCAGACGGCGCTAGCCCGGTCGCAGATGCCGACCTGACGCTCGGCACGATGCCGTCAAAGCACGACACCTCCTGCTATCCATTTTTGATACCAAGCTTGGAGATGGATGCGGCGCGGGCCGTGATCCGCTTGATTTGCTAGCTGGCGACCGATATCAAAATACCGCTTACTATCTCCAGAGAATCCTGACGTTCCAACACAACCTGATTCGCCCGGCCGCGACACGGCTACGCCACAGACAGCCTTGACTGCAGGGGTCCATCGCTATGTCGGTGCGTATCAAATTCATCGTCGCGCTGCTCGTGACCAGCCTCGCCTCGGTGGCCTTGGTCGGCTTGGTTGCGCATCAGCGCTTGATGGAAAAGTTTGAGAACATCGTGCTGACGCGTGCCGCGCAGAACTTCCGTCGCGATGTGGCATCCTATTGGCTCACCTACGGCTCCTGGGACGAGGGGCAGAAGGTGGAGACGTTCCGCCACTTCTCGCAGCGACGCCTGGCGATGATGCGGCAATCGCGCCCGATCGATCCTGAACCCGCTCACCGCTACGCCATCGATTCTGGCGGACCGGCCGAGGCGGCGGCCATTCCACCGTGGTCGGCGACAAGTGCCGACGCCTTGCCGGCCGGTCCGCCCGGTCAGACCCCTGTCAATCGCGGCGAGCCTCCTTTCCGGTTCATCCTGTTCGATCTGGCGGGGCGCGTCCTGAGCACGCAGCACGAACCCGGGCGCGCCATATTGCCTGAGGAACAACGACGGTCGATCCCGGTCGTCGTCGGAGGCAAGATCGTCGCCTTCGCCTCGCCGCTAGGAATCATGAATTTCTCCCCGCGGATCGCTCCTATATCGCCGCAGTTTGGGATGCCAATTCATGGGGTATGGCAGCGGCGGCGCTGATGGCCATCGGTCTCGGATTGCTTATAGGCAACGGTATGAGCAAGTCGCTGCGCCAACTGACTTGTGCGGTCAATGCCATGCAGAACGGGACCCTGGATCAGCAGGTCAACATTACGTCACGCGACGAAGTCGGTGTTCTGGCGCACGCCTTCAACGCCATGAGCCGCGACCTCGCCGCAAGCCACCGCAAGCTGCTGGAACCGCATCTCACGATCAGCCGGCAGGCCGAACAGCTTGCCGAAATGGCTATTCGCGACTCGCTTACCGGACTGCACAACCGTCGTCACTTCGACGACGTTGCGCAGGCGATGTATGACCAGTCGCAAAGATATGGCCATCCCTTCGTGATCGTCCTCGCCGATATCGATCACTTCAAGCGCATCAACGACGGGTTTTCACACGCCACGGGCGACGCCGTGCTGCGCGAGGTCGGGATGTTGTTGTGCCGGCATATCCGTTCGTCGGACATCGTTGCGCGCTATGGCGGCGAGGAATTTGCCTTTGCCTTCCCCGAAAGCACCATCGACGCTGCCGTGGACTGTTGCGAGCGGCTGCGGAACGACATCGCTTCCCATTCCTGGCGGACTATCCACCCCGATCTGGCCGTCACCATGAGCTTCGGCGTCACCGCCGACATGTCCGCCGGTGGCGTGGAGGGTATGATCGCCGCAGCCGACCACCTGCTTTATGCGGCGAAGGTCCAAGGTCGCAATCGGGTGTGCCGGTACGATCGACACGAAGCCCCCGTCGCCGAAGTGACCGCCGAACCGGCGCTGCAAAGTCAATAGGCGTTGCCGCCCTTGTGCTACGGGCGCGGCACCGCGGTCGGCTGCTTCGCCTTTAATTTGGCGAGTGCTTTGCGGATCGGCCCAAACGGGCCGTAGGTGTGCTGCCTTTCGCTGAACCCGTCCGCATAGGGTCCGTAAGGCGCATCCACCGGCTTCTTCGACAGGTCGGGGAAATCCTTGTCGAGCCCGGACTTCACCGGGCGCGGCTGCGAGATCATGTAGGCGGCGAGATCCCAGGCCTGTTCGCCGGTCAGCCGCGGATTCAGATAGTCGGCGCCGTGCGGCATGTTGGAGTGCAGGAAGTTTGCCGCGGTGATCAGCCGCGCCATGCCGGCGCCGTTGTTGAAACTGTCCGGTCCCCACAGCGGCGGCATCATGTAGCCGAGATCGGTGGTCGGCAGGCTGCGGCGGATCCCGGAGCCGTCGGTGTTGTGGCACGACTGGCATTTCTCGACATAGAGCGCATTGCCGCGCACCGGATCGGCAGCGCCCTTCAGCTCCGAGATCGACCCGACGCCCAGCCCCGGCAGGATTTTTCCGGCCGGCACACCGGTGGAGAGAAAGCGGATATAGGCGACGAAGGCCTGCATCTCCGCGCTGTCATTCGGCAAAGCGCGCCCGTTCATGCTGCGCAGCATGCAGGAGTTGACGCGATCCTCGATGGTGATCTCTGCGCCGAGCCGCGCGCTGTATTGCGGAAACAGTTCGAACAGGCCGAAGATCGGCAGACCGAACTTCTTGGTGCCGGCCTGCAGATGGCAATTGCTGCAGGCGAGATTGTTGCCGGCGTAGCGCTTGGCGGGATCGGAGACCTCGGGTCCGATATGGGCGTAGGTCGCGGTGACCAGATCGCGGCCGCGACGCACCAGCCGCCCGTTGTCGTCATCCGGCAAGGCGCCGACTTCCGGTGCGGTCCAGATCAGCGGCGGCGCATTTTGCGCGCGGGCCATGCCGGCGCCGAACAGGCAGGCGGCGATCGCTGCGAGGGCAAGCGAAACACGATGAGACTTGGCAGGAAATGACGGCATCGGCAGCCCGGTTGGAGGAGCTGCATCATGGACCATCCATGCCCGGCGCTGTCAATCAGCCGTCGAGGGCGGCGGCCATCGCCCGCAGTCGATCTGCAGTCGAGGCGTCCGCCGGAAAGAACGTCTCCACCGCAATCTCCGACAGGGTGATATCGAGCGGCGTGCCGAACATCATGGTGGTGGAAATGAAGCTGAGTACGTCGGCGCCGAGCCGCATGATGAACGGCACCGCCACCGTGTCGGCGGCCACCGGCCCGCGGCGCGCCGGCACCGGATAGGCTTTCAACTCCTGGTGCAGCCGGATCAGTTCGGGATCCGCGGTGGCCTCGCACTGGCGGTGCAGCCGCTCCAGCAGATGCGCGCACCAGTCGCCGAGATTGACGGTGCGCGACGCCAGCGCCTCCGGATGAAAGCTGAGCCGCAGCACGTTGAGCGGCTGCCCCAACAGGCGCGGCGCGATGCCCTCCAGCAGCGGCATCACCATGCGGTTGGCCGACACCAGATTCCAGTGCCGGTCGATCGCCAGCGCCGGATTCGGCTCGTGCGCCTTCAATACCAGATCGATCGCCTGCCGCGCGGCCCGCAGCGCCGGATCGTCCAGCGCGCGCTGCGGAAACGCGGGCGCAAAGCCCGCTGCGACCAGCAGCACGTTGCGCTCGCGCAAGGGCACCTCAAGCCGCTCGGCGAGCCGCAGCACCATGTCGCGCGACGGTGCGGCCCGGCCGGTCTCGACGAAGCTAAGGTGGCGGGTGGAGATCTCGGCATCGCCGGCCAGATCGAGCTGGCTGAGCCGGCGGCGCTGCCGCCAGGCGCGCAAGTGCTCGCCGATGCGGGCGGGGCGGGTGGCCGATGCGGCGGTGGCGAATGGCGTTGTCATGGCCAAAAATTAGCACGCGATTTTCGCAGCTTCCATGACCCCGCAGGTAATCGATTTGCCGCCACGGCCGGATCATCTTTGGAGCGTCAACGCTCAACCGAAGGAGACCCCGATGATCATCCCCTCCCCTATGCTTCGTCTCGCACTCCAGGCCGACGCCGCCGCGAGCGGCGCCATGGCGCTGCTGCTGACCTTCGGCGCAAGCATGCTGGCGCCGCTGTTCGGCCTGCCCGAGCCGCTGCTGCTGGAGTCCGGGCTGTTCCTGATCGGCTATGCCGCGCTGGTCGGCTGGCTCGGCAGCCGGGCTACCCTGCCGCAGGCCCTGGTGCTGCTGATCATTATCGGCAACGCGCTGTGGACGCTCGGCAGCATTGCGCTGCTGTTCAGCGGCGCGGTGACGCCGACTTTGCTCGGCAAGGCCTTTATCGCCCTGCAGGCCGCCGCGGTCGGGGTATTCGCCGAACTGCAGTATCTCGGACTGCGGCGCAGCGGCAGCGCGCAAAACGCCTAAGCTGCGGCGCGGGCCTTGCCTGCCTTCTTGGCCTTGGCCGTCGCGGTTGCCGCGGCGGCCTTCTTCTTTCCGGCCTTCGCCTTCACCGCGTGGCCATTGGCGAGCTTTTTAGCCGCGCCGTTCAGCTTGGTCTTGTCCGCCTGCCGGGCTGCCTTCTTCTCAGCCTTGACCTTCAATGCCAGCTTTTCGGCGCGGGCCTCGGCGCGCTTCTTCTTGCGCTTCTTCTCGCAGGAATCGCACTTGCAGCCGATCGGCTTCAGGTATTCCTTGAAGTATTCAGTGCCGTAATCGTAGTTGATTTCCTCGCCCGGCTCGATGTTCTTGATCGCCCGAATGGTGATCTTGAGTTTCCGCGTATTGACGTCGGATTCCGCATTCGGCTTGCAGGCGTGATTGATGTAGCGCGCGATGTTCTTGCGCACGGAGCCATCGACGGTCCAGCGCTTGGTGATCTGGAACAGATACTTGTTCTCGACCGCATCGTCCTTCTTCTTGTTGCAGTCGAGCATCGGACCGAAATAGCGGATGATCTTGCTGCCCTTCTTGATCGGCTGGGTGGCGAACAGGCCGAGGCCAGTCCTGGAGCGACCGACGCGGTAGGGCTTGCTTGAAAGGACGGGCATGATGGACAGGACTGACGCTGCTGGGGACAAGGGGACGATGACGCATGGTTTTAGAGCGATTCCGCCTCCCATGTCAGCCGCTCCGGTGAACCTTCCCCAGCTTGTGACCGTCAAAGGGGCATATTCCCAAGGGATTACTGCCTATGTCACTGCTGCCCGGCCTGCCCCGATCTGCCGCCCTGCTCGGCGTGGCCATCGCCATGTTCGGCGGGGTCTGTGCGCAGGCCCAGACCTTCAGCAGCGCCTATAGCTCGGCATCGGAGAAAGACTGCCGCAAGATCGCGGCGTTCAAGGTCGACGACGATGACTACGCATCCGAACGGGTCTGTGCGGGCCCCAAGGGCCTGGTGGTGCTGAAGCAGGAAGACGATATGCGCGAGACCGTCTCGGTCGGCCGCACCGCCAAGGCTGCGGGGCTGGAGCCTGCCGCCGGACAAGGCTTCGGGCCGTTCAACTCGACCACCGACACCGTCGAATGGCGCCTCAACGCCAAGGGCAAGCCATTCGCCATGATCCTGCGCTGGCACATCGCCGATAATAACGATCCGGACAAGAACGGCCGGCCGCAGACCAAGCAGATGCTGGTGGTGACGCGGCTGCCGCCCGGCGCCGCCTGCCATGTCGCCTATGTGGACGTGACGGCCAATCCCGATGCCAACGATTTGGCACGCAAGGCCGCCGACGAGGGCGCCAAGAAGTTCGATTGCCGCAAGGACAGGGTTGCCGTGCTCGGCAGCCGCGGCCGTGCCATCGAACTGGCGATGCCCCGCTAATGCCGGTCAGTTCCGGTCCGGGAACGGTTGCGCGGAGGTCGCGCTCGGCCCTGATCTCAATCCGGCTTGACCACGGTGATCTTGAGCATCTCGACGAACAGGGCCTCGGCGTCGGTCCCCTCCGGCAGCCGGCTCAGGATGTCGGTCAATCGACCGTCGAGGGCCAGCATGGTGTAGCCGTGGACCAGCGACCAGGCGCGGGCAATCTGCGCCGCCTGCTCGATGGTCAGCGCCTCCGCATCGATATGATCGTCGCGCCGTGCGCCGACCACGCTGGCCAGTCCCGCGAACGATGCATTGGCGGCCTCGCGGAGCGCAGGACGGGTCATGTCGAGCCGTTCGGTACGGAACATCAGCAGATACATGCCGCGATGTTCGCGGGCATAAGCGAGATAGGCCTTGGCACGCGCCAGCGCGCTTTGCAGCGGCGTCGCGCCGGTGGCGCCGGCGGCCACCATGGCGGCGTTGAAACTGCGAAAGCCGATGGCCGCGAGTTCGCTGACCAGCCCGCTGAGATCGCCGAAATGATGAGTCGGAGCAGCGTGCGACACGCCCGCCTCGCGGGCCACGGCGCGCAGCGTCAAGCCTTGCAGGCCGTCGCGTTCGAGCACGATCTCGGCTGCTTTCAGCAACGCCTCCGGCAGATCGCCGTGGTGGTAGCTGTCGCCCGCAGCAGGCGGATTGGTCGCGCCGGCCGACCCACCACCTCGTGTCGGCGCTGCTTTCCTCGCTGAACGGGGCTTTGCAGGAGCTGTGCGGCGGGTGGTCGGTCCGGAGGTCATAGATCCCTTATAAGGCGCCATCTAGACACTGTAAAGATTTTGCTTGACGGCACCCGGGACGCCGTTCTAGTGTATCTTTACATTGTAAAGATAACTCGGCGGAAACTGCCATGACCTTGCTCCTGAACCTCATCCGCAAACTGACGACCGGCTTCGTTTCAACCCTCGCCTTCTTCGCGGCCTTCGCCGTGGCCGGCGACGTTGTGGTTGCGGCAGGTATCGCCGTCACCGGCGCCATCGTGCAATTTGTTCTCGCCATGACCGCACAGAACCGGCCTGGCGTGGTCGGGTGGACGGCAAGCCTCGCGAGCCTGACCGTTGTGGTCGCCCTGACCGGTGCGACTCTGGCCGGCGAAACCGCCGCCGCGTCGCAGTGGTCACCCACCTCCGTCAGCTGTACCACGCAGCATTGCGCCTGCCAGAAGGCGCTTGCAATCTGACGTTACGGTTGCCGACAATCGTCCTGATCACTACGCTTCACTCGACGAACAAAGCGTCCGAAGGACCGCAGATGGCCAACGTCTTCCGCCAGCTCTTTGTCGATTTCTTTTCGGCTATCGTGTTCCTGGCCGTCTATGCCGTCACCGGCGACGTGCTGATCGCGACAGGCGTGGCCATCGCGGGCAGCATCGCGCAGTTCGTTCATGCCCGCCTCACCGGCAAAAAGCTCGAATTTATGACTTATGCGATCCTGGCCGTGGTCGTCGTGCTGGGCTGCGCAACACTTCTGACCAGCGATCCGCGCTTCGTGCTGATGAAGCCGAGCATCGGGCATTTCGCCGTCGGTCTGGTGATGTTGCAGCGCGGCTGGATGCTGCGCTATCTGCCGCCGATCGTCACCGACAACATTCCCGAATACGCCAACGCGGCCGGCTACGCCTGGGCCGCGCTGATGTTTGCGCTCGGCATCGGCAACATCGCAATCGCGATGACCGGGGACATCAAGCTGTGGGCGTTCTATATTTCAGTGGTTGCCATCGGCGCCAAGATCGTCGCCTTCGCCATCCAGTACGTCGTATTCCGCGTCATCATTGCGCGCCGCCTGCGGGCTGCCGCAACACGCGCCTGATTGCTCTCACCTACCGCCGTCAGCGCAGGCGATTCGGCGTCAGAGAAAATTGTAGAAGATGATTCCGTTGATTGCGCTTGCCGTGGCCAGCAGCGCCACCAGCATCGCATTTATCCTCAGAGCATGGGTCATTGTGAGCGGCTTTCGAGATCGCAGGGATCTCGAGTGCCCCAGTTGAACAGGATGCGCGCGGCCGTCACCGCTTTTCTTTTTCGCAGTCACCCTTGCGAGTCCCGGCAGAATCGAGTCCCGGAACCTTCGCTCGGGCAACCTCGATCGGTGAATGACAAGCCACCGTCGCCCCATCACATCGCAACAGTTCAAGGACAGGCAGTTACGCCCCGATCTCGATCGTCCAACCCGGACATGGAAGGGCCTTTGGTCGGGCTGGCATAACAGCCCGACCCCACGTAATAATTGCGTCACAGATTGAGCAACAATCCCATGCTGATGCATCGGTTACGATGATATTGACCATTTCGATTGCGGTCGCCGTCGGCGCCCTTTGGCTGGCAGAGCGCAGCTTCGCGCATCTCGGGTTTGCGATCGCGGCACTGTGCTTCAATGCGGCGCTGATCCTGCTCGTTGTCGCAGACCTCGAACGTGCGATCCTGCTCAGCGCAATTCTGACGATCGCCATCTTCGGCGCATCGCGCGTCAAGTATAGTCACAGCGGTTTGAAATTGATCGTGACGGATTTTCCGCTGATGTTTGCGGGCACCGTGCCGTTCTTCGTGATTCAGTATCCGCTTGCGGTCGCAGCGGTGATCGCGGGTGGCATTGGGTTCGTACTCGCCGCCGGCGCGGCTTCGCTCTACGTCACCGGGACGCCAGTGTCGTTCGAACTTCGCGTTCTCATCGTCGCCGTTGCCTTCGTCGCCCTGGCGGCAACTTATCGGATCAGCGGCGGGCCCGGCGCGTTTCAGCGCATCGCAGCCCAGCCGCGTTGTTTCTTCTCGACCTTCATCGCGTCGCTGCTCGATCCGTTTTCCTGGCGGCCGGTCGGCGGGCTGGCGCTGATCGACATCGCCAGCGAGCAGCTGCCCCTGATGCCGCCTGCCGCGGCGCGTTCGCCCGATAGTCCCGACATCATCGTCATCCAGCATGAGTCGATCTTCGATCCCCGCATCTACGGGCTGCCGGTCGAGCCCCTTGTCGAGGGATTTCTGTCGCCCCCTGCTGGCCGCTCGGGACATCTCAACGTCGACATTTTCGGCGGCGGATCGTGGCAATCCGAATTCAGCCTGCTCACTGGCCTTTCCAGCGCGAGCTTCGGCTCGAACGCCTATTTTCTTTTCAAGCGGGGTGTCGGCCGGTTCAAAAACACCCTGCCGCATGCGCTCGCCGCACTCGGCTACAAGACGACGCTGACATCGAGCTGCCGTCGCAGCTTTCTCAACTATGACGAATTCTATTCCGCCATCGGCATGGGCGAACGGATCTTCACCGACGATCTTCCAGCGCCGTTCGACGTCGACCGCTTCGAAACGACCAACTCCGATGCGATGTTTCTCGACGCCGCCGTTGCGGCGCATGCACAGCGCATCGCAGGCGACGCCGCGCCGCAGTTTCTGTATCTGCTGACCAACTTCAACCACGGCCCTCACAGCCGCCGGCTGGTCGCGCCCGGGCAATTCGAGGGCGAACGCGCCTTCGCCACCGCCAGTCTTCCCGATACGCAGTATGCGGAGTACTACGCCCGCCTTGCGGAAACGGCCGCGACCTGGAGCAAGCTCAAGACAGAACTGGCAGCCCGATTTCCCGAACGCCCCATGCTGATTGTCCATTACGGCGACCATCAGCCTGTGATGACACGGCGGATCGAGGCAAAGCTCCGGCTAGCGGCCGACCCGCGACGCCAGTTTCGCACCTTCTACGCCATCGAGAGCTTGAACGATCGGTCAGGTCGCCTCGCCGCTGGCCGCGGCCCCGACCTCGACATCGCCTTTCTCGGAACCGTGGCCCTGCAGCACGCGGGTCTGCCGCTCGACGAGGTCTTTGCCACGCGCGCCAGCCTGCTTGCACATTGCGGCCAGGCCTATTTTGCGTCGCCGTCTGAACGAAAACGCCAATTTCACCGGACGCTGGTCGCGCGCGGCATCATCGATCTCGCGTGAGGACCGCGATTGTCGTCGTTTCACGCCATCGAACCTGACGGCGCACCGGGCGACATATGGGCATGACCCGGTTTGCCATTCTCCTGACTTGCATCACCCTCGCAGCAGCCGCGCACGCGCAGCCGGCGCCGCCGACCACGCCCGAATGGTTCGCCAGCGCCGCTGCGAGGCTGCCCGCCGGTTACGTCGCCGGCCAGGTGTTCCATATTGATAAGGCAAACGCGGAATCGCCCGTCGCCTACCTCGCCGCCTATCCCGCCGACGCCAACAAGCCAACCACGGCGGCCAGCGCGTTCGAGCCCGGCGACATGCTGGTGGCGACGTTGGCACGCGTCGATGGGCGCCTCGCCGCCGTGACCGGCGAGCTTCGCCCGCGCGATCCCGGTCTGACCGGCAACATCCCGCGCGAGAACAGCGCCGCGCGCACCGAGGCAGACTATCGCGTGCTGCACGCCGAATTGCTGACGCGGCGCAGCGATTTGCCGGCAGGCGTCATGCCGTGCGACCTGCGGGCCTGGACAGCCGATACCGATCGCCGGGGCCTCAACGTCCGCGCGCAGCCGGACGCCAGGTCCACCGTGCTAGGCACGCTGCCGGCGCCGTACAAGTTCAAGAGCAAGGGCGAGAACGTCCCCGACGGCGGCTGGCTGACGGAGTTCACCATCCTCGGCTTCAAGGATGGCTGGTTCCTGATCGAGGGCGCAACGCCGCCGGGCAAGGACTACGAGGACCCGCGCGTCTATCCGCGCAACCACCCCAGGCCCTATGCCGGCCGCGGCTGGGTCGCGGCGAACAAGGTCGGCGCCAACTATGCCAATGGCGACACCCGCATGGGCGGGCTGTTTCAGGCGCCGCACATCGACGCGCAATGGCTGCCGGCGACCGGCGATGGCGGCAGCCCCATCAGCGCCGATGGCGGTCCCAAGAAGCTGCTCGCCTGCAGCGGCTTCTGGGCGCTGGTGCAAAGCTATGACGGCGTCCGCGGCTGGTGGCGGCGGCTGTGCTCAAGCCAGGTGACCAACTGCAGTTGAGACAGGCCCTCCGTCATTGCGGGAGGGCTCGCTATCAGCCGAGGTTCAGCTCCTTGAAGAAGTCGTTGCCCTTGTCGTCGATGATGATGAATGCCGGGAAATCCTCGACCTCGATGCGCCAGATCGCTTCCATGCCAAGCTCGGGATATTCCACCACCTCGACCTTCTTGATGCAGTGCTCGGCGAGATCTCGCCGCGGAGCCGCCGATCGAGCCGAGATAGAAGCCGCCGTGCTTCTTGCAGGCCTCGCGCACCGCCACGGCGCGGTTGCCCTTGGCCACCATCACCATCGAGCCGCCCGCCGCCTGGAACAGGTCAACGAAGGAGTCCATGCGGCCGGCGGTGGTCGGGCCGAACGCACCGGAGGCGTAGCCGTCGGGCGTCTTAGCCGGGCCGGCATAGTACACCGGATGGTTCTTGAAGTAGTCGGGCAGCGGCTCGCCCTTTTCCAGGCGCTCGCGCAGCTTGGCGTGCGCCGAGTCGCGCGCCACGATCATGGTGCCGGTGAGCGACAGCCGGGTCTTGGTCGGATACTTCGACAACGTCGACAGGATATCCTTCATCGGCTGGTTGAGGTCGATCTTGACGACGTCGCCGCCGAGCGCCTCTTCCACCGCCGGAAGGTACTTCGCCGGATTGTGCTCGAGTTCCTCTAGATAGACGCCGTCCTTGGTGATCTTGCCGAGCACCTGGCGGTCCGCAGAGCACGACACGCCGAGCCCGATCGGCAACGACGCGCCGTGGCGCGGCAGCCGGATGACGCGCACGTCGTGGCAGAAATACTTGCCGCCGAACTGCGCGCCGACGCCGGAAGCCTGCGTCATCTTGAGGATTTCCTGCTCCATCTCCAGATCGCGGAACGCGTTGCCGTTCTCCGATCCCGTGGTCGGCAGTGCGTCGAGATAGCGGGCGGAAGCCAGCTTCACCGTCTTCATGCACAACTCGGCCGAGGTGCCGCCGATCACGATCGCCAGATGGTACGGCGGGCACGCGGCAGTGCCGAGCGTCATGATCTTCTCTTTCAGATAGGCCAGCATGCGGTCCTTCGTCAGCACCGAGGGCGTCGCCTGAAACAGGAAGCTCTTGTTGGCGCTGCCGCCGCCCTTGGCCATGAACATAAACTTGTAGGCGTCATCGCCCTCGGCATAGATCTCGCACTGCGCCGGCATGTTGTTGGCGGTGTTCTTTTCCTCGTACATCGACAGCGGTGCCACCTGCGAATAGCGCAGGTTGCGGCGCAGATAGGCGTCGCGGGCGCCCTCCGAGAGCGCGGCCTCGTCGTCGCCATCGGACAGCACGTTCGAGCCCTTCTTGCCCATGATGATGGCGGTGCCGGTGTCCTGGCACATGGGCAGCACGCCGCCAGCGGCGATGTTGGCGTTCTTCAGGAAGTCGAAGGCCACGAACTTGTCGTTCGGGCTGGCCTCGGAGTCGTCGAGGATGTTGCGCAGCTGCTGCAGATGGCCCGGCCGCAGGTAGTGGTTGATGTCGCCGAACGCCGCTTCGGACAGCGCCCGGAGCGCCTCGCGCGACACCACCAGCATGTCCTTGCCCAGCACCTTCTCGACCCGCACGCCCTCCGTGGTGATCTTGCGGTAGGGCGTGGTGTCCGGCCCCAGCGGAAACAGCGGCGTGTGCTTGTAGGGCGGGACGGCTTTCGGGGTCGGGATGGCGATGGGGGCGTTCATGGGGATGCCTCGAAGGGACGGGTTTTCGGGTCTTGTAGGCGCTTTTCTCCACGTTTTGAAGCGCTCAAAACTAGGGGGCAGTTTTGAGGATTTGGTGCCACAGGGCGGCGTTTGGGACGCGTCACTCGCGATCGCGATCCTGTGCGGTGTGGAATATCGCGGCTATGACGATCCGATCGCGCTTCTGGTCAATCTCATAGACCAGTACGTAGGGTAGCCGCGGAACCACCCACTCCCGCGTGCCCGGAAAGCGGCCGGGATGCCCCATTGAAGGAATACGGTCAACATTTCAGCGCTGCTGAAAAGCCGGTCCATGACGAGTTCTGCGGTTATCCGGCTATCCTGTGCAAGCCATACAAAAATGCTGTCGAGGTCGGCGGCGGCTCGTTCATCGAAAACGAGCTTCATGTCGCGGGATCAGGAACGAAGCCGCGCGATGCGTTCGCGCACTTGTTCGAGGCTCAGGAGTTTTCGGTCGGTGTCGGCGATGCGACGCCCCACCTCGGCTACCTGCGCGTCGGTCAACTGGACTTCGCGCCGGTGCTTGACGTATTCGAGAAGCGCACCGGCGGCGGCATCCTGCTCGCCATCCGGCAATTGTTCGATCTGCCGCAGGGCAAGTTCGAGAAGCTTGGTCATGGCAGCAGCTTATCATATGGCGCAACGTATTCCACCATCTTGCGCCGGACCCTCGCGCAGGGTTTGATGGCACCCGGGGGTACCATGATCAAAACATCCGCACTTCTTCCGTCGCTCGCTTTGCTTGCCTTCTTTTCCGCCTCGCCGGCCCGCGCCGACCGTTGCGACGATCTCGCCCGCCAGCTGAAGAGCCAGATCGACGGCCTCAGCGTCGGGCGTACCGCCGCCAACGTGATCTACCTCTCGCATCCCGCAGCGAAACAGATCCGGCTCGGCTGCGCCAGCCGCAGCGTCAGCAATGAACTGTTTGCCGAAGCCGACAGCCGCAAGCCGCAGCCGGCGTTCTTCGATCTGGTGGCCGGCGCCGCGGCCATCGTCTTCACGATTCCAAAAGCCGACACGCTGAAAGGTGCCACGCGCTGTATCGGCCGCATGGGGCTGTTGCGCGGCGACGACGTCGCCACACGCTTCCGCCGCCTCAACATGCGCTGCACCCGCAGCAAGACCGCCGCCGCCATTTCCATCTCGCGCGGCAAGGACGAGTAATCGGTAGCTCACTACGGGCTTTCACCGGCATTTTAACGACCACGACGGCCCGCTGTTTACCATCGCCGCGAAATGACCGCCTGAGATCCAAGTTGACCGAACACATTCATGACTCGTTGTTTCCGTGGGGCCAAGGTCGGCCGATACGAACCGGAAAACGAGGATTGGATTGATGAGCAGTATTTCAAGCGTCACCACGTCGCCGCCGCTGGCTCCCCCGCAGCCGGTAGAAGCCAAGGCGCCGGATGTGGTGCGGGACGTGAAAGCGGACAACGATCGCGACGACGCGCGCACCAACCCGCCGACCCCGCCGGCCCCTTTGCCGCCTGGCCAGGGCACGCGGATCGACCAGATCGCCTGATCGCGACGGCGCCTCCGGCGTCGCACAAAACGACAACGGCCTCGCCCGCTCGGGTTGAGGCCGTTGTCGCGTCGGCGCCTGCATTCAGCGATCCAGCGCCTTGTAGTGCCTGAAGATGCCGTCTTCGTTGAAGGCGATGCGGCGCTCACTTGAGAGGTAGGCCTTGATATTCGGGCGCGTCGCGACGCGGTCATGCAGCGCGATCAAGGCGGGAATCTCCCGCTCGAAGCGCTTCATCCGCTTCGGAAACGCATAGCGCATGCCCTCGACGATCTGGAACAGCGACAGGTCGGCGTAGCTGAGCTTCCGCCCGGTGAGATATGCCCCGCCGCTGCTCTTCAACACCCGCTCGAAGTAACCGAGATATTTCGGCACCCGTTGCTTGAGGAAATCCGCCGCGCGTTGCTTTGCCGGCCCTTTCTGGTCCTCATAATACAGCGAGGTCGCGATCGGATGATGGGTATCGTGCACTTCGGCAACGAAGTCCGTGACCGTCAGCTGCAACTGATGCACCCAGAGCCGGCCGGCCTCCGTCTTCGGTGCCAGGCCATGGCGCGACCCGAGATAGAGCAGGATATTGGCGGTCTGGCCGATCACCAGCCTGCCGCTTTTGAGGAAGGGCGGCGCGAAGGGCGGCGTGCCGCCCTTCGCCTCCATCATCTTCATCATCGCCGCCGTGCCGCCCTTGCCGCGGGCGACGTCGCTGTAGTCAGCGCCGGCCTCTTCCAGCGCCAGACGGACGTATTCGCCGCGGCCCTGGATAGTCGGCCAGTAGTACAGTTCGTAAGCCATGCAGAACCTCTTCGCGTCTGATCCGAGATTAACGGATCTCGCGCGTCGATGGTTCGTTTCATGGCTACGGCGCGCACGTCAATTCGTGGCGAAACAGTACAGCAACCCATCGCCGCCGGTGCTCTTCAGGTCGGCCTGGGAGCAGCCGCCATCGGGACCGCGCGACGGATGCGAGGTGTTCCAGGACTTCGCCGGCGGTTCATCGTTGAGGCCGGTGCGGTCGGCATGGCCAAGCATGGCGGAGCCCTGGGTGCTGCTCGTCCAGTTCTTGCAGGTACGGTCCTCGGTGCCGGCAAACGCGGTGCCGTCGGCTTGCGATCCGGTCAGGATGTCATGGCGGTTCGGCGTGTCGCCGCGTCCGTTGATGACCTCGCCCTTTTCGCTCAGGGCGGTCTGTTTGGACAGATTGTTGGCGCCATGCAATTCGGCGACGTCCTTGGCGATCACGACGCCTTTGGCATTTTTCCATGGTCCAGCGCCGATGCGATCGCGCGCGTTGATCGCCGGCTTGCCGTCGGCAGCCTGGGTCGACAGATAAGCGCGCCACGTCCTGGCGCCCGCGCCAGCGGCCTGCGCCAGCGTCTGGCACTGGTTGTCGGCACCGGCGAGACCGCCGAGATTGCCGCCATTGCCGATGCCCATGCTGGTGACAAAGAAGCTGGTGTCGGCGCCTTGCGCCACAGCAGGCTTCCCGGCGGCAAGACTGACTGCAAGGGCGCCGGCGCACAGGCCAAGGCGCGAGATCGTCATAAAGCGTGCAGGCATCGTATCCTCCCATGATTTTTATGAATGCTGAATTGACTCAGCATTGCCACTGATCAACACGGCGGTCGGCGGATTATTCCCGGCTTGCCGGGAATCAGAATTTGAATCCGTGCAAAGAAAAAGGCGCCGCGAAAAACCGCGACGCCTTCCTCAACTTGATGATGCAGAACCTCAGGCCTGCTGGATCGCCGACAGCTCCCAGTTCGAACCTTTCGGCCGCACGAAGGTCCAGACTTCGGTGGCTTCGGTGGGCGTCTCGCTGCCGGCAACGAGGCGGTTGGTACCGCGCTCGAGCGTCTTGTCGATCAGCGTAAAGCGCATCGCAACGGAAGCGTAGTCGGTGTCGCCTTCGCGCCAGGATTCGGCAAGATCGCCCTGCAGCAACTTCACGTTCGACACCTTGTTGATGTCGTTCTTCGCCTTGTTCTCTTCGAGATCCTTGGTGAAGTACGACACCATTTCGGGGGTCGCCAGCGTGTGCAACCTGGCCACGTCCTCGTCCGACCAGGCAGCCTGAATATCGCTCAGGAGCTTTTCGAACGCTTCATAGTCGGCCGGGACGATTTCGAGCGGCGCCGCATTGGCGCCGATGCCGAAACCGGTGCCGGTACGATAGCTGGTCTGGGCGCCCGGGCCGACGTCAGGTCCAGCCGCCGGGCCGGCATAGGCCGACGCGGTCTGGTTGCGACGCTGCCACCACGACATGGCCAGACGGACGACGATGATCACCAGGCCGACCTGCAGCAGCAAGCCGATGATCGACGAGATACCGCCGAGGCCCGAGAACATACCACCACCGAACAGCATGCCGAGCAGGCCGGCGCCGAGGAAGCCGGCGGCCAGACCGCCGAGCATTCCCATACCGGGCCGGTTGAAGAAACCGCCCTTGGCGGCTGCGCCTGCGGCAGGTGCGGTGTTCATGCCGGGCGAGCCCGGCTGGGTCATGGTGCGGTTGAACGGCTGAGCCGCGTTGGGCGCCGTGGAGGTGCTGGGCGGCGCGGAGAAGGTGCGCGTGCCGCGTGAGCCCGAGCTGCTGCCGCCGCCGACGCGAGCGTCGGCCGACGAGAGTGCGAGCATCAACGGCATTGCCACCGACAGGACGACGGCCATCATCTTGACGAGGCCGCGCGTACGTATGGTGAAGTTCATGGCTATTCCCTCAATCCCCGGCAGGGGGAAGCGTGACTAACATGGCGACGCCAGCCTAAAAAGGAAGCACCCATGGGGCGAAATCGCTGCGGCTCTAGGTCGCGGCCCAGGCGGGCTGGTCGCGATCATTGTTGCCGCACCGCAGTAGCCGATATGTGGCGAACAGTATACGGCCGCGGAATCGCCGCCGGCGGCCGGGGCCGCCGATCATCTCACGCCCATTTGCCGCGGACCCTCTGGTAGGCCGGTTCGTGGGGATAGAGGTCGCTTACGCGGGAGCTGTCGCGAGAGCGGTATTGCGCAGCGACGACCGGGAGCGGGCGCGCCGGCAGGTGCGCCGTGTAGCGCAGGGCAAGATCCCAGTCGGTCAGCCGTTCGAGCGACTCATCGAACCCGCCGTAACGAGCGAACAATGTGCGCCGGTGCGCGACAGTGTTCAGATCGATGAAATTCTGCCGCAACAGAATGTCGCGGTTGAAGGGCTCGAACACCAATGCGCCGCCCGCGTCGCCGTGGTGTCGCGTGAGGAGCGCTCCGTACATGAAATCGGTCTCCGGTTCTGCAGCAAACGCGGCGGCAACCGCGGTCAAAAAGTTCGGCAGCGCGACGTTGTCGCTGTCCAGATAGGCAATGATGCCGCCGCGGGCGGCGGCCAGTGCGCGATTGCGCGCACTCGACTGGCCGCGGTGTGGCTGCGTGATAGAGACGACACGACCGTCGTGCAGATACGGTGCAAGAATCTCGTGAGTCATGTCGGTGCTGCCATCATCGACCACGATCAATTCCCAATTCTGGAAGTGTTGGGCAACGATGCTCCGGATAGCATCTTCGATGCAGTGCGCGGTTATACGTCGGCATGATCACGGAGATCGCAGGTGCATCGCTTGTCGCGTCGAGCTTAGGCCGTGTTGTGCAGCTGTGATCGAATATCTCGACGAGGCCCCTCTCGAGTAATTCCAGCTTTGTGGCAAAGCGTTCGCTTTGCTGCTGGAGACGAAGATACTCATCCTTGAACACCAGAAGACACATGTACTTGAACAGGCACGGGAACAGCTTTCCGATTGTCACGCGATAGATCGCGCGAAGCAGCCGGATCAGGCTTATACCCATTGCAATGGCTCCAGACATATCGAAAGCGCGCGCAGTCCGACACGAACCCACGACACTGGACGTGCCCAAGGCCTCCGCCTCCCGCGACAATACTTTGACGTTTTGGTTGCTCTGAATTGCTGGAACATGAAGAAGCTGTAATGAGCGCGCCACGCTTGCCGCCATGCAGCAGACCGTCGCTCCCGCCATCGATCGCCCCGGACCGCTGCTATCCGTCAGTCTCGGACGCGCAGCAACGGGAGGCCTGCCGAGCTTGAACTAGCTCGGCCCCATGGTTTCCTTCACCTTGGCAATCAACGCGCTGAGCGCGAACGGCTTCGCCAGGAAGGCGAACTGTTCGTTCTCCGGCAGGCTCTTCTCGAACGCCTCTTCGGCATAGCCCGAGACGAAGATGATCTTGAGGTTGGGATTGCGGGCGCGCATTTCCTTGAGCAGCGTCGGCCCGTCCATCTCCGGCATCACCACGTCGGACACCACCAGATCGACCGCCCCGTCCTGTTCCTCCAGCACTTCCATGGCCTCGATGCCGTTGGAGGCTTCGACCACGGTATAGCCGCGCGAGCGCAATCCACGGGCATTGAGCGAGCGCAGCCCTCCTCGTCTTCGACCAGCAGGATGGTGCCCTGCCCGGTGAGATCGGCATCGCGCGGCTTGGTCTCGGCCGGCGCTTCCTTGGCCGCTGGAGCGATCGGCGTGGGCTCGGGCGCAACTTCCTTTTCCTGATGATGGCGCGGCAGGAAGATCCGGAACGTGGTGCCCCTGTTGGCTTCGGAGTCCACGTAGATGAAGCCGCCGGTCTGCTTGACGATCCCGTAGACCGTCGAGAGCCCGAGGCCGGTGCCCTTGCCGACTTCCTTGGTCGAGAAGAACGGTTCGAAGATCTTGTCGACGATATCGGCGGGAATACCGGTCCCGGTGTCGCTGACGTCGATGCGGACGTAGTCCGAGGGCGGCATGCCCTTGTAGGACAGGCGCTCGATCTCCTGCACCGGGACGTTCACGGTGCGCACCGTCAGCGTGCCGCCGTCAGGCATCGCGTCGCGCGCATTGACCGCAAGGTTGACGATGACCTGCTCGAACTGGGAGACGTCGACCTTCACCGGCCACAGGTCGCGGCCATGCACCAGATCGAGCTTGACCTTCTCGCCGATCAGGCGGCGCAGCAGCATGGTGAGATCGGAGAGCGCGTCGCCGAGATGCAGCACCTGCGGCCGTAGCGTCTGGCGGCGCGAGAATGCCAGCAGCTGCCGCACCAGCGTCGCGGCGCGCGTGGCATTCTGCTTGATCTGCATGATGTCCTGGAACGACGGGTCGGTCGGCTTGTGCGCGTTCAGCAGGAAGTCGTTGGCCATCATGATGGCCGACAGCACGTTGTTGAAGTCATGGGCAATGCCGCCGGCAAGTTGGCCGACCATGTCCATCTTCTGTGACTGGTTGATCTGGTTTTCCAGCGTGCGCCGCTCGGTGGTCTCCAGCATGTAGACGATGGCGGCTTCGGTCTCGCGCTCGTCTTCCTCGACGGCGGTGACGAAGAACTGGCCCCAACGCTCCTTGGCACCTTCCAGCAGCGCTTCCACCGGCGGGATATCGCCCTGCCCTTCGGCGGCGTGGCCGATAGCCGAGATCAACAGGCTGCGGTCGCGATCGCTGACCGCGGCGAGGATCGACTTGTTGACCGCGCCCGACGCGCTCAGGCTCTGCGCCAGCTTGGCGAAGCGGGCATTGCCGCGCACCACCGTGCCCGCGCGATCCACCGTCGCGATCGCCATCGGCGTGTGGTCGAAGAAGCGCATGAAGCGCACCTCGGCGGCGCGCTGCGGATCCGAGCGTTCGTCGCGGGCGCGGCTGATCACCAGCGTGCGCGAGGCGCCGGCCACGCCGTCAGCGCCGAAGGCCAGCTTGTGATAGAGCCGCACCGGCATGGTCTTGCCGTTGCGCATCCGCAGGTCGATGTCGAACACTTCGGTTTTGACTTCGCCGGGCACCGGCACGATCGAGGTCAACAGCGAGGCGCCGTCGCCGGACACGATGTCGGTGAGCTTCAATCCGCCGGAGCCGATTTCCGCCAGATCGTGGTCGAGCCAATTGGCCAGCGTAGCGTTGACATACACCAGCTCGCCCTTGGGATTGACCGAGAAGAAACCGCACGGCGCGTGATCGAGATATTCGATGGCGTGCTGCAGTTCCTGGAAGACGTCTTCCTGGCGTTCGCGGTCGCGGGTGATGTCGGCAATGCTCCATACGGCGGACCGCGCTTCGCGCTTGCTGGCGCCGAGTGCACGGACCCGCATCCGCAGCCAGCGGCCATGGGTTCCGTCGCCGGTGGTGACGCGCACCTCCTCCTGCTGCCGCTTGCCCTCGCGGGCCGCCTTGAGCAGCCGGAACACCGCCTCGGAGACGTCGGGATTGCCGATGAAGACCCGCTCCACCGGACGGGCATCCTGCACCGAGGTGGCCCCGGTGAGGGCCAGATAGGCGGCGTTAGCGTAAACGACGTGGCCGCGTGCATCGGTCACCGCAATGCCGTCGAAGGCGTGATCGGTCACCGAGCGCATCATCGGATCGTCGGCGGAGCGGTCTGCGAAGCGGACGATCCCGGCCGCAAAGGCGAACAGCGTGAACAGCCCGACCATCGCCAGCAGGGCCAGCGTTCCCAGAATGTAGGGCTGCGCCTGGGTGCGCCCGAGCGTCATGAAGGCCACCGCCGCGGCGATGATGGCGCCGGCGATCAGGAGCACCAGCAGGATGCTGCCGCTGCGCCGGGCCGGCTCCTGCGTCGTCATCGACGTGTGCGGGAGATCGTGGTCAGTCTCGGCGGTCATCGGACGATTTGCGGCCTGTTGAATGGGTTGCAGCACGCCAGCGCGCGCTCTCCTGAGTGCCTCAATCGGACCGGCAAGCGCAAGCGCCACATGGGGTCATTTGCCGCCAATCCCCTCATTTGCGGCCCAGACGGGCACGAATCCGGCCAATATCGTCCCGTCACGTCCGGCGCCCGGACAGGCCGCGCTTCAGACCCATGACATAGCCGATGATTTCGGCGACGGCATGGTAGTGCTCCACGGGGATTTCCTCGTCGATTTTCACCACTGCGTAGAGCGCCCGCGCCAGCGGCACGTTCTCGACGATCGGGATGTCGTGGACGCCGGCGATCTCCCTGATCTTGAGCGCCACGGCATCGACGCCCTTGGCCACGCAGATCGGCGCGGTCATGCCGCGTTCGTAGGACAGGGCCACGGCGTAGTGGGTCGGGTTGGTGATGATCACCGATGCCTTGGGCACCGCGGCCATCATGCGCTTCTTCATCCGCTGATGGCGAAGCTGGCGGATCTTGCCCTTGATGTGGGGATCGCCTTCCGACTGCTTGTGTTCGTCCTTGACCTCCTGCAGCGACATCTTCTGCTTTTCGTACCAGGTGCGGTACTGGAAGAAGAAGTCGGCGATGGCGATCGCCGTCAGCATCACAACCACGGCCCCCATCAGCTGCAGCGCCAGCGTTATGGTCACGCCCATGATCACCGCGGGGTCGAGCCGGATCATGGCGTCCATGCGATGACGCTCCGGCCACAGCACCGCGCACATCACCGCGCCGAGCGCGATCAGCTTGAACAGTCCTTTGAGGAAGGTGGCCCCCGCCTGCTTGCCGAAGATGCGTTTGAACCCGGCCATCGGCGACAGCTTGCTGAATTTCGGCGTCAGGGACTCGGCCGACCACACGAAGCGATGCTGGATCAGGTTGCCGGCCAGCGCCGACACGATCAGGAACAGGAACGGCATGGCGAGGGCCACAAACACCGCCAGGCACAGGCTCTGCGCCAGTTGCAGCAGGCCCGGCCCGTCGGTCCTGATCATCCAGGAATTGGCGATCAGGTTGCGCATCGGCATTTCCAGGCCGGTGCCGATCGAGCCGCCGAACGACGACAGCACCAGCGTGGCGCCGCCCATCAGGAACCAGGTATTGACCTCTTGGCTTTTGGCGACATCGCCGCGCTGGTGAGCGTCGTCGAGCCGCTTTTGCGTAGGGTCCTGTGTTTTCTCTGAGTCGCTGTCGTCAGACATCGTTCATGCTTTCAGGGACGTGACGTTCAGGTGAGCGGCATCATCTGGTGCAGGACACCGACAAAGTAGTCGAGATAGGTGCCCATGATCGTCGACAGCACCGCCGCGAAGATCATCAGACCGACCATGATCGAGAGCGGTACGCCGACGAAATAGACCTGCATCTGCGGCATCAGCTTTGCCAGCACGCCGAGCCCCATGTTGAACACCAGGCCAAACACGAGGAACGGCGCCGACAGCTGAATGCCGATCTTGAAGGCCGCGGAGAAGGCCCGGGTGGCGAGGGCGGCGACGTCGCCTGACGGCATCACCTCACCCGGCGAGAAGATCTTGTAGCTGTCATTCAGCGCGGCGATCACCAGATGGTGGCTGTCGGTGGCGAAAAGCATGCTGATGCCAAGCAGGGTCAGGAAATTGCCCACCAGCACGCCCTGCTGACCCTGGGTCGGATCGATCGAGCTGACGAAGCCGAGGCCGAGCTGCTGGGCGATGACCATGCCCGCGACCTGCAGCGCCGACAGCGTCACCCGCGCCGTGGCACCCAGCACGATACCGATGATGATTTCCTGCAGCATCAGAACCAGCAGCGGCACCATGGACCCCATGTCGACGCGAAAATCAGCTTGGTGCAGCGGCAGGATGACAAGGGTCAGCGCCAGCGCGATCGACAGCTTGGCGCGCACCGGGATATTGGCCTCGCCAAGCCCCGGCATCAGCATCACCATCGCGCCGACGCGAGCGAACACCAGCATGAAAGCGGCGGCGAGCGCGGGCAGAAGCGAGACGTCGATTCGCATGGGGGCTCGAACAGGTGCATCAGCCACCGATGATTCGGGACGATATGCGCATCATATAGCTTTGCAGCGCATCCGACATGAACGGAAGCGCCAGGATCAGGGTGGCAAAGATGGCCAGGATCTTTGGCACGAACACCAGCGTCTGCTCCTGGATCTGGGTCAACGCCTGCACCAGCGACACCACGACGCCGACCACCAGGCCGACCACCATCAGCGGCGACGAGACGATCACGATGGTCCAGACAGCGTCGCGCGCGAGGTCGAGGGTTTCAGCGCCAGTCATTGGGATATTCCTTGCATCACTCGGTCGTCACGGTGGGAGCGCGTCTTCGCGCGTCTCGAACCATGAGATGTGTCGCCCATCCTTCGAGACGCGGCCAAGCGGCCGCTCCTCAGGATGAGGCAGAGCTAGATCGACATCTTCATGATGTCTTCGTAGGACTGGATGACCCGATCGCGCACCGACACCAGGGTCGATACCGCGACGTCGGTCTCGGCCACCGCGGTCACCACATCCATGACATTGGCCTTGCCCGAGGCCATCGCCATGGCCTGATGGTCGGACTTGCGGCCGGCGTCCATAACGCTGCCGATGGCATCCTTGAGCATCGCGCCGAACGATTGACCGCCGCTGTCAGCGGTCTTGCCGACTCCCATGCCGGCGCTGCCGGCGGAGTCCATGATGCGGGCGAGGCTTGCATAGGCGTTGCTTGCGACTGTCGGTGATACCATGGCTCAGGTTTCCTGTTCAGGCCTTGAGAATATCGAGCGTGCGCTGGATCATCCGGCGGGTCGCGCTGATGATGTTGAGGTTCGCCTCGTAGGACCGCTGCGCTTCCCGCATGTCGGTCATTTCAATCAACGGATTGACGTTGGGATATTTGACGTTGCCGGCGGCGTCGGCGGATGGATTGCTGGGCTCGTACTTCATGCGGAAGGCCGAGTTGTCGGGCCGGACGCGGCCCATCGACACCACCTTGGCATCCAGCGTGCGGTCCAATTCGGAGACGAAGGTCGGCACCTTGCGACGATACGGATCGCCGCCCGCCGTCGCCGAGGTCGATTCTGCGTTGGCGATGTTCTCCGAGATGACCCGCATGCGTCCGGCCTGGGCGCGCAGGCCGGACGTCGCGATGCCCATCGATCTGGCGAAGTCGCTGCTGTTGTCGGTCATGGCGTGAGCTTCCTGGGATCCTTGCTACGGTCCTTGACCATCAGCGTTTGCCGATGGCGGTTTTCAGCAGGCCGAGGCTGCGGGTGTAGAGCGAGGTCGCCGCCGCGTAGTCCATCTGGTTGGCGGACACCTTGAGCATTTCGTCCTCGATATTGACGGCATTGCTGGAGGGCCGGGTCTCGTAACCGCGGGGGCGCCCCGCCCCGAAGCTGCTGCTGGCCCCGGCCGGGATGATGTTGGTGCCGTCGGCACGCATCATCGGGAGAGCGCCCATGCCGCCGCCTACATTGTTGCCGGCGTTATCGAATTTGGGTTCCACGAGGTCGCGCGGCTTGAAATTCGGCGTATCCGAATTGGAGATGTTCTCCGCGAGCACGCGCTGGCGCTCCTGATGCCACTGCATCTTGGTGCGCAACGCCGCCAACTCGGGTAGATCGCTGATGGCCATCGGCTGCTCTCCCTGTGATCTCCGGGCGCCGGCCCCTGAGGTAGGCAGAATTTGCCGTCCTCATGGTTAACGTTCGGTTAATTTGAGCCGCGGATGTGTCCCGAAACGGCATAGGGAGCTGCAAAACATCGGCTCGGCGGACCGACCAACGCTTTTTCGCCCGAATTGGTGCGTTAACCATGGCCCGAGCCGAACGACCGGGCGCCAGAAGTCGTTTTGGCTGGGGCGATTCATAGTTTATTGTTGGTCAAACGGCAGTTTTTGCCGCTTGGTGTTAACAGATAGGGCGTGATTCACGCTGCGTTTGGCGTTGCCGGAACCGTCCGGTCAGCATGCGCCGGATTGCTGCGGGGCAACGGCACTATTTGCTGGGGACTAGACATGCAGACACCGCTGACATTTTTCTTCGCCTTCGTGGTCGTGCTGGCGCTGATCGGGCTCGCCGCCTGGCTGGTCCGCCGCTTTGCTGGCAACCGCCTGGGAGCGAATGCAAGCCGCGGGCGGATGCCGCGCCTTGCCGTGATCGACGCTGCCGCCGTGGATGGCCGTCGCCGGCTGGTTCTGGTGCGTCGCGACAATGTCGAACATCTGCTGATGATCGGCGGCCCCACCGACATCGTGGTGGAACCCAATATCGTGCGCGCCATGCCCGGGCGCGACCAGCAGTCGCGCACCGGCGAACAGACGCGGCTGCCGCCGGCATCGGAGGCGGCCAACTGGGCGGACAGCGACGCCGGCCACGATCATGCCGAGCCGAGTCTGCCGGAACTGCCGCCGCGACCGGCGCGGCCCTCCTTTATCGACGAACCGCGCCGCCCGACGCCGGCGCTGCCGGAACGGCGCCCGGAACCGCTGGCCGGATTCACCCCGGAACCGCTGGTACGCCCGGAGCCGCGGATCGAGCCACGCAGCGAGCCGTTGCCGCCGCGGCCCGTGCCACGCAGCGAATCTCCGATGCCGCGTAGCGAGCCGATGATGCCGCGTCCGACGCGCGCCGCCGAGCCCCGGTGCGGACTGCTCCGCTGCGGGCACCGGAGCGCGCGACTGCACCGGTGCCACCGCCCGCCCCCCGGCGCCGGCTGTGGCTGCCCCCGTTTCGAGCGCCGACCAGAATTTGGCCGACATGGCGCAGCGCCTCGAGGCCGCCTTGCGGCGGCCCGCTGGCGAAGCCCGCACCGAGCCTGCCGAACCGCGGGTCGGCGCGCCGCCGGTCGCGCCCGAGCCACCGATGAACCGCCCCGCCCCGCGCTCCAGCGACGTCCAGGTCACGCCCCCGACGCGCAATGAGCCGTCGCTGGCACCTCCGGTCGCGGCACCTTCGGTCAAGACCGGCTTTGAAAACCTTGAAGACGAGATGGCGTCCCTGCTGGGACGGCCAAAGAACCTTTCGTGAGATCGGCATCCATCCCGCGTAGAGTATTATTCCTCCTCACTTTGACTGCCGCCGGATTGCTGATCGGTCCGGCATCGGCGCAGGATATCAGCATCAATCTCGGCGGCGCGGGCGGTGGCGGCGTCACCGAACGCGCGATCCAGATGATCGCGCTGCTGACGGTACTGTCGATCGCGCCGTCCATCCTGATCATGATGACGTCGTTCACGCGCATCGTGGTGGTGCTGTCGCTGCTGCGCACCGCCATGGGCACGGCGACCGCGCCACCGAACTCCGTGATCATCGCGCTGGCGATGTTCCTCACCGCCTTCGTGATGGGGCCAGTGCTGCAGAAGGCCTATGACGACGGCATCAAGCCGCTGGTCGCCAACGAGATCACCGTCGAGCAGGCGCTGGTGCGCGCCGCCGTGCCGCTGCGCGGCTTCATGCAGAAGAACGTGCGCGAAAAGGACCTCAAGCTGTTCATGGATCTGTCCGGCGAACCGATCCCGGCGACGCCCGACGACATGTCGCTGCGGATCCTGGTGCCGGCCTTCATGATCTCCGAACTGAAGCGCGCCTTCGAGATCGGATTCCTGCTGTTCCTGCCGTTCCTGATCATCGACCTCGTGGTCGCCTCGGTGCTGATGTCGATGGGCATGATGATGCTGCCGCCGGCGGTGGTGTCGCTGCCGTTCAAGCTGATCTTCTTCGTGCTGGTAGACGGCTGGTCGCTGGTCGCCGGCAGCCTGGTGCAGAGCTACAGCGGCTAGGTCGTCGCAGACGGCAGACGGCTCCCGCGCGAGGCGCGAGAGCCGCTGATCGCACTACGGCGGTCCAGACTATTTCTGGATGCAGGTGTCCGCGGTCTCCCTGGTGCACTCGTCGAGGCCGGTGAAGACCGGGTCGTCCACCTTCTTGCCCTCGATCAAGTCAATCATCACCGACGGCGCCTTGTAGCCCATCTCGAACGGCCGCTGCCCCACCAGAGCCTCGACCCGCCCTTCCTTGGCCATGGCCACCTCGTCGCCGATCGTATCGGCGGCGACGATCACCAGATCCTTGCTGGCGATACGCGCCTTGTACTGATCGGTGAGCTGCCGGTACGGCTGCGGCGCACCGAACAAGGGCCAGCCGCCCTCGATCACAAAGGCATCGAGCTTCGGATTCGCCGTCAGGATGTCCGACATGGCCTGGACGCCGCGCGGACCGTCGTCATTGGTGAAGACCGGGCAGCCGGCGACCTCCGTCCAGCCGCCCTCTCCCTTGAGCCGGTCCAGCCCCTTCTGTCCCGAAAGGGCATCACGGGACCCGCTCGCGCGCCGCAGGATGTTGTCTGCCGCCGCGTTGCCCTCGATCAGGCAGACGGTGCCGCCTTTCGGCTTGGCCTTCTTGAGATACTCGCCAAGACGGAATCCCATCATGTAGTTGTCGGTTCCGAGATAGGTCTTGCGTAAACCGACATCTTCCTTCTTGAGATCGGCATCCAGCGTCATCACCGGAATCTTGGGCTTGGCGGCCTTGATGGCATTGGCGATCAACGGCGCGTTGGATGGCGATATCGCGATCGCCACCGTGTCAGGCTTGCCCAGCATGTCCTGCACGATCTGCGCCTCTCCCGCCTCGTCCGAGGTCGAAGCCGGCCCGGTGTAGAAACAATTATAAGGGGAACTGGCATTCTCCTTGTTCCACTTCTGGCAGCCCTGATTGATCGCTTCGAAGAACGGATTGTCGAGCCCCTTCACCACGATGACCAACTGCTTTTTTGCGCCATCGCGGATTGCGCCGACAGAGTCAGCGCCCCAACGGCCAACGCCCACAACAATTTCATGCAGTCCTCCCTTGCCGCGGACGTTCATTCGTCCGTTTGAAAATTACGTCGACCGGATGGATGCAGCCGCGTCCGCCGACGGACATCGCAGAAAGGCCCCGCGGCACGGCGCCTGACCTGATGTCCGGGACTGCAACGGCGCGCGATCGAACAATAAGAGATGCAAAGGAAACGCGACATCCAACGGAGGAGCCGCGCAATCCCAAGCATCCGAACCTGCTCGAAGTGACCCGACCGTAACGATAGACCGACTTGAATGTAGCCAGCGAAGGATAGTTCGCGGCGGTCGCAAGTCAACGGAATTGTAGCACGCCCGCGCAACGACCGCAGTGCATCGTAGTGCAGTGCACGCGCGCGCTCATTGATTTGTATACTAACAAGAACGAAGGCCCGCGATTGACTAGCCACCAGCGCTGTCATTGAATGGAGATCCCATGTCCTGCGTTGCCCGCATGCAAACCAGCACGGTCGACATTCCGCCGGCAAAGGCACATTCGAATGCCTCTCCTCGAACTCGCCAATATCTCGAAGCACTTCGGCGCGATCCATGCGCTCAGCGACGTATCGCTGACGATCGAGCCCGGCGAGGTCGTCGGGCTGATGGGCGACAATGGCGCAGGAAAGTCCACGCTGGTGAAGATCATGGCCGGCAACTTTCCTCCGACGCACGGAACCTTGCGCATGGAGGAACAGGAACTTGCCATGCACAAGCCGGTCGACGCACGCCGGCACGGCATCGAAATCGTTCACCAGGACCTTGCGCTATGCGACAACCTCAGTGCCGCGGCCAATGTCTTTCTCGGGCGGGAACTACGCAAAGGCTTTGGCCCGTTCAAGATCCTTGATTACGCCGGCATGTATCGCCGCGCCGGCCAGATCTTCGCCGAATTGCGATCGGAGACCCGGCCGCACGATCTTGTGCGTCAAATGTCGGGCGGTCAAAGGCAGGCAGTCGCGATTGCCCGAACCCGGATTGCAGACGCCAAGATCGTGTTGATGGACGAGCCGACCGCAGCCATCTCGGTGCGGCAGGTCGCCGAAGTGCTCAATCTCATTCGCCTGCTGCGCGACCGCGGCATTGCCATTGTCCTGATCAGCCATCGCATGCCCGACGTGTTCGACGTGGCCGACCGCGTGGTGGTCTTGCGGCGCGGGCGAAAGGTTGCCGACAAGGCCGTCGGCAGCAGTTCGCCGGAAGAGGTAACAGGACTGATCACGGGCGCGATTACGCACGCATAGAACGAATTCAAGTTCACGAACGTAAGGCATGCACAGCAAGGGTGTTGGAATGGACATTCAGTTCGATGACGGGATCAGCCGCGAACGACCGTCCATGCTGTCCTGGATGGTGTCGCGCCAGGCGTTCTGGGTTTTTGTCGCCGTGTGCCTGGCCTGTATTTTCCTGTCCTTCGCCACCAACTCCTTTGCCACGGGGAACAATATCTTCAACGTGACCCGTAACTTCACCTTCGTCGCCATCATCGCCCTCGGCATGACCATCGTGATCATCACCGGCGGCATCGACCTGTCGGTCGGCTCGGTGCTTTGCTTGTCCAGCATGATCCTCGCGGTGGTCATGCATGCCGGCTACAGTATCGAGGTCGGGATCGCGGCCTCGCTCGGCACAGCGCTGCTGGTCGGTGCCATCAACGGCGTGCTGATCGCCTATCTCGGAATTCCGCCATTCGTGGTGACGCTCGGCGCGCTGTCGATCGCGCGCAGCCTGGCCATGGTCGCCTCCAACAACACCGTGGTTTTCCAGTTCGGCCCCGACCACGACAAGCTGTTGTTCCTCGGCGGTGGCGCCCTGCTGTTCGGCATCGCCAATCCGGTGCTCTACATGCTCGCGCTGGCGCTGCTCACCGGCTTCGTGCTGCGCTTTACGCGCTTCGGCCGCTACGTCTTCGCCATCGGCGGCAACGAGCACGCGGCGATCGTCACCGGTGTACCGGTGCGCCGCACCAAGGTCGCCGTGTACATGATATCCGCGCTCTCCGCCGGCATTGCGGGCGTGATCGAAACCGGGTGGCTCGGCGCCGTCACCACCAATCTCGGCACCGGCATGGAACTGCAGGTGATCGCCGCGGCGGTCATCGGCGGCGCCAACCTCGCAGGCGGCGTCGGCACCGCATTCGGCGCGCTGATCGGCTCGGCCCTCATCGAGGTGATCCGCAACAGTCTCGGGCTGCTGGGCGTGAGCGCCTTCTGGCAAGGCAGCTTCGTCGGCGCCTTCATCATCGTCGCCGCCACCTTCGACCGTATCAAGAATTTGCGGCTGCCGAAGTAAGCAGGCGCGCTCGGCGAACCAGCCACCGCGCAGTGGGTGGATCAGCGTGTCATCTCGATCTTGCGAACGTTGACGATCGCCGGCAGTGCACCGGTCGGCGTGGGGTCAGCGCCGGGCACGGTCGCCTTGGCGCTGTTGTCCGGGAAACGGACCTTCATTTCGCGCAGGAAGCCATCGAGGGTGTCGACGCTGGCCGCCATCTTGGCGATCGCGGCGAACTCGGAGCTGTTGGAGGACGTCGGCTTGCTCGCCGTGTCAAAGGCGATCTTGTCGGCGCCGCCGGTCATCAGCGGCGCATATTTGTCGCGGAACCGGGCCAGGCCCAGCGCATCCTCGGCCAACGCGTAGCCGACCACGGCGCGGATCACATCGTTCTTTTCCTGCGAACTCAGCGGTGTGAAATCGCGCCAGCGATCGCCGTAGTACAATTCGATCTGCTCTGACGCCTCGCGCCAGCGCCGCGCCGACCAATAGATGTCGGAGCGCAGCCGGATCGCCTCACGGCCGGGGATGTTCGTGATGATGTCGAGCGCAAGGTCGCGGCGGCCGACATCGCTCTGCGCGCGCGCCTCCAGCAGCAGCCGCTGCTGACGCAGTTCGCCGGCAAGATCGGCGATCCGGGTGGTGCGCAGGGCGGCGATGGCGCGTTCCGGCTTGCGCGCCATCAGATAGACCATCGCCAGCCGGGCCGCGACCTGCGCGCGCGCGGCTCCCTCGAGGCGCTGGTCCACCTGGTACTGCAGCAGTTCCGCGGCCTGGTCGAGCAGGTCGACTGCGACCAGGCGATCCGCCAGCCGTCGGATCATCTCGTCGCCACGTCGACCGACCGGCGTCAGTTCGCGATTGTCGTAGAACATCGCCAGCGCATCAACCGGCCGCAACTCGTCGCCTTTCGAGCTCAGGAAGATGTCGGAGAACAATGCCGAGGCATCGTCCTGCACCTGCCGCGCGGCCTCGGAGTTCGACTCGCGCTCGGTCGCGCTGCGTGCTGCTGCCAGCGATTCGCCGTAGCGGCCGAGTTCGGCATACAGTTTCGACATGCGTTGCAGCGTCTGCACCTCGATGCCGTCGCCCCGCCACATCACTGCCAGCGTTTCCAGGTCGCGCAGGGCGTCCTCTCGCGTGATTTCATTGCGCTTCTGGCGCAGGGCTAGTTCGCGCAGCTTGGCTTCCGCCCATGCAGCCCGGTCGGGTGACGCGATGGCTTGCTGATATTTCGACAGCGCATCCTTGTCGCGGCCGAGCGCCTCGTCCAGCCTTGCGCTCAGCACCAGGCTGGTCGGTTTCATCTCCGGTGGAATTCCGACCAGTTCCAATTCGCTGCCGCGCGCCGCGGCGCCGGCGTAGTCCTTGACCTCGAGCGCCGCCCGCAAGGCGTTGGCAATCGCGATGCGCTGCAACTCGACCGGCAGCGAGGAGAGCGCCAACTCGGCATTCTTGAACTTCTCCCGCGCGGCCACCCATTTTCCCTGGGACGAAAAAGCCAGTGCTTTCCAGATTTCGCCATCGTAGCCGGGACCGAGCACCGGATTGGCGATATCCTTCAGGGTCTGTGCCGGCCGCCCCATCAAGGCGCTGGCCACGGCCCGGACGACGAGCGCGACCGGATTTTCCTGGCCGGGCTTGGTGTCCACCAACGCCAGGTCGGCAGCGCCCTTGGCCTCGGGATACATGCCGCGCGCCAAATAGAAGCGGGCGAGGTTGATGCGCGCCCCGGTACGGCTTTCGGCGTCGGCCTGCGACGCGAGATTCATCAGGGCATCGAGACGGTCGTTGAATTTGCCCTCCTGATCCTTGCGCCACTGTCCGACGTCAAAGATCGGTCGCGCCGCCTGCGAAGCACGCTGAGGCGCAGCGTCCGCCGGTGACAACGTGAGCCCGCCAGTCCGGCTCAAGGTCACCTTGTCGCTTGCGGCATCGACCACGACCTCGTCGGAATTGAGCTGCACCACGACCCCGTGGATGGTTTCCAGCAGCGAGAACTCCACGAAGTCCTGACGCTTGATGAAACCGCGCGGCGGCGGCAGCGCCGTGATCACTGTCAGCGTGTCGCCGGCGTCCGGATCGACCAGACGGTGCTTGAGACCGGGCTGCGACAGTGGCACGGCAACATTGGCATGGGCGGGATCGGCGATATTGCGGATCGCAACAAGCGGCTGTGAAGGCGTCTGCCTTGTATCGGCGAGCATGACCGACCAGTTCTTGCCCGCGCCCGCCGGATCTTCCGCAGTAAGCGAAGCGAGTTGCGGCCGGTTGAGGCGGATGCGGATCGCCTGCCCCTTGTCCAGCGCGATCCGGCTGACATCGGCGATGATCGACGAACCGTCCCGGCGAATGGCGGCGACGTCGATCGGTCGGGTGGCGTCGACCACCAGCCACATGATGTCGCCACGGCGAAACAGCGCCAGCGGGGTCGGCCCCGGAAATGCGAAGTTCATCCGCAGCCCGTCGCTGCTACGCTTGATCTCGACCGGCATGGCGGTTTCGGCAGCAGCCTGCTTAGCCTCCGGCACCGCCATTGCGACGGGCGCCGGAACGGCCGGCTTCGGTGCGGGCTCTTCCTTCACGGACTCGGCAACCACAGCCGGTGCTGCGGGCTTGGCAGGCTCGGCCATTACGCTTTCCGGCCGAGCTGGCTCGGACTTGACCGCTTCAGGCTTGATTGCTTCGGACTTGGCTGCTTCAGGTTTGGCGACTTCGGGCTTGGCGGGCTCCGCCTTCACCGGTTCGGCCTTGGCTGCCTCCACCTTGACCGCGGCTGGCGGCTTCGCTGCCACCTCGGCCATCTTGTCGGGCTTGGACTCCCGGGCGATCGACTCCGATGTCGGCGGCGTAATCTCGCTGGAGCGCGCCGGCGGGTTGTCGGCCGGCTTCGCTCCGACAGGCGCGGCCGGCAACTTGGCTGCGGCCGCGGCTGCGGGCTTGTCGGCCTGCTGATAGCCGATGTCGACCACGTAGCTCTTGTCCTCGCGGAACGAATGTACGTCGACGTCGCCGATCAGTCCGATCTCGACCGCAGCCCGGCTGCCGTCAGCGGCCTGCCCGATAGATGAGACATTGGGCGGCGCCGACAACTTGGCATCGGCCAGATCGAAGGTGAGCGGGACATTGAATGTCAGCGCCAGACGCTTCTCATCCAGCGTCGACGACACGTTGACGCCGTCGGGCAGATCGAACACGAAGCGCACGAAGGTCGGCTGCACCGATGCACGCACCCGGATCATCGGCGGCTTCTTGACGTCCGCGCGCTGCATGCGCAGGGCGCGCTCGGCATTTCGCGCACGGTCGGACAGTTCGCGGACCACATCCGCCGGCAATCCGGGAGGCGCGCCCGCCCACTTCTCCGGCAACAGATCGATGAAGATCCGCTCGCCGGCAACCATCGAGTTGACGGTCACCTTGCGCGACAGCGCGAGACGGATGGCCGATCCATCGGGATCCCGCCGCGCCGAACCGACATAATCGGGCGCGGAATCCGACAGGCTTTCGACGGGGATATCGACCGGCTTCTTGAAGCGGATCACCAGAATGGTGCCGGCCTGGCTGACTTCGGATTCGACATCCTCCGCCAGCTTGAGCACCAGCCGCGCATAGCCACCTGACACATTCAGCGACGCCTCGCCGCGCACGGCCTGCGCCTGGCTCGGCTGGGCCGACAGCACGGCGACCGACAACACGGCCGCAGACAGATAGGACGCGCCACCCGCGCAACGCAGGACGGCCCGCGTCAACGCGCAGGCGAGCATCCAACTTGCAGCGGCCGTCTTGCGCGCCATCCAGGATTTACTTTCAGCATCGTCAGACCGGCGGCCAACCGCCGTGTCTGAATCTAGAATCCGCGGTTGAAGGATTTGTTAACGAATTCCCCTAATTGCGGCTGGGCGACATCGGCTTGCCCTCGATCTTGGGCAGTTCCGCAGCGGAAGCCGACTTGTCGCCGCTGGCGCGTCGCGCCAGTTCGACGGTCAGGCGCTCTGCGGCCTCCGGCTGCATCAATCCCAGAATGTCAGACATTTTCCGCGGCGCGATCTGCGACGCGATCTCGAACAGAACGGGCATTTCCAGCCGGTCGAAAATCTTGGCGGCGTCCTTGGGCTTCATGCCTTCATACATGGTGATGATGCCCTTGAAGCGGGCGACGTCGGCCTCACCCTTCTGCTCGGTGGCGGTCTTGATGCCGGCCTCGACGCCCTTCAATTCATCGACGCGCGATTCGATGCGTTTCTCGGCGGCCTTCAGCAGGCTTTCACGGATATCGATTTCGCGAGCACGGGCTTCCAGTTCCTGCCGGCGCGACTGCAGCCGCTCCAGGATCGCCCGCTCCGAGGCCGAGATCGGCATGGGCTGCTCAACCGGTGGCGCGGCTTCGGCAGGTTTCGCCACTTCCGGCGCGGCCACCACCGGCTTGCCATGCGCGTCCTTGGCCGCGGTGGGTTCTTCCTTCTTGGCACCGGTCGAGCCGGTGATGTCGTTGTTCTCCTGCGGCTTCCCGCCGGGGAAATTGAAAGTCTCCTGCGCCCATGAATTTCCCGTGGCACCCGGCTTGTAGTCGAACACGTAGCCGCCATCGATCACCAGACCCGCGATCTTGAGGATCGCGAGGCCGAAGATAGCAACGAGGACCACGGGGATGACGCGGATGTCCCGGAAAGCGTTCATGCGGCGAGGCCGTCCGCCCTCCGGCGATCCGCGAATGCCTGCGCGGCGGCGGCGTTGGCCTTGGCCGGCGACATCTTCGGAGCGGCGGCGCCGGTGTCCACGTCTGCGTCAGCCAGCGGGCGCGCCGCGATGGCGATCCGCGACAGCCGCCGCAGCACATTGTCGCCCTCGGCCAGCTGCTTCTTCAGATGGTCCGCCAACGCGGTGGCCGAGGCGATCTGGCTGCCGAGGTTTTCGTTGACGTCGCGCACGGTGAGCTTGAGGCCGCCGATGGCGCGCTCGGCGATCTCGGTCACGGTGATCAATTCGCCGATGGTGGCTTTCAGCGACTGCTCGTCGGCCTTCAGCCGCTTGAGGCGGCTGTTGAGCAGCATGCAGTAGCCGATTGTCAGAATGAGCAAGGCTGCGACCAAGCTTTCGATCACGATTCCCAGGGAATGACTCATTGTGCCTCCATCATCTTGGTTTGCTCATCGGCCTTCTCGAACATCGCGAAGGATGTATTCGGCTTGCGTAGCTGCTTGGTCACGCGGATCGCAACGCGGTCGCCGACCCGGCCCATGCGGCCCTCGGTCAGCGTGACGTTGCCACAGCGCACCTGCACCAGCGCGTCGGCGCGCATGTCGAGCGGCAGGGTGTCGCCGACTTTCAGCGTCATCAGCTGCTTGAGCGGAATCTCGGCCTCATAGAGCACGGCGTCGACGGCGATCTGGGCCTGGGAGATCTCGGTAGCGAGATGCCCCTCCCAGATCGGATCGCGGCCGAGCTTTTCGCCCATGAACATCTGCATGAGCACGCCGCGGATCGGCTCGATGGTGGCGTAAGGCAGCAGCAGCTCGATATTGCCGCCGCGGTCTTCCATATCGATATGCAGGCGCACCAGGATCGCGGCGTTGGCAGGCCGGCTGATCGCGGCGAAGCGCGGATTGGTCTCCAGCCGGTCGATGGTGAAGGTCACCGGCGACAGCGGCCGGAACGCCTGTTCGGCGTCGGCCAGCACGACCTCGATCAGGCGCTTCACCAGGTTGGTCTCGATGGTGGTGTAGGGACGGCCTTCAATGCGCAGCGACGGCTGACCGCGGCGGCCGCCGAGCAGCACGTCGATCATCGAATAGATCAGCGCGGAATCGCAGGTGGCGAGGCCGAAGTTTTCCCATTCCTCGGCCTTGAAAACGCACAGCACCGCGGGCAGCGGAATCGAATTCATATAATCGCCGAACCGCACCGAGGTGATGCGGTCGAGCGAGACTTCGACGTTGTCCGAAGTGAAGTTGCGCAGGCTCGTCGTCATCAGCCGGACCAGCCGGTCGAAGGCGATTTCGAGCATCGGCAGACGCTCGTAGGACACCATCGCCGAGTCGATGATGGCGCGGATGCCGGAATTCTCGTCGAGATTGACCTCACCGACGCTGAAGCCGAGGAGATTGTCGATCTCCTCCTGCGACAGCACGCGCTCGCCGCCGTTCTTGCCGCCGCCGAGATCGCGACCGCCATCCTCGACCATGGCGGCCCACTGCTCGGCCATAGTCCCGGTAAGTTCGTTTTCGGCAGCCGCCTTCGCCGCCTCGACGGGGTCCTCTGAATCCAGAGACGCTTCCCATTCGGCGGCGATGGCATCCTGGTCCATCTGTTCTTGCGTCGCCATGACCCTAGATCCGTCCCGTCACTGAATGACGATTTCCTTGAACAGCACAGCGTTGACCTGCAGCGGCGCGATCGTCGCATTGACGCGCTTGGTCAGCTCTTCCTTGAGACGGAACAGGCCGACCGATCCGCTCAGATCGCCGGCCCGCAGTTCGCGCATATAGGTCTGGAAGATGTCGGTGATGCGCGGCATCGCCGGCTTGACCGCCTCGACCTGCTTCTCTTCCTTGATTTCGAGGACGACCTTGACCTTGAGGTACTGCACGCGTTCGCCCGGCTGGCCGGACAGGTTGACCAGGATTTCGGGTACATCGACGAAGCTCGGCAGCTTCGGCGCGGCGGCCTCGACGTGCGCTTCCTCGGTATGACGGAAGAACATGAACCACGTGCCGCCGCCACCGGCGATCAGCAGCACGGCAACAGCGATGATGATGAGCTTCATCTTGCTCTTCGGCGCCGCCGCGTCGCCCGCCGGTACGCCGTCTTCGGAATCTTTATCTGCCATCGCCTGCCCGCCCGTGGTCTGGGAAGAGCTCGATGCTGCCAAGCAGGCTGTAAGACGCGATACAAAACAAATGCTGCCAGCGCCCAAGGCCCTGTTGATTGTGACGCTAGGTCGCAATGGTTAACGGAACCTTTCTTTTGCCCGGCAGCTAGGAAAATTTTGCCGGATCAACATGGTCAACAAGACCTTTCTGCCGCCCGTTTCGGCGCGTCAAAAAATGCCAAACAAATGAAATTGCTTACTTTTTCTGGTTGGCACGGGTTTCGCTACTGTTACTGCGGACCGCGGCTTGGGAGAGCTTGTGCGGTTCGCGGGATCCACGGCCAGCCTGGGAGGGCGAACCGCGGGAACAGGGGAGACCACCGATGGAGAACGTCAGTCTCATCGGACTTTCGCGGCAGATGACGCTGGAGCGACAGCTCGACGTCGTGGCCAACAACGTCGCGAACATCAATACCAACGGCTACAAGGCCGACCGGTCGATGTTCCAGGAATTCCTGGCGTCGGGCGCCCATGAAGACAACTTCGTCGGCCGCGACCGCAATGTCAGCTTCGTTCAGGACCGCGCCACGGTGCGCGACCTGTCGGCAGGCCCCACCGAGCAGACCAAGAACCCGCTCGACCTCGCCATCGACGGCAACGCATTTTTGGCGGTGCAGACGCCCGCCGGCGAGCGCTACACGCGTGATGGCGGGCTGCAGATCAACACCCAGGGCCAGCTGGTCACCGCCTCCGGCTATCCGGTGCTCGGCACGTCGGGTCCGATCGTGTTCCAGCCCGGCGACAAGGACATCAACATCGCCAAGGACGGCAATGTCAGCGTCATCGAAGGCTCCAACAAGACGGACTCGATTCGCGGCAAATTGCGCCTCGTGAGCTTCGCCCAGGCCCAGCGTCTGCTGAAGGAAGGCTCCAACCTTTACTCGGCAGGCGAAGGCGCCACGCCGCAGCCCTCCATCACCGCCAGGGTCAATCAGGGTTACATCGAGAAATCGAACGTCAATTCGGTGCTCGAAATGAGCCGGATGATCGAGGTCACCCGGGCCTACACCCAGATCTCGGCGATGCTGCAGCAGCAGACCGACATGCGCAAATCAGCGATCGAAAAGCTCGCCGACGTTCCGGCCTAAGGAAACAGACCCATGCGCGCTCTTTACACTGCAGCAAGCGGAATGGCGGCCCAGGAACTCAACGTCCAGGTCATCTCCAACAACATCGCCAACATGCGCACCACCGGCTTCAAGAAGCAGCGGGCGGCGTTCCAGGATCTGATCTATGACCACGTGCGCCGGGTCGGCGCGACGGCGTCGGACCAGGGCACCATTCTGCCGGTCGGCGTCGACATCGGCGGCGGCGTCAAGACCATCGGCACGCCGCGGCTGATGAGCCAGGGCACGCTGTCGGCCACCGGCAACGAGCTCGACGTCGGTATCCGCGGCGAGGGCTTCTTCAAGATCCAGATGCCGGACGGCACCTTCTCCTACACGCGCGACGGATCGTTCCAGCTCGACGCCCAGGGCCGCATCGTGACATCGAACGGCAATCCGGTGCAGCCGACCATTACGGTCCCCGCCAACGCGTCCGGCCTCACCATCAACGCGGCCGGCTCGGTTTCGGTAACGCTGGCGGGCAGCACCACGAGCACCGTCCTCGGACAGATCGGCCTGACCCAGTTCATCAACAAGGCCGGCCTGCAGCCCAACGGCGACAACCTGTTCACCGAAACCCCGGCCTCCGGCACGCCGCAGGATGGCATCGCCGGCGCCAACGGCCTCGGCGACATGCAGCAGAGCAACCTCGAACAGGCCAACGTCGAAGTGGTCACGGAAATTTCCGATCTGATCGCCGCGCAGCGCGCCTACGAGATGAATGCCAAGGTCGTCAGTGCAGCCGATCAGATGCTGCAGTCCACCTCCGCCATGTTCCGCTAAGGGAGCTGACCATGAAGACGCTTCGTTCGCTCCTGTTCGCCACCGCCCTCCTCGCCGGCGGTGCACATTCCGCGCTCGGCCAAACCCGGGACGAGATCATCGCCCCGCCGGTGCTGCGCGCCAGCGTCAGCGTATCCGGCGACATCGTGCGCATCGGCGACGTGATCGACAATGCCGGCCCGGCGGCGCAGATCGGAATCTATCGCTCCCCCGACCTCGGCACCACCGGCAAGCTGACCACCGCGCAGGTGATCGCCGCGCTGCGCGCGCACCAGGTGATCGGCGTCGACACCAGGGACATTCGCGAAGTTTCCATTACCCGGCTGTCGCGCAACATCGAGAGCAAGGACATCGAGAACCAGGTCGCCCAGGCGCTCGAACACCGCAACGGCCTCGGCGACGCCGCCAACCTCACCCTCACCTTCGACCGCGAGGTCGCAGCCCTGCAGCTCGACGCCGCCAACAGCGGTGCCTTTCTGCCGGTCTCCACACGTTTCGATCCGCGCAGCGGCCGCTTCGACGTGACCTTCTCGATCGCCAACGAAAGCGGTGCGGCGACCCGGCTGCGCTTCACCGGCATGGCTGTGGAAACCGTCGAGGCCGCCGTACTGGCGCGCGGCGTCGAGCGCAACGAAGTGCTCAAATCCTCCGACGTGATCATTGAACGGCGCCCCAAGGCCGAGGTCGGCAACGACGTTGCCAGCCGCGACCGCGCCGTCGGCATGCAGGCGCGGCGGCAACTGCGCGTCGGCCAGGCGCTGCGCAGTTCCGATCTCGTCAAGCCGGACCTCGTGCAGCGCGACCAGGCGGTGACGCTGGTCTACGAATCCGCGGGGCTCTATCTCACCATCCGCGGCAAGGCGCTGGAAGGCGGGACCGAGGGCGACGTCGTCAACGTGCTCAACCTGCAATCCAAGCGCACGGTTTCCGGCGTGGTGGTCGGTCGCGGTCAGGTCGCGGTGTCGGCGCCGACGCCACGGCTGCCGCCGGAGACCGCCGCGCCCGACAAGGTCTCCCAGGCCGCGGCCCCGGTCGCCGTTGCCATCAACGAACCCGCGTCTGTTTCTCGAAAAGCTGAGTAAAGTTCATGTTCAAGTTCGCCCTCAACCGCTCCTTCCTGACCGCCGCGTTGCTGGTGACGGGAAGCCTCGCCAGCGGCTGCTCGTCGATCGACCGCCTGTCGGCGATCGGTGAAACGCCAAAGTTGACCGCGATTGAAAACCCGACGGCGCAGCCCGGCTACAAGCCGGTGCAGATGCCGATGCCGAAGCCCGAAGTCGCGTCGTACAACGCCAATTCGTTATGGCGCAGCGGCTCGCGCGCCTTCTTCAAGGACCAGCGCGCGCGTCAGATCGGCGATATTCTCACCATCACCGTGAACTTCACCGACAAGGCCAATATCGCCAACGAGACCCAGCGCAGCCGCACCAACAAGGAAGACTCCGGCATCACCGATTTCGCCGGCAGCAAGCTACTGGGTACGACGGCATCGCAGGTGCTGCCAGGCCGGCTGCTGACCGCGGATTCCACCTCGTCGAGCGACGGCAAGGGCTCGGTCGCGCGCCAGGAAAACCTGCAGACATCAGTCGCTGCCGTGGTCACGCAGTTGCTGCCGAACGGCAATCTGGTGGTCGAAGGCAAGCAGGAAATCCGCGTCAACCTCGAAATCCGCGAATTGATCGTCGCCGGCATCGTGCGCCCGGAAGACATCCAGAGCGACAACACCATCGACAGCGCCAAGATTGCACAGGCCCGCATTGCCTATGGCGGCCGCGGCCAACTCTCCGACGTACAGCAGCCGCGCTACGGCCAGCAAGTGATGGACGTCCTGCTGCCGTTCTAAATCCTTCAGAGCTCCCACACTTCGCCCAGCGCTCCCACGCCGTGAAGTGTTCTACGCGAAGGCCTTCCGTCAGCTCCCCTGACGGAAGGCCTTCGACGTTCTGCAGGCGTTTCAGGTTATCTGAATTCCACTGCCACGTTGCCCAGGCCCGACATCTCCATCACCGCCGCGTCTCCGGCGTTGAGCCACACGGTCTGCACCAGACTGCCGGTCAGAACGATCTCGCCGGCGCGCAGACTTTTGCCCTGCGCGGCGAGATGGTTGGCGAGCCACGCGAGCGCGTTGTGCGGATGGCCGAGCACGTCGGCGCCGCTGCCGCGCCCGACCTCCTGCCCATTGATAACCGCGCGGCCGACGACCGATAGCAGGTCCGGCAGCGCCCCGCGCGGCACCGGCGCGCCGAGCACGCAGCCGGCGGCGAAGAAGTCATCGGCGATCAGCGTTGGCGCGCCCAGGCTGCTCCAGTCGGCATAGCGGTCGTCGACGAGCTCGATGGCCGGCAGATAGGCGTCGATGGCATCGACGATGGTCTGCGCCGTATGGGGTGCGGCGTGGGCTGCCACGTCGCGCGCGAGCCGCACCGCGATCTCGCATTCGACGCCGACACGAACGTAGTCGCCATGGCGCAGGCTGGCACCGTCGAGGTGCACGCCGCTCGCGAAGATGCCACCCGCGCAGGGGTGCGGAATGCCGAGATAGCTTTGCATCACGGCACTGGTGCAGCCGATCTTGTGGCCTGCCAGGCGGCCGAGTTCCGCCGCCAGCTGCTGATGCACGGCGTCCTGGACGCGATAGCCCTCGGCCTCGTCGTGCGGCGCATCGGCACCCAGCGCATGCAACGGCACGCGCGCCCGTCGGGCATCGGCAATGATGGTCGCTGCAGAGATATCGGTCATCGGTGGGTTCCAGTGCGCGGCAGATGCGGCGCAACCTATCCAGAATGCCGCGGCTGCGACAAGATGGACAGCCTGCAAGGTTTCCATCGCATCGGCCGCGGTCTAAGTCACGCCGGTCCCGGTCTCGCAGTGCAGCGACGATGACCGCAGCAGAGGCCGCCATGAGTATTGGACTGATCGCCCTTCTCGACGATATCGCCGGCCTCGCGAAAGTAGCCGCCGCCTCGGTCGACGATATTGCCGGGCAGGCCGCCAAGGCCGGCGCCAAGGCGGCCGGCGTGGTGATCGACGACGCAGCGGTGACGCCGCGCTATGTGGTGGGTTTCGACGCCTCGCGCGAACTGCCGATCGTCCGAAAGATCGCCGTCGGCTCGCTGCGCAACAAGCTGCTGTTCCTTCTGCCGGCTGCGCTGCTGCTGAGCCTGTTCGCGCCATGGGCGATCACGCCGCTGCTGATGATCGGCGGCGCCTATCTGTGCTTCGAGGGCGCTCAAAAAGTGTCCGAAGCCGTCATGCCCCACGAGACGCCGCACGCCGATGCGGTGCGCACTCTCGCGGTCGATGCGACGACGATGGAAAACGACAAGGTCGCCAGCGCCATCAAGACCGATTTCATCCTGTCGGCGGAAATCATGGCAATCACCCTGGCGGCGATCCCGGCGGGACCGTTCCTGACCCGCGCGATCGTCCTCGCCCTTGTCGGCATCTTCATCACCGTCGTCGTCTATGGCGGCGTCGCGCTGATCGTGAAGGCGGACGATGTCGGCCTGGCGCTGGCGAAGAGCGATCGCACATCGGGATGGGGCCGCTTCAAGGCCGCGTCCGGCCGCCTGCTGGTGCTGGGCATGCCCTACTTCCTGCGCGTCCTGGGCGTGGTCGGCACGGCCGCGATGATCTGGGTCGGCGGCGGCATCGTCGTGCACGGTCTGGCCGACTACGGGCTGCCGCAGATCGCACACGGCATCGACGGCATCGCAGCGCTGGCGGCGAAGGCGGTGCCGGCGATCTCCGGGGCGGTTGCCTGGATTGTGAGCGCGGCAGGATCCGGCGTCTTCGGCCTGCTGCTCGGCGCGGCGCTGATGCCGGTGGCCACCTATGTGGTGGAACCGGTGTGGACGCGGCTGCGCGGCCTGCGCTAACCGCGCCAGGCATCACCGCGCTGCCACCGATCTCGCGATCCCAGAAATAAGGCCGCTCCATCGGGCGGCCTTGCAATCTCGAACACCTATTCGTCGCGATAGACCTTCTCGCGCTTCTCGTGGCGCTCCTGCGCTTCCACCGAGAGCGTGGCGATCGGACGAGCCTCCAGCCGCTTCAGCGAGATCGGCTCACCGGTCTCCTCGCAATAGCCGTAGGTATTCTCGTCGATACGCTGGATCGCCGCGTCGATCTTGGAGATCAGCTTGCGCTGGCGGTCGCGGGCGCGCAGCTCGATGGCGCGGTCGGTTTCCGACGAAGCGCGATCTGCGAGGTCGGGGTGATTGACGTTCTCTTCCTGCAGCGTCTGCAGCGTCACCTTCGATTCGCGCAGGATCTCATCTTTCCAGGCCAGCAGCTTCGCGCGAAAGTAGTCGCGCTGCCGATCATTCATGAAGGGTTCTTTTTCGGAGGGGCGATAGTTTTTCAACTTGTCCAAGGCCAATCCATCTGTCCGTGCAAGGCGCCGGAAATACCGGCCGCGCCGCAGCTTATATAGTGGCGATATGTGACAGACAATATCGGTTGCAAGGCGCGCCACCACCTCCCACCGGTTTCCTGCCGGAACCGGCCGGCAGGCCGCAACGCCATAGCCGGCGGTCAGGCCGGTCCGGCCTTGGCGAGTTCGACTTCCACCCGCAGTTCGATCTCCGACAGCACCGCATCGAGACCGGGATCGCCGGAAGAAGCCTTGAGATCGGCCGCCGCCAGCCGTAGCCGGGCCACGGTGGATGGATTGAACGAGCCCGACAGCAGGCCGAGCTTGAGATCGTCGAGGACATCCAGCGCGCCGCGACCGCGTTTCACCGAGCGCTTGCGCCGCTCGGTGGGGTCCTCGACCTCCTGCATGGCCAGAAGCGCATCGAGACCGGTGGTGGCCTTCGGCGCCACCGCGGGGCGCGTATCCGAGGTGCTGGTGGCCTCCGGCAGGGAAAAGCTGCTCGAGCTGGCCTTCCGCGCACCCGCCGCAGGGGTGCCAAGCGTGGTTCCGTTGGGTCCGTAGATGCGCATAAGCGTGTCTCGCGAAATCTGATGGCCGGTTCGGCCCGGGGCTCGCCGTCCCGATGATGAGCACCAAGGCGTAGAGAGACCCTCAGCAGCAAGGTCGTCTTTTATGGTTAATCAATCGTAAATGGCTCGGCAAAATCTGCCGCCAGCGGCAGTTTCGCCGTGCCCGCGCCCGGGCACCCTGCCCCTCCATAAATTTTTCTCTCATTAAATCAATAGATTGAACACGCTCCGCCAGTGGCACGGCGCTCGCATAGGTCTTGTCGGATCATCGTCATGGGAGTGATGCGCGATCCGGCCAGAACCTCAGCGGGGAGCGGGGATGTCGAGTTTAGGTGCGAGAATCTGTCAGGTGGTCAGCGCGGCGCTGTTGGCGCTGGCGTTATCGGCCGCCTCCGCGGGCGCGACCTCGCGGATCAAGGATCTCGCCAACATCGAAGGCGTCCGCCAGAACCAGCTGATCGGCTACGGCCTCGTGGTCGGCCTCAACGGCACCGGCGACACCCTCAACAACATCCCTTTCACCAAGCAGTCGCTGCAGGCGATGCTGGAGCGGATGGGCGTCAACATCCGCGGCGCCACCATCCGCACCGGCAACGTCGCCGCCGTCATGGTCACCGGTAACCTGCCGCCGTTCGGCACCCAGGGGACCCGCATGGACGTCACCGTGTCGGCGCTGGGCGACGCCAAGAACCTGACCGGCGGCACCCTGCTCGTCACCCCTGCTCGGCGCCGACGGCAACGTCTACGCCGTCGGCCAGGGCTCCGTGGCCATCAATGGCTTCCAGGCCGAAGGCGCGGCCGCCAGCATCACCCGCGGCGTGCCCACCGTCGGCCGCATCGCCAACGGCGCCATTATCGAGCGCGAGATCGAATTCGCCCTCAACCGCCTGCCCACCGTGCGGCTGGCGCTGCGCAACCCGGACTTCACCACGGCCAAGCGGATCGCCGCCGCGGTCAACGACTTCCTGGGATCCAAGACCGCCGAGCCGATCGATCCTTCGACCGTGCAGCTGCTGATCCCGCCGGAATTCAAAGGCAACGTCGTGGCCATGCTCACCGAGATCGAGCAGCTGCAGGTCGAGCCCGATCTCGCCGCGAAGATCATCATCGACGAGCGTTCCGGCATCATCGTCATGGGCCGCGACGTCCGCGTCGCCACGGTGGCGGTGTCGCAGGGCAACCTCACCGTGACGATCTCGGAAAGCCCGCAGGTCAGCCAGCCCAACCCGCTGTCCAATGGACGGACCGTCGTCACGCCCAACACCCGCGTCGGCGTCACCGAGGACGGCAAGAAATTCGCGCTGGTCAAGGACGGCGTCTCGCTGCAGCAGCTCGTCGACGGCCTCAACGGCCTCGGCATCGGCCCCCGCGACCTGATCGGCATCCTGCAGGCCATCAAGGCCGCCGGCGCCATCCAGGCCGACATCGAGGTGATGTGATGATCGCAAGCAACATCCATAGCGCCACCGGCAAGACCACCATGCCGCTGCTCAACGGTCGCCCGGACACCCAGCTCGCCGACGCGCTCACCAAGGTGTCGCCCGCCGCGCAGAAGAAAGCCAAGGCCTCGGCCGAGGATTTCGAGGCGATGTTCCTGAACTCGATGTTCTCGCAGATGACCTCCAGCGTGAAGGGGGACGGCCCGTTCGGCGACACCGTCGGCACCGGTGTGTGGCGCTCGATGCTGACCGAGCAATATTCCAAGTCGTTCGCCAAGGCGGGCGGCATCGGCGTCTCCAACGATGTCTATCGCACGCTCATTCTTCAGCAAGCCAATCGCTCCGCCTGACGCAGAGGACCTCCCATGAACCATGCCCAGCAACGCCAATCCGCTCCCGATCCCGTGGTCGCAGCGCCGCAGCCGGCGTCGACACCCGCCGAGGCCCGCAAGCTGGCCACGGCGTTGATCGACGTCATGAATAATCTGCTGGCGGTGGTGGAACGGGAAACGGAGTTGGTCCGTGCCGGCAAGGTCCGCGAGGCGATCCTGCTCGAGCCCAACAAGACCGAGCTGTCGCGTCGCTACATCGCGATGATCGGAGTGCTCAAGGGCAGCCAGAAATATCTCGCGCAGGGAACGCCTGACCTGCTGTCCGCGCTGCATCATCATCACGACGTGTTCCGCTCGATGCTGCAGGTCAACCTGACCGTGCTCGCCACAGCCCATGCGGTGTCGGAGGGCATCGTGCGCGGCGTCAACACCGAGATGCAGAAGCGCAATATTCCGCAGACCTACGGATCCAGCGGAATGCGCGTGCAGCCCGGCCCGCGCAACATGACGCCGATCGCGATCAACCGGTCGCTCTGACCGCGTACATTCCGGCTTGCAGACGGGACGCCGTCGGGCATCCGGTATCGCCCGCTTTTGAATCAAATTGCCGGACAGATATAAGCAACGGATTCACAGGGCATATGCATAATCATCAACGGGAAGGGTCGGGATTCATCTAGTGGAGGCCAGGAGGCTGCCATGGGAGCCGATTTCAATATTAAACCGGTGGGGGCGCCGGTTGCTGCACCGATCATCAGACCCGAGCCAGAAGCGGCGCGGGCGGCGGTGCCGACTCAACTGCCCCCCGACAAGGCGGTCACCGCAACGGATGCATTGCCGCATCCCGCGCTGTCGCCCGCCAACTACCAGCAGGCCGATGCCGACCGTATTTCGCGCAGAGTGGTCATAGACCAAGCTGCGGCGGAGGTCGTCTACGTCTCAGTCGACAAGAAGACCAACCAGATCATCAACCAATTTCCCGAAGAATCGCGACTGCGAACCCGCGCCTATCTGCGCGCACTCGACACGGTCAGGATCGATCGACGGCTAGAAACCGATCGCAAAGCGTAAGTCAAATTTTTCGATTATGATTTGGTGACATAGACGGTATTCAGCACCGTGCCGCCGAAGACCGCATCGCGCCCGACCGCAGCGCCTGGCTGGCTGTTAACCCGTGCGGACCGCGGTGGCCGTATCCAGAAAGGTTGTTCCTGTCGCAGCATCGGTCACCACATTCTTGATGATCGCCTTGTTCGGAACGATGTCGCCCTTCTTGGTCTTGCTGAGCGTGAACTTGGTGTCGCCGACGCGGAATGTATCGTCCTTGATCAGCACCTGCTGATACTTGACCGTCCCGGCACTCTCATACTTCACCTGAGCGCGGAATCCCGAGATCTGGGATACATCGACCTTGAACGACTTGCCGTTCGAATACTTGCCCTCCCAGCCGCCCTTGTAAGCGTTCGGGTCAACGGCAACGTATTTGCCTGCTGTGACGGGTGCGGTCTTCCTGTAGGCCGCAGAAAGAATGCCGAGAACGTCCGCCATATCTGCCTCACCTGCTCCTGACGATTCCAAGAATCGTTTCAGGATATTTCTGATGGCATTAGGACGGGCAGGAGTTAACGATCGGTTACGGCGCCAGCGGCGGGCTGATCGTTCCCGGATTGCCGCTGAGGCCAGCGGCGATATTGCGGTTGATGTCGATCAGCGCCTGCAGCTTGTCGACTTCCGGCTTGAGCTGCAGCGCGGCACACTGCGTCAGCACGAAGATGCCGATGTTGGCGATGTTCTGGCGAATTTCGACCTTCTCGGGATTCTGGTCGCTGATCGCATCGGAAACGAAGATCGACCACAGCTTGCGATTGAACATCAGCGCGTCGATGAGACCCTCGTCTGTCTCTTCCCAGCGATCGATGACTTCCTGGAGTTTTCGTACCGCCTTGAACAGCGCCTGCGCTTCGATATCGCGGGGAGTTGCAACCTTCTGTGCGGTCCGCGCGTAAGCCTGAGCACCGTAGGACATGTACTACTACCTCAACAACTCTTCTTCGCGCTTCATTAGTGGGCGCAGTTCCCTTAGCGCTTTGTAAAGGGCGCCGCTTAAAATTAGATTACTCACCGATTCAATCGGCTCTCTGTAGCTCGGCACCGCGTCGATCAGTTCCTTGATAAAGCCAAGGTAAAGGTCCTGATAACCGGGAATGTCGTTTTCGAGATACATCATCTGGACGCAGAGATAGATGCGCTTCACCGGCGTGTTGGCGGTCTCTGCGGTGAGGATATCTTTCTCGCGCAGGATGGGTGCGTCGCCGTCAATCAGAAACGCCGTGCGCGCGTCGGAATTGGTGATAACGCTCTGGCCGATGATGATCCGTTCGAACGGCTTCAACTCAACTCGCAAGGCCATACCGGTCTCCCTGTGCTGCGCCGAATCCGGGAACCGCAATTCGGCAAATGATCGTCGGCAGCATGTTATGCGCAGCCTTGCCGCAACGATCCAGCCTAAAGATCGGTCTTGACCGAAAAAACCGCCACTCTCTCGCGTATCGGCGCCCCCTGACGAAAGTGAGCGGCAAGGTCGCCCTCGCCGCCCGTTGCTGCGAAGCGGTCTGAAGGCTTACTGCAGCAGCTTGAGGACGCTCTGCTGCGACTGGTTGGCCAGCGCCAGCGCTGACACCGCGATCGACTGGCGGGTCGACAGCGCCTGGCTGTTGGCCGCTTCCTCGTTGGTGTCGGCCAGCGTCAGGTTGGACGAACCGGTCGACAGCACGGTGATCAGGTTTTTGGCGAAGTCCTGGCGGATCTGCACGATCGACAGATTCGATCCCAGCGACGAGGCGATCGAGCGCAGCGTGGTGCTGGCGGCGTTGAGTGACGTCAGTGTGGAGTTGGCTGCGGCGTTGTCGATGAAGCTGGTGCCGGGGACCAGCGTCGGCAGGCCGAGGCCGGCGGGGGTCAGCGCAGTGCCGGTGATGTTGAGAGTCGACTTGCCGGTTTCGTTGAACACCAGCTTCAGCGTATCGCCGGCCAGCAGATTGACGCCGTTGAACGAGGCGTCCTGCGAGGTGGTGGTGATCTGCGCAATGATGTCGTTGTACTGCTTCACCAGGTTGGCGCGTGTCGCCTGCGAGTTGAGGTCGGCAACCGGCGGATTCGGCACGGTGAAGGTGATCGCCGAGCCGATGGAGCCGCCCATCACGCCGCCGTCCAGCGTCGAGCCGAGCGTGGACGATGCGTAGTCGTTACCGGCCGAGATGGTCAGCTTGCCGGTGGCGTCGAGTGTCGCGTTCATGTTGTTGGCGAGCAGCGCGACGTTGAGCTGCGCCAGCGTCTTGACGGTGCCGTTGGTGCCGTCGCCGAAGGTGATGTTGACCGGCGTGCCGCCCTTGAAGGACGTGAAGCTGAGCGTGGTGCCGCTGATGCCGCCGATGCCGGCGGCGCGGGTTGCGGTGAAGGTGGTGTTGGTGCCGGTGTTGCCGGCCAGGCCCAGCGACACCAGCGCGTTGCCGGTGCCGGAAATGCTGAGGTCGGCGGTGGTGCCGGTGCTGATCTTCAGCGCACCGGCGACGACCTGCGACGGCACGCCGGTGCCGGCCTTCAGCGTCAGGGCGCCGCCCGCAGAAATCGTGGTGCCCTGTGCGCCGGTCGCGATGTCGATCGCAGTGAGCACGTCGGCCACCGTGCCGCCCTGCAGGTAGACCGTCGAATTGCCGCTGCCGTCGGTCACGACACCGTTCAGCACGCCGGAACCGGCCGGCGGGGTGGCCGGAGCGGTGGCATTCTTGAAGGTGATGGTCTTGCCGTTGACGTTCAGCGTCGAACCATCCTGCACCAGGGTGCCGAGCGCGTTGGCATCGATGGTGCGGCCCTTTGTCACTGTGGCCGGACCGGAGCCGGTGCCGGTGGTCAGACCGAGGCCGTTGAGCAGATCGGCCTTGCCGCTGACGCTGAGGTCGGAGCCGGTGCCGGTGGTCAAGGTCAGGATGCCAGAGGCAATCGCGGCGTCGGTGCCGGACGAATGCGCGATCGTCGCAACGCCGTTGGCGATCGAGGCTTTCTTGACGCCGCTGGCGAGGTCGATGGCATCGGCCAGGTTCTGGACCGTGGCGGCAGGCGCCGCGGTGGTGCCGAGATAGACGGTAGAGTTGCCGTTGCCGTCCGTGATGACGTTGCCGGCGAGGCCCGATCCGGCCGGCAGCACAGCGGAGGCGGCGGAGCCCGAGCGGAAGGTGATGGTCTTGCCGTTGACGGTCAACGTGTCGCCATCGATCGGCGCTGCAGTGCCGGCGATCGTCGAAGCGCTCGGCGTTCCAATCAGCGTGAGGCCCATGGCCAGTGACGCCGCGGTGCCGGCGCCGTTCGGCGCCGCAATGCCCGCGAGCGAAGCCGAGGTGGCGCCGAGGGTCGTCGCGCCCGTAATCGGATTTGCGCCGCCGGCGGTGCCGTCGGTGATGACTTTGCTGACCGCATTGGCGCTGGTGTAGCTGGTGGTGCCGCGCAGGTCGTCGGGCGTTGCGCCGGTGATGGTGGCGGCCACGTTCGACTTGGTGGAGTAGCCGACCGTGGTCTGCAGCGCCTGGTTGGCGATCGATTTGGCGGTATCGACCAGCTTGTTCAGCGAGGTGATGCCGGTATTGGCCGCCTGCAGGATCTGCACGCCGTTGCCGATGCCGTCGAGCAGGTTGTTGATGTCGCTGGCGCGGCTGTCGAGGCCCGCCGCGGTGAAGAAGTTGGTGGGATTGTCGAGCGCCGTGTTCACCTTCTTGCCGCTCGCGAGCCGGTTCTGCGTCGTCGCCAGCAGATCGGCGGTCGACTGCAGTGAGAGCAGGTTCTGGCGTACGGACGATGAGAGAACGATGCCTGACATTTGATAGCCTTCCTGATCCGTGCTGGACGGCGACCTTTCGGGTCGCACGACGCATGGGACGTCTCGGGTCAGCAAGATGCCTCCGCGACGCTGCCGGTGATGTTTGACGCCCTACTGGAAGAGGGATCTCGACGCACCGCCACGGATGCCCCGGATCGAACGCGGCCGATTCTCGGCCTACCTTCTTCCTACGTAGCCTCAGTGTTAACCGGCAGCCTTTAATTTATGGTTAACGCCCCCTTAAGATCGGCTGCCCCCTGCCCCAAAACGGGAAAAGCCCGAAAAGACTGGGCTTTTCGGGCTTTTCGCTCAGGCATTTTATGTCGCCTTCAGCTCCACTTTGGATTGGGTCGCAGGCATTTCGCGTCGCGGCACAACACCTTGTTACCGGCCTCCTTCCAACTGAGCCGACCAATTCGAATCAAAAAAGCGGCGGGGTTTCCCCGCCGCCTTTCCGATTGGTACGTTCTGTACCTTTGACGATATCAGCGCAGGAGCTGAAGCACGCTCTGCTGCGAGGTGTTGGCGAGCGACAGCGCGGACACCGCGATCGACTGGCGGGTCGACAGCGCCTGGCTGTTGGCCGCTTCCTCGTTGGTGTCGGCGAGCGTCAGGTTCGACGAGCCGGTCTGCAGCACGTTGATCAGGCTCTTCGAGAAGTCCTGACGGGTCTGCACGATCGACAGGTTCGAACCAAGAGCCGAGGCCTGGGACCGCAGCGTGGTGCTGGCGGTGTTCAGGGTGGCAAGGGTCTTGTTGGTCGCCGAGTTGTCGATGAAGTCCGTGCCTGCCGTCAACGAGGCCAGGCCGAGGCCGGTCGCGCCGAAGGTGACGCCCTGGATGTTCAGGGTGGACTTGCCGGTTTCGTTGAACGTCAGCTTCAGGGTGTCGCCACCGAGCAGGTTGACGCCGTTGAACGAAGCGTCCTGGGCAGTCGAGCTGATCTGCGTCAGGATGTCGTTGTACTGCTTCACCAGGCCCGCACGGGTGGTCTGTGCGGTCGCGTCGGCAACGGGAGCCGAAGCGGTGGAGAAGGTCAGCGAGCTGGTCAGCGTGCCGCCGATCGCACCACCGGAAGCGGTCGAGCCCAGAGTCGAGGACGCGTAGTCGTTCGACGCCGAGATCGTCAGCTTGCCGGCGGAGTCAAGCGTGGCGTCGAGGTTGTTGGCCGACAGTGCCGTTTTGAGGTCGGAGAGCGACTTCACGGTGCCGTTGGTGCCGTCACCGAAGGTGACATTGACCGCGGAGCCGCCGTTGAAGGCACCGAAGGTCAGGGTCTTGCCGTTGACGCCACCGGTGCTCGCCGCGCGGGATGCGGTGAACGAGGAGTCGGTGCCGGTGGAGCCGTTCAGGCCGAGCGCGGCCAGCGTGTTGCCGGTGCCGCTGATCGTGAGATCCTTGGCCGTTCCGGTGGAGAGCTTCAGAGCGCCGGAGGTGGCGACCGAAGACGCCGTGCCCGTCGTGGTGACGGTGGCAACAGAGGCGGAGATGGTGGCTGTGCTGGTGCCGCTGGCCAGATCGATGGCGGAGAGCAGGTCAGCGACGGTGGCATCACCCAGGAAAACGGTCGAATTGCCGTTGCCGTCGGTGGTGAGTTTCGCACCGCTCGGCTTGCCGCTGCCGGTGGCAATGGCGTTCACGTCGGTGGACTTCTTGTCCGAGAACGTGATCGTCTTACCGTCGACATTGAGGGTCGAGCCGGCCTGAACCAGCGAACCAAGGCTGCCAGCGGCGGTATCCGGGTTGGCACTTGCCGTTGCGATACCGCTGCCGACCGAGGTGGTCAGACCGAGGACGTTCAGGATGTCAGCCTTGCCGCTGATCGACAGCGGCGACGCGGTGCCGGTCTTCAGGCTCAGGTTACCTGCGGGAGCCACGCCGGCGGTCACGGAGCTCGCCGTACCAGCAAGGGTTGCGACCTTGGTGCTTGCGTTGATTGCCGTAACCGTCTGGGCGCCGCTTGCGACGTCGACGGCAGCCAACAGATCGCCGAGCGTGGCGGTCGAGGTGGTCGCGCTGGCGCCGGAATAGATCGTGGAGTTGCCGCTGGAGTCGGTGACAACGTTGGTGCTGGTCAGGCTGGAGCCCGAAGCAAGCGCGGCCGCGCCGGGAACGGCGGTTTGGCTGAAGGTGATGGTCTTGCCGTTAACCGTCAGCGTCGCGCCGTCGGTGAACTGTGTTGCTGCCTTGGTGCTGAGCGCGCCGGTGGCGCTGGCAGCATCGTACAGGAGGGTGGTTGTCGCCAGCGCCGGGGTGCCGGTACCGTTGTTGGAGATCGACGCGCCGTTCAAGGTCGCCTGGGTGCCGCCGAGCTTGGTCGCGGAGGTAATGGCGGTGGTGCCGCCAGCGGCGCCGTCATAGAGCACGTTGCCGGTGGCCGAGGCGTTGGTGTAGGTGGTGGTGCCGCGCAGGTCGTCAGACGTCGCACCGGTGATGGTGGTGGAGACGTTCGACTTGGTGGAGTAGCCCGAGGTGGTCTGCAGCGCCTGGTTGGCGATGGACTTGGCGGAGTCGACCAGCTTGCTCAGCGAGGAGATGCCGGTCGAAGCGGCGTTCAGGATCTGCACGCCGTTGCCGATGCCATCAAGCAGGTTGTTGATGTCGCTGGCGCGGCTGTCGAGGCCGGCGGCCGTGAAGAAGTTCGTGGGATTGTCGAGCGCGGTGTTCACCTTCTTGCCGGTGGACAGGTGGCTCTGGGTGGTCGAAAGCAGGTCTGCGGTGGCCGACAGCGAGAGCAGGTTCTGACGGACTGCGGATGAGAGAACGACTGACATGTGTGATACCTTCCTGGTATTAATCTACATGCTGACCTTCTTGGTCAGCCGGGGCACACTGATCCGCCGGTCATAACGGTGTATGAAATTCAGGGTTGGTACGAATACCCCCGGTAGTCCTCCCTAGGTACTATTACCGGTATGCCTTTGGCGCCCGGGCGACGAGCTGTATTACCACCCGCCTGCCCTGCATCGCCGCCAGCTGCCGCCGCATCCCGATGCTCCAGTCACGACCCGCTGTCGCAAGACGCAAAAAAACGGCGGGGTTTCCCCGCCGTCTTTCCGATTGATACTTTCTGTACCTTTGACGATATCAGCGCAGGAGCTGAAGCACGCTCTGCTGCGAGGTGTTGGCGAGCGACAGTGCGGACACCGCGATCGACTGGCGGGTCGACAGCGCCTGGCTGTTGGCCGCTTCCTCGTTGGTGTCGGCCAGCGTCAGGTTCGACGAGCCGGCCTGCAGCACGTTGATCAGGCTCTTCGAGAAGTCCTGACGGGCCTGCACGATCGACAGGTTGGAGCCGAGAGCCGAGGCCTGGGACCGCAGCGTGGTGCTGGCGGTGTTCAGGGTCGACAGCACCTTGTTGGTGCTGGAGTTGTCGATGAAGTCCGAGCCAGCCGACAGCGAGGCCAGGCCGAGGCCGGTCGCGCCGAAGGTGACGCCCTGGATGTTCAGGGTGGACTTGCCGGTTTCGTTGAACGTCAGCTTCAGGGTGTCGCCACCGAGCAGGTTGACGCCGTTGAACGAGGCGTCCTGGGCAGTGGTGTTGATCTGCGTCAGGATGTCGTTGAACTGCTTCACCAGGCCCGCGCGGGTGTTCTGCGCGGTCGGATCGGCCACCGGCGCCTGAGCCGATGTGAAGCTCAGCGTCGAAGCCGCGTTGCCGCCGATCGCACCGCCATCGGCCTGACCCAGGGTCGAGGACGCGTAGTCGTTCGACGCCGCGATCGTCAGCTTGCCGGTCGAGTTGTCGACCGATGCCGTCAGGTTGTTGGCGGACAGCTGCGCGTTGAGCTGGGCCAGCGACTTGACGGTGCCGTTGGTGCCGTCGCCGAAGGTGACGCTGGTCGCCGAACCGCCCTTGAAGGCGCTGAAGGTCAAGGTCTTGCCGTTGATGCCGCTAGCGGACGCAGCGCGCGAGGCACTGAAGGAGCTGTCGGTGCCGGTGGCGCCGGTGAGGCCAAGGGCGCTCAGGGCGTTGCCGGTGCCGGAGATCTTCAGGTCGCTGGTGAGACCCGTGCTGAGCTTGAGGGCTCCGCCGGCGCTCAGCGTCGAGTTGGTGGTGCCGGCCGTGGTCTTCAGGGTGGCGCCGGTCGAGGCGAGCGAGGCGGTCTGCACGCCGGTCGCAAGGTCAACCGCCGTCAGCACGTCGGAAACCGTCGCGCTCTGCAGGTAGACGGTGGAGTTGCCGCTGCCGTCGGTTTCAACGTTGCCGCTGACGCCGGTGTGGGTTGAGGACGCTGCCGGGGTGGCGGCGTTCTTGAAGGTGATGGTCTTGCCATTCACGTTCAGGGTCGATCCGTCCTGGATCTGGTTGGCCACCGTCGAGCTGCTGGTGACACGCTGGGCGGTGACCGAAACCGAACCGGATCCAGTTGCGGTGGTCAGTCCGATCTGCTTCAGGAGGTCGGCGGGGCCGCTCAGGTTGAGATTGGCGCCGGTCGAGCTGTTCAGGGTGACGATGCCGGCGGCAACAGCGGATGCGGATTGCGAGCTGTTGGTCGTGATCGTGGCGACACCAGCGGTGTTGGACGCCGACTTCACGCCGCTGGCCAGATCCACCGCGGTGAGCAGGTCGCTGACCGTAGCAGAGGTGTAGGTCGAGCTGGTGCCGAGGTAGATCGTCGAGTTGCCGCTACCGTCGGTGGCGATGTTGCCGGACACGCCGCTGTTGCCGGTGGCCAGGCTGTTGGCGGTCGGAGGAGCCAGCGCCTTGAAGGTGATGGTCTTGCCGTTCACCGACAGCGAGGTGCCATCGGAGATCGCAGTCGTGCTCAGGCCACCCACGGTGTTGAAGAGCTTGGTGGCGCCAGTGATGTTTCCAGACGTGCCGGTGCCCAGAGCAGTCGTGCCTGCGGTGAGGCCAAGCTTGGCCAGCGTACCGGTTGAGCCGTCGGCAATCGTCAGCGCGCGGTTGGTGCCGGTGTTCAGCGTGATCGCGCCGGATCCGACGGAGGACGCGTTCGTCGTGTTGCCGTTGATGGTGTCGATGGTCGACAGCAGCGAGCCGACCGTCTGGTCGACGCCGATGGTGTAGTTGCCGTTGGTATCCGCCGTCGCCGAGCCGGACGCACCGAAGGTGATGGTCTTGCCGTCGACGACAATCGAGTCGCCTGCGACCGGACCGGACGAAGCACCACCGCTCGTAGTAGCGATCGCACTGATCGCAGTGCCTGCTACCAATGAACCGCTCGTCGTGTTGAACAGCGCTGTACCGACGGTAGCGGCAGCGTTGGCCGCCGGGACAACGTTAACGGCAGCGGAGGCAGCGACGGAACCGATTGCGCCGCCGAGCTTGTTGGTGATCGCCACGCCGGTGTTGCCGCCTGCGGCGGCGCTGGCGATGACGTTGCCGGAGGCAACGGTGCTGTCGAAAGCGGTGGTGCCGCGCAGGTCGTCGGAAGTGGCGCCGGCGATCGTGGTCGAGACGTTCGACTTGGTGGCGTAGCCCGACGTGGTCTGCAGCGCCTGGTTAGCGATCGACTTCGCGCTGTCCACGAGCTTGTTAAGCGAGGTGATACCGGTCGAGGCGGCATTCAGGATCTGCACGCCGTTGCCGATGCCATCGAGCAGGTTGTTGATGTCGCTGGCGCGGCTGTCGAGGCCGGCGGCGGTGAAGAAGTTGGTGGGATTGTCGAGGGCCGAGTTGACCTTCTTGCCGGACGACAGGCGGCTCTGGGTGGTCGAGAGCAGCTCTGCGGTCGACTGCAGGGAGAGCAGGTTCTGACGGACGGAGTTCGAGAGGGTGACGGACATGATGAAGCCTTCCTGGGAACGAAACAACGATCTTCTGATCGATGGCCGGACTGTGGACTGCAGAACTGAAGAATACGTAAAACTACGCGGGTGAATTTACGTAAGTATCCGCCGCATTATTTCGGCCCGGGCACGACAAAGCGGCCGCGCGGATGCGACGGCGAAAATGGCTAGTCGGTTGAATCAACGGGAATTTTTATGCGCGACGGCAGATCACGCGCGACCCGCCACCGCGGTAGCGGGTCAATCTGTGGCGCTAATGTTTAGAGAAACTTTACCAGGCTCATTTTGTAGAGGTCGGACGTCGTCTGGTACGACGCCTGCAATGCGGTCTGCAGCGCGAGGATCTTGGTGGCGATCTCGTTGTTGTCGACGCCCTCGATGGAATCCAGCAGCGACTGCGAAATCACCTTGCTCTGGTTCTGGCGGTCGGTGGTCGATTTGATCGAGGCCTGGGCACCGGCAAAATCAGCCTGGATGTTCTGGATGGTCTGGGTGCCGGGGATCACGGCAAGGTTCTGCGCGATACGCTGGTTGAGCGCGGAGATCTTGTCGCCGGCATTCAGGCTGGTCACCGGCGGGGTGCCGGACAGATTCACCTTCGTCGTGACCGCGGCGAACACCGCGACGTTCTGCAACTCGGTGCGCAACGCCTGCTCGTTGGCACGTGCGCCGTACTGCACGGTGGTGCCGGAGTCGATCTTCGCCACCGCGGTGCCGCGCGCCGAATCGGTCTGGCCCGCAGTGGTGTCGCTCTCGCCTGTGTACCAGATCACGGTGTTGGCCGCGGTGCCGTCCACCAGCGCGGTCGCGTTCGTGAAGCCCGGGGCGCCGACGACCCGCTGCGGCGGATTGCCAAAGAAGTCGTTGCCGGCCTGAACCGCGGAGGCGGCAGTCATCGTGCCGTTGGCTAGCGTCTTCATCGACGTCGCCAGCGCGGCGTTCAGGTTCGCTGCGGTCACCGCCGACGATGCCGCCACCGGCGGCACCGCCTGCGGGTTGCCCGGGTCGATCAGAAAGGTGTTGGGATCCATCGGCGTCTTCGCCGTGGTGGTCGCCGTCATCACGATGTCTTCGGAGGTGCCGTCGGGCATCTTGAAGGTGAACTTGACGGTGTCGCCGTTCTGCGGATTCACCGCGCCGATGTCGACCGACATGGATTTCGCCGCCGGCAGCACAACCGGCGTGGATGGAAAGCTCGCGCCGGAGATGGTGCTCGAAATTCCGGTCACGGTCATGCCGAAAGGCGATGGCTTGGCGGGCGCCACCGGGGTCACGTCTTCCTGGGTCACGTTGATCGTGGTCTGCGACGCCGGCAACGCGGCGATCGACGTGCCGACACGGCCGTTGGCATTGACGCCAAGGTCGGCCTGCAGGCGTTCGGAGATCACCTGCTTCAGGCCGGCGATGGCGGTGCCGTTGCCGTTCATGATCTGGTCGGCAGGAGCCACCGGGGGCGAGTCCGTGGCGCGACCGCCGAACAGATAGCGATCGCCCGACTGGGCATTGAGCATGTCGACCGAGTCGTAGAATCCTAGCGAAGCGGTCTTCTGGCCGGGGGTCTGGCCGGTGTCGTCGAGCGTGTTGCCGGCGCTCACCGCCGCGCCCTTGACCGACGACGTGATCGCGACGAGGCGCTGCAGCGACAGGTTGGCAACGTTGATGCGGGTGTTCACGTTGGTCGCCGTGTCGGCGTAGGCCGAATAGGAATTCAGCTGCGCGCGCAGACCGAGTGCGAGGCTGCGACCGGCGCCCTGCCCGGCATAGGTGGTGGAGACCTTGCCGCTGGCCAGCTGCTCGGTCAGCGTGTCGAGCTGGCTGCGCAGGTTGAGAATCCCGGAGCCGATGTAGGACGTCCGTCCGCTTACGCCATCGATTGACATGATTACCTCAGAATGCCTGCATCAGGGTCTTGTACATGTCGTTGACCGTCGACATCACACGGGCGTTGGCTGAGTAGGCGTTCTGCAACGACAGCAGATGCGCCATTTCTTCGTCCATGTTGACCCCGGAGGTCGCCGTGAACTTCTGCTGCAGCGTGCTGAGCACCACGTTCTGCCCGTCGGCGACCTGCGACGCGGCTGCCGCGGCGGCGCCCTGCGCGCTGGTGATCTGCTGCATGTAGCTCAGCAGCGTGCCGCTGAACGGCGTGCCGGCACTGCCGACGCCGGTCTGCGGCGAGTAGGCGAATTTGGCGTTGTTCAACTGCTGCGAAATGAAGTTGGCGCGCGTGGCGTCGCCGGAGGGCGTCTGCGGTGAGGTGCTGTACACCACCAGCCGCGACGGATCGGCACTCAGCGCGGTATTGACGCTGAGGCGCTGCGCCAGGCCGGTGATCTGCGACCCTGACACGGTGGTTGCGCCCGAATAGGCTTTGCCGTTGTCGGTGAACAGCGGCACTTCGACCCCGTTGCCGGTGAGACCGGTTTGCGTGACGGTGGTCGACGCGGCATCGACGGTGGTGAAGCCGGCGGTGTTGCGGACGCTGAGCGTCGATCCGCTGCTGGTGAAGTTCAGGTTGGCGCCGTTGAGCGCGGCATTGAGCTGCGCCGCCACCGTCCCGGAGGTGCCAGAGAAGTCGATTCCGATCACCTTGTTGTTCGGCGTCGTCGAGGCCGGCAGCGGCAGCACCGAGGGATCGTCGACGCGCACGATCGTCAGGGTGCGCTGGGTGTTGGAAGCGACATCCGTATAGGTCAGGTTGACGGTGTTTCCCGTCATGAGGTTCGCGGTGTTGATGTCGTAGCCCTGCGGGACCGTTGCAGCCGCCGTGGCCGTTCCGCTGACGGTCTTGTCGGACAGCGCGCTGGACATGGTTGCGGCGAACTGATCGAGCTGGGTCTGCGCCTGCACCAGCGTCTTGTCGCGCAACTCGACGTAGGCGGCCATCTTGCCGGACTTCAGCGTGTCGGTGAGGTCGATCGAGCCGCCGTTGGAATAGCTGACCTTGATCGATCCCAGCGAACTCAGCGCCGAGTTGGAATTCCATGTCGTGTTCGGCGTCACCGTGCCCTGCGCATCGAACGACAGGGTGGCGGCCTCGTTGCCGACCAGCTGCACGCCGGACCCCGTGAACACCGTCACCTGGTTGGCGCTGTTGGTGGTGACGCGAATGTCCATCAGCTGCGACAGCTGGGTGACATACTGGTCGCGCTGGTCGAGCAGCGCCGCGGTGGCGGAATCCGTCGAGGTGCCGCCGAGCGGGTTGGTCTGCAGCTGGTTGTTGATGGTGGCAATCTGCTTCATCAGATTGTTGGCGGTGCTCACGGAATCCTTGATGCCGGTCTCGGCCGCACCGCGCAACGTCTGCAGACCCTGCGACATCGAATTGAGCTGCGACGCCATCGCCTGCGCGGCGTTGATGACGCCGATCCGGGCCGATGAGCTGTCCGGACTCGTGCTGAGCGCCTGCACCGCCGTGGTCAGCGCGTTGAACGAGCTTTCCAGCGTGCCGGTGCCATCGGGGTTACCGTAGATGCCCTGCACCTGCTGCAGGAAACTGGACTTCAGCGAAGCGTAGGACGCACCGGAGGTTTCGGTGCGCAGCTGTGCCAGAATATACTGATCGAGTTCGCGGTTGACGCCGACGATGTTGACGCCGGTGCCGATCGACCCGGTGTTGGTCTGCACCTGATCGGTGGTTTTGCGAACGTAACCGGGCGTCTCGGCGTTGGCGACGTTCGACGACACCAACGACATCGAGGCCTGATTGGCCCGCAGGCCGGCCATGGCAATTGAGAGTGCGTCGCCGAGACTCATGACACAAAACCGATCCTAGAGTTGAACACGGGCAAAGCGCCCATGGCCTAACGCATGACGTTGAGAAGATCCTGAACCATGGTGTTCGCTGTCGTGATGACCTTGGTGTTGGCCGAATAGGCCTGCTGGGTCACGATCAGCTTGGTGAACTCGTCGGCGATGTCGGTGTTGGACGACTCCAGCGAGGAGCCGGAGATGCTGCCGCCCTTGCCGAACAGTGCCGCGCCGGATTCGTTGGTGGTCTCGAAGGCGCCGCCGTCGATGCGCTTGAGAAAGTTCGGGCCGTTGAAGGTCGCGACACTGACTTCGGCCAGATCGATGTTGCGGCCGTTGGAATAGGCGCCGACCACCCGGCCCTGATTGCTGACGGAGACGCTCTGCAACTGGCCGGCGGCGTAGCCATCCTGGTTCAGTTGGTTGACCTGGGCGTTGCCGTTGGTGTCGGCGAACTGGGTCAGGCCACCGGTGCCGAACGCCATGGTGACGTTGCCGAGCGAGACGCCGCTCACGGTGAGGCCGGTCAGGGTAATCTGGCCGACCACCGGCTGCATCTGGCCGTTGGAGCCGAACTTGAAATCGGTGCCGACGTTCACCCAGGCGGTCTGCCCACCCGTCGCCTGCGGATTGGTCTGGTAGAACAGGTTCCAGGTGTCGGTCCCGCCCTGGGCTGCGGACGCGATCTTGGCCCAGCGGAACTGCAGGTTCACCGGCGCGCCGTTGCCGTCATAGGCGGTGGCAGCACCGCCGCTGATCGACTCGTCCAGGAACACCTGGTTGTCGCTGCCGATCACCGTACCGGTGCCCGCCGTGCCGCCGCCGCCGCGCAGGGTCGTGACCGTGCCGGAGAAGCCGAGTGACGCGAAGGCTGTGGTCGCGCCGGATTTGACCGAGACGTCGTTCGCAACGCCGGTGTTCAGCGTGATGACGCCGGTCGCAGATACGGTCGACTTGTTGGCCGGGATCGTGTTGCCGGTGATGGTGTCGATGGTGGTCAGCAGGCTGCCGACCGTCGCCGTCGCGAGATCGACGAAGGTTGTGCCGGCGACGGGCGCCGGCGCCGCACCGGTATAGAACTGGATGATGTTGGCGGTGGTCACGCCGCCATTCGTGGTGTTGACGGTGATGGTGTCATTGGGCGCGAAGCCGGAGGGCAGCGAGTCGGTGTTGACCACGCTTGCGAGGGCCGTCGTCGCCGAGATAGGAACCGCCGGCGTCTGATAGTTGGTCTTGGCGTTGCCGGCGGTCCCGGTGTTGGTATAGGACGCCGCCGGCGTTCCCAGGGTGCGCGGATTGGCGACGAAGTCCGCCGGGCGCAGCAATTCCGACCCCACCACCGACGAATTGTGTTTCGTGGTGAGCGGATAGCTCGCCAGGTTGGCGCGATAGTCGATCTTGGTGGTCGCCTGCGAGGGCAGGAAGTCGTTCTGGAATTTCAGGATCTGCGGCTGGCTGCCAACCGGGTTGCCGGTGCTGGAGTCGATCGGCACACCCTCGAGATAGTAACCGGCGCCGTTGACCAGGTAGCCGTTCTTGTCGAGCGAGAAGTCGCCGCGGCGGGTGTAGTTGTTGACGCCGGTGAAGATCGGGCTGTTGTCGCTGAAGCTGCCGGGCTTCTGCACGGCAAAGAAGCCGTCACCGTTGATCGCCATGTAGGTCGACACCGCCGCCGACTGCACCGAGCCCTGGATGGTGTTGGTGCTGCGCGATTCCGTGGTGACGCTGCCGGCGAGCTGCTGGCTGACACCGGTTTGCGGAATGAGATCGAGAAAGCTGGTATCGATGCGCTTGAACGCGGTCGTCCCGGAGTTCGCGATGTTGCCGGAAATGTTCTCCAGCGCGTAGGAATTCGCCTTGAGGCCCGCGACGGACGTGGTGAGAGCGCCGAAGATACCCATTACATCGTCTCCAACTTCGATCCGGGCGGCCCGCCGGTCTTGCCAAAGTCATGGCCGCTGTTCGAAGACGATGTCGCAAGCCCCGTGCCAAGGGCGATAGCTCAATTATTTCAACGATCTAAAGAAAACCCCGGTCCATGGACCGGGGCGTAATTGCCTAGCGCGGTAAGAATTGCCGGGACCAAGCGCCTGATTCCGCCGGTTCCCACGTAGCGGGCACGCCTTGCCCTCGCACCGCACTTGCCGGGAGATGGCAGGTCAGCTTGCCGAGGGCGACGTCGGCTTGAACACCATGGCGAAGCCGTCCATGCAGTAGCGCAGCCCGGTCGGTTTCGGGCCATCGTCGAACACGTGGCCGAGATGGCCGCCGCAGCGCCGGCAGTGGATCTCGGTGCGGACCATGCCCAGCGTGCGGTCCTTGCGCTCGCCCACGGCGTTGTCCAGCGGCTTCCAGAAGCTCGGCCAGCCGGTTCCGCTCTCATACTTCGTCTCGGAAGCGAACAGCGGATTGTCGCAGCCGGCGCAGGCGAAGATGCCCTTGCGGTGTTCCTTGAGCAGCGGGCTGGAGCCCGGGCGCTCGGTGCCCTCCTGGCGCAGGATCTCGTATTGCTGCGGCGTCAGCTGCTTGCGCCATTCGGCGTCGGTCTTCTCGACCTCGAATTTCTCGGCCGCCCGAGCCGGCGTGCCGCGCAGCCAGTTGAAGGAAAACAGCGCCGCCAGGCTGGCAGCGGAGGCAAGCAGAATGCGGCGATCGATCATGATGGTCTCCCAGAGAGGTCGAGACGGAAATCTCGTTCGCAGGAAAATACGGTCGGATCCGGCGGAAGTTACACGCCCAGAGCGGTAGATCGCTCACTTTATGTTGTTTTATGTCGTTCCGGCAGTAGCGGACATCAGGCCTGCGGCCGCGGCCCCCGGGTACCGGCTTGCCGGTTGGCTTCCGCCAGCCGCGCCTCGCGCACCAGTTCCCGGGCGCGGGCCCGTTCCCGGTAGCGCGCCAGCGTCCCGGCCACCGCGGCGCCGCGGCGCTCCCAGGCGGTGATGAGATGGCCGGCGAACCGGCCCGTGGTGCCGCCGGCCCACACCAGCTCGAACGGCGCGAACAGCCGCCAGCGGTCGTCGCCGTCGACGATGCCGCGTGCGATCAGTTGCCCGGCCATCGCCGTGGTGTTGAGCCCGTGCCGGCCGAAGCCGCTGGCCACCCACAGCCCGCGCCCCAACTGGCCGACCTGGGGCATGCCGTGCACGGTCAGCCCGACCGCGCCGCCAAACGTCTCGGCGATGGCCACCTTGCCGAGCTGCGGAAACACGGTGCGGATGCGTCGGGCGATGCTGCCCGCGAAGCGCTGCGGCCGCGCCGCCCAGGTGGTTTCCGGGCTCGACCACATCAGCCGGTCGCCCTCGACCACGCGGAAGTGGTCGATGCCGTCGGTGTCGGTCACCGAGCCCTGATACGTCACCGCCTCGGCCAGCCGGTCGCCGAGCGGCTCCGTGACGGCGGCATAGCGCCAGACCGGCAGCAGCGTCTGCCACAAGCGCTGCGCCGGCTCGCCGAGATGAACATTACCGGCCAGCACGACATGCGAGGCACGCAGCCTGGCCTGCGGCGTCACGATGCGCTTGCGGATGCCGGCAGGATCGAGGCTGACCACCGGGGTGTCCTCGAAGATCCGCACCCCCGCCTGCCGCGCCAGCGCCGCGAGACCCTTGAGGTAGGTGCGGCCATCGACCTGGAACGCACGGGGGCAATGGACACCGTGAAAGTAGCGGTCCGTCTTCAGCACGGCCCGGACTTGGTCGATCTGCCAGCCCTCGACCTCGGTGCCGAAATCCTCGCCGAGCATCTGCAGCCGGGCGATCAGCCTTTCGCCGACATCGACATTGGAGACCTCCAGCGCGCCCTCGCGGAGCGCAATGCCGGGCATCAGCTCCTCGGTGGCCCGGGCGCGCACCGCTTCGGCGCCATCCTTCGAGAGCGCCCACAATTCGCGGGCGTCCTCGAGGCCGATCCTTGCGATGATGTCCGGCAACGGCAGGCCGAAGCCGGGCATCACCGCGCCCATCTGGTGGCCGGAGGCGTTCCAGCCGACCTGCCGGCCTTCCAGGACCGCGACGCTGGCCCCGAGCCGGGCCGCTTCGAGCGCCACCGAAAGCCCGGCCAGCCCCGCCCCGACCACGCAAACGTCGACATCGAGATCGAACGTCAGCCGCGGATGTTCCGGCGGCGGGGTGGCGGCATCGGGTGCGGCGCTTGCGGATATGGGGGAAGCTGCGGCCATGGCATTTTCTTAAGCACCCGTCGGCGCCTTGTCACCTTGTCCTGCGCGCGCTTGTCCAGTATTCCGCAGGCCTGATTGCGTTCGCCCTTCCCCGCACCGAGTTTTCGCCGAGAATCGAGATCGCGCCATGCGTCGTTTGTTGCTGCTGCGCCACGCCAAGACGGAGCGAGATGCCCCGAGCGGCAAGGACTTCGACCGCCGGCTCGACGAGCGCGGCCAGGTCGACGCCCTCACCCTCGGTGCCTGGCTTTCAAAACATCCGCCGCTGCCGGATCTGGTGTGCGTTTCCACCGCGGTGCGGGCGCAGCAGACCTGGAGCCAGCTGGCCATCGGCATCGACGCCGCCCGGCCGGCGCTGGCGGCCCATCTCGACGAGATCTACAATGCCGGTCCCACCGACCTGCTGGCGGTGGCCCGCGCCGCCGCCGTCGAGGATCCCGCCACGCTGATGATCATCGGCCACAATCCCGGCCTGCACGAGCTCGCGCTCAGCCTGATCGGCGGCGGCGACGCCGCCGGCCAGAAGGCGATCGCCGACAACCTGCCGACATCGGGCCTCGTGGTGATCGACTTCGACATCGCCGACTGGGGCGACGTCGCATTCCGCGGCGGCAAGCTGGTCCGTTTCGTCAGCCCGAAGCTGCTCAAGGGCGATTAAACCAATCCTGCACCGGCGCGGTAGGCGTGCTAGTCTCCTCACGGGGAGGCGCAGATGTTCAAGATCATTCTCGTCCCGATCGATCTCGGCGAAGCCGAGCTCGCCAAATCGGCCATCGCCACCGCAGCGTCGTTGACGCAGAGCTATGGCGGCACGGTGCGGCTCATCAACGTGCTGCCGATGACGCCGGTGATGCTGGCGGAATATGTCCCGGCGGATTTCGATTCCCAGCAGCGCGTCGCGTCAGAACAGGCGTTGGCCATCGTCGCGATCGAATCCGGCATTGCACCGGACCGGATTTCCACGGTGGTGCGCCAGGGCGGCATCTATCACGAGATCCTCGAAGAGGCGGCGGCGATCAAGGCCGAGCTGATCGTGATGACCTCGCACCGCCCGGCCATGCGCACCTACTTTCTCGGCTCCAATGCCGGCCATGTGGTGCGCTATGCCAAGTGCTCGGTGCTGGTGGTCAGGAAGTAGCGAGACACCCGTGATATGACGCAGGCCGCGATTTCATTTTGCCGACGCAGCAACTACGGCAGCAATTCTTTCGGCACATCGTCAAATGTGTAGTTGCGCGGCTTGTTGCGGCGGATGAAGCCGCCGATCTGCCAGCCGAAGATCGCGGCGAAACCGACGATGAACAGCGCGCCGTAGAATTCACCGGTAGCCAGTGCGCGCGCCAGCAGCCCGGCCATGGCGATGAACACCAGCGCCAGGATCGCGACGCTGCCGGCATAGACGGCCGGCCTGAGACCGCCGTTGAGCCTCACCTGTCCGCCCGCCAGGGCAAGACGCTCGTGCAGCCGCACAATGAATGCACGGTAGTCCCTGTCCTGCGGCGCCATCAGCGCGACGGTCTGCCAGGTGGTGGACAGCACCACGATGCGCTCGCCCTGGCTATTTTCAATGTCCGCGCGAAACCGCCGCGATTGCATCGACACCGGCCGGAAAGACAGCCGGACCAGCGCGATGCTGGCGTAGGGCCAGACGCCCGACTTGCGGCCGGCGCGAAACGACAGCCCGTCCTCTGTCAATTCGAACTGATAGGCACTGCCGACGAGCGACGCCCGATACGCATATCGGTCGCCGGACGGCTCGGCATCGACAGCCGGCTGCGCCTGCGATTTCAACTTGCCTTCGAACATCTGCAGGAACCCACCAGCGCCAACCGAACGGCGGCGTCGCTTGCGCAGGCGCCCGTCCATCCCTTACAAGCCACGGGGATGGACGCGGGCGCAAGGCCCCCGGCACGCGATCCCTGCTTCGATGGGCACCACCATGGCCGAGACCACCTATTTTCCGCGGCGCCTGATTCTGGCCGGCGCCATGCTGTCCGGTATCCTGCTGGCGCTTGCCGTGCATATGCTGGGCCAGCGTTTCGGTCTCGATCTCGGCGGGTTGTGGCGCACCGACGCCCACGACTTCATGCCGGTCGGCGCCGCGGTGGCGTGGTGGCTCATCGCAACGGTGGCATTTGTTGGCGGCTATCTGACGGCAACGCTGATGCAAAGCGCGGTATCGGGCCGGATCCCGCAACGCATGCGCCAGTTTCTGATCGCGGTCGGCGTGCTGGTGCTGGCGGGCGCCGGCCAGGCGGCTTCGGCGCCAAGTCCGGTGCCGACCATCGCCGGGGTTCTCGCCGGCCTTGCCGCCCTGTGCCTCGGCGGCATGATGGCATTCTGCGGCGCCCATTTTGCGTTGCGGAAGGCATAATCCCGGTCCGCGGAACGGCGCTCCATTAAAAATCGCGCGGGCTGCCCCGCGCGACTTTTTGTCTCAACGACGTCGATCGATCAGCTGGCGGCGCGCAGATTGATCTTGCTCTCCGCCAGCGTGGTGAGCTTCTTGTCGGTAGCCTTTTCCTCGTCGAGAGTCTTCTGCAGCACCGCTGCACAATCGTTGCGGCCGAGCTGCTTGGCCCAGGCGATCAGACTGCCGTAGCGTACGATCTCGTAGTGTTCAGCAGCCTGCGCCGCATTGATCAACGCGGCATCAAGTACCGCCTTGTCGTCGACTTCGCCTGCGGTCTCGTCGGCTTCCTTGATGATGCCGTCGATCGCCGGGCAATTGACCGACTTGACCTCGGCGCCGTGCATCTTGAACACCTGCTCGAGCCGCTGGACGTGAACCTGGGTCTCGTCGAGATGGGTCATGAATCCCTGCTTCAGCTGCGGATCGGTGGCTTTATCCGCCATCTTCGGCAGCGCCTTCAGCAGCTGTTTCTCCGCGTAGTAGATATCCTGCAGCTGATGCACGAACAGGTCATCCATGGTCTTGATATCTTTTGTAAACAGTCCCATTGCTTCACCGTGGTTTCGGGAACGGAACAACGCGACCGCAGTGCGACGCATCGTCTGTTCGGTTGCTGATAGCTCGCTAACCGGTATTTCGGAGCTATGTTCCGGGAACACGCGCGGGAATTGCGATGGACGATGCACGATGCACGATGCACGATGCACGATGGCGGCCTATATGGAGACGCGGACAGAACGTTGCAAATGCAGTTAATCATGGCGGGCTCGCGGCCCTGCTGTGGCGTCAGGAGCCAGGCAGGTGCGCGATGGCACGGGCCCAAAGCGCACCGGCGGCGTTGTCAAGGGCTGCACAACACCCTGTTTTTGGCTTAAGGATTTCGCGTATGAGTGAACTTTGCGTATGAACAAATTGGTCGCCGCTTGCCGCCCGTCGCTACTGCCGGCTTTGAAACTGCTCGCGCCCTTCGGGGAGGACGCATGCGACAATTGCTGACCGCGCTTGGGCGCGGCTTCAAGCAGCACATCGGCTGGAAAAAGCTGGGTGTCGCGGCGAGCGTGCTGATCATCGCCCTGGCGATCACCCATCTGGTGCGCACCCTCAAGGGTGTGGACGCCGGCGTGATCCTGCAGGCAATCACCGAAAAGTCGCCGCTCGACGTCGCGCTTGCGGCGCTCTGCGTGCTCGGCGCTTTCTGTACGCTGACCTTCTACGATTTCTTCGCGTTGCGAACCATTGGCAAGAGCCACATTCCCTATCGCATCGCCGCGCTGTCGAGCTTCACCAGCTACACCATCGGCCACAACATCGGTGCCACCGTGTTCACCGGCGGGGCGATCCGTTTCCGGATCTATTCCGATTACGGCCTTACCGCCATCGATGTCGCCAAGATCTGCTTCATTTCGGGCCTGACCTTCTGGCTCGGCAACACCTTCGTTCTCGGCATCGGCATGCTGTGGCACCCGCAGGCCGCCTCGTCGATGGATCTGCTGCCCGATGCCGTCAACCGGCTGATCGGCCTCGGCGGCATCGTCGGCATTTCCGCCTATCTGATCTGGCTGTCGATGGGCGACAAGCGCCGCGAGATCGGCCGCAACGGCTGGAAGGTGACGCTGCCCTCGGCCCGCGTCACCCTGCTGCAGATCCTGATCGGCGTGGCCGATCTCGGCTTCTGCGCCATGGCCATGTATCTGCTGATGCCGGCCGATCCGGCAATCGATTTCGTCTCGCTGGCGGTGGTGTTCATTCTCGCCACCCTGCTCGGCTTCGCCAGCCATGCGCCTGGCAGTCTCGGCGTGTTCGACGCGGCCATGCTGGTGGCGCTGCCGCAATTCGGCCGCGAGCAACTGGTGGCCACGCTGGTGCTGTTCCGCATCCTGTATTTCATGCTGCCGTTCGCAGTGGCCATCGCCGTCATGGCAAGCCGCGAATTGTGGCTCAATGTGGTGCGGCCGTGGCAGCAGCGCCGCGCCCAGGAGCAACAGGATCTGCTAAGGCAGGCCGATGCCGAGCAGCGCCGTGCCGCGACGGCGACCGTGATTCCGCATCCCGCCAAGAACCGGCAGGCGCAGGGCTGATCTGCGCCAAGCCCCTTGTTCGAGTCCGCTTGGCCGATTTGTGATGGCCCCTCTTACTTCTGCCCCATCCGTGACGTTCAAGACGCCATGACCCGAATTCGCATCGCACCCGCCTTCATCCGCATCGCCCTGCTGCTTGCCGCCTTGTGCGCCCTGCCCGCCGATTGGGCGGCGGCGCAAGGCGCCGCGCCGATGCAGATTTCATGGGAAGTCCGCAACCGCTTCCGGCTGTTTCGTGAGGAGCGGGACTTCCAGCTTCACGTCGAATCCCTGCGCAACCACAGCGTGCTCGCCGCGGAGCAGGCGCTTGAAGTGCAGAGCGATGGCCGCGGCTGGGCCCGCAACACGCTTGGCCGGCTGTGCATCGACCTCGCCGGCAAGGTCAGCGAGCCCTGCACCCGCGACACCGTCAAGGAAAGCTATCTGACGCCCACCGAGCATCCGATCACCGTGCGCCTCACCGGCGACGTGCCGGTCGGCGCGGTCTGCGCCTGGACCTTCGACGATGGCGACGGTCCGCGGCAATCGACCTTCGATTGTGCCGAACCGATCAATTTTCGCGCCCGCTATGGCCGCCCGACCCAGGCCACCGTCGAGGTTGCCAGCGGCCCCGACGCCCCGCAGCGCGTGGTCACGCAGATCATGGTGCGCGACGTGCTGATCGCCGGCCTTGGCGACTCCATCGCGTCGGGCGAGGGCAATCCGGACCGGCCGGTCGCACTGTCCGACGATGGCTTCTGCTTCCGATCCTACCTCGGCACGGCCTCCGGCATGTTCTACCGGCCCAGCCGCGCCGGCTTCAAGGGCGGGCGCTCGTGCGATTCCTATGAACCCCTGCAGGCCTGGCAACGCCAGAGCGCGACCTGGCTGAATTCGGCGTGCCACCGTTCGCTCTACAGCTACCAGACCCGCACCGCGCTGGCGCTGGCGGTGGCGTATCCGCACATCGCGGTGACCTACCTGCCGCTCGCCTGTTCCGGCGCGACCATCGCCGACGGCCTGTTCGGGTCGCAGCGCGCGCGGGAATGCCTGACCACCAAGACGACCATAAACTGCCAGGGCACCGTCAATGCGCAGCTCACCGAGCTGCGCGAGGCGATGACGGCCGCCAAGCGCCGGCAGCCCAACCGCAAGCTCGACCTTGTGCTGCTCTCGGTCGGCGCCAACGACATCAACTTCTCCGGCCTGGTCGCCGACGTCATCGTCGAGAACTCCACCGAGCGCACGCTGTTCAAGCGCACCGGCATCATCGGATCGGTCGAGGACTCCCGGGCGGCGCTGGCGCGCGACTTGCCGGCCGGATTCAGCAAGCTGCGCGAAGCGCTGAAGCCGCTGGTCGGCAACGACCTGTCCCACGTGGTCTATGTCGCCTATGCCAATCCGGCGCTGGCCAATGGCGCGCCCTGCCCGGGCGGTCCGGCCGGCTTCGACATCCACCCGTCGTTCAATGCCAACCCGCAGCGGCTGTCCAGCGTGGCGAATTTCGTCCAGAGCGAGTTCCTGCCGCAGCTCAAGGCGCTGGCCCTGTGCCAGGGCGGCATCATGTGCCGCGATCCGGCCGGTGACCGCATGACCTTCGTCGATGCCCATCAGGCCGCCTTCGCCAATCACGGATTTTGTGCGAGGTCTGCGTCCGATCCGGAGTTCGACCGCGCCTGTTTCTCGGCCAAGGGGGACAGTTTCGACCCCGACATCGTCGCCGCCGCCGAGCAGCCGATGACCTGCGGTCGCGGCGCCAGCGAGTTTCGCGCCTATCTGCCGCGCGGCCGCTGGATCCGCGACGCCAATGACAGCTACTTCGCCGCGATGACTTATCCGCAGGGCTACTCGGCTGCGGCCGTGCCTGCGGATATCCACGACGCCACCTGGGGCGTGCTGTCAGCGGTCTATGGCGGCGCGATCCATCCGACCGCCGAGGGCCATGCCGCCATGGCCGATGCGGCACTGCCGGCCGTGGCCGACGTGCTGCGACTTGGCAATGAGGCCGAGGTGGTCCAGGAGCCGCTGGCGCCAGTGACGCCGGCATCGCGGTAGCTCGCTTCATCCCGAGTGAAGCGCTGGGCTCCTCGCGTCGCAACGCTTCGCCAGAACGGTACGAAATCACGAAAGCGCTGCGGCGCTCCAGCGTCCGGCAATCAGCAACTGCGCGCGATCAACGCGTCGCTGGCGGGACCGCGTTGGTCGCCTTCTTGACGCCAACGGTCGGCTTCATAGCGCCCGCCTGCGGCGGCTTCCCGGCGGGAGCGGCCAGCGCCGCGGCCTGCTCCGGCATGTACTTCGCCAGCACGCCGGGATCGAGCGAGGCGATCATGGCGTCGGGCAGCCGGTACCAGGTCTCGTCCTTGCCGAGCAGCGAAATGCCCCAGTAACCGCGCAGCGTCAGCGTCTGGCCGTCGGGGCTGACGCTCATCTTGGCCTTGTAGATCTTGCCGTCGCGCGGATCGAGAATGTTGCCGTCCTCGTACTTCAGGCCGACATGTTTCATGCCGCGGATAAACGAGATACCGAGCACCGGCGCGCCCTTGCGATCGTCGACGCATTTGACGCAGAATTCGTTCGGCGGCTCGCTGGGATTGGAAAACGTCTTGGCGATGGCGCCTTCGACGACCCCATCGTGGTCGACCATCAGCACCCAGACCACCGGCTTGTTGTTCTCGACCTTCTGCCAAAGTCCAACCGCAGAAGGCTCCTGCGCCCGCATCGGCGTCGCCGACAGGGTCAGTGCTGCGATCGCCGCGCCGAACGCGCCGGTCAGTCGAAGGCTGGATAGTACTTTGAACATGCTGATCACCGGGCCGGGGCGTCGCGATGGTGGCGACGGGAACTCTGCTCTGTCGGTTGCAGAGTGCCGCTGCTTGATGGCTTTTGCAAGAAGCGTGACCCCGAACGGGATTTCACTGTGTGACGCCGCCACACCTTCGCCACACCGTGCCGATGACGGCACGGTAGCAGATTGTCCGATCGCGCAGCGCTTCAGTTGACGCCGAGCTTCTTCTGCAGGCTCGACGACGACGTCGTGTACTGAAACACTAGGCGCTTGTCTGGATAGACGTAGCGATGCGCCTTCTGCGCCATCAGCGCGCCCTCGTGGAAGCCGGACAGGATCAGCTTGAGCTTGCCGGGATAGGTGTTGATATCGCCGATCGCGAAGATGCCGGGCACGTTGGTCTCGAACGATGCGGTTTCCACCGGCACCAGATTGTTCTCCAGCTTGACGCCCCAGTTCGCCACCGGTCCGAGCTTCATGGTCAGGCCGAAGAACGGCAGCATGGTATCGCAATCGACCTTGAAGGTTTCGTTGTCGCTGCCCTTGACCGCAGCGCCCGACAGCATGCCGCCCTCGCCTTCCAGCGCAGTGACCTGACCGATCCTGAGATCCATCTGGCCGGACGCCACCAGCGTCCGCATCTGCTCGACGCTGTGCGGGGCGGCGCGGAAATCGTCGCGCCGGTGCAGCAGCGTGACGCGTTTGGCGATCGGCTGCAGGTTGAGCGTCCAGTCCAGCGCGGAATCGCCGCCGCCGACGATCAGGATGCTCTTGTCGCGAAACTGCTCCATTTTTCGCACGGCGTAGAACACCGACGTGCCCTCATAGGCCTCGATGCCCGGCACCGGCGGCCGCTTCGGCTGGAACGAGCCGCCGCCCGCGGAAATCACCACCACCTTGCACTCGAACACCTGGCCGGCATCGGTGGTGACGCGAAACAGGGGATCGCCGATCTTCTCGATGGTCTCGACCATTTCATTGAGATGGAAGGTCGGGCTGAACGGCTTGATCTGCTCCATCAGCGCATCGGTGAGGCCCTGGCCGGTGACCATGGGAATGCCGGGAATGTCGTAGATAGGCTTTTCCGGATAGAGCTCGGCGCACTGGCCGCCCAGCTTGTCGAGGATGTCGACGAGGTGGGTCTTCATGTCGAGCAGGCCAAGTTCGAAAACGGCAAACAGCCCGCAGGGACCCGCGCCAATGATCAGCACGTCGGTCTTGATCGTTTCGCTCATGGGGTTTCTTCTCGGTTGAACCTTGCCCGTGGCCCGGCGCCATCCGGCCCGAAATGTCTAGCCAACCGTGCCCGACGAGGAAAGCCATAAATCGGCGCAGCGCCCTTGCCCGCGCCCGGCAACTGGGCTGTAACAGTCGCAAAACGCTGGAGACGCTACGTGAACGCACCCGCCCGGGCGACGCCCCCGCTGCTTGAGAACTTCCCCTATCGGCTGACCGACAATGTGCGTTTCGCCGACCTCGACCCGAACCAGCACGTCAACAACGCGGTCTATGCAAGCTACTTCGAGACCAGCCGGGTCATGCTGGTGAAGGACCCCGCCTACGGGCTGATGCTACCGGGCCTCGCCTGGGTGCTGGTCCAGCTCAATATCCACTATCGCGCCGAACTGCACTGGCCCGGCACCATCGAGCTCGGCCTCGGTGTCATCAAGCTCGGCCGCACCTCGGCGACCTTCTCGCAGGTGGTATTCTCGGAGGGCAAGTGCATGGCGTCGGCGACGTCGACCACGGTGATGGTCGGCCATGACAGCCGCGACCCGACGCCGATCCCCGCCGAGATCGTCGCACGCTTTCAGCCCTGGATGATGCACGGCGGCGGCAGCCCGTAGAGCTCAACGCCCCATGTCCCGGACGCGGTGCATTGCGCCGCCGTTTGCCGGCGGAGTGCACCGCAGAGCCGGGACCGCCCAAAACTCGGAGCCCGGTACGGTCCCGGATCTGCGAAGCAGCACTGCCGCGCGAAGCTTTGCTTCGCTAGGCTGCGTCGCGTCCGGGACAAGTGTCAGCGCTTAAATTCGAACCGATCAGGCCTGGCGTTCGGGGGTGCGGACGATCAGACCGTCCAGCGCGTCGGTGACCTTGATCTGGCACGACAGCCGGGAATTCGGCCGCACGTCGTAGCCGAAATCCAGCATGTCCTCTTCCATCGGCGTCGGCGCGCCGACCTTCTCCTGCCAGGCTTCGTCCACATAGACGTGGCAGGTCGCACAGGCGCAAGCGCCGCCGCATTCGGCCTCGATGCCGGGAATGGCGTTGCGAATGGCCGCCTCCATCACGGTGGCGCCGTTCTCGACGTCGATGGTGCGGGTTTCGCCGGTGTGATCGACAAAGTTTATCTTGGCCATGATGCTCGCGCTGCAGGAAGGGAGAGACAGGTTGTCGTATAACGGGTCGATCCGGATCGCGCCAGCGCTCCGCCGCAAAACCTGAATCTCGAGGGCAGATCGCTCAGGAACGCTTCAGGATGCCATCGATCGCCTGGCGGGCCTCGGTCACTGCATCGGCCAGGGCCATCAGCGGTTCGCCGCCATTGTCGTCATTCCGCAGGGCGGTCTCCAGCCAATCCGCGGCATCGGCGACCCGGAACGCCCCGATCGCCATCGCCGAGCCCTTCAGGGTATGGGCCAGATCGGCGGCGTTGGGCGGCGATCCGGCGAGATGGTCCATCAGGCCGGCCGACTGGCCGGCGAACATCGCCAGCACTTCGCGCTCGAGGCCGGGATCGCCGAGGGTCATGCGTGCGAGGTGGGCGCGATCGATCGGACCATCATCGGGAGCAAGCGGCGGCGACGGCATCCAGTGAACCTGTTCCATGTGCAGTGTCATGATGATGCCCAACCTGGCTGCCGCCGAGCAATCCGGCGTGCGATTTTGGTCAGCCAATCACAACAGTGGTTAACGGAACGTTTCGCGTACAGGCCGCAAGTTTGCCGCTTTTTAGACGAAACCTCGCCACGATGTCGTCGCGACGCGGGATTTGCGAGCTACACTAACGACTTGGGCGCCGCGGCGTTAACGATGATTAAGATTGTATTAATCGAATCCATTTCATTCGAGCCACCAAGCCAATAGGATGTTTGCGGAAGTAGTGGACAAGCCGGGACACCGGTAGTTTTCGCCGTCATCCGCGGGGTGCACCCGGGTTTCCCGGTATGCAGGATGACGGTGCGGGGCTTCCAGATGCGTAAAACAAGGGGCGTGGACTGAACATGGCAAACAATCCGAAAAAGGCCAAGGATCCAACCGAAGTCGCTCTCTCTGCCATCCAGGAAGCACTGAACATCAGCGACGTGCCCGTGGTCGACCGCGACCCGACCTTTGCTTCGCGCGACAACGCGCCGGCCAATGCCACCCCCGCCTATGACGAGAATTCATTCGACGCGCGGATGGGCGCCGAGCGCTCCGCCTTCGACACCGCCGAGGACGCGCGCTTCGCCCGCCGCCCCGCCAATGACGACCGCGAAACCATCGGCCAGATCCTGCAGGCGATCCAGAAGGGCCGCCCCGCCCGCAACGTCTACACCCTGGCCTCTCTGTTCGCCGGCGTCTGGGTGGTCGGCGCAGGCCTGCTGACCGTCGCCTTCCTGCCCTCGCTGCAGGCCTTCATCGGCCAGGGCTCCGGCGGCACGCTGGCGCTGGCCGGCCTCGCGGTGCTGTTCTTCGCCCCCGTCCTGTTGTTCTACTTCCTCGCCAGCATTGCCTGGCGCGGCCAGGAACTCGGCATGATCGCCCAGTCCATGGCGCAGGTGGCGATCCGTTTCTCCGAGCCCGAAGGCGCCGCCAGCGATTCCATGGTCACGGTCGGCCAGGCGATCCGCCGCGAGGTCGCGGCCATGGGCGACGGCGTCGAGCGCGCCATCGCGCGCGCCGGCGAACTCGAAACCCTGGTTGCCAACGAAGTCTCTGCGCTGGAGCGCGCCTATTCCGACAACGAAGTGCGCATCCGCGCGCTGCTGCAGGACATCGCGCATCAGCGCGACAACCTGGTCGGCCAGGCCGAGCAGGTCCGCAGCGCCATCTCCGGCGTGCAGATCGATCTGCGCCACGACATCGCGCTGATCTCCGACGCCATCGCCTCGCGCGTCGACGAGGTCGCCAAGAGCATCACCGGCGCGCTGGAAGAGCGTGGCGAACACATCACGCGGGCGCTCAGCAATGCCGGCGACAACATGATCCTGGCGCTCGGCGAGCGCGGCGGCGACCTGCTCGACCGTCTCGAGGAAGCCAGCGCCGAGACCACTCGCGCGGTGCTCGACGCCAGCGAACGCCTGACCTCCAGCCTGAACTTCAAGACCGGCCATGTGCACGACGAATTCGTCGATCTCGCCGACCGCGTCCACGACATGCTGAACGAGCGCATCGACCGCATCACCAGCGAGTTCGAGACCCGCTCCTCGGGCATCGTCGATCGCGTCTCGGATCGCACCGAGCAGGTCCACGACTCCTGAAGAATTCCAGCGATTCTCTGCTGCTCGAACTCGAGTTGCGCAGCGGCGATCTGGTCAGCAAGATCGACGAGGCCGGCAACCGTCTCGCCACCCGCATCATCGACAGCGGCGACAAGGCCTCCGAGGCGCTCGATGTCACCGTCAATGCACTGGTCGCCAAGGTCGCCAGCCAGACCGAGACCGCGCACGACACCCTCAGCCTGCAGATGAGCGCCTTCGACGAACTGGTGAAGGAACAGGGCTCTGAACTCGCCGAGAAGTTCTCGCGCGACAGCGGCACGCTGGGCGCCCTGATCACCCGCCACATCTCCGAATTCGACCGCACCGTGAAGACCTTCGGCGGCGAAGTCGTCGATCGGCTCGGACAGCGGACCCATGACATCTCGGACACGCTGAAGACCTACGTCGATACGTTCGACACCCGCCTGACCTCGAACGGCGGCCAGATCACCGCTTCGCTCGACCAGCGCCTGCAGCAGTTCGAAACCACCTTCGAATCCCGCGTCAGCGACCTCGACGCGTCGCTGGACAGCCGCATCAAGTCGTTCGACGAGACCGTCGACGGCCGGCTCAAGGGGCTGGAAGAGACGTTCGACGCGCGTGCCCAGTCGGTCACCGCGACCATCGAAAACCGCCTCGAGACGCTGTCGTCGTCGCTGTCGGACGGCGCCATCCAGGCGGTGAGCACGATCGACGCCCGCCTCAGCCATCTGACCAGTGCCGTGACCGACGGTGCAACCGATGCCGTCGACACTATCGACCACCGCCTGACCCATCTGGCGACGGCGCTGACCCAGGGCGCCGACGTTGCGGTCCATTCCATCGACCAGCGCCTGGTCCGCCTGACCACCGCACTCGCCGACGGCGCCAACCACGCCGTCAGCACCGTCGACGCGCGCCTGAGCCACCTCGCCTCCTCGATCACCGACGGCGCGGTGCAGGCGATCTACTCCATCGACTCGCGTCTCGCCGACCTCACCTCCACGCTGACCGGCGGTACCACGCAGGCGATCGCGGCGATCGACCACCGCATCGCCGATGTCACCGCGACCATCGACGACCGCAGCACCGCTCTGGCTGACACCGTCACCGCCCGCTTCCAGGCGATCCACAACGGCTTCGAAAATCGCGTCGGCTCCGTGGTCACGGAGATCGACACCCGCGTCGGCCAGTTCGAGGAGCTGCTGGGCTCGCGCATCGAGGCCGTCGCCGGCCGCATCGAGACCTCCGGCCGTCAGGCCAGCGAGTCGCTGATGAGCCGCGCCGAGGAATTGTCCGCCGGCATCAAGTCGCATGTCGAGGACGCGGAACGTTCGCTGACCCATCTGGTGGTCAACACCAGCGAGACCATCCAGGCCGGCGCCCGCGCCGCCCAGGAATCGCTGTTCACCGTCTCGACGGATGTGGGCGCGCAGCTGCGGCTGACCTCCACCGACGTCGAACGCACGCTGACGGTTGTCGGCAGCAATGCTGCGAACGCCATCCTCAACAGCGCCCGCGACGCGCAGACCACCCTGGTGGCCGCCTCGAGCGAAGCCGCCGGCCAGATCAAGTCGCTGTCCGCCGATGTCGAGCGCACCCTGTCCGCAGCCGGCACCGCCACCGCCGACTCGGTCCTGAACGGCGCCCGCGCCGCGCAGACGACCCTGGTCTCCGCCTCCAACGAAGCCTCGCAGCAGATCAAGACGCTGGCCGCCGACGTGGAACGCACCCTGGTCGCGGCCGGCACCGCCACCGCCGACTCCATCCTGGCCAGCACACGCGGCGTGCAGACCTCGCTCATCAACGCCTCCTCGGAAGCGTCGAACCAGGTCCGCAATCTCGCCGCCGATATCGAGCGCAGCCTCACCATAGCCGGTAGTTCCACCGCGGACTCCATCGTCGCCAGTGCCCGCGACGCGCAGGCCACGCTGGCTTCGACCTCCGCCGACGTCTCGGCGCAGGCCAGGTCGCTCGCCGCCGACATCGAACGCAGCCTCACGTCCGCCGGCAGCCTGTCCGCGGAATCCATGGTCACCGGTGCCCGCGAGGCGCAGTCGACCCTGGTCGCCGCGTCCTCGGAGGCCGCCAGCCACGTCAAGTCACTGGCCATCGACGTCGAACGCACGCTGTCGGCCGTGGGCGCCGACACCGCTGCGTCGATCCTGAGCAGCGCCCGCGAGGCGCAGACCTCGCTGTCCGCCGCCTCGTCCGAGGCCGCCAGCCAGGTCAAGGCGATCTCCGTCGACATCGAGCGTTCGCTGGCCACCGCCGCCGCCAGCACCTCGGACAACATCCAGGCCAGCGCGCTCGGCGCCCAGACCGCGCTGGTGAGCGTCTCCAACGAAGTCTCGACCCGCATGAAGTCGGCCTCGTCGGAGATCGAACGCTCGGTGTTCGCCGCCACCGGCAGCTTCGGCTCGACCATGACCGGCAAGACCGACGAGATCGTCACCTATGTGCAGCAACAGACTGATCGTCTGTCGCAGATGATCGACGCCAAGCGCGGTTCGCTGGTCGATGCCCTCGGCAACAAGACCAACCAGCTCACCGTCGATATCGACCGCGTCACTGCCGATGCATTGAAGGCCATCGAAACCCGCGGCCACACCTTCGCGCAGTCGATGGTCACCAACTCGTCGGACGTGTCACGCAGCATCACCACCGCCGGCGAAATCGCGACCAACGCGGTCAACAAGTCGCTCAAGGAACTCGAGCACACCTCGCGCTCGGCCATCGAGCAGTCGCGCCAGGTCTCGATCGCTGCGGTCACCGAAATGCAGGAGACCAGCAAGATCCTGCGCACCGACACGGTCGCTCTGTTCGAGCGGCTGCGTGAGGGCAACATCCTGCTGCAGGAAGTCCTCACCGGCGCCCACGACAACCTGAACTCGCTGGAGCGGGCGCTGGTCACCCGCGTCGCCGACTTCGTCACCACCATGAACGACGTGACGTCGCGCAACGGCCAAGCCACCCAGGCGCTGGAAGATCAGCTCGGCACCTTCACCGCCAAGACCTCGAAGGCGGTCGGCGATCTCGCCGAGTTGTCCACCCAGTTCGAAAGCCACGGCCATGCGCTGGTCGATGCCGCCGCACTGGTGGAGCAGAGCAACAAGAGCACCATGGCGTCGGTCGACGAACGCAAGGCCGCGCTGGACTCGCTGGTCACCACCATCGACCTGCGCACCACCGATCTCGATCAGCGGCTGACCCGCTTCACCGGCCTGCTCGATGAATCGCTGGCGGCGGCCGAAGAGCGCGCCCGCGACATCGCGCGCGTGGTGGCGGAGACCGCCGGTGCCGGATCGTCGGCGATCACCCGCCAGTTCGAGGCGGTGCGCGCCTCGGCCGAGGAGGAACGCCGCCTGACGTCGGAGGCCATGAACGAGATCTACCAGCAGGGCACCCAGGAAGCCGATGCGATGTTCAAGCAGTCGGCCGACAAGTTCGCGACGCTGGTTCAGTCCATGAAGATGATGGCCTCGGAAATGCAGAGCGAACTGGAGCAGACCCGCAGCGAGTTGCGCCGCGGTGTGCTGGAAATGCCGCAGGAGGCCGCCGAGAGCACCTCGCAGATGCGCAAGGTCATCGTCGACCAGATCGAGGCGCTGGCCGAGTTGAACCGGATCGTCGCCCGTCACGGCCGCGGCCTCGACGTGGTCGGCGCCAGCCGCGCCAGCGTGCAGCGCGAGGAAGAGCCTGTGATGGCCACTGCCGGCGGTCGCAGCGAGGCAATGTCGCGTCCGGCCCCTGCCCCGGCACCGGCCCCCGCGCCGCAGCCCCGTCAGCGCGATTTCGGCAGCGCCTCCAACCTGCCGATGCCGGATATCGGCGCACCTGCCCCGCGCCGCACCGAAGCGCCGCCGGTCGCCCCATCGGGTTCCGACCAGGGCCGTGACGGCTGGCTGTCCGACCTGCTCGGCCGCGCCGACAGCGCCGAGGAGCGTGAGCCGCCGCGCCCGCGCGCCCCGACGCCGCCGCCCGCGCCTGCCAGCAGCGGCAATCCGCTGGAGTCGCTGTCGCTCGACATCGGCCGGCTGATGGACCGCGCGCTGGCCGCCGAGATGTGGGATCGCTACCAGCGCGGTGAGCGCAAGGCGTTCAGCAAGCGGCTCTACACCCCCGCCGGACAGAAGGCGTTCGACGAGGTCAGCCGCAAGTATCGCGCCGACCGCAACTTCAAGACCACGGTGGACAGGTACATCACCGAGTTCGAACGCCTGCTCGACGAGGTCGCCCGCGACGAACGCGGCCCGGCCGCGCTGCGCAGCCACCTCACCTCGGAAACCGGGCTGGTCTACACCCTGCTCGCCCACGCCGCCAGCCGGCTGGGATAGACGAACGACAGACAGAGCAAACAGAAAAGCGGAGGCAGCAATGCCTCCGCTTTTCTGTTGCCATCATGTGAACTTCAGCACGCCGCTGGTTGCGAGGCCGCCAGCTGCGGCAGCGGCCCTTCTACACCAGCGTGATGCTCATGCAGACCGTGGCGCGAACCTATCCCACCACCGGCAGCGTCATGATGTCGTAGCCCGCAGCGATCCTGCGATTCAGCACGGGATCCTCGATCTCATAGTCGAACCGCGTCGCCGGCCGGATGCCGCCCTTGGCCGCAAACGTGCCGCCGAACATCGCGGTGCCGTCCGGCAGCATTGCGCCGCCAAAGCCGAGCCTGATCAGTTCCGCCACCGGCAGCATGCCGGAAAGCGTGCCTTCCTGGTACAGCACCCGCACGCCATCGATGGTGGCGAACGAGCGCAGGACGATCTGGTCCCAGTGCCCCTCCACCTCGGCGAGATCCCAGAGCGTGGCGGCCACCGGCTTGTCGCACATCTGCTTTGACACGGTGATATTGTAGGTCTCGACCTTGCGGTCGGTATGGTCGGAGCCGACGCCGACATAGGTCTTGCCGTTGCCGCCGATCAGCACGAACTCCACTTCCCCCGACGACTCGCCGCCGGTGCATTCGATGGCCCCGTCCGTGGTAAAGCGCCGCGCCGCGCAGCGGTAGTAGATCGGCGTCGAAGCCGGCGGCGCAATGCCGATGGCAGCCAGCTCGGCAATGTGATGGTCGCGCGCCACGGGATCCCGGCCGGTCCAGCCGGCGATGACTCCCTGGGTGATCGTCAGCGTCAGTGGCGACGGGCCGGCTTTGGCGTCCAGCGTGAACGCGATGGTGGTCGTCATGTCATGTTCCTTCGTGCAACTGGCTCGGATGATACGGCCCTCACGGTCAGAAGCGCGTCTTCGCGCGTCGCGAACCGTGAGAAAGTTCGGGGTTCATCCTTCGAGACGCGCGTGAAGCGCGCGCTCGCGCCCCGAGGGCACCGGACGCGGATGTGGTCGATGCAGCAAACGTTGCTGCCGGTCTCGCTCAGACCGGATCGAAGTAATGGATTTCCATCAGCATGCAGCCATTCACCGACTTGAACGGCCCGTGAAATGCACCGGGCGGGCGGCAGGCATAGGTGTGCGGCTGGAACGATTCTCCGCCATTGCCCTGCTCGTCGTTGCCGACGATAAGGTCGCCGGAGAACAGGAACACTTCTTCCCAGTATTCGTGAACGAACGGCTTGGTCGTGTAGATGCCCGGCTCGAACCGCAGGATGCGGGTGCGGCTGCCTGCCTTGTTCACCTCGTCCAGCGCGCCCGACAGGATCTTCTGCTGGATGCCGGCGGGATAGCCGGGCGGCACTTCCCAGCCAGTGCTCATGTCGAGGGTACGGAATTCGTCGTGCAGTTTGTTGATGGCCATGTTCAAGCTTTCTCGGTCAATCAGGCGACAGCGCGGGGAAACGTATCCGGATTGCTCCGGGGCGTCACTTCGTCGGCGAGGTCGTAGCCCGACAGCATCTTGTCGAGCAGACCCGCGGCGTTTTTCCAGTCATAGGTGCGGAAGGCGTGTCCCTTGGTCACGAAGGTCGCGCCGGCAAAGAACATCTCGTATTGCGAATGCCGGGACGCAAACTCGGATCCCACCGCATCCCAGGCCAGCTTGTAGAACTTCACCTTGTCGATAGCCCCCGCCGCGGGCGACTGCTGGGTCTTGCCGATCAGCCGCGAAAGCTCGGGATTATCGAAGTCCTTGACCGAGGACGGCAGCATGATCATGCCGCCACCGGCGAGTTCGCGCAGCGTGCCGATAATCTTGGCGTAGAGCTGCTGGGTCAGCACCTGCGCCGCGTAGAGCATCGCCCGATCAGGAATGAAATAGGCGCCGCGCTGCGTCCCCTTGGTCTCCATGGCGAGCACGAAGGCCTCGACCATGCTGACTTCGGCGGCCAGCTGGCCGAGCATCTCGCGCACCTGCGGAAAGCCGACGACGCCGTTGGTCTCCGCGGTCCGCATCGCGATGCCGATCAGGAAGCGCAGCTTCACCGTCAGCCGGATCATCGCCTGGTAGTTCTGATAGACATGGGCTGGCGTCGCATGGAACTGTTTCTGGCACATGGCGATGTCGTCGACGATGAAGACCCTGCTCCAGGGTACCTTCACATCGTCGAAATACAGCACCGCATCGTTCTCGTCGAAGCGGCTCGCCAGCGGATTGTCGAATACCGACGGTGCCGCGGCCTCATAGGACTTTCGCGACAGGATCTTGAGGCCCTTGGTGTTCATCGGGATTGCGAAGGAGACGGCATATTTCTCGTCGCCCGGCTGCAGCGGCTGGATGCAGCTCACGAACACCTCGTTGGCCATGATGCCGCCGGTCGCCAGCATCTTGGCGCCGCGAACGGTGATGCCCTCGGCGTCGCGCGACACGACGCCGGCCGACAGGAACGGGTCCGCCTGCTCGGCCGCGCTCTTCGAGCGGTCGGCCTGCGGGTTAATGATGACGTAGGTGAGATAGAGATCGTTGTCGCGGGCATAGCGGTAATAGTCGGACAATGCCGCGGCACGCTCCTTGTCATAGGCCTCGAACACTTCGAGACCCATGAACATGCCGGAGATGCACGAGGCGACATGATCGGGCGCGCGCCCCATGAAGCCGGCATGCAGCTCCGTCCAGGCCTCCAGCCCCTTGCGACGGGTGGTCAGCGCCGCGTAACTGCCCGGCAGTTCCCAGATGCGGTTGGCGCGGGTGCCGGTCTCGGTCTCGAACGTCATGAGCTCGCGATTTTCCGGCGCGCTCTGGAAGTCGAACATGCGGCCGACCGAGGCCACCACGCCGCGAAACGCCGGGTGGCTAGTGACGTCCTGCACCAGTTCGCCGTCCAGATAGATCTCGCGACCGTCGCGCAGGCTGTCGATATGCTGTTGACCAGTCTTGATCATGGAATGCCTCGTGCTCTGTTAAAACATCATGTCGGGTTGGCATCGGACGCGGTTGCGTCGCAGCCGCGGGCTTGACTTGGCAGGCCGTGATAGGCGCCGCGGAAAAAGATCAGCGGTTCGTTGTCAGGACGGGCGGAGAACTCCACCACTCGGCCGACGAAAATCACGTGGTCGCCGCCGTCGTATCGGGCGTAGGGCGCGCATTCGAAATGGGCCAGCGCGCCGGCAATCAATGGCGCGGCGGCGTGGCCCGGCCTGTGCTCGACGCTGTCCCAGCGGTCGCCGATCGACCGCGAGAAGGTGCGCGACAGGTGCTCCTGGTCGCGACCGAGAATATTCACCGCGTAGCCCGTGGCCTCGGTCATGGCCTGCAGGCTCGACGACCTGCGGTCGATGGAGAACAGGATCAGAGGCGGATCGACAGACACCGAATTGAACGAGCTCATGGTCATGCCGATCGGGCTGGCATCGGCCGACTGCGCGGTGATCACCGCCACGCCGGTGGCGAACTGGCCGAGCGCGTGGCGAAAAGCGCGGGTATCGACTGCAGCGGCGGCTGTCATGTTCACTCCGGAACCATATAGCTTTATTACAAAGGTATATTATCGAGGCGAAACGGCGACTGTCAAGTTCGGCGACACTCCGGACGGCGGCTTGCCTATCCAACTTGTTTGCGATTCGGTCGCCCGGTATACCGATAACAACGCAGACGGGAATCGAATGGCGAGCAAGGTCAGACAACGAAAAGTGAAGGTCGAGCCGACCATCTCCCGGCAGCAACTGATGGTCGACGGATCGGACGCCGGGTTCCGCCAGTTCCTGCATGATACGCTGGCTTTTTCGGCGCGGTTGCAGGCGGTGCGCGCCCAGTTGGGCGCGGCAATCGGCCTGTCCGGCACGCAGTACACGGTGCTGATCGCCATCGCCCATCTGAGCGGGGGCGACGAGAAGGTCGGCGTCAACCAGATTGCCGCCCACCTCCATTTCAGCGGCGCCTTCATCACCATCGAAATCAAGAAACTGGTGACGAACGGACTGGTGGAAAAGGAGACAGACGCCGCCGACCGCCGTCGCGTCGTCCTCACCATCTCGCCAAAGGCCCGGGCGCTGCTCAACGAACTTGCGACGGTGCAGCGGCCGGTCAACGACATGCTGTTTCGGAGCCTGACAGTGAGCGATTTCGACAGGTTTCGCAAATTGATGTCCGCCATGGTCGAGGACGCCGACGAGGCGATCCGGCTGATCGATTACAAACTGGTCCAGCAGAAATCGGCGAAATAGGTCGACCGGATCTCGTCGATGCGGCGATCGACCCATGCCTGCCTCACCGTGCCTGCCTGAGCGCGCAGCGGGAAACCGCGAGGCTTCCCGCACCAATCGCAACCTGCGCGGCTTACTTGGCGCCGCCGGCGTCGAACAGGTTCCAGCGCCCGCCGCGGGCCTCGATGACGTAGATCGGCTTCACGGAGTCGCCGTTCTCGCCGAAGGTGATCTTGCCTTCCACCGTCGGCAGGTCCTTCTGGGCGCGCAGCTGATCGCGGATCGCGGTGCGCTCCTCGGCGACCTTGGCCGGCGCGCCGGTCACTTTGCCCTTCTTCATCGCTTCTGCATACATGTAGACGATGTCATAGGACGAGGCGTCGCTCTGGTTCGGTACCTTGCGGCTGCTGCCGGCCTTGGTGGCGCGTTCGCCGAAATCCTTGACGAACTTGCGGGTGGCGTCGTTGAGGTCGTCATAGAACGTGGTGCCGATTAGAGTGCCTTCGCCGGCATCGCCGAACCGCGCGGGCAGGTCCGGATCGGCCACGGTGGTCCCGGCGATCAGGCGCCCGGTCACGCCCTGGCGCTTCATTTCCTTGGCGAGATTGATCATCGCTTCCGGCGGAGCGCCGAAGCCGATCACGTCGGCTTTCATCTGCGCCAGCTGCGACACCTGCGGCGACAGGTCGAACGCCTTGTACTGGAAATCGACAGAACCCTTGAGGGGGATCTTGGCTTCCGTGAAAAGGCCGGGCAGCACCGCGGTGCCGACCGACTTGGAGACGGCATCGTCGGTGGCGTAGGCGATGGCGGCGGAGGACGCCGGTAGCTTCCGGGCGACCAGCGACTTCAGCACGGTGCCGATCACCACGCCCTCATCGACGGTGTTGCGGAAGGCGTATTTGAACGGCGCGGCGATGCCGGGGCCGAGGACGACATCGACATGGACACGATGCCGAGACGCTCGCCGGCCGCGAAGGCGACGCGTGCCTCGCCGGAGGAGAACGGACCGACCACAGCGAGCGCATTGTTGTCCTGGGCGAACTGCTGCACGGCCAGAACCGACTGCTTCGGATCGCCGGCACTGTCGAACTTCACGACCTTGATCTTGTTGCCGTTGATGCCGCCAGCGGCGTTGATCTCGTCCACCGCCATGTCGACCGCGATCTCGTTGTTCGACGCCAAGCTCACAAACGGGCCGGTCTTGGCCATGGTGAAGCCGATGACGAGGTCTTCGGCGCTGGCATGAGCGGTGCTCCCCAGCATCAGTGCAGTCACGGCAAGCAGGACTTTACGATTCATGATCGGACTTTCTCTGGTTGGAAGTGGGATCGGATAGGTTCATGCGGATTGGTGATCCGTCGTGGCGCCGCCGAGATAGGCCTCCTGCAGCCGCGGGTCCCTGGCGAGTTCTGATGGATCGCCCTCGAGCACGACGCGACCGAGTTCGAGCACCACGGCATGATGCGCGACAGACAGCGCTTTCCCGGTGTTCTGCTCGATCAGGAGGATGCTGAGACCGTCGCGGTTGAACTCCCTGATCAGGTCGAACAGCCGGCTGATGAACAGCGGCGACAGGCCGAGCGACGGCTCGTCCATCATCATCAGCTTCGGCCTGGCCAGCATCGCTCGCCCGACCGCCAGCATCTGCTGCTCGCCGCCGGACAGGCTGGAGGCGAGCATGTCCTTGCGGCTGGCGAGGTTGGGGAAGCGGTCATAGATCGCCTCGATCTCGCGGCGGACGGCCTGGGTGTCCTTGCGCAGGTGCGCGCCGAGCAGCAGGTTTTCCTCGATAGTCAGGGAGATGAGGATCTGGCGGCCTTCCGGCACCAGCACGATGCCGGCGCCGACCCGGCGGTGCATCGGCTGCGCGGTCATCCGCGCACCGGCGAAATAGATGTCACCGCCGGATGGTTTCAGCGCGCCGAGAATGCTGAGCAGCAACGTGCTCTTGCCCGCGCCGTTGGCGCCCAGCACGGCCACGATCTGTCCGTCGCCGACGCGCAGCGTCACGTCGCGCAGCGCGGCCACCCGGCCGTAGGATACCGTCAGGTTGGAGACTTCGAGCAGGGGCTGGCTCATGCCGCGTCCTCCGTGCCCAGATAGGCTTCGCGCACCCGCGGGTCGGTCTGCACGTCGGAGAACGAGCCCTCGGCAATCTTCCCGCCGAAATTCAGCACCACCACCTGACTGCAGATCGCGCTGACGAAATGCATGTCGTGCTCGATGACCAGCAGCGTCACGCCACGGGATTTCAGCAGGTCGAGATGCTGCTTCAGCTCCGCCGTTTCGGTCGCGTTCAGCCCTGCGGCCGGCTCATCCAGCATCAGCAGCGACGACGACGCCAGCGTGGCCCGCACCAGATCGATGCGCTTGCGAATGCCGTAGGGCAGCGCGCTGATCCGCTCGTGGGCGTATTTCTGCAACCCGCATTCTTCCAGCTCGCGCATCGCGCCGCGAATCCAGCGGTGGTTCGGGATCAGCCGGAACGGCTGCAGCAGATCCATCAGACCCGACGCCCGCACGTGCTGGCCGACCAGCAGATTGTCCAGAACGGTCAAGTGCGACATTAGCCGGATGTTCTGGAAGCTGCGCGCGATGCCGGCCTGGATGCGTCGGCGCGACGGCACCGCGGTCATGTCGCGGCCGTCGAGCGCGATGCTGCCGTTGCTGACGGCATAGACGCCGCTGATCAGGTTGAAGACCGTGGTCTTGCCTGCACCGTTGGGGCCGATCAGCGCCATCGAGGTCCCCTTGGTGACGTCGAAGGACAGGTCACGGATGACGCTGAGGCCTCCGAACGACTTGCCGAGGCCCTTCACCGACAGAAATGGCGCGGCCATCACGCGGCCTCCCGGACGAACTGCCGACGCAGATATTTCCCGAAGCCAGCGGTGATCAGGCCCTGCGGCCTGACCGCCATGAACAGGATGATGAAGATCGCAAACAGCGCATAGCGCCACTGCGCGCTGGCGCGCAGCAGTTCCGGCATCAGCGTGAAGATCAACGCGCCGACCAGCGGCCCCCAAACAGTCTGGGTGCCGCCAAGCAGGACATAGAGCACCGTATAGACGCTCAGCATCACGCTGAAATACTGCGCCTCGATGTAGTTGAAATAGTGCGCGTACAGCCCGCCGCCGATCGCCGCCACCGCGGCGCCGACCGTGAACGCGGCCACCTTGATCGCGCGGATGTTGATGCCCATCAGGTCCGACACCAGCGGGTCGCTCTTCACCGCGGTGAGATAGAGCGCGAACCGCGTGGTGGACAGCAGCGCCATGAAGCCGATGACGCCGACCGCGGTGCCTATCACCGCGACCGCACCGACATGCGCGGTGACCGGATAGCCGGAGGCACCGCCAACCACATCCAGGTTGAGGAAGATCGCCGCGATCACCTGCCCCAGCGCGAAGGTCGCCAGCGCCAGATAGATGCCGTGAGTGCGGAGGATCGGGATAGCCACCAGCAGCGCCACGGCCGCGGCGAGCGCACCGCCGCAAGCAATGGCACCGACGACTGGAAAGCCCATCTCGTTGGTCAGGTATGACGCCGCATAGGCGCCGACCACCATGAAGCCGGCAATGCCGAGATTGAGTTGTCCCGCCGCCAGCGGCAGATATACAGCGTAAGCGGCGATCACGTTGAACGACAGCAGAACGAGGATGCCGAGATGATAGCCGCTCATCACAATTTATCCCTGGCCGCCGGCTTGCCGAGCAGCCCTTCGGGGCGGACGATCAGCAGCAGGAGCAACAATCCGTAGACGCAGATATTGACGAAGTCCGAGCCGAGCGACTGGATCGACAGCACCTCGACGAGACCGATCAGCAACCCGCCGATGATCGCGCCCCAGATGCTGCCCATCCCACCGACGATCATGGCGCTGACGCCCTTGAAGCCGAGATTTTCGCCCATGAACGGCGAGACCTGCAGGTAGCTGATCGCAAACAGGATGCCGCCAAGGGCAGTGAACAGCGCGTTGAAGACGAACAGCTGCGGCACCAGCGCGCCGACGTTGACCCCGAGCAGCGCGGCCGTATCGCGGCTCTCGGCGATGGCACGAATGCGGCGCCCGGCATTGCTCTTCTTCAGGAAGATCGAAAGACCGAACACGACGCCGAGCGAGATGATCAGGCTGATGAGCTGCGCCCCGCCGAGCACCACCGGACCGATCCGCATGTTGAAGTCGCCGATCACCTGCGGGAACGACTGTTGGTCGGAGCCGAGATAGATAATCGCAATGTTTTCCAGCAACACAAGGAAACCGAGCGAGCTGACAAGGGGCACTTCCGGGTCGCTGTTCTTGGCCGGACGGTACGTCAACCAGTACACCAGCAGCCCGACGAAACCGGCGCACAAGAACGCTGCACCGAAGGAGACGCTCCAGTGCCAGCCGACCTTGAGCATCGCCCACGACATCATGCCGCCGATCATGAACGTGCCAGGAATCGAAAAATTAAGGAACTTCAGAACACCGACCGCCAGCGTGAACGCCACAGCGATCAGCACATAAATTCCACCTAGCATAAGCCCGTTGATAACCTGCTGTACGATCATGCGCGCTTTTCGGTTTGAGCCGTCATACCAAATATCTTGCTTACAATGTTTGAGCGACCGAACGGCAACAGGCCGCATTCCCCATCTATCGCCGGCCTCCGTCCCGCGCAGCGCGCGCCGTTGCCACGCTCGATGCATCGTCAATATCGACGATCGCTTTGCGCCGCGCCCCCGGTCACTTCCCGAGCCTCCATCGCCCGCGAAGAAGACGGTGGGATCGGCGGCCGGACCATACGCTCCTTTGCCCGTATATTGCTAAACAACTTTGCTATTATTCAAAGTCAAATATTTAAGCAAGCCTTGCCGAATGTTTGCGCAAGATCCGGATTTGAGCGGCCGCTGGCCCATGGGTCACGCCGGCGCGCCCCGGCACACCTGCTCGCCACGGCACCGTCTCAACTTTTATTCGATTATTATCCTATTTCGACCTATAATCCGTTCCGTCCTGCTCAACGAGAGGCGCTGTCATGAGGCGTCTTGAGAGTGGAGCAGGATGCGGTGTCCCGCGCGCGTGCCTCGCAAGCACGCCCCGGGAGGCTGGAGGTCACCGTCCGGGCCCACTACGGGGCTCTGCCGCTCTTTGCCGGCTGGACGTGGACAGTGGCAACGCGGGGAAATCCCGCCGGAAACTGTCCCGGAAGAACGGTCCCTCAGCCATAAATCCCGCGGTGGCGCGCCGGCAGGCGCCGCGATCCATCGCAAGATGGACCGCGTCCCAACCACCACAACCGCGCCTGCCGGCGCGCCGCTCCCCTCATGTCCCGAGGGGAGAACTGCTCATACCTCGGACGCCATCGGCGCCGCGAGAACGGCAGAGCTTGGCTGTTTGACATTCAAATCGGAATTTGAGCGACACGCGCGGCTATGACGCGCAGATGCGCTGCACGTGGCGCCGACCGTCCGGCTCTCAGCCGCGTTTGACGGCGGAGAAGTAGTCGGGCGCCCCGATCTGTCCGCCCTTGAGCGCGATCTCGCGGCCGTCGCAGGACGGATCGTCGGCATAGGCGCGGCACAGCGGGGCACCCGGCGCAATCGGCGCCAGCGCGGTCAGCGCGTAGATGCCCATGGCGAGCGTCGCGTGGCCGGACGTGTCGCCGCCGGCGACCACGCAGCGGCGCAGCCGCGCCTTGCGCATCACCTGGTCGAGCAACTGCCCGAGCCCCTTGCCGATGCGATCGTTGACCGCGCCGCTGGCGCTGCCGCTGGTGGCGATGGCGGCGCCGAGCGCGGCGACGCCGGGGTCGTCGGGGCCGGCGGCCGTAAAGATGAGCGGATCGCGTCCCCGGCCGATGGCCGCCAGCGCGTCGTCCGCGGCCTGTCCGATCGCCCGCGCCCAGTCATCCGGATCCACCGCGCGCGTGGCATCGATCCGCAGCGCGGCGAAGCCGTTGTCGCAGGCATGGGCGATCTGCCCGGCGGTCACCGGCGAACAGGAACCTGACACGCAGGCGATGCGGTCGACGCCGCTGCGAACGGCGCGCTCGTCCGCCTTGTCGAGCAGGCCGCAGGCCTGCCAATACGCCACCAGCGCGTATTCGACGCCCTGCGATCCGACGGCGAACACGGGCCGTCCGCCACGTTCCCAGATCAGGCGGCCGGCCTCGATCAGCGTCTCCTCGTCGACGACGTCGAGCGCAACGATGCGCGCGCCCTGCGCCAGTTCATGCGCGAGAACGGCGTCACCGCGGCCCTGCTTCGTGGAAACGAGATCGACCAGACCCATCGGCCGGCTGGTCTGGCGTGCGAGATGGCGACGCACGTCGGCCTCGTCCATGGGCGTCACCGGATGGCGGGCCATCACCGGATGGCGATCCAGCCGGTGCGCAGTTCCTGCCACCGCGGCGAACAGGTTGCCGAAGGCCTGGTAGCGCCCGATCGCCGGCGCCGCGACGACGAATGGAGTCCAGCCCTCCGCAAACACGCCGGCAGCGATATCGATGGCGCGGCCGATCGATCCGACATGCGGCGCCGAATCCAGTGTCGAGCAGATCTTGTAGTGCACCACCGGCGCATGCAGGGCTGCCAGCGCGGCGAATAGTCCCGGCAGATGGGCGTCCATCCAGTCCGGCGTCTGCGACCTCGCAATGCCGGCAATGCCGACCCCGCGGTAACCGGCAAAACGTTTCAGGCGTTCGGGCGTCGGCGCATCCAGGAACAGCGCCGTCGGCAGGCCGGCGAACGACATCACCTCCATGGTCGATGTCGAACCGGTGAAGTCGTCGCCGTAGAAGCCGAGCAGCAGCCCGTCGGGCAGCGCACGCGGAGCCGCAAGGCCGGTCATGCGAAGGAGCCCGCAAGGGCCTTGGCCAACGCCGGATGGCTGCGCGCATGGACCTCGAGCGGGATGCCGGCCATCGCCGCCTCGTAGGCGCAGCGAAGGCTGGTGACGCCGGCCGCCGGGCCATCGGGATGGGCCATGATGCCGCCGCCCGCGGTCACGATCAGATCGCCGGAGCCCAGCCCCTGAAAGGTCGCCGGTGCCTGCCGCGCCGACTGGCCGGACGAAAACACCGGCATCGCCAGGCACGGCTTGTGCGCGAACATCGGCGTGAGGCAGGCTTTCGCCGAAGCGATGACGCTGTCATCGTCTTCGTAGAATTTGCTCTGCAGGCCATTCACATGCATGTGGTCGGCGCCGGCCAGCCGCCAGAACTTCTGCCACGCCACATAGGACCAGCCGAGCAGCGGGTGACGGCCGAGATAGCCCCAGCCGTTGCGATGCGCATGGATCGGCAGTTGCGTGTGCCGTCCCAACTCGATCATGCCGACCAGACCGACCGAGTTGAGACTTGCCATGATGCAGGTGCCGCCCTGCGCCACGACGAAATCATGGCGCCGGCGCATCTGGTCGAGGTCGCCGGTCAGGTTGAAGGCGATCATCACCTTCTTTCCCGTGCGGTCGGCGTGCCGGTCGACCACCTCCATGACCGCCCGCACGCGATCCTCGAACGGACAGGCCGGACCGTCCGACTGCAACTCGTCATCCTTGACGAAATCGATGCCGGCCTCGCACAGCACCGAGACAAGCTGGGCGGTCTCGACCGGCCCGAAGCCGACCGACGGCTTCACGATCGACCCGATCAGCGGTCCGTTGGCCACGCCGGTCAGGGCGCGGGTGCCGGCGACGCCGAACTTCGGGCCGGGATAGGCGTCGGCAAAAACGTCCGGCAGCCGGATGTCCAGCAGACGCAACCCGGACGCCTGCTTCAGTTCGAACAGATTGCCGGCGACCGTGGCCATCAGATTGGGAAGCGACGGGCCGATGTTGTCGATGGGCCATGACAGCGTCACCCGCGCCTGCCGGATGGCGGTGGAGTCTGCCGGGCGACTCGCGCCGGGCAATGCCATCCGGTCGGCGGTGCCGACGATCTCCAGGGCTTCGACGCGCGCGGCGGCGCGTTCTTTCAATTCCGGCGTCTCTCCCGGCACCGCAACGAACGTGCCGCTCGACTGCTCGCCGGCCATGGTCTCGGCGGCCTTGCGGGGATCGAAGGCCGTTTCCAGCAGGTAGTCGGCTTCGATGCGTTTGAAGGAAGTCATGGCTGTCTCCAACGATGCAGCGCCCCTGAATGGGAGCGCTGCGAGATTGTTCCGGCCGGCTTGCCGCGGACAGCGACGCCGGTCGGCATGGGCTAACCGCTAGGCGCCGGATCCAGCGCGCAGGGCTACCGGCTCGGCGCTGCGGCCAACCAGATATACGACGATCGCCGACACCAGCATCACGCCGCCGACCACCAGCATCGAGATCTGGTAGGATCCCGTGGCATCCTTCACAGCGCCGGTAATGAAAGGCGCGGCGAAGCCGGCGGCATTGCCGACCGTGTTGATCAGCGCGATGCCCGCTGCGGCACCGGCGCCTGACAGGAAGCGCGCCGGGATCGCCCAGAAGTTGGGAAGCGCCGAGAAGATGGCACAGGCCGTGATGGTGATCGTGGCGATCGTCATGGCCGGCGATCCCATCGTCAGCGCCACCGGGATCGACAGCGCTCCGACCAAGGCCGGGACCCCGACGTGCCACCATTGCACACCACGCTTCGAAGCGTCCTGGCTCCAGAAATACAGCGCGAACGCCGCCGGCAGGTAGGGCACCGCCGTGATCAGCCCCTTCTCCAGGACGCCGAACTTGGTGCCGAACTGAGCCTCGAATCCGGAGATGATCGTCGGCAGGAAGAAGGCCAGCGCATAGAGGCCGTAGACCAGACCGAAGTACACCAGCGCCAGTGCCCACACGCGCCCGTTCAGCAACACGCTACCGACCATGGCGCCCTGCGGGTTGCTCTTGGCGCGTTCCTCATTTTCGAGCGCACGGGTCAGCCACGCTTTTTCCTCGGGCGTCAGCCATTTCGCGTCGGCGGGCTTATCGACAAGATAATACCAGGCGATGATGCCGACGACGATCGCCGGCACAGCGACGCCGAAGAACATGATGCGCCAGCCGGCAAGGCCGAAGGCGCCGTCAGCCTGCAACAGCAGCCCAGCGAACGGCGCACCGAGCACGGTGGTCAGGGGCTGGGCGATGTAGAACAACGCCAGGATCCGGCTGCGATGCTGCTGCGGCACGCACAGGCTGAGATAAAGGATTGCGCCAGGAAAGAACCCGGCTTCGGCAACGCCGAGCAGAAACCTCAGCGCATAGAGGCCCTCGGCGCTGCTGACCCAGGTAAACAGCAGCGCGATGATGCCCCAGGTCACCATGATACGGGCCAGCCAGCGCCGCGCGCCGAACCTGTGCAGCGCCAGGTTGCTGGGAATCTCCAAGAGGATATAGCCGACGAAAAACACGCCCGCGGCGAATCCGAATTGCGCGGCCGTGAGGCCGAGATCTCTGGTCAGTCCGTTGGGACCGGCGAAGGAAATCGCGGTCCGGTCGAGAAAATTGATGAAGAACATGAGCGCGATGAACGGCACGACGCGCAGCGATATCTTGCGCACTGCGGATTGTTCGACGCTGGCGGCTGTATTTGCAGGCATGGTTTCCCCGGTGGCCCTATTTTGTTTTGTTGTTTTGTTTTGGTTGGCTTGGGCACGCGCGTGCGTTGTGACGCACGTGCCCTGATCGTTGTCAGGTGATGCGACGGATGCTTTCCGCGATCTCGTCGTGATCGAACACCTTGATCCAGTCGTCGCGCATCAGCCGTGGCTTGCCGAAGGTGATGGCCTTGTTGCAGGCGTCGGAGAACTGGCCGTTGATCTGCTTGAAGGTCACCGCCGCCAGGATCGTCATGTGGCCGAGCAGGAAATCCCGCGCACAGTCGGCGGGCACGCCGCGTGCAACCACCTCGTCCATGGCCTCGCGCATCACGTCCAGCAAGGTCGCGCACACGGTTTCGGAAAGGCCGGGCTCCAGCAGGGCCATTTGCTCCACGGTGACGCGATAGGAGCGAACGATCGGCTGGTAGATCACCTTGGCGATCACCTCGCCCAGTTCGAAGGCCTCGTCCGGCCCCTGCATCAGGGCGCTGACGATGGACTGCGGCGCGCGAACGCCGCCGAAATAATCCGGCACGCCGGGGCCATGAACTTCGGCGTTGAAGATATCGGGATGGCAGGGATGGGTGACGAAGTACACCAGATCCTTGTTATCCGGCAGATGGCCGGCGAAGGGCGCGGCGGCATCCAGCGTCATGACCATGGTGCCCGGCTTCAGGCGCGGCGCGATGGCCGCCGACAATTTGCCGATCAGGGTGTCCGGCACGGCCAGGATGACCACCTTGGCGCCATCGAGCGCAGCATCTTCGGACACCGCGACAATGCCCAACTCGTCCTTCAGGCGCTTCTGGCCCGCTTCGCCTGGTTCGACATGACGCACCGTAAACGGCGATCCGATCAGATTCTTGGACAGGCGCATGCCCATCTTGCCGCCTGCGCCAAACAGCGCGATCGCTACGCTCATCTCGTGTTCCTCCCGTTTCCCATTCCGTCTGCAGCTGCGCCGGCACATCGCCGGCGCACAGCCGCGTCGGAACCCGGGCCTCGCACCGCCTTCATGCAGAGGGATGCGTTGGCCCAAAGTGGTATAATGACTACATAAGTGGTATGATCACTATATCACTAATACTGGCCCCGCAAGTCGAAGTTGGAGAGGACTGTGGATCGCCTGTGGCGAGCAGCAGGGCTGCCATGGCGGCGGCAAGTATGTGATATGTTGAGATAATGACCCGCCAACCGATCCAGCGCCGAAAACTCTACCAGGACGTCCATGACCGCCTGACACAGCGCATTCGCAGTGGCGAATGGGCGCCGGGCGACCATCTGCCTTCGGAACGCGAGCTGATGGACTTCTACGGTGTGGGGCGGCCAGCCGTGCGCGAGGCGCTGCAGACCCTGGCGCGTTCGGGGATTGTAGAGATCACGCACGGGGAGCGAGCGCGGGTAGCGGTGCCTACCGCCCAATTGCTGATCGAGCAGATCGCGAGTGGCGCCCAGCATCTGCTGCGCACGCAGCCGGGAACGCTGGAGCATATGAAGGAGGCCCGCGTCTTCCTCGAGGCTGGCCTGGCCAACATCGCAGCCCGGCGTGCGACCGCCGACGACGTGGCGCGGCTGCGGGTGCAACTCGCCGAACACCGCGCGGCGCTGGTGGAGCCGGAGATCTTTCTGGCGCGCGACATGGCCTTCCACCGGGAGATCGCAGCGATCAGCGGCAACCCGATATTTCCCGTCATCGTCGAAGCCCTGCTGAAATGGGCCAGCGAATACTATCACTCGATCGTGCGCGCACCGGGCGTCGAAAATCTGACCCTCGCCGAGCACGAGCGCATTGTGGAAGCCATCGCCGAACACGACGCCGCCGGCGCGGAACAGGCCATGCGGGATCACCTGCTGCGCGCCAACCTGCTCTATCGAAACCTCGAAGGTGCGGCGACCTCGCCTGCTGCCGCGCCAGGTCGCAGCGCAGCCCGCTGACGACATGACGGCACCGGCTGCAGCAGAGCCGGTGTTCGCAATACGAGATGTTCGGCGCGGCGTAGAACAACGCGGGCGAAACGAAGCGCGCCTGTTACGACACGCCGATGCGCTGCACGAAGTACCGGGTTTCGCCGATCGCGATGTGGATGACACCGGGCTTGCGGGAAAACTCGCCGTCGAAATCTGCCGGGCTGGCATAACCGAGCCACGGCTCGATGCACAGGAACGCCGCGCCCGGTTTCGACCACAGGCCGAGCTGGTGAAAGCCCTGCCAGGAAAAATCGATGGTCGGCGCGCCCGGCGCCATGTAGCGCAACGACGTGCTGGCGAGCTGGTCGATGACAATGGCATCGTCGGCGAACAGCTCTTCCGACAGCGCCAGCGCACCGCCCTCCACCGGCGACGGCTGCGATTGCGCGCGCAACAGCCCGCCGTCGAGACGCCGCACCGGCGCCGGTTCGGCGTCGGAGAACACGAGGGTGTGCGATGCCTTGTCCTCGGCGCCGGGCAGCGGCCAGGCGAAGGCGGGATGTGCGCCGATCGAGGCCGGCATCATCTCGTCGCCTGTATTGCTGACCTCATAGGTGATGACCAGTTGGTCGTCATGCACCGCATAGGTGACCAGCAGCCGGAATGCGAATGGAAACTTCTCGCGCGTCGCGGCGCTGTCTCGCAGCTCCAGCGAACAGGACTGCGCGTCGTGCGCCGTCCACGCGAAGCGAAGGTCACGCGCGAGATCCGTGCTGCGTCATCGGATAGGCCTTGCCGCGATGACGCAGCAAGTCACCCTTCAGCCGGCCGACGATCGGAAACAGGATCGGCGCATGGCGCGGCCAAACCGCGCCCGCCTGCCACAGCAGTTGCTGCCCGGCGGCGTCCTGGAGCGAGCACAGTTCGGCACCATCGGCCTTGACGGTCGCGGTGATGCGGCCGTTGCTCAGGGTGTGGCGCTCCATGGCGGGCCTCGATCGTGATGTCCTGGCGGATGAACGCGGCGGCTACTGTCGCTTTCGTCCGGCCGGAGCCGCTGCAGGGCCCGGCGGCGGTGCTTGCGCCGGGGCGTTGGTGCTGCCGGTGCTCGCCCCGAACAACAGACGGGTCGGATTGCGGTCGAGATTGTTCACGGCGCGGCTGATGTCTGCCAGCGTGCGGCGCCCATCGGCCATCAGCGCGCCCGACCGCTTGTCGAGGTTCTCGGTGAGCTCATGGAACGACTTCACCGCCAGCGTGAGTTCGCCGCCGTCCTTGCCGCCGGCCAGCGCATCGAGGCCGAGCAGGATATTGTCGGTGCGCGCCACCACGCCGTCGGCCTTGCTCATGATGCCGTCGGTCTTGCCCATCACGCTGTCGATCTTCAGCATGATGCCGTCGATCACTTCGGAGTTCTTCGCCAGCGTTGCCGTGAAGGTCTCGACATTGCGCAGCGAATTCTTCACCGACTCCTGATTCTCGGAGACGATGCGATTGACGTTCTGCAGCGTCGCCTTGATCGCTTCGGAAATGTCCTGCACCGCATTGGGGTCCGCGGTGAGCGTCGGCACGCCGTCCTGGTCGAGCGGCACGGCGGGCGCGGCTTCGTCGCCGCCCTTCAGCGAGATTGCCGAGACCCCGGTGAGGCCCTGGAACTCGAGGCCGACCAGCGTGTCCTTGCGGATCGGCGCGTTGTTCTCGACCATCGCCAGTGCGACCACGCGTCGCGGATTGTCGATCTTCACCGAGATGACTTCACCGACCCTGATACCATTGAAGTTGACATTGCCGCCGTTGCGCAAACCGGATGCGGGGCCCTCGAACACGATGCGCAGCGGGCTGCGCAGCTTGGTGCTGTGCAGGTTCTGGAACCAGAGCACAAAGCCGAACGCCGCCGCGATCACCGCCAGCGTGAACGTGCCGATCAGGACGTAGTTCGCCCGCGTTTCCATCCAACCAACTCCAGTAGCAACTAGCCGACAACGGCCCGAGCGCGTTTTCCGTGGAAGTATTCCCGCAGCCACGGATGCTGCGAGGCAAGCATGTCCGTCATGGTGCCTTGGGCAATGATCTTGCCCTCGCCCAACACGGCGATCCGGTCACACGCTGTATGAAGGCTGTCCAGATCATGAGTTACCATGAAAACGGTCAGGCCCAAAGTCCGCTGCAGCGTGCGCACCAGTTCATCGAAGTCGCCGGCGCCGATCGGATCGAGTCCCGAGGTCGGCTCGTCCAGGAACACGATCTCCGGATCGAGCGCCAGCGCGCGCGCCAGCGCGACGCGCTTGATCATGCCGCCCGACAGTTCCGACGGGAAGCGTTCGGCGACGTCCGGCTTCAACCCGACCATTCCGAGCTTGGCGATGGTGATCTCGTCGAGCAGACGCTGCGAGATGTTGAGATATTCGCGCATCGGAAACTGGATGTTCTGCATCACCGTCAACGACGAGAACAACGCGCCGTGCTGGAACAGGACGCCCCAGCGGCGCTCGATGACGCGCCTTGCCGCGAAGTCGGCGCTGTCCATATCGGTGCCGAACACCTCGATGTGGCCGGCGACCTTCGGCATCAACCCGATGATGGTGCGCGTCAGCACCGACTTGCCGGCGCCGGATGCACCGACGAAGCCGAGAATTTCGCCGCGGCCGACGTCGAGATTGAGTCCATCGAGCACATGCCGCGGGCCGAAATCGACGCGGAGGTCGCGGACCCGGATGATGGGCTCGAACGGGGTTGCCGGCATCGTCAGATTCCGATCGATGCGAAGAAGATGGCGAACACGCCATCCATGACGATCACCAGGAAGATCCCCTTCACCACCGACGCGGTGGTGTGCTGGCCCAGCGACTCCGCACTGCCCTGCACGGCAAGGCCTTCGACGCAGGCGACGATGCCGATCACCAGTGCCATCACCGGCGCCTTGATCATGCCGACCAGGAAGTGATTGATCGAAATGGCATCGCGCAATCGCGACAGGAAGGCTTCGGGGTCGACGCCGCCATACAGCCAGGCGACAAGACCGCCGCCGTACAACGCGGCCATGCCGCCGAGGAAAGTCAGGATCGGCAGCGCGATCACCAAAGCGATCATGCGCGGCAGGATCAGCACCTCGATGGGATCGAAGCCCATGGTGCGCAGCGCGTCGATCTCTTCGCGCATCTTCATCGAACCGAGTTCGGCGGTGTAGGCGCTGCCGGAGCGGCCGGCGACCATGATCGCCACCAGCAGCACGCCGAGTTCACGCAGCACCAGCAGGCCGAGCATGTCGACCACGAACACGTCGGCGCCGAACTTGCGGAAATGGAAGATGCCCTGCTGCGCCACGATGGCGCCGATCAGGAAGGTGATCAGCACCACGATCGGCACCGCGCGCCAGCAGACCTGCTCGAGATGGTGGACCGTCGATGTCAGCCGGAACTGGGAGGGGCGAACGAGCACGCGCAGCCAGGCCGCGATCACGGCGCCGGCCATGTCGATCAGCGCGACCAGGCCGGTTCCGATGCCGACGACGCTGCGGCCGACGCCGTCCAGCATGTCGGTGATCAGCATCCCCTGCTTGACGCTCGGCGCCGCCGGTTTGACCCGCTGCACTTCATCCACAAGGCTGGAATAATTGGCGGACAGGCCGGCGATCTTCGCCTCAATGCCGCCCTGGGTCAGCGACCGGCGCAGCCGCTCGATCAGCCAGGCGCCGAACGTGTCGAGCTTGGAGACCTGGGAAACGTCGATGAAGATGTTCGGCCGGCTGCCGGTCAGCTTCTCGGCATCGGTCACCAGCCGTTCCAGCGCCGGGGCGAAGGACGCCGTCCACGAACCGGCGGCACACAACGCAAGGCCATCGCCCTTGGCGACCTGTTCCAGACTCGGTCCGCCGCTCACGGCCGGCTCCTGCGCTCGTTTACCCTGTACATTTACCAAAGTCTTAACACGGAGCGGGTAATCTGAGAGTGTCCACACGATGGTATGGTTAATTCCAGCCCATATGATCCGCCGCGCAGTGAAAGACTGCGATTGCGTCGCAAACAAGTTCGAGCGTGACGTATACTTCGATGGATGCATCAATTTATTGTCGTCGCCGGCGCGGTAATCCCTCGCCTGCCCGATGCTCAAGACCCGAAGGCCGCCCTTGTCCGACGTCGACAATTCCCGATCGATCGCCCTCACCGCCCGGATCGAGCGCTGGCCGATCGCCGGCGCCTTCACCATCAGCCGCGGCGCCAAGACCGAGGCCGTGACCGTCACCGCGGAACTGTCGCGCGGCGGCGTGACCGGGCGCGGCGAATGCGTGCCCTATGCGCGCTATGGCGAGACCCCGGAAGCCACGCTTGCGGCGATCCTGTCCACGCAGGCGGCGTTCGACGGCGGCATCGGCATCCCCGCGCTGCAGGCTGCCTTGCCGTCCGGCGCCGCCCGCAACTCGCTGGACTGCGCCCTGCTCGACCTCGACGCCAAGGCCAGCGGCCGGCGGATCTGGGACCTGCTCGGCCGGCCTGCGCCACGCGCCTGCACCACCGCCTATACGATCTCGCTGGGCACGCCGGAGGCGATGGCGGCCGCCACCGCCAAGGCCGCGCACCGACCGCTGCTGAAGATCAAGCTCGGAGGCGACGGCGACGCCGCCCGGATCAAGGCGGTCCGCAAGGAAGCGCCGGAGTGCGAGTTGATCGTCGATGCCAACGAGGCGTGGACGCCGGACAACCTGGTGGAGAACCTCGCCGCCTGCGAAGCCGCCGGCGTAACGCTGGTGGAGCAGCCGCTGCCGGCCGGCAAGGATGCCGCGCTGGCGCGAATTCGTCGGCCGATGGCGATCTGCGCCGACGAAAGCGTCCACGACCTCACCTCGCTGCAGGGGCTGCGCGATCGCTATGACGCCATCAACATCAAGCTCGACAAGGCCGGCGGCCTGACCGAGGCGCTGGCGATGGCCGACGCTGCGCAGGCGCTTGGCCTGGAGATCATGGTCGGCTGCATGGTGGCCACGTCGCTGGCGATGGCACCGGCGATGCTGCTCGCCCGCCAGGCCCGCTATGTCGACCTCGACGGCCCGCTCCTACTCGCAGGCGACCGCGACGACGGCCTGCGCTACGACGGCAGCACGGTCTTTCCGCCCGACTCCGCACTCTGGGGCTGATCGCCGGCTGTGGGCGTGCCTGCGCGATGGCGGCCGAACCACATGATGGCGGCGCCACCGCAGGCCAGCGCGGCCATGGCCAGATAGACGCTCTGCCCATAGCGCGCATAGATCGCGCCGGACAGGACGGCGGCCGAGCTCATGACGATCCCCGTGCAGGCAGTCATGGTGCCCTGCGCACGCGCCGTGAGATGGCCGGGGACGTGGCGGACCAGCAGGCCCATAGTTCCAACCTGGGTCAGCCCGAAGGTCAGGCCGTGCATCAGCTGGATCGACGCCAGCACCGGCAGCGCAAGTTCCTGTGCCGTGATCAGCCAGCGCGCCACCGCGCACAGGCCGCCCAGCACCACCAGCAAGGCCGGCGGCAGGCTGAACCGCGGCGACAGCGCGAACACCGCGATCTCCGCCACCACGCCCAGCGACCACAGGCCGGCGATGGTCAGACCGCCGAGCCCCGAGGTCTGCCAGGTGATGGAGGCGACGGTGTAATAGGCGGCATGGCTGCCCTGGATCAGCGCAGTCGCCGCCATGATGGTGAGGAAGCCCCTGTCGCGCAGCAGCCCTGAGACGCCGGCCTGCGCCGGATGCGCGACCCGGCGGCTCTCCAGCGGTTGCAGGCCGAGGCTGGCGATGGCGCCGAGCGCCGCCATACCGGCAATGACCCAGATCAGGTGCCGGGCGGAGATGACCTCGACCAGCAGGCCGCAGGCCAGCGCCCCGACCACGAAGGCCGCCGATCCCCACAGCCGCAGCGGCCCGTAATCCAGCCCGTAGCGGGCCACGCCCTTCAACGCGTAGCCGTCGGTCAGCGGCACCATCGGCGTCCACACGCAGGCGGTGAAGGCAAAGGCGATGAAGATCGCCAGCGGCTGCTCCAGCAGCCCGACCACGGCGAAGCCCAGCGCGGTCAAGAACGCGGTGGCGATCATAGCGGCGCGCAGCGAACGGCGCCGCTCGGCGAGGCCGGTAATGAAAGGCAGGATGGTGAAGCGAGTGACCGACGGCACCGCTGTGATGATACCGATCCATGACGGATCGATGCCCACCGCCTTCAGCCAGACCGGGAAAAACGGCAGATAGGTACCCACCGAGCCGAACACCGCGCCGTAGAACAGCGCCAGCCGCACCGCGAATCGATGGGGCACTGTTGACGAAGCGATGGGGATTTTTGCCTCGACTGCCATCAATTCAATTGCGATTCGGCTGATATCATGGTGATCGTTACATGAAAGCGCAGTGATTTGCGCCGCGAGTTTAGCCATGGCCGACGAAGCATTTGCCCTCTCCCCGATTTCCGCCCGCGCATCGCTGCCGAGCGAAGCGGACTACGATGCGATTCGCGAAGCCTTCATGGAGACGTCGCGCGGTCGCTGGTTTCTTGCCGAATACACCAAGCGCAACCGCAACGCCGATACCGGCATGGTGCTCGAAGCGGTCACCCGCTTGGAAGCCAACCTCGCCGCGCAGAAACAGGCGCCCACCATTGTCGGCCTGATCGCCTCGCTCGGCGCCATCCGCTCGGCGATCCGCGACGCCAAGGTCACCGCGGCCGAGGCGATGCCGCGCTTCGATGACGACGAGACGCTGTCTGCCGCACGCAACGGCGCACGGATCATTCGCGAGATCGCATGGACCTTGCGCGAATGCGGCGCCGACGTCAGGATCTGCGATCTCCTGGATACCCAGGTGCAGGCCATCGATGCCGGCCAGCAGCGTACCGCCACCGCAGACAGTCGTGCCGCCGTGCTGGCGTCGTTCGACGTGCTGGTGCAGCGGATTGAACAACTCGCGACCGGAGATGCCCCGCGCGCTGCCGCGCCTGCCGCCACGGCACCTGCAGCAGTACCGCCCGAGCAGCCCGCCGCGTCCGCGGAAAAACACGCAGCTTCAGTGACGCCGCTGTTTCGCCATGCGGCCGAAGCGCCTGCGGATTTCGCTGCGCCCGAATTGGGTAAAGCGGCGGCACAGCCGGAAGTAGCTGCACTGACCGACGCTACGTCGCCTGCCGAAGCGGTCGCGTCTGAAGCGATGATATCTGAAGCGGTCACGTCTGTAGAATACGACCAACCGGCTGACGTTGCAGAGGCGATGGTCGAATCGCCCGCATCCATGGCGCAAGCCGTCGACGTGAATTCGCCGACGCTGGCGGACATCGCATTCGCTATCGATGAAGATATTGCGACGTCCGAGGTTGCTGAAGTCGCGCAGCACGACGCTCAAGAGATCGCCGATGATCGGGCCGTGCTCGACATTGTCGCCCTGGAAATGGCCGCGCCGGACCTCAGCGAGCCCGAGATGGTCCTATCGGAAACCATCGTTCCCGAGATGGAAGCGCCGCAACGCGCCCAACCGGACATGACCGCAGCGGTCGCGCCGGTAGCCGAAGCTATCGCAGCGCCGCAGCCTGAGCCCGAGGCACCATCGCAGCCGTCGCTCGGCGCGGCCCTGATCGCCGGTGGCGTGATCCCGCATCCGAACACCCCGGCCAACGATCCGCTGACGCCGATACGCCGCATGAGTCAGGCCGAGAAGATCGCGTTCTTCTCGTAACTGCTGTTCGATTCCGGCAGTCGGTGCTTCCCGGTTGAAGCGCGCGCATACCTCGCGCCGCTTGCGGGGCGAGGTAAAGTTAAGCGCTGCGCCAGCTTCAACTCTGTGATTCGGACTCTACGCGATCAATTTCGCATAGAGGTCGGCGTCGACATTGCCGCCGGACATCACGATCACCACGATCTTGCCGCGTGCCTCGAAGCGGCCCGACAACAGCGCCGCCAGACCGACCGCGCCGCCCGGCTCGGCCACCAGCTTCAGCTCGCGAAACGCGAACTTCACCGCTTCGCCCACTTCCGCATCGGAGGCGACGACGCCCTGCGCCAACAGTCGCTCATTGACCGCAAAGGTCAGTTCGCCCGGCATCGCAGCCATCAGCGCGTCGCAGATGGTGCGGCCCTGAGCCGCGTGTGGCTGGCGCTTGCCGGCGCGCAGCGAGATGGCGTGATCGTCGAACCCTTCCGGCTCCGCACACATGATAGAGGCCTGCGGAAAGCGGGCTTTCACCGCGGTGGCGATGCCGGCGATCAGTCCGCCGCCGGAGGCCTGCGCCACCACGACATCCGGCGCCAGCCCGAGCGCGGCCAGATCCTCGGCGATCTCGCGACCGACGGTGCCCTGCCCGGCCATCACGAAGGGATCGTCATAGGGCGGCACCAGCGTTGCGCCGCGCGGACCGGCGATGGCGCGGGCGATCGCTTCGCGATCTTCTTTGTCGCGATCGTACAGCACCACTTCGGCGCCATAGCCCTTGGTCTTCTCGCGCTTCGACACCGGCGCGTCCGACGGCATGACGATGGTCGCCTGCATGCCCAGGATCTGCGCCGCCGCGGCAACGCCCTGCGCATGATTGCCGGACGAGAACGCCACCACGCCGCCGCTGCGCGCGCTTTGCGGAATCGACGACAGCTTGTTGAAGGCGCCACGGAACTTGAACGATCCGGTCCGCTGCAGCATTTCGGGTTTCACGAACACCCGCGCCCCGGTCAGCGCATCGAGCGCCGGCGAGGACAGCAAGGGGTGCGGACCGCATAGGGTGCGATGACCAGGGCGGCGGCGTCGATGTCCGCGGCGCTGATCGGCAGAAGAACAGAATTTTCCATGCGCAGTTTGTAACGCCGCCCGCCCTGGTCAGGCAAGGTCGGCAGCCGCGATCAGGCCGCCACGCGCGGATGCCCCGGCGCCGGATCGGGACCGGCAATGCCGGGCTCACTGCGTACCCTGGCGATATTGCCGATGAAGGCCCGGGCTGAAATATCCCATGACTGGGTTGCGGCAAACCTTAGGCAGTCCTGCGGCGAAAGCTTGAGCGCGCCCAGGCAGGCCTCCTGGAGGTTCTCGCTGAGCACACCGACAGGGGCGTCGCCGATCACGTCGCGCGGGCCGGTCACCGGGAACGCGGCCACCGGCACGCCGCTGGCAAGCGCCTCCAGCAACACCAAGCCGAACGTATCGGTGCGGCTGGGAAACACGAACACGTCGGCGGCGGCATAGGCCACTGCCAGCGCTTCGCCCTGCAGGGAACCGAGGAAGACGGCGTTCGGATAGTCCCGCTGCAGAGCGGCTCGCGCCGGACCGTCGCCCACCACCACCTTGGTGCCGGGCAGGTCGAGCGCCAGGAAGGCCTCGAGATTCTTCTCCACCGCCACGCGGCCGACCGACAGGAAGATCGGCTTCGGCAGGCCGAGATCAGCCTTGCGCGGATGGAACAGTTTGCTGTCGACACCGCGTGGCCACAGCACGACATTGCGGAAGCCGCGACCGCGCAATTCGGCCGCCAGCGCCGGCGTCGCCGCCATCACCGCGGCGCTGGCGCCGTGGAAGCGACGCAGCCCGGCCCAGATCCAGGATTCCGGGATCGGCAGCCGCGCCGAGATGTATTCCGGGAACCGGGTGTGGAAGCTGGTGGTGAACGGCAGGCCGCGACGACGGCAATAGGCCCGCACCGCAAAGCCGATCGGGCCTTCGGTGGCGATGTGGATGTTGTCCGGCCGCGCCGCCTTGATCAGGCGCGCAATCTTGGCGCGGCCCGGCAGTGCCACGCGCAAATCGGGATAGCTCGGCAGCGCGATGGTGCGAAACGATTCCGGCGTGAGGAAGCTGACCTCGACGCCGAGCGTCCGGGCGGCCTCGGCCATCATGGTCAGCGTGCGCACCACGCCGTTCACCTGCGGGTGCCAGGCGTCGGTGGCGACCAGGATTCGCATCAGGCGGCCCGCGCCGCGATGGCGGGCACCGGTGCCGCGCGGCGCAGCGGATCGGTCCAGGTGATGATCTCGAAACTGCCATCCTCGTGCTCGGCCAGCGCCGTGCAGCTCTCGACCCAGTCGCCGCAATTCATGTAGCGGACGCCGTGATCGTCGCGGATCGCCGCGGTGTGGATGTGGCCGCAGATCACGCCATCGGCGCCATGGCGACGCGCCTCGTTGGCCAGCGTCTCCTCGAACGCGCCGATGTAGTTGACGGCGTTCTTGACCTTGAGCTTGGCCCATTGCGACAGCGACCAGTAGGGCACGCCGAACCAGCGCCGGAAGGCGTTGACGACGCGATTCATCTGGATGGCGAAATCATAGGCCTTGTCGCCGAGATGGGCGAGCCAGCGCGCGTTCTGAACCACGAGGTCGAAGATGTCGCCGTGGATCACCAGATAGCGCTTGCCGTCGACGCCCTCATGAATGGTGTTCTCCACCACCTCGATGCCGCCGAAATGCGTGCCGTAGTAACTGCGCAGGAATTCGTCGTGATTGCCCGGCACATAGATGATCTTGGCGCCCTTGCGCGCCTTGCGCAGCATCTTCTGCACGAAGTCGTTGTGGGACTGCGGCCAGTGCCAGCCGGACTTCAGCGCCCAGCCATCGACGATGTCGCCGACCAGATAGATGGTATCGGCATCGTGGGTGCGGAGAAAATCGAGCAGCCGGTCTGCCTGCGAACCCCGCGCGCCCAGATGGACGTCGGAGATAAACAAAGTGCGAAAGCGCCGCTCGTTGCCTTCACTCATCACGTCTCTTTCCATGCCGAGCAGCTACCAGAGTCCCATGACGGCGCGATGACGCCTACGCCGCGAGCGGAGCTGCAGTCCGCTCGAAACATACCAACGTATAGATCCCGAACGGCGCCACCTTGCGACGCTCGATCAATGTCGCGTCCGAATTGGCGTGGGCCCAGGCCTGCAGCCGCGCGAACGGGAACTCAGGCCGCAGGCCGAGCGCGCGGGTCTTCACCGCAGCCCAGCGCTCAACCGCTGCGGCAAGGCCGGTTTCCGAATAGAGATGATTGACCAGAATGATGCGGCCACCGGGTTTGACCACGCGGTGGCACTCCGACAGCACCTGCTCGGGATTGGCGACCAGAGTGATGACGAACTGCGCCACCACGCAGTCGAAGGTCGCGTCAGCAAACGTCATCGCGTGCGCATCCATCTGCTGCACGTCTTTGACATAGGGATACCGGCCGCTGGCCATCTTGGCCCGCGCCTTCTCCAGCATCGGCGCACTGAGATCGATGCCGGTGATTTCGGTGCAGGCGTCGTAGTCGTCGAACGACAACCCGGTTCCGACGCCGACTTCGAGGATCTTTCCGCCGACCGCGCGTGCTGCGGCAGCCGCGGCGCGGCGCCCCTTCAGCATCACCGGCCCGCACACCGCATCGTAGATCGGCGCCCAACGGGCATAGGCGGTTTCAACCACGGACTTGTCGAGATCCAGCGTCGCCATTCGTTGATCCGTTCAGCGTGTCCGCAGAGAATCGGACACCTCTATTGCTATTCGCTGATACCAATCGAGTACGACAGAGCGACGACAGAGTGTCGCAGGGCATGGACGGCCACCGGGGCGAGCGGACCTGGATGGCGAACGCTCGCCCTGCCCCCGGCGTTCGTCCGATTTCACCACGGCTGCGCGCAACTCACCACAAGCTTGCTGAAGAACCAGGCATCCTCCGATCGGAGGGCGCGGTGCTGAGGATCGCCTGATATCGCTCTCCCACCGTTCACCTGCCGGCACGAACCAGGCATTCGCCGGCAATCCAGGAGGATCTCATGGCCCATATCGGAAGCTGCTTTTGCGGCGCGGTCAAACTTGAAGTGACAGGGGAGCCGGAAGCGATGGGTTACTGTCACTGCGCATCCTGCCGATCGTGGTCCGGCGGTCCGGTCAACGCCTTCAGCCTGTGGAAGCCCCGTGCGGTCCGCATCACCGCCGGAGCAGAACGGATCGCAACGTTCAGGAAAACCGAAAGCAGCCATCGTCAGTACTGCGTGGAATGCGGCGGCCATCTGATGACCAACCATCCGCATTTCGGCCTCGTGGACGTCTTCGCCGCAACCATTCCGGGCCTTTCATTCGTGCCGGCCGTGCACGTCAACTACGCAGAGACCGTTCTGCCGATGAAGGACGGGCTGCCGAAACTCAAGGACTTTCCTGCCGAACTCGGCGGCTCCGGCGAGACGATGGCCGAATAGCGGCCCCTAGATCGCTATCCGACGCCGCGGCGCCGGCCTCGCTTCATCTGGCCCGACACATCAGGAGACGACATGTCCAATGCAATTGAAAACGGCGTGAAACGACCTCTGCCATCGGCGAACGAGAGCCCGGCCAAGCGATGGGCCGCCCTCAGCTTTGGCGCCGTGGCCTATTTCATCTTTCTCGCGACATTTCTTTATGCAATTGGCTTCGTATCGCAATATGCGGTCCCGAAGTCCATCAACACCGGGCCGACATCGCCAGTTGCACAAGCGTGTCTCGTCGACCTCGCGCTGATGTCGCTATTTGCCATTCAGCACAGCGGAATGGCGCGGCAAGGCTTCAAGAGACTGCTGGCGCGCATGGTGTCCACGGCCGTCGAGCGCAGCATCTATGTCCTGCTGAGCAGCCTGTCATTGGCATTGCTGTTCTGGCAGTGGCAGCCCATCGTCGACGTTGTCTGGACCATCGAGACTCCGGCGCTGGCGAACCTCGTGACGGCCGTCGGCCTGCTCGGCTGGCTGATTGTCGTCCTGAGCACCTATCTGATCAGCCACTTCGAATTGTTCGGGCTCAAGCAGGTGGCCGCCTATTTCGCCGGACGTCCGGCTCCGGCGGCCGAGTTCAAGGCGCCCGGGCTTTATCGCCTGATCCGTCACCCGATCTATCTGGGCTTCATCATCGCGTTCTGGTCGGCCCCCACCATGACGGTCGGCCAGATGCTGTTCGCGGCGGTGACGACGATTTACATCCTTGTCGGCATCCAGCTCGAGGAACGGGACTTGATGACGCTGCTCGGCGATGAATACCGCCGTTACCGCAACAAGGTGCCCATGCTCCTGCCCACGCGCGGGCTCCCGCGGGACAATTGACAGTGAGCAAAGGGCTCCCGTCATCCGGTCCGCGCAGCGCAAAGCGGCACGGCAAGCCCGATGCCACGAGCCGGCTTCTGAAATCGCGATGAGGCGGAGTATTCGATGCCGACACTGACACAGATCGATCGACTTCCATTGTGGACGACCAAGGCGGCGAGCGGAGACATCATTCATATCCGGCGCGTGGGCAAAAGCGACGCCAACCAAATTCAGCAATATTTCCGCACGTTGTCAGGCTCGTCCCGATATCGCCGCTTCATGGGATCCGTCAACGAGCTGTCGCCCGACGAAACCGCGCGGTTCATCGGCAATGGCCCGGTCCCGACCTTTGCCGTGGCCGCTGAAATTCGATCGGACAACGAACGACTGATCGTCGGCGAAGCGTATTGCGCACTGGACCTCGAAAGGAAATCTGGAGATCTCGGCGTCTCGGTCGGGGACCGCTGGCAGCGCCGTGGCATCGGTTCGGCGCTTGTCCATGTCGTGGAATGCTGCGCGATCCGATTGGGATTGCGGCAACTGCTCGGCGAGGCCCTGCAGTCCAACGATGAGATCAAGGGCCTTGCCCGGCGCGCAGGCTTTGCCATCACGCGAAGGCCGGGAGAATGGCAGGTCATCCGTTTCGAGAAACGGCTGCCGTCGTCGGATCGGCGATAGGGCTGACGCCATCGAGCGACATCGCGCCTGCGGTGGACGCATTACCTTGCTGCGCATGCCTCCGGCGCGGAGCACGCCTTGGTAGAGTTGCGGTGAGTTTGGTCATGCCTCGTTTCTTCTTCGATCTGTTTCTCGGCAAGTACGTTGTGCTTGATCCGGGCGGCATGATGCTGTCCGACCGGCTCCGTGCGATGTCCGCGGCCGGCGAACTGGCCGACCATCTTTTTCTGTCGCGGACCGATCTGCACGGCAGCGGGAGCTGGATTCGCGTCCGCGACCATCGCGGCAAGACGATCGGTGGCCTCGACGTCGACCGGGAGCCTGTCGCCGAATCCGCAGAATGAAACGACGCTCGCTGAAGCGAACGCACCCTGGCTCACGGTGCAAGCGGTGTGATGCAGGCGAATACGCCCGCGGCGGAACATCCTTCGATCGCAGGACGCTGCGCTGAACACTTGCAGCTACACCGCAGCCTGCCGCACCCGCCGCGCAGAGCTGGGCCCTCTGCGGCATATGGAGTTCGCGCGCATGTCCTCGGCTCGTCGACAGCTTCCCCTGCTCTCCTGGCCCATCAGGGGCGGAGCGGCCTTTCGCGAAGAAGTCGACCGGCTGACAACCATCAGCTTTTCAACCGAAGACCTTCCGGAAGCGGATCGCGCTCGAATGTGGCGCGACCACTACGGACAAATCGGGTTGAAGGTCGACATCGAACCCGCGCCGGACAGTGCGTTCCAGGCCTGTGTCCTGTCGCGCATTCTGCCGGGGTTGCATCTGTTGTCGGGCACGCTCTCTCCGGCTCGCATCGAACGCACGCGGGACGCTGTCGCAGACGGCAATGACGACCTCGCGCTGATCATCAACCGTTCCGGCGACGTGACCGTATCATCCCGCCACCGCGACCTGCAGCTATCCCAAGGCGACGCGGTGCTAGTCAGCGGGAGCGATGCGACTGTATTCAATCGATGGACTCAGGGCGAGATCGCTATCGCTTCGCGTGCCGCGTACGGTGTTCAAAGCGCTCATTGGCGATGTCGACGACGCCGTCATGCACCAGATCCCGCGGCGGTCGGAGCCACTGAAGCTCCTGACAGGTTACGCGCACGCGCTGGTCGCGGAAAACGGGCTGGCAACGCCGGACCTTCGTCACGTGGCCATCAGCCATGTGCAAGACCTTCTGGCACTTGTCGTCGGCGGCGGGCGGGCCGCCGCGCACCTTGGCGGCAGCGAGGGATTGCGCGCAGCCCGGCTCAGATCAGCCAAGGAATTTGTCGCCCGGAACAGCGCGCGACACGACATTGGAGTCGGCATGGTGGCCGCTCGTCTCGAGGTTACGACTCGATACGTTCAAAGATTGTTTGAAGCCGATGGATCGACGTTCTCAGCTTTCCTGCTCGACCAACGGCTGACAAATGCCTGCCGCATGTTGTGCGACCTGCAGTTCGCCGACCTCCCCGTCAGCGCGATCGCCTACGAGGTCGGGTTTAGCGATCTGTCGTACTTCAATCGCTGCTTCCGGCGTCGCTATAACGCGACACCAACCGATGTCAGGGAGGCCCGCGCGCCGTCATGACACACGACCGGATCTCGACGCTCCGTCGTCAATGCGCGTCAGTCCATATCCGATAGCTGCAGTGAACACGGCGTTGTTCCGCGATGCCCAGGGTCGCGCGCTGAGCGCCAAGATTTGTCGTTGGCGTCCCGCTAGACGTGCACCCCAACAGGACCGCCGGCGGGCACGCCGCACGATGTCGCTATACGCGGCGGCTTCGTCATTCGGGTCCGAACGACGGATAGAACGGGAGCTTAGGAATGAGGTCAGTTTCCAATCGGCTACGGCCCGACACGAAATCTGTCGCCGCGGAACGTGCCTATGACCAACAGTTGCTGACCAGCCTGATCGGGGACATCTACGATGCTGCGCTTGACGACGCATTGTGGCCCACGGCACTGGAACGATCGGCAATCTTCGTGGGCGGTGTCGGCGCCTCGCTGTTCGCCAGGGATACGGCGGCCATCGCAGGAAATGTATATCACAACTTCGGAATCGACCCGTACTATCAGAAACTCTACTTCGACAAGTTTTCGGGGCTTGATCCGCTGACCATGCCGCATCTGTCTGCCGAATATGAGCAGCCCGTCGCAACCAGCGACCTGATGTCCTACGAGGAATTTGCGGAAACGCGTTTCTATCGCGAATGGATCCGGCCGCAATCGCTCGTCGACTTCGTCGGTGTCGTTCTGGAAAAATCCGCTTCGACGATCACTGTCTTCGGCGTATTCCGGCACGAACGTGACGGCCTAGTGGACGAGGCGGTGCGGAGGCGGATGACCCTCCTCGCCCCTCACATACGCCGCGCGATCCTGATACGCCGAATCGTCGATGCCAAGGACGCAAAGGCGGCGACCTTCGCCGATACCTTCGATGGGCTGACGTCCGGCCTGTACATCGTGGATGAGACCGGACGGATCCTGCACGCCAATCGCGCTGGAAAATTCATGCTGACTGCGAGATCGCCCATGAGAATGGCTGGTGGAAAGCTTGTTGCCTCCGAGCCGCAGTCGGCCCAGGCGCTGCGCAATGTCATCGCCGCAGCCAATATTGGCGGAGCGTCACTTAGCGACGATCTGGCGCTGCCGCTGACCGGCGAATGCGGAGAACGCTATGTCGCGCATATCCTGCCGCTGGCGTCGCGCGGAAGGCACGACGTCAGCCGTCCCGCGATCGCAGCCGTGTTCGTTCGTAGGGTTACCCTGCCTCTGCCATCCCCGCCGGGCGTGATCGGTCGTGCTTTCAGGCTGACGGCGGCAGAGCTGCGCGTGCTCTATGCGATCGTCGAGATTGGCGGCGTTCCAGAGGTTGCCGCGGCCCTTGGCGTCGCCGAAACAACGATCAAGACGCATCTCGGTCATCTGTTCGAGAAAACCGGCGCCACTCGCCAGGCGGATCTGGTCAAGCTCGTTGCGGGATACGCGAGTCCGATCAGCGTCCAGCCCACATAGTTCACTCCAAACAGACGTCCCCCGATCGGAGGACGCGCATGCCGCGCCACGCTGCAGAATGGCAACGCGTCGAACGCCGCCGATCGGCGTGCTGTCGGCGTCGCAATGGGTCCAGGCCGACAGCGATCACAGATCACCTCCGCGCCGGACGATCCGCAAACCGACCAAGAGCACGTGACATCATGATGAGAAATTTAACCTTTGCCGCCGTCGTTCTTTGCTTTGCCATCGTCCACGCGATCGCCTTGCATCGGCTCGACAGGATCAGACATCAGGACACATCGACTACGGCTGTCGCGATGCCCACCGGGGATTGAGGTGCGGCGGCCCAGGCCACGCAGGCCGGCATTGATGCACCGAGCCGGATTCGATGGCCGCTATCATCGTGAACCGGGCAGGTTCGATCAGACAATGAGGCCAAGCCCGGACAGGAACAAAATGACGAGGATGATGCGCCTGAAAAGCGCTTCGTTGACTGCCCTGAACATGAAGATGCCGAGCGCCGTTCCGGCCAGGAGTGCCGGCAGGCTGATGGCGAGATTGATCAGGACGGTGGACGACAGGGTCCGCTGTGACAGCATCAGCGTCAGCGCGAACAGCTGCATCGCCGCGATGAACGGCTGAACGACGCCGCGCTGCTGTGCCTTTGGCAGTCCGTGGAGATCGCACCATATGGTCGGGAGAGCGCCGGGCATCGCGGTCAGGCCGCCCATCAGCCCACCGCCAAATCCGATCAGCGCATTCCGGCCGCTGCTGGCCATGGCGTGGCTTGACACCAAGGAGGGGCGAAACAGCATATAGGCCGAATACAGAACGACCGTTATTCCAAACCCCGTCCGAAACAACATCGTGTCGACGTTGTGCAGCAAGTAGACCGATAGCGGGATGCCGAGCAATCCGCCGCCGATGAGGACGGCGCTTTCCCTCCATTGAATATTTTTGCGCAAGGCCCAGAGGTTGCCGCCCTGCACCGCGATGCTCGAGGCCATCATCAGCGGGACGGCCTCGGAAGGCGGCAGCACGTGAAGCAGGATCGCGCCGGCGACAGCCGAGAACGCAAAGCCGGCCAGCCCGGAGACCAGCGCCCCGGCAAACGCGGCGGCGCTCAGGAGCAGAAGTGAGTCGAGATGAGACAACGCGCGATCCTCTCCGATGGAGTTGCTGTTTCACGCTGCCCATCGATCTCCGGTGCAGGCAGACGGCCGTGCAGTCGGCCTGTCTCAAGGGCAGCGTGACGCGACCCTAGGCGTCGGCGAATAGCGCCGCGTCCTGCGATCGATGGATGTCGGAGGAATTTTCGTCGTGCGGGTTGGCGCGATGGGCGCAACACACACCGCGCTGTCTTCGCGGTGACGCATCGAAGTGACGAAGGCCGAGATCAGCAGACCGTCAGCCGGTCCGTGCATGCGCACGGCGGCGCGGGGGATGCATCGTCAGGACGCGAGCGGACTCGCATATCCCGCCGTCAGCCTGATGAGATCGGTCTGACGGCTGACGCCTGTCTTGGCAAAGATGCGATTCAGATGGGTTTTGACCGTCGTTTCGGCGATGCCCAGCATTTTCGCGGTATCCGGCACGCCACCGGATTGAACGATGGCAAGCAGCACGCGCGATTCCGCCGGCGTCATTTGAAAGCTGCGCGCCACCAGTCCCGCGCACGACTCGCTGTCGAGTTCGGCCCGTCGCACGAACAATGCGGCGACGGCCTTGCCGGGGAGACCCGAGCGCATCCGCACGACGGATTGGACCGGAAGAATGTGCAGCACATAATGTTCACCGCCATCCGCGCTCAGCGGCACGACGGGCTCGTCGACCTGGACCGGCATATCGTCGGAGATACGTTTGCGCAGCGCCTGATTCTGCCGGGGATCGCGAAGGGCAAGACGTCCACCGACCGAGCTCAGCAAATCGCCGGAACGCAAGAGATCGTGACCGGCGCTGTTGGCGTGAACGAGGCCACAATGTGCGTCGACGAGGAAGACGCCGGCAGTGAGGCCATTCAACGCGCCGGCGAACGTGCCCGCTTCCGATTGCCTGGCATCGATCGTTCTGTTGATGCGCAGCGCACGATGGAGATGCGGAACAATCTCGGCGATACGCCGACGCATATCTCGATCGACCATGTGCCGGCCAGACAAGACGGTCAGCAGGACGGGGAAATCGGAGTTGGAGTTCTCCAGCACGACATTTGCGGCATCGACGCAGCCCTGCGGAGACAGCCATTCCTGGTAGAATCTCCCCGCGCGGTATTCACCATAGTCGACAAGGTCAGGAATGCTGACGACCTGTCCGAACCGTGGCAGGGTCCCGAGCGGATCGAACTTGCAGTAGGTTTCAGCGTACAGCCGGATGTAGTGCGGGTCAGCACCGCAGAAGTAATGCGTCGTTCCGCACTTGTTGATCGGATTCTTGGAGAATAGCCCGCAGGCCTTCCCGCCGACATATCTGTTGATGCCGACGACGACGTCATCCCAACGCGCCGGATCGAGACCGGCATCGAAGATATCGTCAACCAGAGCCGAAATCTGCTGCTGAGACATAGACGTGCTCAATCAGGTCGCCGATCGTGGATCGCGACAGTTCGCAAGATGGAAAGCCAGTGGATTGGTACGCGAAAGGGGGCGGGAGGTTCAAATGGCCGCCACGGTTCCCTCGGGCTCGGAGCGACTGGAACGGATGGCTTCAATAATACGCGTGAAAATGATGCACCGGGCCGTGGCCGTGGCCGACGTCGAGCCGGTCCGCGGCGGCGATGGCGGCGCTGATGTAGCTCTTCGCAGAACGCACCGCGGTTTCCAGATCGTCGCCCTTGGCCAGGCGCGCAGCGATGGCTGACGACAGCGTGCATCCGGTGCCGTGGGTGTTTTTTGTAGCGACGCGCGGCGCGGGCAACGCGACGACGCGGTCGGCGCCGATCAGATAGTCGGTGCTCTCGGCGCCGTGCCCGTGACCGCCCTTGATCAGCACATGGGCGCAGCCCAGCGCCAGCAGGCGCCGGCCCTGATCGGCGATGGCGCTTTCGCTCTCGGCGATGGGCTCGTCGAGCAGCGCCGCGGCTTCCGGCAGGTTCGGCGTGATGATGGTGGCGCGGGGAATGAGGTCCGTGCGCAATGCGGCGATGGCCTCGGCCACCAGCAGCCGGTCGCCGGAGGTCGCGACCATCACGGGATCGAGCACCACATGCGCCGGCGACCAGCGCGCCAGCCCCGCGGCGATGGCCTCGATCACATCGCGCTGCGCCACCATGCCGATCTTGACGGCACGGACGTCGAGGTCGTCGAACACCGCGTCGATCTGCGCAGTGACGAAGACCGCCGGCACCGGATGGATCGCGGTGACGCCTTTTGTGTTCTGCGCCGTCAGCGCGGTGATCACCGAAGCGCCAAAGACGCCCGATGCCGCGAATGTCTTGAGGTCGGCCTGGATTCCGGCGCCGCCTGACGAATCGGAGCCGGCAATGGTGAGGGCGATGGGAATGGACATACGGGCTCTTCGCAAAATCCGCTGACGGCGGCGGTGTGCAGTCCTAGCGCGGCGTGCTATGGCCAGCAAGCGGGCCCGCCCCGCGGCCCAGCTTGCCACGACCCATGGTTTTTGGCTTGATGGCGCCCGAATTTGGCCTTTCTCGGAGAAATGCGATGGTTCCCTTCTTTGTCCAGTTCAAGTGCAAGCTTGGCCAGTCCTACGCGGTCGCCAATGCGCTGGCGGAAGCCGAGATCGCCTCCGAGATCTATTCCACTGCCGGCGATTACGACCTGCTGGTGAAGTTCTACGTCGACAACGCCACCGACATCGGCCACTTCGTCAACGAGAAGGTCCAGGTCATCCCGGGCATCCAGGACACTCACACCATCATCACCTTCAAGGCGTTCTGAACGAACTGGAGTTCAGCGTTCCCCGGATGCTGCGCAACGCGCCGCTTTGCGGCGTGGTGCGCTGCTGATCCGCCCAGCTCGCTGCCTGTTCGAAAGCGGGATCCCGGATCTGCGGAGCAGCAAGCGATGCTTCGCATCGCTCACTGCACCGCGTCCGGGACACGACAGCGCGTAGCCACCTCACCCAACCTTTGCCAGCACCTTCACCACCGGCGCGTCGGGATCGGCCTCGTCGTCGGCCATGGTGGAAATCGGCGACATCGGCGTGTCCCTAAGCCGCTTCAAGCCGAGCTGGCGTTCGCGCAGGATGACGAAGATGCCGGCCCCCGCGACGATGACGGCGCCGCCGACCACCGAAAGCGTCGGCACCTCGCCGAAGATCCAGTAGCCGAGCATGAAGGCCCACAGCATCGCGCTGTAGTCGAACGGCGCCAGGAACGAGGCCGGGGCGTAGCGATAACTGTCGGTGAACAGCATCTGGCCGAGGCCGCCGGCGATGCCGATGCCGACCAGCAATGCCCACTCCGCGCCGTTGGCCGGCAGGCGCCAGCCGAACGGCGCCGTCAGCAGCGACACCGCCATCACCGTCAGGGTCATGAAGATCACGATCGCCGACGAGGTCTCGGTGGCGGTCAGCCGGCGGATCTGGATGGTGGCGCCGCCCGAGGACACCGCATTGGTCAGCGCGAAAGCGAGGCCTGCGATCATCGAGGTGGTCAGCGCCGCATGGTTGCCGAAATATGGCGACAGCATCAGGATCACGCCGCAGAAGCCGATGCCCACCGCCGACCAGCGATAGGCGTGGACGTGTTCCTTGAGGATGACGGCGGCGAACACCACGGTGATCAGCGGTGCGATGAAGGCGATGGCGGTGACGTCGGCGATGGGCAGCCGGGCCAGTGCGCCAAATGTGCAGAACGTGCCCACCACGCTAAAAATCCCGCGCACCATGTGCGCCGACAGCCGGTCGGTGCGCAGCGCGCCGCGCAGCTGCCCGCGCGCGCCGAAGAAGACCACGATGGGGATCAGTGCGAACAGCCCGCGGCAGAACACGATCTCGCCGACCGGAAGCGAGCTGCCGAGATAGCGCGCCTGGGCGCCCATCAGCGCAAACGCCACCGTGCTGGCGATCTTCAGCGACACGGCCTTGATGATGTTCATGGGTGACGGGAATCGCGCGAGGAGAATGATCTTCTACAAATCACATGCGGATGGTCGGGAAAACCACCGCTGCGGCATGGCTTGGCCGAAGTCCATGCAGCGGCCCGCCCTCCGCTGTCACCGCGTTTTCGGATGCCGCCACCCGCGAAAGCGGGTGGCCCAGTAGACACTGGCGGCAGTGATTGAACCGGGAAGCATGTGTGTACTGGGTCCTCCGCTTGCGCGGAGGACGACAACCGCGTTTGCGGCTGATACCGAGCACTACCCCTGCTTCTTCGGCGGCCGTTTTGGGCCGTCCACCGCCGGCAGCGACTTCAGATAGGTGGCCATTGCCGCGCGGTCATCGGCCGACAGTTGCGAGGTATTGCGGATCACCCGGGTCATGGAGCCGCCGACGGTGTCGCCGTCCGGCGTCTGGCCGGTCTCCAGCAGATAGGCGATATCCTTCTCGCTCCAGTCGCCGAGGCCCTTCTGGGTGATGTTGGGGATCCAGCCCTCGCCTTCGGGGTTGGGGCCGCCGGCAAAGCGCTGTTTCTCCACGATGCCGCCGAGCAGGTTGCGCGGGCTGTGGCATTCCGCGCAATGGCCCAGGGCGTTGACCAGATAGGCACCGCGGTTCCACGGCGACGACCGCGTCGGATTCGGCACGAACGGCTTGCCGTCCATGAACAGCAACTTCCAGCCGCCGAGGCTGCGGCGGATGTTGAACGGGAACGGCACGTTGTGCTCAGGTGCCTTGCCGGTCACCGCCGGCAGCGTCTTCACAAAGGCGAACAGGTCGCGGGCGTCGTTGACCGTCATGTGCTGATAGGACGTGTAAGGAAACGCCGGGAAGTAGTGCGTGCCCGACGGCGACGTGCCCTTGAGCAGCGCGGTGACAAAATCGGCCTCGCTCCAACGGCCGATGCCGTCGGCGGGATCGGGCGAGATGTTCGGCACATAGAAGGTGCCGAACGGCGATGGTATCGGAAGGCCGCCGCCAAGCCGCGTGCGGTCGGGCTGCGCCGGCACCGCATGGCATGAGGAACATCCCCCGCATTGAACATTGTCAGGCCGTTACCCAGGTCCGGCGTATGCGCCGCAAGCGCCTGGGCGGGAATCACCGACGGAACGGTCAGCCACCAGAACACGGCCAGTCCGGCACAGGCCGCGCCGAGCGCAGCCAGGAGAAGTTTCTTCAACACGCATCCACCCATCGTCACGAAGCCAGCAAGCGCAATTACTATGACGCAAAATTCCCGCAAAAGCCGAGATGAAATTCTCAAACGTGTTCCGCCGGACGGGAATAATCCCCGACGACAAGGTTTCCAATCATCATCGACGACATGACCACCGGGAGAGAAGCCATGAAAACAACCAGAAACGTAGTCGCCACCCTCGCCTTCGCCGCAACCATCGTCGCCGGCCCGGCCTTCGCCGACAAGATGAAGGCCACGCTGAACGGCGCCTCGGAAGTGCCGGCCAACACCACCGCCGGCAAGGGCACCGCGGATATCGACTACGATCCCGCCACCAAGAAGCTGAGCTGGAAGCTGAGCTATTCCGGGCTGACCGGCCCGGCCACCGCCGCGCATTTCCACGGCCCCGCCGAGTCCGGCAAGAACGCCGGCGTTGCCGTGCCGATCGCTCCGGCGACCAGCCCCTCCGAAGGCAGCGCCACGCTGACCGACGCACAGGCGGCCGACCTGATGGCCGGCAAGTACTACGTCAACGTGCACACCGCAGCCAATCCGGCGGGCGAGATTCGCGGCCAGGTGACGAAGTAGGACTTCGCGCTTACCAGGTTAAAAAGGGCGAATGCAGCGCGTTCGCCCTTTGCGTTAGCCGGTACAAGCCGCCACTGCGACGTGACGCAGCGCAGCACGCGCAAAACTTGTCATTCTCCACTATCGACATCACACTCCCCGCAACGAAAAAACTGCAGGGGGAAACCATGTCCATTCAGGACGCGACGACGCTCGCCGACATGATCCGCGCACAGGCAAAGGAGCGCGGCAATTCCATTGCGTTCGAATTCGAGGGACGCAGCACCAGCTACAAGAGCCTCGACGCCCATGCCAGCCGCGTCGCCAATGCGCTGACCGCGTCCCACATCAAGCCACACGAGCGCATCGCCTATCTCGGCAAGAACAGCGACATCTATTTCGAATTGTGGCTAGGCGCCATCAAGGCCAATGTGGTGATCGTGCCGGTGAACTGGCGCCTCGCCGCGCCCGAGTTCGCCTTCATCGTCGCGGACTGCAAGGCCGCGATCCTGTTCGTCGGGCCGGAGTTCATCGAACTCACCCAAGGCATCCGGGCGCAACTGCCCGACGTCCGCATCGTCATGACCACGGAAGGCGGCGCGCCGGGTGGCCCGACTACGCCGCCTGGCGCGATGCCCAGAGCGACAGCGACCCGATGGTCGCGCTGGGTGCCAACGATATCGCGATCCAGCTCTACACCTCCGGCACGACCGGCAAGCCGAAGGGCGCCATGCTGTCGCACACCAATTTCCTGTCGTTGGTGCGGATTGCCGATCTCGATAACCCCGACTGGAACAAATGGACGGAAGATGACGTCTCGCTGGTAGCGATGCCGGTGTTTCATATCGGCGGCTCCGGCTGGGGCGTGTTCGGACTGTATTACGGCGCCAAGGGCGTGATCATGCGCGAGTTCGATCCGACCAGGGTGCTGGATGTCTTCGAACGCTTCGGCATCACCAAACTGTTCATGGTGCCCGCCGCCATGCAGTTCATCGTCCGACAGCCGCGCGCCCGCGAGGTCGACTTCTCGCGGCTGCGCTACATCCTCTATGGCGCGTCGCCGATCCCCGCCGCACTGCTGAAGGAATGCATCGCGGTGTTCGGCTGCGGCTTCGTGCAGCTCTACGGCATGACCGAGACCACCGGCACCATCGTGGTGCTGCCACCGGAGGATCACGTCGAGGGCCGCGCCTGCATGCGCTCGGCCGGAAAGGCGCTGCCCGGCGTCGAGCTCGCGATTCTCGATGCCAATGGCGAGCGGCTGCCGCCCGGCGAGGTCGGCGAGATCGCCACCCGCTCCGGCTCCAACATGGTCGGCTACTGGAACCTGCCCGACGCCACCGCGCGCACGCTCGGCGCCGACAACTGGCTGCGTACCGGCGACGCCGGCTACATGGACGAAGACGGCTATCTCTACATTCACGACCGCATCAAGGACATGATCATCTCCGGCGGCGAGAACATCTATCCCGCCGAGGTGGAGAGCGCGATCTGCGATCATCCTGACGTCGCGGAGGTCGCCGTCGTCGGCGTGCCCGACGACACCTGGGGCGAAGCGGTGAAGGCGGTAGTGGTGCTGAAGCCCGGCAAGACGTTGAGCGCCACCGACCTGATGGGCTTCACCCGCGAGCGCATCGCCGGCTTCAAGACCCCGAAGTCGATCGACTTTATCGCCGCCCTACCGCGCAACGCGTCGGGCAAGATCTTGCGGCGGCATCTGCGCGATCCCTATTGGGAGGGACGCGAACGGCAGGTGAATTGACCGCGCAGCGCTGTCGCACCTTCTCGTGTCCCGGACGCGCTGCAGCCCGGCGATGCGAAGCATCGCTAGGCTTCACGCTGCTGCGCAGATCCGGCAACCCACGTTTATTTCACTGGGAAGCACGGGCCCCGGATCTGCGGCCGCGGCACGCAACGAAAAGGCCCGCTTGCGCGGGCCTTTGAATTTCAGTTGGCCGGATCGCCGTATGATCAGGCGGTCTTGGTGGCGTAGGTCGAGACCTTGGAGATGTTCTCCTGGGCGGTCTTGGCGCCTTCGGTCACCAGCTTGCCGAGATATTCGCTCGACGACTTGGCGCGCGCAGCCAGCACTTCGCCGTGCGAACGCACGAGGTCGGTCTGGATCTGCACCGCTTCGTTGAGCGACTTGGCGGAGGCGAGCTTGTCGATGCCGGCGAAGAAGGATTCGATATCCTGATACATCGCGCTCTGGATGTTGCGGCTGACCTTGGCGGCTTCGCTGACCGAATTGGTCACGGCGGTCTCGATCGCAGCGGTCACCTTCTCGGAATTGGCGTAGATGTCACCGACCTTCTCCTTGGCGGTGCCGGCGGCGCGCTTGACGAAGTCACGGGTGGCTTCAGGGACTTCCATGGTCTGGAAATTCTTGAACGCATCGGTCATCGGCGCGAAAGCCTGCTTGACGCTGTCGAAGGCTGAATTGGTTTCGGTGGTCATGTTCGTCTCCATCCTCGTGTTGTGAGCTATGGGCTCGTCCCGTCCGTTCGGACCGGGTGATAGCTTTATGACATGGTGAATGGTGCGTTGCAATATCGATGTTGCATCGCAATATCACGAATCCGTGATGTGCCTAACGGGGCGGCGGTTTCTGCCTACCGTAGCGGCAGGCGTCGACGATCACGGCCGTCCCCGGCTGGCGACGGGATCGGCGGCGCCTGTCCGGCGAGCGCAGCCGCGGCGCCAAAAACGATCGCATCTTCGCGCGTTAAGTCATTCTTAAGTACGACGGTCACTTCCGTCTCCGCGTCGCACGCGAACAAAAGATGCCCGTCGTCCCGGTGCGGTCGACTGCTGGGATAACGCGCACCGACGATAGGCCGCCGCCCAATTTCACGGCGGGCGCTCCCGCAGAGGCGCGGCTTCGCCTGTCTCGCCGGCGCAAACCGGGCGAGCCGCAGCGTCATTCACATATCGGTAACCACGGCGCGTCCGGTTGCGTGCAGTTGACGAAGGAGACGGCGCGCCTGCTGGCGACGGCGAGCGAGCCTGCGGCAATCCGGGCCACTCGCCGCCGCGGTTCTGCCTTCTGCCAGGCGCAAAACCATGTCATAAGACTGCAATACAGCCGAGGTAGAATTTCGTGGCCTTCATCGCATACCAACCGCAGCAGATGGTACGTGCCAATGGCATCGAGCTTTGCTTCGACGTGTTCGGCGCGGATGACGCCGAGCCGATGGTCATGATCATGGGACTCGGCGCCCAGCTAATTCACTGGGACGATGACTTCTGCAAGGCGCTGGCCGCATGCGGATTCCGAGTCATTCGTTTTGACAACCGCGACATCGGCCATTCCACCAAGCTGTCCGGCAGCAAGCGCATTACGATCAAAGAACTGCTCAAGCTGCGGTTTTTCGGCACGCCGCTGGATGCGCCCTATACGTTGCGGGACATGGCGGACGACACGATCGGCCTGCTCGATGCGCTCGACATCGAGGCTGCCCATGTGGTCGGCGCGTCAATGGGCGGCATGATCGCGCAGGAAATCGCCATCAGCCATCCTCGCCGCCTGCGCTCGCTGACCTCCATCATGTCCTCCACCGGCGACCCGAAACTGCCGCAGCCGACCCGCGAGGCGTCGATGCTGCTGCTGGCGCGCCATCCGGCCACCAAGGACGCCTATCTGAAACTCTTTGCCCGGACCTGGAAGATTCTGCGCAATGGCAGCTTTCCGGCCGAGGAGGCGCTTGATCGCGACCGCGCCGAACGCACCTTTGCCCGCGGCCTCAACCCCGCCGGTGTCGGCCGGCAATTGCGCGCGATCCTCGCCTCCGGCGACCGCACCGAGCGACTGCTCAGCGTGCGGGCGCCGACACTGGTGATCCACGGCAGCAACGATCCGGTGGTGAGACCGGAAGCCGGCCGCGCCACCGCCGCAGCCGTCCCCGGTGCCAACCTGCTGATGCTCGAGGGCATGGGACACGCGATCCCGATGCCGATGTGGCCGCAGATCGTCAATGCCATCGTCAGTCATGCCCGCGCCGCATCGCCCCTCAAGGTCGCTGTGCCGACGCGGACGACTGCAACCGAGCGCCGGCAACGTCATCCGCTGGCCCAGACATCCAGCACGTAACGATTGCCGGTGCCGAGATTGTCGATCCAGCGCACCGCAGCGTCTGCATCGGCGCCGGCGCGTTCCCGGTAGATCTTCATCAGCGTGGCCTTGACGTCCGGCTCCATCTTGCCACCGTCACCGCAGACAAAGGTGATCGCGCCCTGCCCGATCAGTTGCCAGACGCGACCCTGCTGCGCCGCGATCAGATGCTGCACATAGGTCTTCGGCCCCTCGCCGCGCGAAAACGCCACGAGCAACTCGCAAATGCCCTCCGCGGCAAACAGCTCAAGTTCTTCCCGATAGAGAAAATCCTGATCGGGATGGCGGCAGCCGAAGAACAGCAGCGCCGGCCCCAGCGTCGCGCCCTTGGCCTTGAGCGCCGCGCGCTCCTGCAGGAAACCGCGGAACGGCGCCAGACCCGTCCCCGGCCCGATCATGATGATCGGCACCGCGGGATCGTCCGGCAGCCGGAACCCGGCCTTGGTCTCGCGCACTGTGCCCAGCACAATGTCGCCGGCGCGACGGCCGGCCAGGTAGTTGGAACAGACGCCCTTGTAGAGGCCGCGGCCGGACTGTGCAGCGCCGGCGACCACCGCGACGGTGATGCAGCAGCGCAACGGATCGATGCGCGGCGACGATGAGATCGAATAGTAGCGCGGCGCCAGCAGCGACAGCATTTCCAGATAGGCGTTGAACGGCAACTCACAGGCCGGATGGTCCTCGAGCAGGTCGTAGACTGACTTGCGCCTGCCCAGCACTTCGCTGCGGTAGCGCTCGCTCGCCGCGGCATCGTCGCCGACATAGGCCAGCAGCTTCGGTTTGGTCATCGGGCAGCGGGTGTGCTCTGCCATAACCTGGATCTGCTTTCGGGTCGCGACCTGCTGCAGTTCGACGAACTCGGTGAGCAGGCGGCCGACCGAAACGGCATCGCCCACCGGCAACTGCGCGCGGCGACCTTTGGCCACCTGAAGCCGGATCTGGTCGGCCGGCAGGAAGCCGAAACGCCGCGCCACCGCATCGACCAGCACCGGATCGTTCGATGGCACCACGCTGAGATGATCGCCGACGCGGTAGCTGGCGCCCGCGGGCAGTTGCACCTCGATGTGCCGCGTCGAGCGCGACGATGCGTTCGGTTCGGTCAGGTTCTGCAACTCGCCGTTGACCGTCACCTTCATGGCCGCGACGCCGCCCAGCGCCACCACCGCATTGACGGCGCCCGGTGCCACCGGTTCGATGGCATACAGCGGCGCATCGTCGGCGCTGCGGTCGAAACTGGCGTCGAGGCCGAATTCCTTCACCGCCAGTGGCCGCAATTTCGCGAACCAGGATTCGAACTGGCCCTCCAGATCGTCGCGGGCGTCGCCCTCGCCGCGGACGTAGGCGTTGCGCGCACCGTGCGCCGTCAACTGCTCGTCGATGAAGCGCGGGATCGACTGGTACGTGGCGTTCCAGTCGCTGTTGCCGCAACCGAACACCGCGTAGCGCACCTTGGCGAAGGCGTCCTTCGGCAGGTCGCCGCCGAGCCACGCCACGAATTCGGTGGCGTTGTCCGGCGGCGCACCGTTGTAGGAGGCGCAGAAGATCAGCACGCCGCCCTGCTCCGGCAGCCGGCCGACGAAATCATCCAGCGGCGCCAGCGCGGTGGCGAAGCCGTTGACCCCGGCGAGATCGGCAACCCGGCTGGCCAGTTCCTCGGCGGTGCCGAGATTGGAGCCGTACAGCACCAGCAGCGGCGTGTTGTGCGCCGGGCGCGCGCGGACCGGCGCGGTCGGCGCCACCGGCGCAGAAGCCACGGTTGCCGCTTGCCCCGCATAAGCGCCGCGTTCGTGCTCGACGCGGGGCCGCACCTTGATCTTGAAACCGTCGGGCTTGATGGTCAGCGTCTCCTTCAGCGCCATCTGGTAGCGCTTGTGATCGATCAGCCGGAACCGCTGCAGGATCATGCCCAGCGCCAGCGCGGCCTCGTGCATGGCAAAGCCGCGGCCGATGCAGGCGCGCTGACCGTTGCCGAACGGCTTCCAGGCATTGACTGGCCGCTTGGCCTCCGCCTCACGGGAAAAATTCTCCGGATCGAAGGCGTCGGGATTTGGCCCCCACACCGACGGGTCGCGGTGCAGCGCCAGCACCAGCACGGTGACGAAGGTGCCCTTCCTCAAATTGTACTTGCCGCCGATGGTCTCGTCCTTGAGCGGGGCGATGCCATAGGCCGGCGCCGGCGGCCACAGCCGCAGCACTTCCTTGAGAATCTGGGTGATGTAAGTGAGCTGCGTGACCTGGCTATAGGTCGGCTTCGCCGCCGTATCCGGCCCGAGCACGCGGTCGACTTCCTCATAGGCCTTCTTCAGGACTTCCGGGTTCTTCAGCAGCGCGTAAATGGCGCAGGACAGCAGACCAGAGGTGGTCTCGTGGCCGGCGATCAAAAACGTGTTGATCTGGTAGCGGATGTTGACGTCGTCGAGCTGCTCGCCGGTGGTGCGATCGACGCCGGTCATCATGGCGCCGAGCATGTCCTTCTTGCCCTCGGCAGCCTCGGCATTCTTGCGACGTTCGGCGATGATCTCGTCGACCATGGAATTCATGAAGGCGACGTCCAGCGCCAGCGTGGCGCGGCGCTTCTTCAGCCACAGTCCCTCCAGCGGCAGGCCGCGGGTCATCATGATGGTCTCGAGCGAGCGCACCAGCGACTCCACGAACGGATGGTAGTCGCGGCGATAGAACGAGTTGAAGCGATAGTCGAAGCCGCACAGGCCGATGGTGTCGAGTGTCAGCGCGGTCATGTCGTGGACCACGTCGATCTCCTCGTCGGCGTTGAGCCGCTCCCATTTCTTGACCAGCTGCTCGGCGATATCCACCATGCTGGGGTGATAGGACTGCATGGCGCGGTTGCCGAACGGCGTCAGCAGGATGTTGTGCGCCTTGCTCCAGTTCGGCTCTTTGGTATCGGCGGTGAATAGCCCGTCGCCACCGACCGCGCGCACCCTGCGGAGCGCGCCGCGCACCGCCTTGTCGAAGCGCTTCTCGTCGCTCAGCTCTTCGACCAGATCGTGACCGGAGACGATGACAATGGGCGCGCCCATCATGTCGAGCCAGAAGATCGGCCCAAGCTCCTTGGTCAGCCGTGCCAGATGCTGCACCGGCGCCGCTGAATCCAGCGACAGCATGTTGCCGACCACCGGCTTCTTCGGCGGATGCGGGATCGGAGCAAGCTTGTTGGTGGAGGGCATCTCACAACACTTCCTGTTTCGTAGGATGGGTAGAGCGCCTTCGCGAAACCCATCATTGCGAGAATTGAATTGATGGGTTTCGCTACGCTCTACCCATCCTACGGGTCACCCGAACCTCTTCCTTCGCCATTCGATCAGCTTGGCGCTCACCTCGTCCGGCTGTTCCTGCTGGGTCCAGTGGCCGCTATCCTTCACCAGGTATTTCTCCAGATCCGGCACGATCTTCTCCATGCCGTCGGCGGCCGACGGCGGCAGCACCGCATCGTTCTCGGCCATGATCATCAGCGCGGGGACGCGCACGGTGTGGTCCAGGCCTTCGCAGCGCTCCCAGTTGCGGGTCATGTTGCGATACCAGTTGATGCCGCCGGTGAAGCCGGTCCGGGTGAAGGTGTCGACGAACACCTTCTTCTCCTCCGGCGACAGGATTTGCGGGCGCGGGTCCTTTGCGGCGTCATACGCCGCGATCATTTGCGGAAACGCCAGATTGGTCTTGGGCGAAGCGCCGATCCCGGCCGATGGGCCTTCCGCCATGGCCATTTCCTTGCGCGGCATCGGCTTGCGCATGAAGGCGTCGAACGTCTGCTCGACGCGGCTGCCGAAGATGCGGTCGGGCTCGCGGGCGGGATCCTGGAACTGAACGATGTACATCTGGTCGCCGAAGCGCTTGCGATAAATCTGCAGCGGATCGACCGGCGCCCGCGGCGTGTGCGGCGTGTTGATGCCGACCACGCCGGCGACGCGGTCGATATGGCGCAGCGGCATCTGCCAGATGACGAAGCCGCCCCAGTCATGGCCGACAAAAATTGCCTTGTCGATCTTCAGGTGATCGAGCAACCCGACCAGATCGCCAGTGAGATGCTCGAGGTCATAATCCTCAACTTTCTCAGGCCGATCGGTGGCGCCATAGCCGCGCTGGTCCGGCGCGATGACGCGGATGCCGGCTTCGGAGAGCGCCTTGATCTGGTGCCGCCACGAGAATGCCAGCTCCGGCCAGCCGTGGCACAGGACCATCGGCGGCGTATCGGTCTTCGGACCCGCCTCGTAGAAGCCCATGCGGATGCCGTTGACCTCGGCGAACTGCAACGGCGGCATCTCGGTCATGGTTGCTCCTGAGCTCAACTGGCAGCGCTTTGCAGATTGCCGGGCGGCGCGAACGCCGCCTGCAGCTCGGCGAACTCCTGCGGCAGCATGTCGGCCAACACCTGGACATGGGGGATGATATTGGCCCCGGCGATGAAACCGAAATCGAGCTGGTCGCGATAGCTCTGCACGGTGATGTTCAGCGCCAGGCCATGGGTGGCGATCGACACCGGGAAGATGTGCAGCAGCTCGGCGCCGGCCGCATACAGCGTCTGCCGCGGGCCGGGCACGTTGGACACCGTGATGTTGGCCGCGGGCGGCAGCACGTCGGACAGGCTGGAGCGGCTGTAGAGCAGCGCCAGGATCTGCACCACGATCGGCGCGCCGAGCATCGAGACGTTCGACACCTGCGGCATCAGCGCCCGCAGCGGGTGCGACATTTCCTTCGACTTGGTCGATTGCGCGATGATCGCTTCCAGCCGCGCCTTGGGATCGGCGATATCGCTGGCGATGGCGCAGATCATGCCGAACACCTGGTTGTTGGCTTCGGTATTGCCCTCCTCGCGCAGCGAGATCGGCACCGCAGCGGTCATGGATTTCGCCGGCAACTCCCCGCGCTCCTTGAGATAGCGCCGGACCACGCCCGATGACAGCGCCAGCACCACATCGTTGAGCTTGCCGCCGGCCTGCTTGGCCAGCGCCTTGGCCGCCGACAGCGACACCGAGACCCCGGCAAAGCTGCGCTCCGACGAGATCGCCTTGTTGAGCACGGTGGACGGCGACACCATGCTGGTGAGGCTGTCGCGCGACTTGGGATCGGCCACCTTACCGACGACATCGGCCACGCTCTTCAGCATGGTAGGAAGGGCGCCGGCAAACTTCACCGCGCTCTCGATCTGGAACATGGCGTTGTCGAACAGGATCGAGCCGAGGTCGCTCTTGCCGCTGCGCGGCAGTTCGATGCCCTTGGCAGCGGCGCTATCGAACGGATTCAGCCATAGCTGCCGGTAGGAATCGATCAGGCCGGCGGCGATATCGCGCGGCTCCGGCCCGGCCTTGGCGCGGGCCGCGGGCTTCTCCACCTCGCGCGGCACCGGCGTCACGTCATAGATCATGTTGGTCAGCGCCGCGCCGGCGCCGCCGTCGATGCAGGCGTGGTGCATCTTGGAATACAGCCCGACCTCGTTGTCCTTCATGCCCTCGAAGACGTAGAACTCCCATAGCGGTCGCGCGCGGTTGAGCAGCTTGGCATGCATCCAGCCGACGATGCGCTCCAGCGTGGCGCGGTCATGCGGCGCCGGCAGGGTGCCGCGGAAGATATGGCGGTCGATATCGAACTGGTCGTCCTCGACCCAGGAAGGATGATCGATGTCCAGCGGGGTCTTTTCCAGCCGCGCCTTGAGGATCGGCGCGAGGTGCAGGCGCGACGCGATCATCGCCTTGAATTCTTCAAAGAAGCTGCCGGCGTGGCCCTCGGGCAGCCGGAAGATCGCCATGCTGCCGACGTGCATCGGCATCTCCGGCGTCTCGAGATAAAGAAACGACGCGTCCATCGAGGACAGCTTCTTGCCGGCGTCCGCCATGATGTCCCTCCCCGTAACCATGCCGGCGCCTTTGCGGCGCTCTGACGGGGATTGTGCCTGTTCCGGTAGCGGATATGCAATGGCAAAAATGAGATGCCGTAGGGTGGGCAAAGGCGCGTTGCGCCGCGCCCACCATCGTCGCGCGATCATTGAACCGCTGTGGCGGGCACGCCTCGCCGCGCTTGCGCCGCCGAGGCTTTGCCCACCCCACAAGTTACTTCTTCTCCGGCGTCCGGCCGGTGGCGAGCGAGGCCATGTTGGAGAACATTTCCGTAAAGCGCTCACCCATCTTGGGATCGAAGGTGAACCAGCTCTGCATGATGGATTCCGGGGAGAACTTGTCGATGTTGGCCATCATCTTTCCCTGCATCTGGTCCATCATCGCGGCCTGCATCGGCTGCACGTCGGGAAGGCCAAAGAACGCACGCGCCTCTTCCGGGGTGCAATCCACGACAACGGTAACTTTCATCAAAGGCTCCTGAATCCGGTCGTCATGCCGACGTGCACGACGACGCAGCGCCAGTATCGCCGCGGTCCGTCACAATGCAAGCGGTCCGGCTGATGCAGTGCAGCGCGCGAGCAACCGAAGCGTTCGACGCCGGAGGCCTTGGGATCGTCGAGCGGCGCCACCCCGGTGATCATGTCCGCCAGCGGCCGTCCGCTGGCCGGGTCTGCCAGATGCCGCTTGCGCCGGATAGAAACTCTGCCAACATGGCACGTGGGTTGCAGGGTAACGCGGTGCTGGCAGCAACCGCCGGGGGAGACGCGACGCATGTTGATCCGTAAGATTTGTCTGGCCGCATCGATCGCCATCTTCGCGACGTGTTCGGCCCAGGCGCAGACGCTACGCTATGCCAACCAGGGCGATCTGAAATCGCTCGATCCCTATACGCTGAACGAATCCACCACCATCGCCCATCACGGCCATATCTATGAAGGCTTGACCGCGCGCGACAAGGACCTGACGATCATTCCCGGCCTCGCCGAAAGCTGGGAAACGCCGGAACCGACCCGCTGGCGCATCCACCTGCGCAAGGGCGTCAAATTCCACAACGGTGACCCCTTCACCGCCGACGACGTGGTGTTCTCCGCCGACCGCGTCCGTGCCAAGGGCTCGAACTTTGCGACCCGCGTCCCCAGCGATGCCAAGGTGGTCAAGATCGACGACTACACCGTCGACTTCATCCTGACCGCGCCCAATCCGATCCTGACGTCGCTGTGGGATACCTGGTACATCATGGACAAGAAGTGGTGCGAGGAAAACGGCGCCGTCGAGCCGACCCCAGCCGCAGCCACCACACCGAGCTTTGCGTCGCTGCACGCCAATGGCACCGGGCCGTTCACCATCGAAAGCCATCAGCCCGGCGTCAAGACCGTGTTCAAGGCCAACCCGAACTGGTGGCGCAACCCCGAGCACAATCTCAAGGAAATCATCTTCACGCCGATCGCATCCGACGCCACCCGCGTCGCAGCCTTGCTGTCGGGCGAGATCGACATGATGGAGCCGGTGCCAATCCAGGATATCGCGCGGGTCCAGGCCAGCCCCAACGCCGTGGTGATGACCGGTCCCGAACTGCGCACCATCTTCCTCGGCATGGACCAGGTCCGCGACGAACTGGGATTCTCCAACGTCAAGGGCAAGAACCCGTTCAAGGACATCCGCGTCCGCGAGGCCTTCTACAAGGCCATCGACATCGAGCTGATCAAGACCCGCGTCATGCGCGGCCTGTCGACGCCGTCGGCCCTGATGATTGCGCCACAATTGTTCAAGCTGTCGGGCGAGTTCACCCGGCCGAAATATGATGCAGACGGTGCCAAGAAACTGCTCGTCGCGGCGGGCTATCCCGACGGGTTCGAAGTCGGCATGGATTGTCCCAATGACCGCTACGTCAACGACGCCGCGATCTGTCAGGCCGTGGTCGGCATGCTGGCGCGGATCGGCATCAAGGTGAACCTGCTGGCGCAGCCGAAGGCGCTGTATTTCGCCAAGATCCTGAAGTCCGGCGGCTTCAACTCCTCGTTCTACATGCTGGGTTGGACGCCCAGCACGCTCGACTCCCACAACGTGCTGTACGAGATCATGGGCTGTCGCGACAATCCCGCCAGCTCGCGCGGCGACACCAATGTCGGCGGCTACTGCAACAAGGACTTCGACGCCCTCACCGACAAGGTGCTGCAGGAAACCGATCCGTCCAAGCGCGACCTGCTGATCAAGGCCGCCTATGAGATCGGCGCCAAGGACTTCGGCTACATCCCGCTGCACCAACAGGCGCTGGCCTGGGGCGTGTCGAAGAAGGTCAAGCTCACCCAGCGCGCCGACAACCAGGTGCTGCTGTACTGGGCCACCAAGCAGGATTAGGGCCTCATCCTGAGGGGCCGCCTCTTGGCGGCGTCTCGAAGGATGAGCACAACAACTCATGGTTCGAGACGCCCGCCCAGCGGCGGGCTCCTTACCATGAGGGCCCCGTTTCGTTGTTCATGCGCCTCGCCGCATTCACCTTTTGAGAAAGCGAAAGGACTCCATGCTCGCTTTCATTCTGCGCCGCGCTTTGCAATCTGTCGGCGTGATGATCGCCGTGGGTATCATCTCGTTTGCCATGTTCCGCTTCGCCGGCGACCCGGTGAACCAGATCGTGTCGATCGATACCTCGTATGAGCAGCGTATGCAGATCCGCAAATCGCTCGGGCTCGACGATCCCGTTCCCGTGCAGTTCGCGCGCTATTTTATTGATGCGGCGCAGTTCAAGTTCGGCGTCTCCTACCAGTTTCGCCAGCCGGTCTCGGCCCTGCTGAAGGAGCGCATGCCGGCGACGCTTGAACTCGCCACCTGCGCCACCATCCTGGCGATGCTGTCCGGCATCCTGATGGGGGTGTATTGCGCGCTGCGCCGCGACTCGCTGCTCGCGAAGCTGTTCCAGGCGGTGTCGCTGATCGGCATCTCGCTGCCGACCTTCCTGATCGGCATCCTGCTGATCTACCTGTTCTCGGTGGTGCTGGGCTGGCTGCCATCGTTCGGGCGCGGCGACGTCGTGCATTTCGGCTGGTGGACCACCGGCCTGCTCACGGCGTCCGGCCTCAAGGCGCTGATCATGCCGTCGATCACCCTCGGCCTGTTCCAGATGACGCTGATCATGCGGCTGGTGCGCGCCGAAATGCTCGAAGTGCTGCGCACCGACTACATCCGCTTCGCCCGGGCCCGCGGCCTGACCACGCGGGCGATCCATTTCGGCCACGCGCTGAAGAACACGCTGGTGCCGGTCATCACCGTCGCCGGCCTGCAGTTCGGCTCGGTGATCGCCTTTGCGATCATCACCGAGACCGTGTTCCAGTGGCCCGGCATGGGGCTGTTGTTCGTGCAGGCGGTGCAGAACGTCGACATTCCGATCATGGCCGCCTACCTGCTGGTGGTGTCGTTGATCTTCGTCACCATCAACCTGATCGTCGACATCCTCTACACCATCGTCGATCCGCGCCTGCGCGCCACCGTGGGCCGGCCGGCATGAGCGCACGAACATGACCGACATTCCCGCCCCGCGCCATCGCTCCCTGTTCGCGCGCGCCATCGATAGCGACATCTTCTATTTGTTCCGCCGTTCGAAGATGACCATGGTGGCGGCCTTCGTCACCTTGGTGTTCTTCCTGCTGGCGATCTTCGCCACCTGGCTGGCCGTGCAAAACCCCTTCGATCCGGCGCAGCTCGAACTGATCAATTCGCGCATCGCGCCGCTGTGGACCGCGGATGGCCAGAGTCCGTTCCTGCTCGGCACCGACGAACAGGGCCGCGACGTGCTCTCCGCCATCCTCTACGGCCTGCGGGTGTCGCTCACCGTCGGCGTGCTCGGCGTGGCCTTCGCAGCTGTGCTCGGCATCTCGCTCGGCCTGATCGCCGGCTATTTCGGCGGCTGGATCGACACCCTGATCATGCGCATCGCCGACGTGCAGCTGACCTTTCCCGCCATCCTGATCGCGCTGCTGATCGACGGCGTCGTCAAATCGGCGCTCGGCAACCAGCTCGATGCCACCACCACCCTCATGGTGCTGGTGGTCGCCATCGGCTTGAGCTTCTGGGTGCAATATGCCCGCACCGTCAGGGGCTCGGTGATGGTGGAGAAGAACCGGGACTATGTCGCCGCGGCGCAGCTGATCGGGCTGCCGGCGCGGGTGATCATGATCCGCCACGTGCTGCCCAATACCATGGGGCCGATCCTGGTGATCGCCACCATCAACCTGGCGCTGGCCATCATCACCGAAGCGACGCTGTCGTTCCTCGGCTCCGGCATGCCCGACACCATGCCGTCGCTGGGCACGCTGATACGCATCGGCAACAACTATCTGTTCTCCGGCGAGTGGTGGGTGGTGATCTTTCCGGGCCTGGCGCTGGCGTCGCTGATCCTGTCCATCAACCTGCTCGGCGACTGGCTGCGCGACGCGCTGAATCCGAAACTGCGATGACGTCACACCCCTTTCAGGCAAAGCCGCGCATGATCGAACCCGTCCTCTCCGTCCGCGATCTCCGGGTCGAGTTCGTCAATCGGCGCGGCGCGCTGCGCGCCATCGACGGCGTCTCTTTCGACATCGCCAAGGGCGAGGTGCTGGGCGTGGTCGGCGAATCCGGCGCCGGCAAATCCGTCACCGGCCTCGCCGCCATCGGCCTGATCGACCCGCCCGGCCGCATTGCCGGCGGCGAGATCTGGCTCTCCGGCCTGCGCATCGACAATCTGCCGCCGGAGGACATGCGGAGAATCCGCGGCAGGCGCATCGGCATGATCTTCCAGGATCCGCTGACCAGCCTGAACCCGCTGTACCGGATCGGCGACCAGCTGGTCGAAACCATCCGGACCCATCTCAACCTCAACGAAACCGCCGCGCGAAAACGCGCCATCGACCTGCTCGCCGAGGTCGGCATCCCCGCGCCGGAAAAACGCATCGATGCCTATCCACACGAGTTCTCCGGCGGCATGCGCCAGCGGGTGGTGATCGCGCTGGCGATCGCTGCCGAGCCCGAACTGATCATCGCGGACGAGCCGACCACCGCGCTCGACGTCTCCGTACAGGCGCAGATCATCGCGCTGATCAAGCGGCTCGGCCGCGACCACGGCACCGCGGTGATGCTGGTAACCCACGACATGGGCGTGATCGCCGAGACCTCGGACCGCGTCGCGGTGATGTATTCCGGCCGCATCGCTGAGATCGGCCCGGTGCGCGACGTGGTACAGAATCCGCTGCATCCCTATGCCAAGGGCCTGATGGGCGCGATCCCGACGCTCGCCGGCGACGCCAGCAAGCGCCTCGTGCAAATTCCGGGCTCGATGCCGCGGCTGTCGAACATTCCGCCGGGCTGCGCCTTCAACCCGCGCTGCGCCTTTGCCTTCGATCGCTGCCGGATCGAGCGGCCGGAGCCGATCCCCGTCGGCGCCCAGAGCGTCGCCTGCCATCTCTATGACCGCGACGCGGCGACGGAGTCCGCGGCATGACGAAACTCGTAGAGGTGAGTAACCTCCGTCGGACCTTCGACGTCTCAAGGCCCTGGCTGAACCGGGTGATCGAGCGCAGCCCGATGGAATTCTTGCGCGCGGTGGACGGCGTATCGTTCGATATCGCCAAAGGCGAGACCTTTGCGCTGGTCGGCGAATCCGGCTCGGGCAAGACCACGGTGGCGCGCATGGTGGTGGGGCTGCTGCCGCCCTCCTCCGGCGAGGTCATCATCGACGGCGTCTCCATGAGCGATCCCCGACAGGCGCAAGCGCGGCAGAAGCTGCGCAAGCGCATCCAGATGATCTTTCAGGATCCCTATGCGTCGCTCAATCCGCGCATGCGCGTCGGCACCATCGTTGCCGAGCCGATCCGCGCCTTCGACCTGATCCAGGGCGAGCGCGACATCAACGGCCGCGTCGGCGAGTTGCTGGCGCTGGTGGGGCTCCATCCCGACGATGCGCAGAAGTTTCCGCACGAATTCTCCGGCGGCCAGCGCCAGCGCGTGGCTATCGCCCGCGCGCTGGCCTCGGAAGCCGAGTTTCTCGTGTGCGACGAGCCGACCTCGGCGCTCGACGTCTCCGTGCAGGCGCAGATCCTCAACCTGATGCGCGACCTGCAGGACAAGTTCGGCCTGACCTACCTGTTCATCAGCCACAATCTCGCGGTGGTCCGGCACATGGCAAGCCGGATCGGCGTGATGTATCTCGGCCGCATTGTCGAGATTGCCGAAGGCCGCGAATTGTTCAGCCATCCGCGTATGCCCTACACCCGCATGCTGCTCGGTGCGGTGCCGGATCTGGCGATGTCCGGCCGCGCCCGCATCGCCGTGAAGGGTGAGATCCCCAACCCGATCGACCCGCCGTCCGGCTGCCCGTTCCATCCGCGCTGCCCGGACGTGTTCGACCTGTGCCGCGCCGTGGTGCCGGAATTGATCGATGGCGTGGCGTGTCACGCGGTGAATGGGGTTTCAGCGCCCTAGCCTCGTTTCCCGGACGCGGTGCAGCGCTCTTGCGCTGCTCCGCAGATCCGGGACCCAATCGACGCACAACTGAGCATGGGCCCCTGTGTAGTCGGGATCTGTCATGATGGGTGCGGGCGGGATGCCGTTGGGCCCCTGGTCATGAAGACCGTGATCCGGCTTGGCACCCGCCCGCGCTACATTACCCACACCTGAACAGTTGATCGAGGCCGTTCGCCGCGGACCTCGCAGCACAGGGACAGGCATCATGATCATACATCCTGGCTTCGTTGGAATCGATATCTCCAAGGACTTTCTTGACGTCTTCGACAGCAACATCGGCACGGTGCGCCGCATCGACAACCTCCCCGAGGCGGTCAACGCCTTGATCGCGGGGTGGGCCGGCAGCGATGTATTCGTGCTGTTCGAGGCCACCGGCCACTACGACAAGGCGCTGCGCCGGGCCTTGAGCGCGGCCGGCATCGCTTTCGCGCGGGTCAACCCCGCCCGCGCCCGGGATTTCGCCCGCTCCATCGGCTTGCTCGCCAAGACCGACGCAATCGACGCGCGGATGCTGGCGGCGATGGCCCAATGCCTGCGGCCCGGCGCCGACGGCACCACCGACCCGGCGCGGGAGCAGCTTGCCGACCTGCACAAGCGCCGCGATCAGCTCGTCGCCTGCCGCAAGCAGGAGCGCACCCGCCTTGCCGCAACCGGCGCCGACCTGCTGGACGAGCTGATGCAGCATATCGCCTGGCTCGATCAGGCTATCCAGCGCATCGATCGGCGGATCGCCACCCTGATTGCCGGGCAGCAGGGCCTGCACGCCGCACAACGCCTGATGCGCTCGGTGCCGGGCATCGGCCCGGTTTGCGCCGCCACGCTGTTGGCACTGATGCCGGAACTCGGCTCCCGCTCGCCAAAGGCCATCGCCGCTTTGGCTGGACTGGCGCCCTTCAATGTCGATAGCGGCAAGTTCCGCGGTGCCCGCAAGATCCACGGCGGCAGGCGCCGGGTCCGCGAAGCCCTCTACATGGCGGCCGTCTCCGTCACTCGAACCAAATCCCGGTTCGCAGCAGCCTATCGTGCCCTGAGAGACGCGGGCAAACCCGCCAAAATCGCCCTGATCGCCGTCGCTCGCAAGCTGCTCGTCACCCTCAAGGCGGTGCTTCGTGATCAAGCGCCCTTTCACGCTTGATCACGAAAATTACAGTTGCCGGATCTGCGAAGCACCACGCCGCAAGCGCGGCGCAGTGCACCGCGTCCGGGGCACGAGGCCTTGCCGTTAGATCACGAATTCCCGCGACACCCGCCGTGTGTCCATCTCGAATTCCAGGTCAACAACCGGCGGCCGGGCATAGTGCCAGGTCAGGCCGGAGCGGGCCGCACCGTGACGCACCAGTTCGTCGGCAGCCACGGCATGGAAATCGTGCACGGTGTAGACCTGCGTCGCGGTGGTATCCTTCCAGCCGTGGCCGAAGGCGCCGAGACGGCTTTCCATCTCGCCGACCGTAAAACGGACCTTGTCCTGCCAGGCGGCCGGACTGAGATCGCGATAGCGCACGATTCGTTCCGGATAGCTGCCGGGGCCGCCGCGCGACTCCGCGCCGCCGGCGATCACGAAGCTCGGCCGCGCGCCGAGCATCGGCCGCGTGAAGCAGAAGGCGTAGAAGGACGGCTCCAACGGCGGATCGATCTCGGGGCAGACGTTGCTGCGCGCCACCGGATTGTTGGTGCCGACGCCATCGAAGATGCCCCAGTCAGCGAGCGTCGTAACGTAGCGCTCGTTGAAAGCGCGAAAGCCGGCTTCGTCGACAGCCGCCGGCGATCGCAACTCGCAGGCGCAGAATGACGTCAGCGGACGATCGGCCGCTTCGATGTAATCGGCGATCATCGAAAAGCCGTCCGCCAGTGGAACCGGCTGGTCGAAGCGGACGCGCTCGATCTCGAAATCCGGATGCGCCTTGACGCCGCTGGAGTACTGGAACACGGCGGGAATGTAGCTGTAGTTTCCGGCCGGAAAGTCGCGCGTCATGGGGATTCCTGTCGATTGCGAAAGCACACAAAGAAATGGCGGATCGAACGATGTTCGATCCGCCATCAAACCTCAAAGAATCCGCTCTCGCAAGCTCAGGTCGGCCGCAGCGCCGGCGAGGAATGCTGCATGTCGAACTCCTCGATCTCCTTCGCGCGCTGCGATTCCTTGCCGGCGCGATGATCGGTGGCGATCGCGACGTAAACCGCCGGCAGCACGAACAGCGTGAACAGCGTGCCGATCATCATGCCGGACACCACCACAAGACCGATCGAGAACCGACTGGCCGCACCGGCACCCGCTGCGGTCAGCAGCGGCAGCAGGCCGGTGACCATGGCCGCCGTGGTCATCAGGATCGGGCGCAGACGCACGCGGGCCGACATCTCGATGGCCGAGCGCTTGTCGAGGCCTTCCTTCAGCTGCAGCTCGTTGGCGAACTCCACCATCAGGATGCCGTGCTTGGAGATCAGTCCGACCAGCGTGAGCAGGCCGACCTGGGTGTAGATGTTGATCGTCGCCACACCGAAGAATAGCGGGATCAGCGCGCCCGAGATCGCCATCGGCACCGAGATCATGATCACCAGCGGATCGCGCAGCGACTCGAATTGCGCCGCCAGCACCAGGAAGATGATGATCAGCGCAAAGCCGAAGGCGATAGCGAGCTGGTTGCCTTCCTGCACGTACTGCCTGGAATCCGCGAGGTAGTCGTGGTTGAAGCCGGACGGCAACTGCTTGGCCGCGCTCTCCAGGAAGTCGACCGCGGCACCGACGGTGACGCCTGGCATCGGAACGGCCTGGAAGGTCGCCGAATTCAGCTGGTTGTAGTGCGACAGGGCGTTGGGGTTGGTGGCGGTTTCCACGGTGACCAGCGTCGATAGCGGGATCTGCTGACCGGACGTGCTCGCAACATAGTAATTTGCCAGCGAGTCCTGCGAAATCCGCAACGCGCGCGGCACCTGCGGAATGACCTGGTAGGAGCGCCCCTCGAGGTTGAAGCGGTTGGTGTAGTTGCCGCCGAGCAGCGTCGACAGCGTGCTGCCGATGCTCGCCATAGTGACGCCGAGGTCGTTGGCCTTGTTGCGGTTGACCTTCACCTTGACCACCGGCTGGTTGTAGTCGAGGTCGCTATCAGCGACGATGAACAGACCGCTCTTGCGCGCGGCGTCCTTGAGCTTGTTCATCTCCTCATAGACCGACTGGAAGCCATTGGTGGAGTTGATCACCATCTGGATCGGCAGGCCGCCCGGTCCGCCGGGCAGCGCCGGCAGGTTGAAGGCGAAGGCATTGACGCCCTCGATCTTGCTGAGCTCGGCCTGCACCAGCGGCTTCAGCTTGGTGGTCGAGCGCGTGCGCTCGTCCCACGGCTTCAGCGCCATGCCGGCAATGCCGTTGGAGGGACCGTTGGTGCCGTTGATGATGAAGCGCAGATCGGTTTCCGGGAACGTCTGGAAGACCTTGTCCATCTTGTCGCTATAGAAGTCGGCATAATCGATGTTGGCGTATTTCGGCGCCTTGGTCACAGCGAACAGGATGCCCTGATCTTCCTCGGGCGCCAGTTCCTTCGACGTATGCTGATACATGAACACCACGAGGCCGAGGATCACGACGGCGAACAGCGCGGTGATCGGACGGTAATCCAGCGAACGGTCGAGCTGACGGCCGTACCAGCGCGTGGTGGCGCCGAACACCATATCGACCTTCTTGGCGAACCAGCCCGGCTCCTCCTGCTTCAGCAGCACCGAACACATCATCGGCGACAGCGTCAGCGCGATCACACCGGAGACGATCACCGAGCCGGCCAGCGTGAAGGCAAACTCGCGGAACAGCGCGCCGGTGAGGCCGCCGAGGAAGCCGATCGGCGCGTAGACCGCCGCCAGCGTGATGGTCATGGAGATCACCGGGCCGACGATTTCGCGGGCACCCTCCAGCGAGGCCTGCACCGGCGACTTGCCCTCCTCGAGATGACGATGGATGTTCTCCACCACCACGATGGCGTCGTCGACCACCAGGCCGATCGCCAGCACCATGGCCAGCAGGGTCAGCATGTTGATGGAGAAGCCCATCACCAGCATCAGGCTGCAGACGCCGACCAGCGACAGCGGGATGGTGACCACCGGGATGATGACCGAACGGAACGAGGCGAGGAACAGGAAGATCACCACGATGACGATGCCGACCGCCTCGATCAGCGTGTGTTCGACCTCGTTGATTGAAGAGGTGATGAACTTGGTGGAATCGTAGGCCACCTTCATCTTCAGCGACGGCGGCAGGTTGCGCTCCAGCTCGGGGAACAGCTTGCGCACGCCCGCCACGATGTTGAGCGGATTGCCCTGCGGGGTCGACTGGACGCCGATGAAGATCGCGCGCTCGCCGTTGAAGGCCACGCTGGCATCGGCGGTTTGCGCCGCCAGCTCGACGGTGGCGACATCCTCGATGCGCACGAAGCCGCCGTCCTTGGCCTTGATGGTCATCCGCTTGAACTGATCGACATTCTGCAGATCGGTATTCGCGGTGACGTTGGAGATGATGTAGTAGCCCTTGGTCTGACCGGCCGCGGACTGGAAGTTGTTGGCGCGGATCGCCGCGGTGACGTCATCCGGCGAAACGCCGCGACCCTGCATGCGCACCGGGTCGAGCCACAGCCGCATCGCGAAGGTCTGGCCGCCGAGGATGTCGGCCGAGGCGACGCCGTCGACGGTGGACAGCACCGGCTGCACTGCGCGCGTCAGGTAATCGGAAATCGCCGAGCCTGACAGCTCTTCGCTGGAAAACCCGAGATACATCACCGCGGTGGTCGAGCCGGTCGACTTGACGATCACCGGATCGTTGGCCTCTTTCGGGATCAGGTACTTGACCGAGTTGACCTTCGACAGCACTTCGGTGAGCGCGGCGTTGGGATCGTTGTTCAGCTTGACGTAGACCGAGATCAGGCTCTGGCCCTGGGTCGAGGCCGAGGTCATGTAGTCCAGGCCTTCGGCGGCAACGACGGCCTGCTCGATGGGCGTGGTGATGAACCCCTGCATCAGGTCCGGCGACGCGCCGGGATACACCGTGGTGATGGTGATCACGGTGTTCGACAGCTTGGGATATTGCCGGATCGGCAGGCTGGTGGCGGCCTTGAAGCCGATCAGCAGGATCAGCAGGCTGACCACCAGCGCCAGCACCGGGCGCTTGATGAAGATGTCCGTGAAAACCATTGCGACGCTCCGTCACCGGCATCCGACGCCGGCCTCAACGGCCGCGCATCGATGCGAGAATTGATTCAACAAATCGCCGGAAACGGATCGCGCACGGCGCGATCCGTTCGACCGTATCAGTTCAGCGGCGCCTTCGCCGGAATCTGCGGCGCAGGGTCGGTCGAGATCGCCACCGCGGCACCGGACTGCAGCTTGAGCTGGCCGACCTGCACCACCTTGTCGCCGGGGTTCAGCCCGCGGACGATGACAGCGCGACCATCGATGCGATCGCCGGTCTTCACAAAGGTGCGCACGGCATTGAGGCTGGTCTTGCCGTCGTCGGTCTTCTTCTCGGTGATCAGGTAGACCGAGTCGCCGTACAGCGTGTAGTCCACTGCGGTTTCCGGCACCGTGATCACGGCCGGCTTGTCCGGCAGCACCACCGTGGTGGTGGCGAACATGCCGGGCTTCAGAATGCCCTCGGGGTTCTGGATCGTCGCCTGCACGCGGATATTGCGGGTGTCGGCGCTGATCTGCGGTTCGATGGTCGTCAGCGCCCCTTCGAACTTGCGGCCGGGATAGGCATCGACGGAGATGCGCACGACCTGGCCGACCTTGAGCGTTCCCGAATCCTTCTCGGTGACCGTGAAGTTAGCGAACACGGCGGACAGATCCGTCAACGACACGATCTGGGTGCCGGCGGTGAGATACTGTCCGACCTCGACGCGGCGGGTGCCGAGCACGCCGTCGAATGCCGCGCGCACGAGCTTCTGCGAGATCACCGCTTCGGTCTTGGCAATGCCTGCCTGCGCCTGGTCATAGGCAGCCTGCGCGGTGTCCACCGTCGCCTGCGGGCCGAACTGGCGCGCGGCCAACTGCTTGGCGCGATCGAGGTTCAATTCCGCCACCTTGGCCTGGGCCTTGAAGCTGGCGAGATCGCCCTGATCGGGGGCGTCGAACAGCTGCACCAGCGGCGTGCCGGCCTTCACCGTGGAGCCCGCCTTGAACATGATGTCGGTGATGCGGCCGTTGACGTCGGAGGTGACGTTGACCTGATGCACGGCGGCGAGATCGCCGACGGCGTTGATCAGGTTTGGAATCACTTCGGACTTTGCCTCGGCCGCGGTGACCAGGGTCGGCGGCGGCTTGTTGTTGGCGAAGAACTCCGCAATCTTCATGGCGCGGAACGAATTGAAGCCAACCAGCGCGCCGACCAGCAGTGCCAGCAGCAGGCCGACGATGATGAACCATTTGATCATGCGCACCGGACGCGGGCGCGGCTTCTCGACGGTGGCGCGCGGCGCCGCACTGGCTTGTGTGGTGATCGTCATGTCATGCGCTTTCTGTCGTTGCCGGCTGCACCAGATCCGCCGCTAACGCGCGGTCCAGATGCGATGCAATTGCCGTTTCTTTAAGACCAATACCGCGAAGGATAAATTCACACAGCTGCCGGTCGAGATCGGCCGCATGGGCATAGGACAGGCACGGCACCGCGGGCAGTCGCGACAGCGCCGCCATCATCACCGTGTGGTGCGCGAACCAGAACAGGTTGATCGGCTCGCCGGTGCCGCGCACGGCGTCGTCGGCCAGAACGGCCTGCTCGAAGGCTGCCGTGAAGGCCGGTCCGATCAACTCGTTGATCTTGTTGAACAGCAGGCGGGCGAACTCGCCGTCATCGAGGTGGCTGATGATCATCAGCCGCATGCGCTGCGCTTCCTCCTGGTCCGGGTGTTCGGAGATCTCCAGGAAATGCCCGACCATGCCGCGAATCAGCACCACCAGCGTGGCCGTCGACGGCGGTAGCCCCAGCAGCTTGTTCAGCTCCGGATCGGCATCGCACTCCTCGGCGAGAATTTCGGCGTACAGCGCCGATTTGGTCGGGAAATGTTTGAACAACAGGCCTTCGGAAATCTTCGCCGCCGCCGCCACGCTCTTGGTCGTGGTGCCGGCGAATCCATTGCGCGCGAAGCAACGCTTCGCCGCGCTCAGGATCAGCTCCCGCCGGAGGTCATGGGTCATCCGTAAACTGCTCATATTGTGAGTAACCACTCACTTGAGCAAAAGTCAACGAAATGATGCGATGCACCAAGGTAGAATCACGCAGGCGCTCCGATATTAAACGACCGTCTTGTGTCTGGCGATACATGTCTCCAGCACATCGTCCATCGGCCTGCCCCACCAGCTCTCGGAAAAGATCTCGATCTCCGAATAGCCGGCGAAGCCCTGCGCCTCGACCGCCGCGCGCACCGACTTGATGTCGATGACCCCGTCGCCCATCATGCCGCGGTCGTTGAGGATGTCCTTGGTCGGCACCAGCCAGTCGCAGACGTGGAACGCCATCAACCGGTCCTTGCCCGCGCGAACGATCTGCGGCGGCAGCTCCGGATCCCACCAGATGTGATAGACGTCGAGCGCGACGCCGAGCATGCCCGTGCGGTTGGGGTCGAGCCGGTCGCAGATGTCCAGCGCCTGCTCCGTCGTATTGACGCAGGCGCGGTCGCCGGCATAGGCCGGATGCAGCGGCTCGATGGCCAGCGGCATGCCGGCCTGCTTGGCGTAGTCCATCATCTCCGCAATGCCGTCTTCGACCTGGGCGCGCGCGTTCGCGATATTTTTCGATGGGCTACTTCCTGGCCGCGAATATTGCGGCAAGCCGCCCACCACCAGCACGATGCACGGCGCTTTCAATGCCACGGCTTCGTCGACGCAGCGACGGTTGTCATCGCGCTGCTGCTGGCGATGCGCCTCGTCGGAGACGAACATGCCACCGCGACAGTAGCCGGACAACTCGATGCCTGCGTCCCGGATCACCTTCGCGGCGCGATCGAGCCCGATGGAAGCAACCTGGTCGCGCCACGGATCGATGGCACGGATGCCATGCCTGGCGCAGGCATCGACTATCTCGGCGAGGTCGCCCTGCTTGCGGACGGTGGCGGTGTTCAGCGACAGCCAGCGATGATCCCCAGAGAAATCGCGCATCAGGCTTCGATCCCGCGAGTTGCCAAAATCGCCTTCATCCGCTGCGTCGCCTTTTCCGGATTCGACAACAGTCCGGCCTGGTCGGCGAGTCGGAACAGTTCGGCCAGATGCAGCGTCGAGCGCGTGCTCTCCTGCCCACCGATCATGGTGAAATGGTCCTGGTGGCCGTTGAGATAGGCCATGAACACGATGCCAGTCTTGTAGAAGCGCGTCGGCGCCTTGAAGATATGCCGCGACAACGGCACGGTCGGGCCGAGTACGTCGCGAAAGCCTTTTTCATCCCCCGCCGCCAGCCGCGACAGCGCATAGGATGCCGCCGGCGCGATGGCGTCGAAGATGCCCAGAAGCGCGTGGGAAAAACCCTTGTCGTCGCCGGCGATCAGTTCGGCATAGTTGAAATCGTCGCCGGTATACATTTTCACTTCCGGCACAAGCCGGCGGCGCATGTCGATCTCGCGCTGCGCGTCGAGCAGCGACACCTTGACGCCATCGACCTTGGCGGCGTTGCGGTTGATGACGTCCACCGCGATGTCCATGGCCGCGTCGAGGCTGGACGTGCCCCAGTAGTTCGCCAGTGCCGGATCGAACATGTCGCCGAGCCAATGGATGATCACGGGCTGACTGACCTGCGACAGCACGCGGTCATAGACGCGACCGTAATCCTCGGCACTCTTGCCGAGCTTGGCCAGCGCCCGCGAGGCCATCAGGATAATGCGGCCGCCGGCCTTCTCGACCGCTGCGATCTGCTCCTCATAGGCGTGGATCACGTCGTCGAGCGACCTAGCATCTTCCACCGCGAGATGATCGGTGCCGGCGCCGGAAAATACCAGACCGCCGCGCGGCCTGGCCGCCGCCACCGAACGCCTGATCAGTTCCAGCGAGGTCGGCCAGTCCAGCCCCATGCCGCGCTGCGCGGTGTCCATCGCCTCGGCCACGCCGAGGCCGAGGTCCCAGATGTGCTCGCGAAACGCGATGGTGCGGTCCCAGTCGATCGCCGCGGTCAGCCACGGATCGCCCTCGGCCAGCGGATCGGCCACCACATGGGCGGCCGAGAACGCCACGCGGTTCAGCGTGCCCGTGAGCTTCGCGGGAAAACTGCGTGACGCCGCCAGCCGATAGGTTTCAAGCGAACGATCGGCCTTCGGCAGCTTCAGCGACAATGACGACATGGGTTGGACTGGCTTGTTCATCATGCGACCTCAGACCTTGAGCGTGGGGACATCGATCCAGCGGCGCTCTTTCCAGCTTTCCAGCGCGCATTCGACAAGCTGCACGCCCTTGGCGCCTTCCAGCAGCGTGTACTTGTACGGCGCGTCCTCGCAGACGTGGCGGATGAACATCTCCCACTGCTCCTTGAAGCCGTTGTCGTAGACGGCGTTGTCCGGCACCTTCTGCCAGTCGGCGTAAAAGTCGTGGGTACGCTTCTCGTCGGGATTCCACACCGGCCGCGGAGTCGCCTGGCGAGCCTGGATCATGCATTCGCTGAGGCCGGCGACGGCCGAACCATGGGTGCCGTCGACCTGGAAGGTGACGAGATCGTCGCGATAGACGCGCGTCGCCCACGACATGTTCATGTGGGCGATCACGCCGCCCTTCAGCTTGAAGGTGGCGTAAGCGGAGTCATCGGCGGTGGCCGTGTACTTCTTGCCCTGCTCGTCCCAGCGCGCCGGAATGTCGGTGGTGCCGAGGCAGGTCAGGCTCTCGACTTCGCCGAACAGATTGTCGAGTACGTAGCGCCAGTGGCAGACCATGTCGAGGATCATGCCGCCGCCGTCTTCGGCACGGTAGTTCCAGGACGGCCGCTGCGCTTCCTGCCAGTCGCCTTCGAACACCCAGTAGCCGAACTCGCCGCGCACCGACAGCATCTTGCCGAAGAAGCCGCTGTCGCGCAGCATCGCCAGCTTCTTCAGGCCGGGCAGGAACAGCTTGTCCTGCACGGTGCCGTGCTTGAGGCCCTTGGCATTGGCCTGCTTGATGACGTCGAGTGCGGCGGCAAGGTTGGTCGCAATCGGTTTCTCGCAATAGATGTGCTTGCCGGCAGCGATCGCCTTGTTGAGCAGGCCGGGCCGCGCCTGCGTGGTGGCGGCATCGAAGAAGATGGTGTCGTCCTTGTTCTGCAACGCCTCGTCGAGATCGGTGGTCCAGCGCTCGATGCCGTACTTTTTGGCGAGGCCTTCGATCTTCTCGGCATTGCGCCCGACCAGGATCGGATCCGGCATCATGCGGTCGCCGTTCTTCAGGGTCACGCCGCCCTGCGCGCGGATCGCGACGATCGAGCGCACCAGATGCTGGTTGAGTCCCATGCGGCCAGTGACGCCGTTCATGATGATGCCGAGGCGATGGACAGCCATAGTTAGTGCTCCTGGAGGATTTTTGTTCTGGGGCGCTGGAGCGGCGCAAGGGCCGACCATTCCGGATGGGCGCCGGATGCGAATCCGGCAGAGGTCAGCGATCCCGTCAGGAGATCGCCGTCGTGAATGTTGAGCCGGATGACCTCGCCATCGCGGCGATAGAGATCGGGATGCGCCTTCAGAAACGCTTCGGCCTCGGCCGCCGGCGCCTCGCCAAAGCCATCGACATAGTGATGGCCGTTGCGCTCGGCGTGCGTCACGCCGATCAGCGCGCCCAGCGCCAGATCCTGCTGCACACCGAGCCCGGCCTGGCAGGTCAGGTCCTCGCCAGTGACGAAATAGGGAACACCCTGCTCGCTCCACGCCGCGGCGCGGGTGGCGTTGACGATGGACTTGTAGAGGCCTTTGCAGGATTTCGACGAGATGCCGCGATAGCCCAGCGCCCGCGCCATCGGGAACGCGTCCCAGCTATCGTCGGCCTCGTCGACGATGAAATTGTGCGACGACAGGTGGCCGAGCGGCGCCTGCTTGGTGAGGTCGCGCGGCATCGGCTGCTCGATATACAGCAGCTTTGACGCGATCGGCCGCAGCGCGGTGTCGTGTTCGAGGCGATCGACCAGCGCACCAAGCGCGTCGAGATCGGCATACTGCTCGTTGGCGTCGAGCGAGACCTTGTAATCATACGGCAGCGTGGCCAGCGCGTTGCCTATCTTCGTTAGCCGCGCCGCATCGGCTTCCGGATCGCCATTCATCTTCAGCTTGAAATAGCGCGCACCCGAATTTTCACGGGCATCGGCGACGCCGCCCTCGCCTTCGATGCGGTCATCGAGTCCGACGGTGTGTCGCACCGCGACCCGCGCCAGCCGCTTGCGGCCCGCCAGAAATGTCGCGATGTCGTCAGGGCCGACACCCGGCGCCAATCGCGCGTCGAGGCCGGCCACATTCCCCGCCATGCCGGTGAAGAAATCCAGCTTCAGGCCCCGCAGCAGCGCGTCGAGGACCGCCTTGTCGATTTCCGCCGGCCCGAACGCGGCGGCCAGCGGCGGGATGTCGACCCGGGCGCAGGCGGCCATCTGGTCGGCGATGGCGCCGGCATGCAGCGCAAAGGCAGTGATCAGGCCGGACTGCGCCAGATACAAATCGCGCGCGATGCTCAGCGACTGCCTGAGCTCCTGTATGGTGTCATCGATGTCGAGATGAGCCCGCTTGTCGAACCATTTCGGCACCATCATCTCGGCGCTGGCGCCGACGAATACGCCGCGGCCCTCGACCTCCAGCTCGACGCGCACGAAGGCCTGCGGCGCAGCGTTGACCGTCACCGCGCCAAAGCGGAACGGCCGCACAAACACCACCGGGCGTTCATACAGCGCGATCTCGCGCAAAGCGATGCGGGGAGCGGTCATATCGAGCAGCCCTAGTCCAGCGCGCTTTGGGTAAAGAAATGCTTTCGCACCCGTGCCACCAGTTCGGTGAACACCGGGTTGGCCATCGTGTCGAGGTTGCGGTCGCGGCCGAGCGGCACGTCGTAGATCGCCTCGATACCGCCCGGCCGCTCGGTCATCACCAGCACCTTGTCAGCGAGAAACACTGCTTCCGGGATCGAATGGGTGATCAGCAGGATCGTCTTGCCGGTCTGGCGCTGGATCCGCGACAGTTCAACATTCATCTTCTCACGCGTCATCGCGTCCAGCGCGCCAAACGGCTCGTCCATCATCATGATCTTGGGATCGTGCACCAGCGCACGGCAGATCGAGGCGCGCTGCTGCATGCCGCCGGACAGCTGCCACGGCAGCTTCTTCTCGAAACCTTCGAGGCCGACCATCTTCAAAAGCTGCTTCGCCCGCTCCAGAAATTTCTCGCGCGGCAGCTTCTTCATGTCGATCGGCAGCATCACGTTCGACAGGATGTTGCGCCACGGCAGCAGCAGCGCGTTCTGGAACACGATACCGACATCGCCATGCGGCTCGGTGACCTTGTTGCCGTCGACCAGGATTTCCCCGGTGGTCGGCGCCAGCAGGCCCGAGATCATCTTCAGCAAGGTAGACTTGCCGCAGCCGGAGGGGCCGACAACGACAAAGAACTCGCCGTCGTTGATGTGGAAGTCCAGCGGTCGCAGCGACTGCACCTTGCCGTCGCCGGTCCCGTAGGTCTTGGAGACACCGGAGAGATGGATCCCCGACGCCTTGTTGACGGGCTGTTCTGACACCAAGCGAAGATGTGCGGTCGCTGGATCCACGCTCATATCCAAGCCCTTGGCCTTCATCGTCGCTGCAGTCATCAGATCAGTCCCGTCGTTCACCAATTACTTCGGCAAGTAGTCGTTGGTGTAGAACGCCTTCGGATTTTCCTTGGCCTTGGCTTCGAGGCCGCCGTATTCGACCATGAGATCGATCGAATCCTTCATGTTCTGATCGGTGACCTGGAACGGCCGCTTACCCTTGGTTTCCGGAGTCGAGTAGAACGGAATTGTGAGTTCGAAGCCCTGGGTCAGGGTGTCGATCTTGCCACCCTTCGGATTGGCATCAAGGATCGACTGCGCGGCGGCCTTCGGCTCCTTTGATGCGGCTTCCACGGCCTTGGTGGTGGCCGACATGAAGCGCTTGACGAGATCCGGATTGGCTTTGGCATAGTCGGTATTGGTGACGATTCCCGACGACACCAGATGAATGCCGTAGTCGGCGAACTTGATCGGGTAGACGTCCTTGCCGGTGGCGTCCTTGATCTTCATGGACTGGTCCATGACGTAGCCGAGCAACAGGTCTGCCTGGCCGTTGATGACCGCGTTGAGCTTGGTCTGGCCGTCGCCTGCGACCGTCTTGAAATCGGATTCCTTCAGCCCCGCCTTCTTCAGGAACAGCGGCCAGATCTGGGTCATCGAATCCGCCGGCGTGATCGCCACGGTCTTGCCCTTGATGTCGTCGGGCTTCTTGATATTCTTGTCGACGAAGCCCATCACCGACATCGCGGTGGTCTGCAGCAGCACGCCGGTGGCGATCACCGGGGCGCCCTTGACCGCGGCGCGCATCATGGTGGGCACGTCGACATAGCCGAAGTTGACGGATTTGGCGGCGACAGCCTGCACGGTGGCAGCAGAGCCGCGGCCCTCCTGGATATCGAGATCGATGCCCTCGGCCTCATAGATGCCCTTGGCCTTGCCGTAATAGAACGGCGCGTGCTCGCCGTAGACGTACCAGTTCAGCATCAATGTGACCTTGTCGGCGGCGGCCGCCGGAGTCACGGTGGCGATCGCGGTCCAGATCAGCGCCGTCGAACAGGTGGTAATCCATTTCAGCATGTTAGCCTCCCTCTGAAAGTGATGCGGCCCTTGATTGGGCCGCTTGTTTGGCATTTTGCACCACTGAACTATGCGGCGATGAAAACCTCGGCACGCTGGCTGACGTGCCAGGGAATCGCGAAGCGTTCGATGCGGTCGACGATCCAGAACAGCACCACGCCGAGCAGCGCGAGAATCACCAGCGCGGCAAACATGGTCGGCAGATCGAAGGTGCCGATCGAACGTTGCAGCACGTAACCGATGCCGGAATTGGAGCCGACGAATTCGCCGACCACGGCGCCGACCACCGCGAGCGTGACCGACACTTTGAGGCCGGAGAAGATCGCCGGCAGCGCGTGCGGCAGGTTGACGGCGCAGAATACGCTGATGCGGCTGCCCTTCATGGCGCGCGCCAGATCGACCATGTCCGGGTCGACCGACTTGAAGCCCTGCACCGCAGAGACCACCACCGGGAAGAATCCGAGCAGGAAGGCCGAGATGATTTTCGGCACGATGCCGAAGCCGAACCACACCACGAACAGCGGCGCGATCGCGACCTTGGGAATCGACTGTGAGAACACCAGCAGCGGATAGACGTAGCTCTCCACCGTCCTGGAACCGGCTATCAGCATGGCCACGGGGATGCCGAACAGCGCAGACAGCAGAAAGCCGACGATGGTCGCATAGGTGGTCGGCCAAGTCTGGCTGAGCAGCTCAGGCCAGTCCGTCCACAGCACCTTGACGACATCGCCGGGTGCCGGAACTTGATAGGCCGGAATGTGGAACAGGCGGATCGCCAGATCCCAGGCCACGACAATCATGATCAGCAGAAAAAACGGGCGCAGCCACGCGGCATTCAGCAGTTGCGCTGCGGCCCCTGGGCCCTTGGTCTGGCTCACACGTCTCTCCCTGCGCCGCGTGGAGGGCGCTCGTATTTAACTCGTTGGGTAAATACTACCCGCGGCAAGGCGAATGTCAATCGCGGACACTCGCTGTCATTCCGGGGCTGCATTCGGACGGCACAGCCGTCGAATGCAGACCCGGACTAACGATTGGGCTTCAGGCGGGTTGGCGGGCCGGGGCGCGGGTGGCCGGTTTCGGCAGCAGGAATTCGGCCACCGATTTTCCGGTCAGCGCCGCCAGGATCAGCGCCACCATGTGGGCCAGCCGCTCGTCTTTCGCCTGCTTGGCCAGCAGGTCGCGGCCGAAGATCACGCTCAGCGTGGCGCTGTTGGACAGGTAGAAGAAGCTCAGCGCGGCGATCGAGATGTAGAGCTGCACCGGATCCATGGCGACCTTGAAGTCGCCGCTTGCGACGCCACGCAGGACCACCGTGCGGATCATCTCCACGAACGGCGAATGCATCGACTTGACCTTGTCGGAGCGCTTCAGGTGCCGGGCGCGCTCGAGGTTTTCGGTATTGAGCAGCGCCAGAAATTCCGGATTTCGCAGAAAATAGTTCCAGGTAAAGCTGATCAGCCGTTCGATCGCGTCGGGGGATCGAGATGTTCGAGATCGAGGCTGCGCTCCTCGACACGAATCTGCTCATAGGCGCCTTCCAGCACGGCGAGGTACAAATCCTCCTTGTTGCCGACGTGATAATACAGCATGCGCTTGTTGGCGCCGGCATCGGCCGCGATGCGATCGACCCGCGCGCCGGCGAGGCCGTGGGCGGCGAACTCCTTCTTCGCGGCTTCGAGAATGCGGATCCGCATACCCTCCGGATCGCGCTGCCACTTCCCTGCTGTTTTTGCCTTGGCCAATTCACTCTACCCGTCGCGCGTGCCGCGATCATGCAGGGGATGTAGCATGCGATGGGGACTTTGAGAACGAAGGATGTTCTGGCCTGTATGCGCAAACGCGAGTCGCCTTTTGCCGCCCGGCTGCGTATGACTGCGCCTCCCCGACCGGAGCCGCCCGTGCCCGCCATTATCGCCGACCCCTTCTTTTATGCCCTCGCGATACCCGCCGTGATCATCCTCGGTCTCTCCAAGGGCGGCTTCGCCGGGATCGGTACCGCCGCCACGCCGATGCTGGCGCTGTACCTGCCGCCGCTCGAGGCGGCGGCGCTGACCCTGCCCCTGCTGATCACCCAGGACCTGATCTCGCTCTATGTCTACCGCCGCCATTGGGATGCCTCGAACCTGAAGGTGATGCTGCCGGGTGCCGTGGTCGGCATGGGGCTGGGCTGGCTGATCGCCTCCAGCGTCTCCGACAACGCCGTGCGCATCGCGGTCGGCGCCATCGGCCTCATCTTCGTGTTCGACGTCTGGCTGAAGCGCGCGTCGATCGAACCGCGGCGGATGGGCACGGCCGGCGGCCTGTTCTGGGGCGGCGTGACCGGCTTCACGTCCTTCATGACCCAGGCCGGCGGACCGCCGTTCCAGGTCTACGTGCTGCCGCAGCGGCTGCCGAAGCTGGTGCTGGTCGGCACCACCACGATCTTCTTCGCCGTGGTCAACGCGCTGAAGATCGTGCCCTATTTCCTGCTCGGGCAGTTCACCCCGGTCAACCTGGCGACCTCGGTCGCACTGCTGCCGATCGCCATCGCCGGAAATTTTGCCGGCATCTGGCTGGTCAAGCACCTGCCCACCGGCCTGTTCTACCGCATCGCCTACGTGCTGCTGTTTCTGATCTCGCTGGTGCTAACGTGGCAGGGCGTATCGGAGCTGCTGCGGAGCTGGAGTCTGTAAGCCATTTGTTGACATAGCGTCGTCAATCTGCTTACATGTGAGCCTTGGCGGTGACGTCCGTCGGAGACGCGAATGATCCGATCTTTTGTTCACAACGGGTTGCTGGAGCTTTGGAACAGGAAGACGTCTGCAAAGATCGACAAGAAGATGCATGAGCGCATCCTTCGTCGCCTCGACGTCCTGGACATGGCGATGACGCCCGGCGAACTTGCCATGCCGGGCTTTAATTTCCACGCCCTTCGAGGCAAGCCGCAGCGCTATTCGGTGCACGTCAATGGACCATGGTGCATCACCTTCGAATTCGAGGGAGGTGACGCTCTTCGTGTCGATTTCGAGCAATATCATTGACCGATGAGCGACCAGGACTCTCTATCGCCCAGGCAAGGGAAAACGAGAATGACCGAACATATCGCCAAGCGCTATCCCGACCGCTGCCCCAGCCATCCCGGCGCCATTTTGCGCGAAGACGTCATCCCTGCTGTCAAGTGCTCGAAGTCGGAAGTCGCGCGGTTGCTCGGCATTTCCCGGCAACACCTGCACGACATCCTGACCGAAAAAAGCCGTTGTCGCCGGAGGTCGCGGTTCGGGTCGGCAAGCTATTTGGCGGCGGCGCCGGCATCTGGGTCCGGATGCAAGGCGCCTATGATACCTGGCACGCCGAGAGGAACGTGGACGTCAGCAAGATCAAGCCTCTGGTCGCAGCCTAGCACGACCTCGCCCTGCGCTACCCGTCCGCCTTCGCCGTGCGCTCCACCAGCAGCGTGTGGACGCCGCAGGCGCCATCGCGGACGCTGAGGACGCGGGTGCCGGGCTTGCGGCCCTGGCGCACTTCGGAGACGTCGATGCCGGCCGCCACCAGCCGCGCCCGCGCGGCGTCGATATCGTTGACGCGCCAGCTCAGGCCCCACAGCTTGTCATGGCTCTCGTCGGCGCCGGCCACCGGCCGCTTGACGACCTCGACGACCAGGTCGCCGCAGCGGAAGAACATCAGATGCCCCCAGTCCGGCCGCGAGCGATCCAGCGCCATGTCGAGGCCGAGCCGCGCGCCATACAGCGCCGCGGCGCGTTCCGGATCCTCGGTGGAGATCACGATGTGATCGAGCGCCGCGATCGGCGCCGGCGCGAGCGGCTTCGACAGCGGGCGTTCCTTCGCCAGTTCGAGAAAGAACATGCGCACGCCCCGCGTGGCATCGGTCGCCGCGCGCGTGCGTTTCCACGACAGCGTGCCGCCGGAGATCGTATCGCGACTCTCGACCTCGGCGATCCCGTCGGGTTTCAGCGCCACCCGCTCCAGCCGGCGATGCATCCTGGCGATATCGCCGACGCGGAAGCACAGGCTGGCGAGGCCCTCGCCCCAGATCTTCAGTACGGTGCGGACCCGCCCCGCATTGGCGCCGTCGCCCTCCGGGGCCATCAGCTCCAGCGTCATGTTGTCGAGGGTGAACAGCACCGTCTCGGTGCCGTCGCTCCGGGCGCGCCACGACGGCGCCCGCCCGAGCAGCAATTGATAGGCGGCAGCACCTGCATTGATATCGTTGAGCAGAATGACGACGTGGTCGAGCCCGGTGATCATCTTTTGTATCCCATCATGGAAACAGGCCGCGCGTGTTCTTGGCAGCACGGACCTTCTCGACGCCGATCGCCATCGCGGCGGTGCGGTGCGAGACCTTGTCGACCTTGGCGCGCATCAGCATCTGGTCGAAGGCGCGGTCGAGGATCTGGTATTCGCGCCGCATCACTTCCTCCTCCTCCCAGAACAGTTGCTGCAGATCCTGCACCCATTCGAAATAGCTGACCACCACACCGCCGGAATTGCACAGGATGTCGGGGATCAGGAACACCTCGTCCTGACGTTGCTCCAGCACCAGGTCGGCATCCGGCGTGGTCGGGCCGTTGGCGCCTTCCGCCAGCACCCGGCATCGCAGCTTCTGCGCCATCGGCCCGTCGATCGCCCGCTCCATCGCGGCGGGCACCAGCACGTCGCAGGCCAGCGTGAAGATCTCCGCGGGGTCGTATTGCATCTCGCTGGAAAAGCCCTTGATGCTGCCATGCTGGTTGGTGTGGCGCATCAGCGCCGGAATATCGAGCCCGGCCGCGCAGTGCAGTGCGCCGGTATGGTCGCTGACCGCAATGACCTTGAGGCCGAAGCGATGCAGTTCCAGCGCGGCGTAGGAGCCGACATTGCCAAAGCCCTGAACCACCGCGGTGGCGCCATTGAGATCGATGGCCAGTTCCTTGAGCACCCGCTTGGCAAGATGGGCGACGCCGCGGCCGGTGGCCTCGCGCCGGCCCAGCGTGCCGCCGGAGGCCACCGGCTTCCCGGTCACGATCTCGGTCACGGTGCGGCCCTGATACATGGAATACGTATCCATAAACCACGCCATCACCTGTTCATTGGTGCCCATGTCCGGCGCCATCACGTCGGTGTGCGGACCGACGAAGGGAATCATCTCCATCATGTAGCGGCGCGACAGCGCCTCCAGTTCGCGCCTGGAAATTGCCGTGGGATCGACCGCGATGCCGCCCTTGGCGCCGCCATAGGGCAGCCCGACCAGCGCGCACTTCCAGCTCATCCAGATCGCCAGTGCCGCGACCTCGCCGAGGTCGACGCTGGGTGCAAAGCGGGTGCCGCCCTTGGTCGGTCCCAGCGTCAGGTGATGCTGGACGCGATAGCCCTCATAGACCGCGATGGTGCCGTCGTCGCGATGGATCGGACAGGACACCGTGATGGCGCGCTTCGGCATCAGGATGCGGTCGCGCTCGTCGGCGGGGATCGCCAGATGGTCGGCAATGACGCCGAACTGGTTGACCGCCATATCGAACACCGGGCCGGAATAGACCGTCATCGTTGCCTCCCATGGTGCCGGCGGCACGGCCATGGGCCGGTGCCCACGCATCGTCGCAGCCCAAGTTGGTAGGCCCGCATTGCCGCGATCTCAAGCAATTACCGCAATTCAATGCGATTAATTTCCGCGAATACAAAGCGATAAGCGGTGCTAATGTATGCGCCACGCCACAAAGCCGCCGCACCGCACCACCCACCAGCAACGACGGACACCTTCATGCAGGCCCTCTTTATCGGACAGACCTATATCGACGTGACCTTCATCACCGATCACATGCCGACCGGTGACGAGAAGCATGTCGCCTCCGACTATGCGGTGTCGTTCGGCGGCAATGCGGTGACGGCGGCGTTCTGCTGCGCCAAGCTCGGCATCGTTCCCGACCTGATCGCGACCGTCGCCAACGACTGGCTCGGACGCATGTTCATGGACATGGCGGCGAAATACGCGATCGAGATTCATCCACGAAAGGTGGCGAGTTCGTCGCTGTCGTTCATCATGCCCAAGGACGGCAAGCGCGCCATCGTGCGCTGCCGCGACGACGAGCACATCCATCCGTTCCCGCTGCTCAACCTCGGCAAGTGCCGCGCGCTGCATGTGGACGGCCACCAGCCGGACGCCGCGATCCACTACGCAAAGCTCTGCCGCGAGGCCGGCATCCTGACCTCGCTGGACGGCGGCGGCCTGCGCACCAACACCCACGAGCTGCTGGAATTCATCGACGTCGCCATCGTCGCCGAGCGGCTGTGCGAGCAGATGGACCTCACGCCGGAGAAAATGCTCGATTATCTCAAGACCCGCGGCTGCCGTGTCGGCGGCATCACCCAGGGCGAACGCGGCCTGCTCTGGTACGACGAGACCGGCGCGGTCCATACGCTGCCGGCGCTGGCGATCCCGCGCGCGCGCGTGCTTGATACCAACGGCGCCGGCGACGTGTTTCACGGCGCCTATGTGTATTCCTATCTTAGCAATCCCGCCCAAAGCTGGCACGACCACTTCGCCTTCGCGCGCGCCGCCTCCACCTTCAAGATCCAGCGCCTCGGCAACGAAGCCGGCCTGCCGACGCTGCCGGACATCGCAGCTGTCAGGCAGGAGTTCGAAGCGGCGGTGTAAGCGCTGCTTCCCTGCCCCAAACACCGTTGTCATCGCCCGGCCGGCGCGAAATTGCGCGCCAGGACCGGGTGACCCAGTAAACGTTGTCGTCTGTGATGAAGCCGCGCAGCCTGCGTTTACTGGGTCCCCGCATGCGCGGGGACGACAAGTGAGTATGGGTTAGCTCTCTCTTCCCCTTCGCCGTCATGAAGTCGAAATCGCAGCCGTCGTCGGCCTGCAGGATCGTCTGGTGAAACAGATGCGCGTAGCCGCGCTTGGCCCAGTCGGGCGTGGTGGCTGCTGGCAGCGCCGCCGCGCGCTTGGCAAACTCCGCCTCGTCGATCAACAGGTCGATGCTGCGCGCGGCGACGTCGAGGCGGATCATGTCGCCATTTTGAACCAGCGCCAGCGGCCCGCCCACCGCGCTTTCCGGCGTGATGTGCAGCACGATGGTGCCGAACGCGGTGCCGCTCATGCGCGCATCGGAAATCCGCACCATGTCCTTCACCCCGGCACGCGCCAGCTTCATCGGAATCGGCAGATAGCCGGCCTCCGGCATGCCCGGTGCGCCCTTCGGCCCGGCATTGCGCAGCACCAGCACGTCGTCGGCGGTGACATCGAGATCCGCGCTGTCGCAGCGCAGCGTCATGTCTTCCACCGACTCGAACACCACGGCGCGCCCGGTGTGCTGCAACAGTTTTGGCGACGCCGCCGAATGCTTGATCACGGCACCGCGCGGCGCGAGATTGCCGTGCAGCACCGCCATGGCGCCTTCCGGCTTGATCGGATTGCTGCGCGAGCGGATCACCTCCTGCCCCGGCACGTCCTCGGCATTGGCGACGATGTCGCGCAACGTCGCGCCGGAGATGGTCTTCGCATCGAGGTCGATGAGGTCGCCGAGCTGCGCCATCAGCTTCGGCACGCCGCCGGCGTGATGAAAGTGCTCCATGTAGTGATCGCCGGATGGCTTGAGGTCGATCAGCACCGGCACCTCGCGGCTGAGTTCATCGAAGGCCGCCAGATCGATGCGATGCACCGAGCGATTGGCCATCGCGGTGAGATGGATCAGCCCGTTGGTCGAGCCGCCGATAGCCTGCAGCACCACCTGCGCATTGCGGAACGAGGCCGGGGTCAGCACTTCGCTGGGCTTCGGTCCCTTGGCCTTCGCCATCTCGGCGGCAACCTTGCCGCTGGCTTCCGCCGAGCGAAAACGTTCGGCATGCGGCGCGGGTATGGTCGCACTCATGGGCAGCGACAGGCCCATCGCTTCGGTGATGCAGGCCATGGTCGAAGCCGTGCCCATCACCATGCAGGTGCCGACCGACGGCGCCAGCCGCGCGTTCACCGCGTCGATCTCCTGCTGGTCGATTTCACCGGCGCGGAACTTGCCCCACATGCGCCGGCAGTCGGTGCAGGCGCCGAGCACCTCGCCCTTGTGATGGCCGACCACCATCGGTCCCACCGGAATCACCACCGTCGGCAGGTCGGCAGAGATCGCCGCCATGATCTGCGCCGGCAGCGTCTTGTCGCAGCCGCCGACCACGATCACCGCATCCATCGGCTGCGCCTTGATCATCTCCTCGGTGTCCATGGCCATCAGGTTGCGCAGATACATGGATGTCGGATGCGCAAAGCTCTCGCCGATGGAAATGGTCGGGAACACCATCGGCAGCGCGCCGGCCAGCATCACGCCGCGCTTGGCGGCCTCGATGATCTGGGGCGCATTGCCGTGGCAGGGATTGTAGTCGCTGTGGGTGTTGGTGATGCCCACGATGGGACGATCCAGCGCATCGTCGGAATAACCCATCGCCTTGATGAAGGCCTTTCGCAGGAACAGCGAGAAGCCGGCATCGCCGTAGCTGGTCAGTCCCTTGCGCAATCCGTCAGCCATGTCGCGTTCCCACTCTTCGTGTTTTGAACGTTTCTTATGAAGCCGCCAGAAGGGATGTCAATGCACCGGCTGTAGGGTGGGCAAAGCTTCGGCGCGCGCAGCGCGTCGAGGCGTGCACACCATTCCGCGGGGTGGTGGGCACGGCGCAACGGCGCCTTTGCCCACCCTACTTTTCTACTTTTCGGGCTTCCAGACGCGAGCGGCATCGCCATCGAATTCGATGCTGCAGAATGCGCCGCCCTGGTAGAAATCGCCGACCGGATCGGGCTTCAACTTGGCCTGTTCGGCCAGCGCATGGTCGACGAAATCTTCCGACCGTCCCGTCGGGCGATAGCCCAGCGCATAGGCGCGGGAATTGTCCCACCAGGCGCGCTCGTTGTAGGACGCCCCGTACAGCACCTCGAAATGGATGTCGGGATGTTCGAGGCCGATCCGGCACAGCTGCACCAGATCGTCCGGCGTGAGGAATATCGACAGCCGGCGCTGGTCGAGCGGCCTGTCGCCGAAGTTTCCGATGCGGATGCAGGTGACGCCGAGGCCATGCTTGTCGGCATACATCGCGCCGAGCGCCTCGCCAAAGGCCTTGCTGACGCCGTAGCGGCTGTCCGGACGCACCGTGACGTCGGTGCCGATCTTGCTGTGGCGCGGATAGAACCCGACCGCATGGTTCGACGACGCGAAGACGATGCGCTTGACGCCCTGCTTCCTGGCGGCCTCGAACAGATTGTAGGTTCCGATGATGTTGGCCTGCAGGATGGTGTCCCACGGCCCCTCCACGGAAAAACCGCCGAAATGCAGGATGCCGTCGACACCCTCGCAGATCGCCTCCACCGCGGCATAGTCGGCGAGATCGGCCTGCTTGAATGTTTCGGAAGGCTTGAGGTCCGGCGGCGCCACGAGATCGCTCAGCACGAGATCCGGGTAGATCGACGGCAACAGACTTCGCAGCCGTGTGCCGACGCCGCCCGATGCGCCGGTCATCAATATTCTTGGCATTCCGATCCCTCGTTCTTGCGAATTTGCGGCGAGTATGGCGTGGCAGCGTGGATGGGGCAAGGCAGCGAAAGTTCAAGATGGAGCGTTGCGCCACTCACGCCTCTGTCGTCGCCCGGCCAGGCGCGCATTTGCGCGCCTGGCCGGGCGACCCAGTATACTCCGGCCTGTGTGTGCTGGGTCACCCGCTTTCGCGGGTGACGACAGGCGGAGGGCTCGGCGACGTGCGCTTGCTGCATTCACAGACGAATGATAGCAACGATGCCCGAGGAAATTACAACAACAGGACCACAAATGTCCGATGCATCGGCGACGCGCCCCGGCTGGCAGCCGGCGACCTATTATCCCGACCCCGCCATCCAGGCGCTTGACCCGCGCTTCGAGAAATACTGGATCAAGCTGGCGGCGGTCGAGCGCATCGCCACCGGGCTGCGCTGGGCCGAAGGGCCGGTGTGGTTCGGCGACGGCCGCTATCTGCTGTGCTCGGACATTCCCAACAACCGCATTATCAAATGGGAAGAAGCGACCGGCGCGGTCAGCGACTTCCGCCGTCCGTCGAATTTCGGCAACGGCCAGACAAGGGATCGCCAGGGCCGGCTGGTCACCTGCGAGCATGGCGGCCGCCGCGTCGTCCGCACCGAATATGACGGCAGCATCACCGTGCTGATGGACAGCTTCGAGGGCAAGCAGCTGAACTCGCCCAACGACGTGGTGGTGAAATCCGACGGCTCAATCTGGTTCACCGATCCGACCTTCGGCCTGTTCGGCAATTACGAGGGCTACAAGGCCGAGTCCGAGATCGATGCCAACGTCTACCGCATCGACGGCGGGACCGGCCAGGCGACCATCGTTGCCGCCGGCGTGCTCGGCCCCAACGGCCTGTGCTTCTCCCCGGACGAGACCATCCTCTACATCGTGGAATCGCGCGGCGTGCCGAACCGCAAGATCCTGGCCTATGACGTCGCGGCCGACGGCATGACCCTGAGCAACAAACGCGTGCTGATCGACGCCGGACCGGGCACGCCCGACGGCATGCGCTGCGACATCGACGGCAATCTGTGGTGCGGCTGGGGCATGGGCAGCGCCGAACTCGACGGCGTGATGATCTTCGCACCCGACGGCACGCCGATCGGCCGCATCGCGCTGCCGGAGCGCTGCGCCAACCTGTGCTTCGGCGGGTTGAAGCGCAACCGGCTGTTCATGGCGTCGAGCCAGTCGATCTACGCGCTGTATGTGAACACGCAGGGCGCGTTGGGCGGCTGATCGATCAGGCCGGCAGCTGAATCGACTGTCGCTCCACAGCGCCGTCCATCACGCAGTTGCGGCCGCGCTGCTTCGCCAGATACAGGGCACTGTCGGCGGCCTCGACCAGGTCCTGCGGTTGAATAGTCGCGCCCGCCGCCGCGACACCGACGCCGATGCTGACCGTCAACGGCGCGCCGATGTCCGGCAGCGGTCTGAAGTCTATCGAATCGACGGCCTGTCGCACCTGCTCGGCGAGCAGCAGCGCGTCTTCCCTTGTGGTTTCGGGCAAGATGAGCGCAAATTCCTCGCCGCCGTAGCGGGCCGTGAAATCGTCAGGGCGCCCGACACGCCGGATCGTCGCCGCCACCTGTTTGAGGCACTCGTCGCCGGCCAGGTGGCCGTAAGTGTCATTGAAGCGCTTGAAATGATCGACGTCGATCAGCAGCAGAGCCAGCGGCGCCGCGCATGCCGGTTGATCGCGCACGCAGAGACCGAGCTTTTCGTCGAAATCGCGCCGGTTGCCGACACCGGTCAAACCGTCGGTGAGCGCGAACGTCTGCAGCCGCGCATTGACCACGGCAAGATCTGCGTTGTAGCGCGTCACCTCGCTCAGCAGGGCGCGCCGATCGTGATCGGCCTTGAGCATCTTCGTCCGCAAAGCGACCAGCTCGAAAATAAAACCGATCTGGTACCAGAGATAAAGGAGGACGAGCGGGATCGCGACGGCGATCCCGAAGACCGTGGCGGCGACCCCGACCATGCCCAGCACGATGCTGATATGAACGATCACCGTGCCCGGCATGGCGTAGGCGCGGGCGCTGGCGCCCTGAACGGGCGCGCTGATCAACGCGAAGACGGCAAAGACGGCGGGATGGCCGGTGGTGAAGATCAGGATTGAAAGGCTCGAGCCCCAGCCCACGGCAGCGATGAAGCTCGATGCGACGAACAGGCGAACCCAGTGCGAGACCAGCGCGTCCGGTCCGCGCCTCAAGATGCGGCGATTGAAAATAAACCGAAGGCTGAAGGTTGCTGAAGCGATAGCAACAGCTGCCATGGAGGCCAACGAACCGTCGGCATACCAGTTATACCAGGCGATGATCGCGATGGCAGCGGCCGTCAATCCATGCGCGAAAGGGCTGAACAGCCCCTCCAGCATTTCCCACGCCTGCTCCCTCGTCGCGTAGTCCGATCCGATCAGACCCGGCGTCGATGACATGACGTGGCGCATCGCGGCAAAGCGGCCGCGCAGTTTCGCCCATTTCCGTCTTCCGGCCGTCCAAATCATATCCGAGCTCAATCGACAAACATCTCGTCTGGAACATGCGCTGCGATGTTCTAACGGAGTCGTATATGCGGCGATGCCGAGTCCGACATTCTAAACGAGGTGTTAACGGCGTCGGCGATTGTGACACGCGGTCGTCGCTGCGCGGCCACACTACAGCGAAGCCGGCAGACGCTTGCGCACAAAAAAACGCCGGAACGGGATAACTCCCGTCCCGGCGCTGCAACTCATGCAACCTGGATGTGTCGCTTACGCCGCGTTGAAGCCGGCGATGGCCTTGACTTCGAGATATTCCTCGAGACCGTACTTGCCCCATTCGCGGCCGTTGCCGGACTGCTTGTAGCCGCCGAACGGCGCGGTGCGGTCGTTGGGCACGCCCTGCAGGTTGACGTTGCCGGCCCGCAGCTGGCGCCCGACCTTCCGTGCCGCCTCGACCGTCGGGCCGGACACGTAGCCAGCCAGACCGTAAGGCGTATCGTTACCGATGCGGACGGCTTCGGCCTCGTCCTTGGCGCCGATGATCACCAGCACCGGCCCGAAGATTTCCTCGCGCGCGATGGTCATGTTCTCGGTGACGTCGGCAAAGATCGTCGGACGGACGTAGAAGCCCTTGTTGACGCCTTCCGGCAGGCCGGGGCCGCCGGCGACCAGGGTGGCGCCTTCCTCGATGCCCTTCTGGATCAGGCCCTGGATCTTGTCCCACTGGCCGCGATTGACCACGGGACCGATCACGGTGCCCTCGGCGCGGGGATCGCCGGCCTTGGTCTTGTCGGCCTGCGCCTTGGCGATCTCGGCGACTTCCTTCATCTTCGCCGCCGGCACGATCATCCGCGAGGGCGCGTTGCACGACTGTCCGGAATTGTTGAACATGTGCGCGACGCCGCCGGTCACCGCCTTCTGCAGGTCGGCGCCGTCGAGGATGATGTTCGGCGACTTGCCGCCGAGCTCCTGGCTGACGCGCTTGACCGTGGGTGCAGCACGCTTGGCGACATCGATGCCGGCGCGGGTCGAGCCGGTGAACGAGATCATGTCGATGTCCGGATGCTCGCTCATGGCCGCGCCCACTTCAGGGCCCATGCCGTTGACGAGGTTGAACACTCCCTTGGGCACGCCGGCCTCATGCAGGATCTCGGCAAAAATCAAGGCCGAGGTCGGGGTGAATTCCGACGGCTTCAGGATCATGCAGCAGCCGGCGGCGATCGCAGGCGCCACCTTGCAGGCGATCTGGTTGAGCGGCCAGTTCCACGGGGTGATCATGCCGACCACGCCGATCGGTTCGCGGACCACCATGGCGGAGCAGAGCGGCTCCTCGAAATGATAATTCTTCAGCACCTCGAGCGTCGACATGATGTGGCCGAGGCCGGCGCCGGCCTGCAGCTTCTCGGCCATCGGCAGCGGCGCGCCCATTTCGTCCGAGACGGCGGCACCGATGTCCTTCATGCGGGTCTTGTACACCGCAACGATCTTCTCCAGCAGCGCGACGCGCTCCTCGCGCGAGGTCTGAGAGAACGTCTCGAAGGCACGGCGGGCAGCGGCGACAGCCTTGTCGACGTCGGCCTTGGAGCCCAGCGCAACGTCGTACATCGCTTCTTCGGTCGCCGGGTTGACGACGGGCGTCGACTTCTTGACGACGGGATCGACCCAGGCGCCATCGATGTAGAATTGCATGCGGTTGACCATAGCGTAACCTCTTCTTGGACTTTGAACTTTGTTATTCAGGAGATCGTCAGGAAACGCGCGGAGCGTCCGGCAAGCATCTTCGCACGGGCATCCCCGGAAATGAACCCGCCATCTGCGGGGCACCGCGTCGCAGCGGCCGCCGCATATAAAGTCAGAGCGGTGATCGGAGCAAGGCTATGGCGCTCATTGGGGGATGTTGTGATCGCAGGGCTGCGAAAGTGCCGCCCCTCCCCTGCAGAAAGAGGCGGAACGGCGCCTGCATCTCGCAGTGCAACAAAACGCGCGCGGGCCTTGTCAGGCCACAGCGCCGACCCGCGCCACGGCGGCGACGTCGTTCATCACGTCGCGGTAGTGCGCGACAGGCTGCGGCCGCCCGATCAGGTAGCCCTGAACTTCGTCACAGCCGTGACGTGTGAGGAAGGCAAGCTGGCTTTGGGTCTCCACGCCTTCGGCGATAACCGGAAGCCGCAGCGCACGGCTGAGACCCAGGATGGCCTCGACGATCGACGCGGAGTCCACATTGGAATCGAGCTTTGCGATGAAGGTCTGATCGATCTTGATCTTGTCGAACGGGAACGCCTGCAGATAGGACAGCGAGGAATAGCCGGCGCCAAAATCATCCATGGCGATGCGCACGCCGAGATCCTTGATCCGGCGCAGGATCGCAATCGCCGAATCGAAATCGTCGATCAGCACGCCCTCGGTGATCTCGACCTCAAGCCGGGCCGGTGCCAGGCCGGTTTCGAGCAGCACCGACCGGATCAGTTCGGGCACGTCGAGATGGCGGAAATCGAGCGGTGAAAAATTGACGGCGATGGCCAGCGGATTCGGCCACGCGACCGCCTCGGCGCAGGCGGTGCGCAGCACCCATTCGTCGATCGCGCCGATCAGTCCCGTCTCTTCGGCGAGCGGAATGAAAATTCCAGGCGAGACCATGCCCCGGACGGGATGGTGCCAGCGCAGCAGCGTCTCGAAGCCGACGGCTTGGCCCTGCGCCGTCGCCTGCGGCTGATAGTAGATCTCGAACTCGCCGTTCTTGAGCGCAACCGCAAGGTCGCGTTGCAAAGCGCGCTTCTCCCGGATCTGCCGGTCCATCGCCGACTCGAACCGGCGAACGGTGCCGCGTGTTTCCGCCTTCGCGCGGTACAGCGCGATGTCGGCATGCGCAATCAGGGTTTCGCTGTCTTCGCCATCGTCAGGATAGACGCTGACGCCAGCCGTCGAGCCGACACGGATATCCTGGCCGTCGATATGGAATTCGCTGTCGCAAATCACAGCGAGCCGACTGAAGATGTCCTCCATCGCGGAGGCGGCCTGATCCGGCGGCGTCACGATCGAGAACTCGTCGCCGCCCGGCCGTGCCAGAAACCCCGGTTCGCAGCTCTCGCCGAGGCGTCTCGCCATCTCGGCCAGCACCGCGTCTCCCGCGGACTGCCCGAACACGTCGTTGATTTCCTTGAAACGGTCGATGCCGAGGCGGATCACGGCAAAGCGTGCATTATTGTCCTTTGCCGTCTTCAGGTTTTCCGCAATCCGGTGATGGAGCGCGGCCCGGTTGGGCAATCCAGTCACCAGGTCATGCAGCGCGACATAGGCGAAGCGCGCTTCCGCCTGTTTGCGGTCAGTCACATCCTCATGCGTGGCCATCCAGCCGCCGTTGGGCATCGGCCTCTGCAAGATCTTGACGTGACGGCCATCGAGCAATTCGATGGTGAGGCTCGATGCTTCACCGCTCGCGATCGAGTCGCGCAGTTCGACAAGATCCCTGAGTTCGCGCGCTTCGCTGCCGACCGCACGGCCGACGTCCACAAGCTCTTCGAATGAGCGGCCGGAGAGCACCTGGCCCGGCGGGATCATGTAGATCTGCAGCAGGCTCTCATTCCACAGTTGCAGCCGGCCATCCGGGCCAAACATGCAGAACCCCTGCTCGCTGTTGCTGATGGCCGCATGCAGCTGCATCTCGCGCTCGCGAAAGCTGCGGCGATATCGCGCGACCAGAAGGATCGCCGCAATGGCCACCGCGACTGCGGGCAACAGCAGGACAAACAACCAAGAATTGTAGAAATTGAAGTCCAGTAATCCGAGCATGGCAATCCCGAAGGTAATATCGCGAGACACTACCAGTCAGCCTTTGCGCAATGCTTAAACAAACGATGACGACGGCCGCATCTTGGAGATCATCCAAATACGCATAAACTTCGGTAAACTTGGCGGCGCACTTGCTCGTCCTGACTATTTTTCAATCAAACAACGGCTTTTCGTGACGCACATTGTGGATTTACACGCGAAGCAAATACCTGCTGGACAAAATTGCATCCGATCCGAGCATCGCATGCCCATGCGACCCATGGTCTCACACCGCCATTTTCCGGTGCAGCACCGGTGCGCCGGCGCTGAGGCCTTCGGCGGCGTCGACGATGCCGTTGGCGTCGATACCGTGGTGGCGGTAGAGATCCTGGATGGTGCCGGTCTGGCCGAAATGTTCGACGCCGAGCGCCTCCATGCGATGGCCGCAGACGCCGCCGAGCCAGCCCAATGTCGCCGGATGGCCATCGATCACGCTGACGATGGAGCAGTCGCGCGGCAGCGACGACAACAGTTTTTCAATGTGACTGAGATACGGAGCACCGCGCCGGCCACGCCGCATTTTCCGCGCGGCGGTCCAGCCCGCATGCAGCCGATCCGCTGACGTGATGGCCAGCAGGCCGACATCCCTGCGGCTGTCGCCGAGCAGACCCACGGCCTCGATCGCCTCGGGAGCGACGGCGCCGGTATAGGCCACAACCAGATCGCAATTCGGCCCCGGCTTGCGCAGCCAGTAGGCGCCGTCGGTGATGCCCTGCTGCAATTCCGGCGTCATCATCCGGGCGGGCTGCTCGATCGTGCGCGTCGATAGCCGCAGATACACCGAACCGCCCGAGCGCATGCCGCTCTCCGCGTCCCCCGTCCGTCAATTCGCGCTGCATGTGCTGAAAGCCCCAGCCCGTGATGACAGCGAGTTCGTCGACAAAGGCCGGCTCGAAGGCCGCAAGGCCATCCTGCGAGATGCCGATCAGCGGCGTGGCGATGGATTGATGCGCGCCGCCTTCCGGCGCCAGCGTGACGCCCGACGGCGTGGCTGCCACCATGAAACGCGCATCCTGATAGCAGGCGTAGTTGAGCTGATCGAGCGCGCGACTGATGAAGGGATCGTACAGCGTCGCGATCGGCAGCAGCCGCACGCCGTTGATGGACGACGACAGGCCGAGCGCCGACATCAGGATGAACAGATTGCTCTCGGCGATGCCGAGTTCGATATGCTGGCCCTTGGGCGAGAAGTCCCAATTGAAGGTCGACGGGATTTTCTCGCTGCGGAACAGGTCGGCCTTTTCGGCGCGCGCGAACAGGCCGCGGCGGTTGACCCAGGCGCCGAGATTGGTGGAGACGGTGACATCCGGCGATGCGGTGACAATGCGCGACGCCAACTCGCTGTCGCCGCGCGCCAGTTCGTTGAGCACCAGCCCAAAGCCCTGCTGCGTCGACATCGACGGCGCGGGCTTGAAGGCAAGATGGTCGGGCACGTCGATCACATCGGCCGACAGGCGCCGCCTGCCCTGCTGCACGAACGGCACTTGCTTCAGGAACGCATCGAGCGAAGCGGTATCCTGCGACAGCCCCTCATATTTGTCCCACTCATGGCCGGGCCGAATGCTCTGGTGCGCGCGCCATGTCTCCATCTGCGTCGGCGTCATCAGGCCGGCATGGTTGTCCTTGTGGCCCTGGAACGGCAGGCCGACGCCCTTGATGGTGTAGGCGATGAAGCACACCGGGCGATCGTGGTCGATCGACTCGAAGGCTTCGATCATGCTGGCCATGTCGTGGCCGCCGAGATTGGACATCAGCGCCAGCAGCTCGTCATCGCTGCGCCGCTCGATCAGCGCCGAAACGTCGCCCTGGTCGCCGATCTCGTCGCGCAACCGCTTGCGGAACGCCGCGCCGCCCTGGAAGCACAGCGCCGCATACATCTGGTTCGGACAGGTATCGATCCAGTGCTTCAGCGCCGCGCCGCCGGGCTCGGAGAAAGCGTCCTGCATCAGCCGGCCATATTTCACGATCACCACGTCCCAGCCGAAATTGCGGAACATGGATTCGAATTTTTCCCACAACCCCTCGCGCACCACGGCGTCGAGGCTCTGGCGGTTGTAGTCGACGATCCACCAGGTGTTGCGCAGGCCGTGCTTCCAGCCCTCCAGCAGCGCCTCGAAGATGTTGCCCTCGTCCATCTCGGCATCGCCGACCAGCGAGATCATGCGGCCCTCGGGGCGATCCTTCATCCAGCCATGCGCGCTGACATAGTCCTGCACCAGCGAGGAGAACAACGTCTGCGCCACGCCGAGGCCGACCGAGCCGGTGGAGAAATCGACGTCGTCAATATCCTTGGTGCGCGACGGATAGCTCTGCGCGCCCTTGAAGCCGCGGAAATTCTCCAGCTTTGCACGGGTCTGGTTCCCGAACAGATACTGGATGGCGTGAAACACCGGCGAGGCGTGCGGCTTCACCGCGACGCGGTCTTCCGGCTTCAGCACCGAGAAATACAGCGCCGACATGATCGTCGCCAGCGAGGCCGACGACGCCTGATGGCCGCCGACCTTGAGGCCGTCATGGTTGGGCCGGATGTGGTTGGCGTTGTGGATGGTCCAGGACGACAGCCACAGCACCTTTCGCGCCAGCGCGGTGAGGATTTGCAGACGGTTTTGGTCGATCGGCATGGTGTGCTCCCTGGACCGGATTCGACCGGTTGTGGTGACCGCCAGTTTACCCGCTCCATCAGGCGAAACTTCTCAAATCATCGCGACAAAGGCCGCATTATTGGGATAAAATAGCTGCCTGATCGTCAATTCCGTGGATTCATCCCAATGTCGCACCTCGACGCCATCGACCGCAAAATTCTCGGCGTGCTGCAGACCGACAGCCGCATCACCATGCAGGAGCTCGCCGAACGGGTCGGGCTGTCGGTGTCGCCGTGCCATCGCCGGGTCAAGCTGCTGGAGGAGCGCGGCGTCATCGCCCGCTACATGGCGCTGGTCGACCAGAAGTCGCTCGGCCTGCATGTCAGCGTGTTCATTTCCATCAAGCTTGTCAGGCAGAAGGAGGAAGACCTCGAGCGCTTTGCGAAAGCGATCTCCGGCTGGGAGGAAGTGCTGGAATGCTACCTGATGACCGGCAACCGCGACTACCTGTTGCGCGTGGTCGCCGCCGACCTGTCATCCTATGAGACCTTCCTGAAAACAAAACTGACCCGGCTCGACGGCATCGCCTCGATCGAGATCCAGCTTCGCTCTCAGCCAGGTGAAATATTCCATCGCGCTGCCGGTGTGAACAGCATCGCCGCGGAGGACGATGCGGGTCATGCGCTCGGATAGGGCTCGGCCGGCAGCGCCGGCCGCAACCGGCGCAGGCGCTCGCGATGCGCGGTATAGACGCCGCTGGAGATGATGATCGCCGCTCCCACGAAGGTCCAGACATCAGGCACTTCGCCGAACACGACGAAGCCGAGCAGCGTGACCCAGACCAGCTGGACATAGGAGAACGGCGCCAGCACGGAGGCATCGGCATAACGGAAGGCCAGCACGACGATCCAGTGGCCCAGGGTCGAGGACACGCCAATGCCGACGCCCAGCAGGATCTGCGGCCAGCTCGGCGTGACCCAGTAGAACGGGACGATGACGCTGATCACCAGGAAGCCGGTGACGGCCGAAAAGGCCATGGTCGTGATCGCCCGATCGACGCCGGTGATCTTGCGGGTCAGGACCAGGGCCGCCGCCCAGCCGAGCGCGGAGAGGATCGGAAACACTGCCGCGGGGTGGAAGGCCGATGTCCCGGGCCGCACCACCACCAGCACGCCGATGAGGCCGAGCGTCGTGGCGATCCAGCGCCGCATGCCGACCTTCTCGCGAAGAAACAGAATGGATAGTCCGGTGACGAACACCGGCGCGATGAAGGCCGTCGCTGCGGCTTCGGCGATCGGCAGATAGCTCAGCCCGGTGATGAAGAAGATCGACGAACTCAGCAGCGCCAGCCCGCGCCACACCTGCACCAGCGGCCGGGCCGAACGCATCGGGTTGCCCGCGGATGGCGCCAGAACGATCGGCAGCATGATCAGCACGAACACCAGGAAGCGGATCCAGGTGACCTCCGGCGCCGGCAGGCTGCGTGCAAGATATTTGGCCATCGCATCGGACGCCGCGAGAAACAACGTCGAGGCGATGATCATCGTGATGCCACGGAACGGCCGATCGGTATGACGGTGGAGCGGTGCGGGAGCTCCGACGATCTTCGGCGGCGGAAAATGGCTTGTCACTAGGGGAACCGTTCACGTGGCTGGCAATGAAGCTCACCGCGCACCACGGGAGCCGAATCGAATGCCACCTCACAAAACGACGTTCGCGAACGCGCGACAAGTGACGATAACAGGACTCGGATATGCACGCAGCGGGCGAACGCTGACGATCTTACCTCAAGTGCAGCGCAGCATATCAGATCGCACTACAGCATCGGCAGACTCGCGGGCTCGCGCCCCAGCGGGAACGCCTCGCCGATGACAGCAAGTTCGGCCGCGCTCAACTCCAGCGCGCCGGCAGCCGCATTGTCCTCCGCATGCGCGGCCGACGCCGCCTTGGGAATGGCGAACAACGATGACCGCTGTGTGAGAAAAGCCAGCGCGACCTGATGCGGCGTGGCACCGTGGGCATCACCGATGCGCTGCAGGATCTTGCCGCCGGCGGAACGCGGCGAGGGAAAGTCGTTGTGGCCAAATGGCGAATAGGCCACCACCGCGACGCCATGCTGCTCGCACCACGGGATGACCGCGTGCTCGATGGCGCGTTCCTGCAGGTGATACAGCACCTGATTGCAGGCGATGCTGCCCTTGGCCGCGACCTTGCTCAGCGCATGGAGATCGCCGGCGTCGAAATTGCTGACACCCCAACTGCGGATCTTGCCAGCGCTAACGAGGTCTTCGAGGCCGGCAACGGTTTCCGCGAGGGGGATCTGGCCGCGCCAGTGCAGCAGGTAGCAGTCCAGCCGGTCGGTCCGCAGCCGCTTCAGCGAGCGTTCGCAGGCGGCGACGGTCCCCTGCCGCGAGGCGTTGTTCGGCAGCACCTTGGAGACCAGGAACACCTCGTCGCGCCGGCCGGCGATGGCCTCGCCCACCACCGGCTCGGCGTCGCCATACATCTCCGCAGTGTCGATATGGGTCATGCCAAGGTCGAGGCCACGCTGCAGCGCAGCAATAGCCTCCGACCGATCACCGCGGTCGATGTACCAGGTGCCCTGCCCGATCACCGGCACGGACGGGCCGCTCGCTCCGAATTTGTGCTGCCTCAAGAGTGCCTCTGGTCTGCCGCAACGCCGTCGCAACGCGCCACCGCCCCCACGAGGCAGTGCGCGTGAAGCCATATCTAGCCGATCTGGCGGAAGATGTCGCGCAAACGATTGCCGCGGCCTCGGGTCAGTGGCTGATCATCCACGGCCGCGCCGTCGGGAAGCTCTTGCCGCCGCTTCTGGTCTTGGCGACCAGCCGTGACGGCTTCTTGCCGGAGCAGCAGCCGCAGCCCGGCGCGTGCGATGCCTTGTATTCGGCGACGGTCTTCGGCGCGTGGGAGCTGCGCTCGTTGGTGGCGTGCGCCTTGCGCTGAGCCGAGGGCATGCAGAAAAATGCCGGCGCGGTGAGGATCACCCGCGGTGCCGTAGCAGCGCATTGCGGGCAGTCATGCGGCTCATCGCATTCAGCCATCGGCCGCATCTCGGTGAAGGGACCGCAGTCGTCGCAGAGATATTCATAGACCGGCATTTCATTCTTCCTCGCTGGTCATTCCGGGACGCGGTCGTACGAATGCGACCGCGCCCGGAACGACGTCGTTTATTTGTCCTGCGACAGCGGCATCTGGATCGAGCCGTCGATGTGCTTGATCGGGCCCAGCGACGACGGATTGATATCGAAGTCGAAGATCTCCGTCGGCAGCCACAGCGTGGCGCAGGCATTGGGCACGTCGACAACGCCGGAGATGTGGCCCTGGCACGGCGCTGTGCCGAGGATCGAATAGGCCTGGGCGCCGGAATAGCCGAACTTCTTCAGATACTCGATCGCATTCAGGCACGCCTGACGATAGGCGATGTGGACGTCGAGGTAATGCTGCTTGCCGGCCTCATCGACCGAGATGCCTTCGAAGATCAGGAAGTCCTTGTAGTTCGGCGTCATCGGCGACGGCTTGAAAACCGGATTCTTGATGCCGTATTTCGCCACACCGTCCTTGATGACCTCGACCTTGATATGCAGCCAGCCCGCCATCTCGATGGCGCCGCAGAAGGTGATTTCGCCATCGCCCTGCGAGAAGTGCAGATCGCCCATCGAGAGACCGCCGCCCGGTACATAGACCGGGAAGTACACTTTCGAGCCGCGCGACAGATCCTTGATGTCGCAATTGCCGCCGTGTTCGCGCGGCGGTACGGTGCGCGCGCCTTCGGCCGCGGCCTTGTCGCGGGCTTCGCCCTTGAGCCGGCCCATATGGGCGGTCGGGCCGAACGGCGGATTGGCGAGGCCTGGAACGCGGGTCGGGTTGGTGTCGATCAGCGCCTGTTCGCGTGTATTCCAAGTCGACAGCAGTTTCGGATCTGGCAGACAGCCGATCAGGCCGGGGTGGATTAACCCTGCAAAGTTCACGCCCGGGATGTGCCGGGACGACGTGAACATGCCCTTGAAGTCCCAGATCGACTTCTGCGCCAGCGGGAAATGGTCGGTGAGAAAGCCGCCGCCATTCTGCTTGGAGAAGAAGCCGTTGAAGCCCCATTGCGAGTCCTTCATCGGACCGACATCGAGCAGATCGACGACCAGGAGATCGCCCGGCTCAGCGCCCTTGACGCCGATCGGGCCGGACAGGAAGTGCACGATCGACAGATCGATATCGCGCACGTCGTCTGCGGAATCGTTGTTCTTGATGAAGCCGCCGGTCCAGTCATAGGTCTCGACAATGAAATCATCGCCAGGATTGACCCACGCCACCATGGGCACGTCGGGATGCCAGCGGTTGTGGATCATGTCGTTGTCATAGGCCGACTGCGTCAAATCGACCTTGATGATGGTCTCTGGCATCGATAGCTCCCCTTCGGTTACACGGCTTGGCGAATAGGCTGGCGAATAATTAAACGGACAGGTATTTGGCGATCTGCGCGGCATCGATCCCCTCGCGTGCCTCATCGCGGACGATCTCGCCGTTCTCGATCACCAGCACGCGGTCGGCGACGTCGAGCGCGAAACTCAGCACCTGTTCGGACACGATGATCGACAGGCCCTTGGTGTCGCGGATGCGCTTCAGCGTCCGCGCCATCTCCTTGATGATCGACGGCTGGATGCCTTCGGTGGGCTCATCGAGCAGCAGCACCTTCGGCTTGGTGGCGAGCGCACGCGCAATGGCGAGCTGCTGTTGCTGTCCGCCGGACAGGTTGCCGCCGCGGCGGCCCTTCATTTCCAGCAGCACCGGAAATAGCTCATAAAGATCGGCCGGCACGTCCTTTTCGCCGGAGGCGACGAGGCCGGTCTCGATATTCTCCTTGACCGTCATATGCGAGAAGATCATGCGGCCCTGCGGCACGTAGGCTAGTCCTTTGTAGACCCGCTCATAGCTCTTCAACCCGCTGAGTTCGGCGCCCTCCATCTTTACCGAACCGCTTCTGGTCGGCACGATGCCCATCAGCGACTTCATCAGCGTGGTCTTGCCCATGCCGTTCCGGCCCATGATCGCGACGATCTCGTTGGGCTGCACAGCGATGTTGAGCCCGTGCAGCACCTCGCTCTGGCCGTAGGCGACGTGGAGATCGTTAATCGCAAGCATGATGGCCTCCAAAGTATCCAACGGCGCCGTAAGCTCCCTCTCCCCGCTTGCGGGGAGAGGGTTGGGGTGAGGGGCAGCCAGAGAGACTCTCGGACTCCCCTCACCCGGATCGCGCGCGGTGCGCGCGCGATCCGACCTCTCCCCGCAAGCGGGGAGAGGTGAAACCGCGCTTGTCGCAAGTTCAAACCGCATCATCATCCTCAATGCCCCAGATAAACTTCGATGACCTTCGGGTCGTTCTTGACCTTCTCCATCGAGCCTTCCGACAGTATCTGGCCCTGGTGCAGGACTGTGACCTTGTGGGCGATGTCCTCGACGAACTTCATATCGTGCTCGATCACCAGAACCGACCGGTTCTTGATGATTGTGTTGAGCAATTCGGCGGTCTTGATGCGCTCGCTGACGCTCATGCCGGCGACCGGTTCGTCGAGCATCAGGAGGTCCGGGTCCTGGATCAGCAGCATGCCGATCTCCAGCCACTGCTTCTGGCCGTGGCTGAGCAATTCGGCCGACATGTTGAGGCGATCCTTGAGAAAGATCATCTCGGCGACTTCCTCGACCCGGTCGCGCACCACCGCGTCACGCTTGAAGGTCAGCGCGCCGAACACGCTGCGGCCGCGCGGGAAGGAAATCTCCAGATTCTCGAACACGGTGAGATCGTCATAAATCGACGGCGTCTGGAATTTACGGCCGACACCGGCCTGGACGATCTGGTTCTCCTTCATCTTCGTGAGGTCCTTGTCACGAAAATGGATGGCGCCCGACGTGGCCTTGGTCTTGCCGCAGATCAGATCGAGCACCGTGGTCTTGCCGGCGCCGTTGGGCCCGATGATGACGCGGATCTCGTTCTCCTCGACGTAGAAGGAGAGGTCGTTGACGGCCTTGAAGCCATCGAATGACACAGTCAGTCCCTCCACCGCGAGCAGGAAATCCTTGGGCTGGTGACCGATCAGCATGTTCGTCTCCTCACTCTGCCGGGGCGCCATCGGCGACCGAGGTATCGGTCCAGCCGTTCTTCTTCGAATCCTTCCTGCGCAGCAGCCGGTCGATGCGCGGCTGCACGTAATCGCTCCAGATCCCGGCAAGCCCGTTCGGGAATGCCAGCACCACCGCGATGAACAGGCCGCCGAGCCCGAACAGCCAGAGTTCGGGAAAGGATTCCGAGAAGCTGGTCTTGGCGAAGTTGACCAGTAGCGTGCCGTAGACCGCGCCGAGGATCGACAGCCGGCCGCCGACCGCCGTGTAAATCACCATCTCGATGGACGGCACGATGCCGACGAAGGACGGCGACATGAAGCCGACCTGCAACGCGAACATGGCGCCGCCGATCGCCGCAAAGATTGCAGCGACGCAGAAGGCGAATATCTTGAAGTTGGCGACGCTGTAGCCGGAGAACCTCACGCGGTCCTCCTTGTCGCGCATCGCCACCAGGATGCGGCCGAGCTTGGAGCGACGGATGAACTGGGCGACGAAGATGCAGCCGAACAGGCAGGCAACCTCGAAGAAATACAGCACGATCTTAGCGTGGTCCGGACGGATGTCCCAGCCTTTCAGGGTGCGCAGGTCGGTCATGCCGTTGATGCCGCCGGTGTAGCCCTGCTGGCCGACGATCAGGATGGTGAGGATCGCCGCCACCGCCTGGGTGATGATGGCGAAATAGGTGCCGCCGACGCGGCGCTTGAACATGGCGGCGCCGATGACGAAGGCGAAGAATGCCGGCACCACGATGATGGCGATCACGGTAAAGGTCAGGCTGTGGAACGGCTTCCAGAAGAACGGCAGTTCGGTGATCTGATTCCAGTCCATGAAATCCGGAATACCGGGCGTCGACTGGATCTTGGTGTTTTCCGGGCTGGACGCTTCAAGCTTGAGAAACATCGCCATGCAGTAGCCGCCGAGGCCGAAGAACACGCCCTGGCCGAGGCTGAGAATGCCGCCATAGCCCCAGCAGATCACCAGCCCGACCGCCACGAACGCATATGTGAGGTACTTCGCAACCAGGTTGAGACGGAACACGTCGAGCGTCAGCGGCAGGATCACCACCAGCAGGACTGCGAGCGCGAGGATGCCGAGAAGTTCCGGCCGATTGACGAGACGCGCATTGTCGGACATTGGCTTCAGCCCTTTATGGTTACTTGCGGACCTTGAGAGCAAACAGGCCCTGCGGGCGCAGCATCAGGATTCCGACGACGGCCAGCAGGGTCAGCACCTTGGCCATCGAACCGGACATGAAGAATTCCATGGTCGATTGCGCCTGCGAGATGGTGAAGGCGGAGGCGATGGTGCCGACCAGGCTGGCGGCGCCGCCGAACACCACGACGAGGAAGGTGTCGACGATGTAGAGCTGACCGGAGGTCGGCCCGGTCGAGCCGATCATGGTGAAGGCCGATCCGGCGATGCCGGCAATGCCGCAACCCAGGCCAAACGTGTAGCAGTCGACACGCTCGGTATTGATACCGACGGCGCCGGCCATCACGCGGTTCTGCACGACAGCGCGGACCTGGCGGCCCCAGCGCGACTTGTACATGATCCAGGCGACCGCCATGGTGATCAGCAGCGTCAGCCCCATCACGAAGATGCCATTGATCGGCACTTCGATGGTGTCGGTCACGCGCTGCGAGCCCATCATCCACTGCGGCAGTTCGACGCCGACTTCGCGAGCCCCGAAGATCGAACGATAGGCCTGCTGCAGGATCAGGCTGAGGCCCCAGGTGGCCAGCAGCGTATCCAGCGGGCGCTTGTAGAGATGCCGGATCAGCGCCCATTCCACCAGCATGCCCAGCGCCCCGGAGGCGATGAAGGCCAGGATCATGGCGACGAAGAAGTAGCCGGAGAACAGCGACGGCAAAAACGTCTGAAAGAAGTTCGAAGTCATCCAGGTGACGTAGGCACCGAGGATCATGAATTCGCCGTGCGCCATGTTGATGACGCCCATCTGGCCGAAAATGATCGCGAGGCCGAGCGCCATCAGCACATAGACCGAGAACAGGATCAGCCCGGCAAAACCCTGCATCGCGAAAATGGCGCCGAGATCGCCAATCGAATACTCGCCGAACATGGATCCGTCCTCCGTGGGAAGGGTCCCCGCGTCGCAAGCGACGCGGGGTCGTTTTTCGCGGATAGGTCGTCCGCGTCTGGGAGAAGTGAGGCTCTTACTGGTAGCCCTTGGGGAACGGATCCGGCTCGACCAGGTCGGCGGTCTCGTAGACCACGTCGAACTGGCCATCGAGACGCGCCTTGCCGACGCGGGTCTTGGACCACAGGTGATGGTTCTCGTGGATCCGCACATAGCCTTCCGGCGCGCCCTTGAACTCGATGCCGGGCGACGCCGCTGCGACCTTGTCGATGTCGAAGGAGCCGGCCTTCTCGACGGTGAGCTTCCACAGCCACGGTCCCAGATACGCAGCCTGGGTGACGTCGCCGATCACGGTCTTTTCGCCCCACATCTTGTGGAAGGCCGGGACGAATTTGGCGTTGTTGTCGTTCTTCAGCGACTGGAAGTACTTCATGCAGGCATAGGCGCCCGCGATGTTCTCGCCGCCGATACCGTCGATTTCGTCCTCGGTGACCGAGATGGTCAGCAGCGTCTGCTTGTTGAGATCGATGCCGGCGGCCTTGAGCTGTTTGTAGAAGGCGACGTTGGAGCCGCCGACCACGTCGGTGAAGATCACGTCCGGCTTGGTCAGCTTGATCTTGTTGATGACCGAATTGAACTGGGTGTGACCGAGCGGGAAATACTCTTCGCCCACGACCTTGAGCTTGAGCATGTTCTCGATGTGCTTGCGCGCGATCTTGTTCGAGGTGCGCGGCCAGATGTAATCGGAGCCGATGAAGTAGAACGACTTGGCGCCCTTCTCCTTGGTGATCCAGTTGATGCCGGCGAGGATCTGCTGGGTGGCTTCCTGGCCGGTGTAGATCACGTTCTTGGACTGCTCCAGACCTTCGTAGAAGGTCGGGTAATACAGCATGCCGTTATACTGCTCCATGACCGGCAGCACGGCCTTGCGCGACGCCGAGGTCCAGCAGCCCATGATGGCGGCGACCTTGTCGTTGACCAGCAGCTTCTTGGCCTTTTCGGCGAAAGTCGGCCAGTCCGAGGCGCCGTCTTCCTGGATGAACTTGATCTTGCGACCGAGCACGCCACCCATGGCGTTGATCTGTTCGATGGCCAGCTTCTCGGCCTCGATCGAGCCGGTTTCCGAGATCGCCATGGTGCCGGTCGCGGAATGCAGGATGCCGACGGTGACTTCCGTATCGGTCACCGCCAGGCCGGTGGTGTTGACCGCCGAAGTCGCAGGCGACTGCGCAAAAGATGGGCGCGGAAGCATCGTCAATGCGGGCAGCGCCGCCATGCCCATCAGCAATTTTCGCCGCAACGGCGAATGTAGGCCCGGTTTCTTCTCGTCTGACATGTCAACCCCACCTGTTTCGAGGACGCCTATTGGTAAGGCAAGCATGGGTGAAGTTGTGCGATGCACAGATACGTGAGAACGCGTATACTGCACCGCAAAATGGCGACGTAGGTTTTTGCCAAGGCGCAACTGCGTAGCGTGACTGGTCAGGAGCGGAATGTGGCAGGGCGACAGCGGATCGACCGCGTCAGGCGCCAGTACAATCAATGGGTCGCCAACCAGACTCTTGAGGATTACGCGCTGCGGTTCACCGCAAAGAGCGCGCGCCGCTGGTCATCGACCCGGGTCGCCAATACCGCGCTCGGCGCCATCTCATTCCTGGCGCTGGAAGCCATCGGCGGCACCATCACCATCAACTACGGCGTCACCAATGCCACCGCAGCGATCCTGGTGGTCAGCCTGATTATCTTCTGCTGCGGCCTGCCCATCGCGTACCAGGCGGCGAAATGCGGCATCGACATCGATCTGCTGACCCGCGGCGCGGGCTTCGGCTATATCGGCTCGACCATCACCTCGCTGATCTACGCCTCCTTCACGTTCATCTTCTTCGCCATCGAGGCCGTCATCATGGCGACCGCGTTGGAGATGTGCTTCGACATCCCGCGCCCGATCGGCTACCTGATTTCCGCAGTGGTGATCATCCCGGTGGTGATCTACGGCATCACGCTGATCAGCCGTTTCCAGCTGTGGACCCAGCCGCTGTGGTTCATCCTCAATATCCTGCCCTTCGCGGCGATAGCCTGGAGCAGCCGCGACTCCTTCGTCGAATGGACCAAGTTTCCCGGCGAACACGGCGACCCCGCGGGGCATCTCGATCTGCTGCTGTTCGGCACCGCCGCCTCGGTGGTGTTCTCGCTGGTCGCCCAGATCGGCGAGCAGGTCGATTTCCTGCGCTTCCTGCCGCGCGAGCGCCGCAGCGCCAAGGCTTCGTGGTGGGTGGCGATGCTGTGCGCCGGCCCCGGCTGGATCGTGGTCGGCGCGCTGAAGCTGCTGGCCGGTTCGTTCCTGGCCTATTTCGCGCTCAGCCACGGCGTCACCGCCGAACATGCCGCAGAACCCGCGCATATGTACCTGCAGGCCTTCCGCTATGTGCTGTCGCAGCCGGACCTGGCGCTGGCACTGACCGGGACCTTCGTGATCCTGTCGCAGATCAAGATCAACGTCACCAACGCCTATGCCGGCTCGATCGCCTGGTCGAACTTCTTCTCCCGCCTCACCCACAGCCATCCCGGCCGCGTGGTCTGGCTGGTGTTCAACGTGCTTGTGGCGCTGCTGCTGATGGAGATCGGCGTCTACAAGGCGCTCGAACAGACGCTGGCGCTGTATTCCAACGTCGCCATCGCCTGGGTCGGCGCGCTGGTCGCGGACCTCGTGATCAACAAGCCGCTCCGGCTCCGTCCGCAGCACATGGAATTCAAACGCGCGCATCTCTACGACATCAACCCGGTCGGCGTCGGCGCCATGCTGGTCGCCACCGTGGTCTCGATCAGCGCTTTCTACGGCCTGTTCGGCTCTACCGCGAAGGCGCTGTCGCCGTTCGTCGCGCTGGTCACGGCTTTGGTAACCGCCCCCGTCATCGCCTGGGCCACAGACGGCAAATACTACATCGCGCGAAAGCCGAAGCGCGCCTGGCAGAACCTGCCGGTGATTCCCTGCTGTATCTGCGAGCATTCGTTCGAACCCGAGGACATGGCGCATTGCCCAGCCTACGCAGGCCCGATCTGCTCGCTGTGCTGTTCGCTGGATGCCCGCTGCCATGACCTCTGCAAGCCACATGCGCGGATCCAGGCGCAGGTCTCGGTGGCATTGGGAAAATTGCTGCCGGAGCCGATCTATGCGCGGATCAACTCGCAGCTCGGCCATTACCTCGGCGTATTCGCCCTGTCGGCCGGACTGGTCGCGCTGACGCTGGCGCTGATCTACCTGCAGACTTCGGCGTCGGCACACGCCGATAACCTGCAGATCTCCGATGTGCTGTGGAAAGTGTTCTTTGCGCTGACCATCATCATCGGCGTGGTCGCCTGGCTGTTCGTGCTGGCGCAACAGAGCCGCCGCGCCGCCGAGGCCGAGACGCTGCGCCAGACCACATTGCTGATGCAGGAAATCGATGCCCATAAGCGCACCGACGCCGAGTTGCAGCGCGCCAAGGAAGTGGCGGAATCCGCCAACCTGGCGAAAAGCCGCTACGTCGTCGGCCTCAGCCACGAACTGCGCTCGCCCCTCAACGCCATCAGCGGCTACGCGCAGTTGCTGGAGCAGGACGCCAGCCTGCTGGACAAGCCGCGCGACCAGGTCCGGGTCGTCAAGCGCAGCGCCGACCATCTGTCGGGGCTTATCGACGGCATTCTGGATATCTCCAAGATCGAAGCCGGTCGGCTGTATCTGTCGCGCGACGAGGTCCGCCTCACCGATTTTCTCGATCAGCTGGTCGGCATGTTCCGCCTGCAGGCCACGGCGAAGGGCATCGATTTCGTGTTCCGGCGGCCGGGCGTATTGCCGCTAGTGGTCTATGCCGATGAGAAGCGCCTGCGCCAGATCCTGATCAATCTCCTGTCCAACGCCATCAAGTTCACGCAAGCCGGCAGCGTCCAGTTCGTCATCCACTATCGCAGCCCGGTCGCCGAGTTCGAGGTGATCGACACCGGTCCGGGCATCCGCGCCGACGACCTGGAGCGCATCTTTGCGCCGTTCGAGCGCGGCGCGCTGGGCGTGTCGCAACCGCACACCGGCACCGGTCTCGGGCTGACCATCAGCAAGCTCCTGGCCGGCGTGATGGGCGGCGACATCCGCGTAACCAGCATGGTGGGCGCCGGCAGCACCTTCCGGGTCAAGATGCTGCTGTCGGAAGTCACCAACCCGACCCGGATTGCACCGGTGGATGCGCCGATCTTCGGCTATCACGGCCCGCGCAAGACGATCCTGATCACCGACGACGATCCGACCCAGCGCGACCTGGTGCGCGAAGTGCTGACGCCGCTGGGCTTCATTCTCCTCAGTGCGCCTGACGGCCCCGCCTGCCTCAATCTGGCGCAGCATTGCCGGCCCGACCTGTTCCTGCTCGACATTTCCATGGCCGGCATGGACGGCTGGACTGTAGCGGAAACCCTGCGCGCGACCGGTCACCACCAGGCGCGCATCCTGATGGTCTCGGCCAGCGCGCTGGAGGCGCACGGTGCGCCGCTGGCGCAGCCATTTCACGACGGCTACCTGATGAAGCCGATCGATATCCCCCGCCTGCTCGAACTGATCGGACAACTCCTGAAAATCGAATGGCAATACGAGCGCGGCCAGCTTCCGGTCGCGCCCTGGAAACCGAGCGGCCCACGCCCCGCCGTCAGGCATGTGGAAGAGCTCATGAGCCTCGGCCAGATGGGCTACATCCGCGCCATCCAGCTGAAGCTCGACGAGATCGACAGCGATCATCCCGAGCAGGCCGACTTCGTGGCGCAGATGCGCTCGCTGGTCGACCGCTTCGATCTCGACCAGTACATGGCCACGCTGAAGACGTTGCACAGCCATGAACATTGATCCGAAAAAGCGCGACATCGCGCTCGTCGTGGACGATTCCCCGGAGACCCTGCGGCTCCTCACCGACGCGCTGGACGGCGCCGGCATGACCGTGATGGTGGCTATGGACGGCGCCGCAGCGATGCGCATCGTCGAACAGATTACCCCGGACATCATCCTGCTCGACGCCGTGATGCCCGGCATGGACGGCTTCGAGACCTGCCGCCGCCTGAAGCGCGACGCCGGGATCAGCGACGTGCCGGTGATCTTCATGACCGGGCTTGCCGAGACCGAACACATCGTGCGCGGCCTTGAAGTCGGCGGCGTCGACTACGTGACCAAGCCGATCGTGATCGAGGAAATGATCGCGCGGATCCGCGTCCATCTTGCCAATGCGCGGCTGACCCAGAGCGCGCGCACGGCGCTCGACGTCTCCGGTCGCTTCCTGCTGGCGGTCGATGGCGATGGCAGCATTCTGTGGGCAACCCCGCAGGCGCAAAAGCTGCTGGCCGATAATCTCGCCGCTGGCGTCGACGACGATCTGGTATTGCCGCCGCCCTTGCTGCAGTGGCTCCGCCAGGCACAAAGCGGCGTATCCGGTTCGAAGGCGGGGACTTCGGCGTCCTTTCCTCATAACGATCAGTTGCGGCTGCAATATATGGGCAAGGTCGGCCCCAACGAATTCCTGCTGCGCCTCGCAAAGGAATCCACCGCCAGTGTGCCGGCGGAGTTCAGCAAGGAGCTCGGCCTCACCAGTCGCGAGGGCGAGGTGCTGACCTGGCTCAGCAAGGGCAAGAGCAACCGCGACATCGCGCAGATCCTCGGTCTCAGCCCACGCACCGTGGACAAGCACCTGGAGCAGATCTACGCCAAGCTCGGCGTCGAGAACCGCACCGCGGCTGCGGCGATCGCGGTGAATGCGAGTCATAAGCGGCAATAGCGGTACAAGCCGCGCCAAACTATCTGCATTCCTCGTCGGCTGAACATCGCACTGCACGCGAGACGCTATCGCGTTGCCGCAAGCACGCCCTGTCATAATTCGCTATTGACAAACTCTTTCGCTAATAACTAATTCGCTGGCGACGATCGAATGAAGGCCTGGCAAAAGGCCGCATTGGGGAGAGAGACATATGAAACGCCAGTTGCTGGTGTGCGCAGCCGTGCTCACGCTTTGGACATCCGCCGCTTCCGCACAGATTTCCGACGACGTGGTCCGCATCGGCGTGCTCACGGACCTCTCGAGCTGGGGACGCGACAACAGCGGTCCCGGTTCGGTCGAAGCCGCGAAAATGGCGGTTGAGGAATTCGGGCCCACCGTTCTCGGCAAGCCGATCGAGATCGTCAGCGCCGACCACCAGATGAAGTCGGATGTCGGCGTCCAGATCGCGCGCAACTGGTTCGACGCAGGCAAGGTCGATGCCATCGCCGATATTCCGAACTCGGCGATTGCCATCGCCGTTCACAATCTCGCCCGTGAGCGCAACAGGATTGCGCTACTGTCGGGTCCGGGTGCCAGCTCGATCACCGACGAGCTGTGCAGCCCGAACACTGTACAGTTCACCTACGATACCTATGCGCTGTCGAAGGTCACCGCTTCGGCTGTGATCGCCGAGGGCGGCAAATCATGGTTTTTCATTACGGCTGACTATGCCTTCGGCAACCAGCTCGAACAGGACGCCACGCGCTTCATCAAGGCAGGCGGCGGCACGGTGCTCGGCAGCGTGCGCCACCCAACCAATACCGCCGACTTTTCCTCCTTCGCGCTGCAGGCTCAGAGCTCGAAAGCCGAAGTTGTGGCCTTCGCCAATGCTGGCCAGGACACCGATAATTCGATCAAGCAGTCTGGTGAATTCGGTCTTGGCAAAGGCGGCCAGAAACTGGTTGGCCTGCTGATGTTCGACACCGACGTTCACGCCATCGGGCTTGAAGCCGCGCAAGGCACCTATCTCACCACAGCGTCGTACTGGAACATGAACGACAAGACGCGGGCTTGGTCGAAGAAGTTCTTTGCCCGGACCAACGTGATGCCGACCATGATTCAGACCGGCGTCTACGGCTCCGTGCTGCACTACCTGAAGGCCATCAAGGCGGCTGGCACCGACGATCCCGCCAAGGTAATGGCGGCAATGCGCGCAATTCCGATCGAAGACACCTTCGTACACGGCGGCAAGCTGCGCGAGGACGGCCGCGTCATCCGCGACATGTATCTGGCCCGGGTCAAGAAGCCGTCGGAGTCGAAGGAGCCCTGGGACTACCTCGATATCGTCAAGACCGTCAAAGGCGAGGACGCCTTCCGACCGGTCTCCGAATCGAAGTGCCCGCTGCTGAAAAAGTAGGACGACATGACCGATCCCCAAACCGCCATCGAGACCTACGAATGCGACGTGCTCGTCGCCGGCTCCGGCGCCTCCGGCATGTCGGCGGCGATCACCGCGAAGCACGGCGGTCTCGATGTCCTCATCGTCGAGAAGGAAGCGCGGTTTGGCGGCACCACCGCGCGCTCCGGCGGCTGGCTATGGATTCCCGGCACGTCGCTGGCGCGCGCCTGGGGCATCGTCGAGGAGCCGGACGAGGCGCGCACCTATCTGCGTCACGAAGCCGGCAACAGCTTTGATGCCGCGCGCGTCGATGCGTTTCTCGAAGCCGGGCCGGAGGCGGTCGATTTCTTCACCACCAAGACTGCGGTGCGCTTCGACATGCCGCTGACTTTTCCCGATTACGACGCCGAAGCACCCGGCGGCAAGCAGGGCGGGCGTTCGATGGTCGCGCGACCGTTCGACGGGCGCGAGCTCGGCGACCACATCAAGGATATCGGCGCGCCATTGCCTGAGCTGACGGTGTTCGGGATCATGCTGGGTTCCGGCAAGGACATCATCCACTTCATGCGTGCAACGCGGTCGCTGACCTCCGCCGTCTATGTCGCCAAACGATTGACTCGCCATCTCATGAACGTGCTGCGCTATGGCCGCGGCATGACCTTGACAAACGGCAACGCCCTCGCCGGCCGGCTGGCAAAATCGGCCTTCGATCTGAAGATTCCCCTGTGGCTGTCGTCGCCCGTGCGCGAGCTGATCATGCAGAATGGCGCGGTCCGCGGCGCCGTGATCGAACGCAACGGCAGGCGCATGCGCATCGTCGCACGACGTGGTGTGGTTCTGGCCTGCGGCGGCTTCCCTCACGACATCGAGCGGCGCAAGGCCATGTTTCCGCACGCCCCGTCAGGTTACGAGCACACCTCGCCGGGACCGACCGGCAATACTGGGGATGGCCTGCGTCTGGCGGAATCCGCAGGCGGGCGCGTCGAAGACAGCCTGCCCAATGCAGCCGCGTGGGTTCCGGTATCCGTCACGACCCGCAGGGACGGCAGCAAAGGCGTGATGCCGCACTTCATCGATCGCGCCAAGCCGGGCGTGATCGCCGTGATGCGCGATGGCAACCGCTTCGCCAACGAGGGTAATTCCTACCACGACTTCGTGCAGAAGATGATGAAGGCGGCAAAGCCCGGCGAAGAGATCGCGGCCTATCTGGTCTGCGACCATCGGGCACTGCGTCGCTATGGCCTTGGCTGCATCCCGCCGTTTCCAATGCCGATCGGCGACTATCTGCGATCCGGCTATCTGCTGAAGGGTGCCACGCTGCAGGAGCTGGCGGCTACGGCAGGCATCGATGTCGATGCGTTCGTAACGACTGTGACGAGGTTCAATGCGGCAGCAGCCGAAGGGCGCGATCCGGCCTTCGGCAAGGGCTCGCGTGCCTACAACCGTTACCAAGGCGACGCCGAGCAAGGCCCGAATCCCTGCGTCGCGCCGCTGGCGCAAGCGCCATTTTATGCCATCAAGATGGTGATCGGCGACCTCGGGACCTATGCGGGCGTCAAAACCGACGCCCATGCCCGCGCGCTCGATGCCGACGGCCAAGTGATCAGCGGGCTGTATGCGGCGGGAAACGACATGACGAGCATTATGGGCGGCAATTATCCTGGCGCCGGGATCACGCTCGGCCCCGCGCTCACTTTCGGCTATATCGCCGGCCGCCACCTCGCCGGCACCCCCGCGGTGGCCGCATGATCACCTTCGCACCGGATCTGCTGAAAGGTCAGCTCGCGCTCGTCACTGGAGCCGGCGCCGGCAACGGCCGCGCCATTGCCATCGGCCTCGCCGCACATGGCGCCGACGTTGTGGTAACCGATATAGATGGCGACGCCGCAGCACGTACCGCGAGCGAGGTCGCCGCAACGGGTCGGCGGTCATGGGACCATCGCTTCGATGTGACCGACGTCGACGCGTGCCGGCAGCTGGCGGAAACGATCCGGCAGAGCGCCGGCGAGGTTTCGATCCTGGTCAACAATGCCGGCATCATCATTCGCGAAGGCATCGACTCGCCACGCGCGCCAGAAAACTGGCGCCGCGTGCTCGACGTCAATCTGAATGGCGTGTTCAACGTCACCCACGCGTTCCTGCCGGCACTGCGCGCAACCCAGGGCACGGTGATCAATCTGGGGTCGATCGCGTCGTTCGTCGGCGTCGCGGACACCCTGGGCTATTCGCCGTCCAAGGGCGGCGTCAAATTGCTGACCCAGGCCCTGGCGCGCGAACTGGCTCGCGACGGCATTCGCGTTAATGCCATCGCGCCCGGCGTGATCGAGACCGCCATGACGGAAGGCACGCGCAACGATCCGGCGCGGCTGGCCGGTTTTCTCGGGCGTACGCCGCTTGGCCGCGTCGGCCAGCCGGACGAATTGGTCGGCCCTGTGGTGTTCCTCGCCTCCAAGATGGCGTCGTACATCAGCGGCGCAATCTTGCCGGTGGATGGCGGCTTCCTGGCCGTGTAGGCTGCAGCGGAAATGGGCAAAGACAGTCGCGGCATCCAATCGATCGAAGTCGGCGGCGAGTTGCTGCAGGCGCTCACCCGTAGCGGCGAACCGATGATGCTCCGCGATCTCGCCCGCGAGGCGGGCATGTCGCCGGCCAAGGCGCATCCCTATCTTGTCAGCTTCTCGCGCATCGGACTGATCGAACAGGACCCGGCAAGCGGCCGTTACGAGTTCGGCGCCCTGGCGCTCGAACTCGGTATCGTCACCTTGCGGCGCCTCTCCGCGGTCCGGGTGGCCACGCCGGCAATCACAGCGCTCGCCGGCAAGATCGACCACGCCGTGTCGCTGGCGATCTGGGGCACTCACGGCCCGACCGTGGTCCGGCTGGAGGAGCCCAGCCATCCCGTTCATATCGCCATGCGGGTCGGATCGACGGTGTCGCTTCTGGAAACCGCCACCGGCCGCGTCTTCGCAGCGTTCATGCCACAAGCGACGATCGCCGCCGCGCTTGCCGAAAATCTCGACCGGCTGTCCATCGGCTATGACCCGAACCGGACCGTCAAAGGGCCGGCCGTCGAGAAGGCCCTCGCCGATGTGCGTACGCGCGGGCTGGCGCGCGCGGTCGGCGAGCCCTTGCGCGGCGTCAATGCGTTCGCCGCGCCGGTGTTCGATCACAGCGGCGCCGTGGTACTGTCGGTAACGGCGATGGGCGCAGTCGGCACCTTCGATGTAGGCTGGAGCAGCCCCGTGGCCGAAGCGCTGTTGGCCTGCACGGATGAGATCTCTCATCGCCTCGGGCATGCTGTGCACGAATAGGCGCAAGCCGAGGCCAGCAGCAATCTCAGTGAACACGAGCCGCCGCAAATGTTCTTGTGTGCTCGTCTCCGCGAAGGCAGGACCTGCGTTCTTGCCTTCGGAGACGACTCGCAGAGAGATCATCCCCGCCGTCTCCCTTTCCTCCCATCGTCCACCTTGTTCCTCCTCGCCATCATGCTATGACTCCTGCAGGCGCATCTCCGGCAAACGGGGAGCGACCGGACATCACCGCCGGCACCGGCGGTTCAGGGAGGATGACACATGGCTCTTTACGGCCCGACCCGTCGCGCCTTGCTGCAGGGAACGCTCGCTACCGGCGCGCTTGGTCTCACCGGATTTCCCGCCTTCGCCGATCCCGCCTGGAAAAAATACTCGGGCACCACCATCGAGGCCAACCTGATCAAGGGGCCGCGCGGCGACCTGCTGCAGAAGTACGCATCCGAATTCACCGACCTGACCGGCATCAAGGTTGAATCCGAGGTGATCCCCGAGCAGCAGCAGCGCCAGAAGGCGGTCATCGAGCTGACGTCCGGCAAGCCCAGTTTCGACGTCGTCCACGTCAGCTACCACGTGCAGAAGCGGCAGTTCGAAAAGGCCGGCTGGCTTGCCGATCTTACCGGCTTCATGAAGGATCCGAACCTGACCGCGCCGGATCTGCGGGTCGACGATTTCTCCGCCGGCGGCCTGCAATTCGCTCAGAACGAAAAAGGCGAAATGCATTCGCTGCCGTGGTCGGTCGACTATTTCATCCTCTATTACAACAAAGAGATGTTCGCCAAGAAGGGCATCGCGGTGCCCAAGACCTTCGACGAAATGGCCGCCGCCGCCGAAAAGCTCAACGATCCCGCCAACGGCATCTATGGCTTCACCGGCCGCGGGCTGCGCAACGCCAACATGACGCTGTGGACGAACTTCTTCCTCAACTATGGCGGCGAGTTTCTCGATGCCAAGGGCAACATCCTGACCGACGGGCCGGAAGCCATCGAGGCCACCAAGATGTATCAGCGGCTAATGACCAAGTCCGCGCCGCCCGGCGTCGCCGGCTTCAACTGGATGGAATCCATGGCGACGCTGACGCAGGGCCGCGCCGCGATGTGGATCGACGGTGTCGGCTGGGCCCCCCATCGAAGACCCCAACGCTTCGCGTGTGGTCGGCAAGATCGGCTACACGGTGGTTCCGGCCGGCCCCAAGGGCCAGTATTCCGCCGCCTATGGCGACGGCATCGGCATTGCCAAGACCAGCACCAAGAAGGAAGCTGCCTATCTGTATTGCCAGTGGGCAGTATCGAAGACCATGGGCGCGCGGCTCCTGCAGAGCGGCGGCGGCGTGCCGTTCCGCAATTCGATCCTCAACGACGAAACGGTGCGCAAGGGCGTCAAGAACCAGGAGTGGCTGGATTCGGTGATCGCCTCGGCCAAGATCAGCAAGCTCGGCCTTCCGGTCATCGTGCCGGTCGCCGAATTCCGCGACCTGGTCGGCGCCGCCGTCACGGCCACCTTGTCGGGCGCCGATCCGGCCACGGAGTTGAAGAAGGCCCACGAACAGTTCCGGCCGATCCTGGAGCGCAGCGAAAAACGTGAGCGAACTGACCGCAGCCCAGACGACCGCGGTCCGGGTAGAGACAGCGAAGGCGCAGTGGCGGCCGATCTCCTATTGGCCGTTCGTGATCCCGGCAATGCTCGTCGTGCTGGCGGTCATCATCTTTCCCTGGGCCTACACGATCTGGATGAGCCTGCATGAATGGAAGGTCGGCTCACCGCCGACCTTCGTCGGCTTTGCCAACTATCTGCGGCTGCCGACCGATGCGCGTTTCGTCGAGTCGATTTGGCATACCCTCGTCTATACGGCGCTGTCGGTGGCGCTGCCGCTGATCCTCGGCACGCTGGCCGCGGTAATCTTCAACACGAAATTCCCGCTGCGCGGCTTTTTCCGAGGGCTGTTCATCCTGCCGATGATGGCCACGCCGGTGGCGATCGCGCTGGTGTGGACCATGATGTTCCATCCCCAGCTCGGCATTCTCAACTACCTGCTGTCGCTGGTCGGCCTGCCGCCCTCGCTGTGGGTATTCCACCCGGCCACGGCGATCCCGTCGCTGGTGCTGGTAGAGACCTGGCAATGGACGCCGCTGGTGATGCTGATCGTGCTCGGCGGCCTCTCCGCGATTCCCTCCGAGCCCTATGAAAGTGCCCAGATCGACGGCGCGACGCCGTGGCAGACCTTTCGCTATATTTCATTGCCGATGATCATGCCGTTCCTGTTCATCGCGGCGATGATCCGCATGATCGATGCCGTGAAAAGTTTCGACATCATCTTCGCGATCACCCAGGGCGGCCCCGGCAGCGCCTCGGAAACCATCAACCTCTATCTCTACAGCGTCGCCTTCGTCTATTACGACGTCGGCTACGCCTCGGCGATCGTGGTGGTGTTCTTCGCGCTGATCATCGCTTTGGCCGGCGCCCTGCTGCACCTGCGCCAGCGCACCCACTGGAATGACGCCGGAGGCAGCGCCTGATCATGCGGACACTTCTCAACAAGATCGGCCTGACCTTTGCGATCCTCGTCATCGTGTCGCCAGCCGTGTTGTTCTTCCTGTGGATGCTGTCGCTGTCGATCAAGTTCGAGATCGACAACGCCTCCTATCCGCCGGTGTTCATCCCCACCCGCTTCAACTGGGGCAACTACGCCGCGGTTCTGGAATCCAAGCGGTTCGTGACCTATCTGTTCAACACGCTGATCGTCACCGGCTCGGCGACCTTGTTCGCATTGCTGGTCGGCGTGCCCGCCGGTTACGGCATCGCCCGCATGCGCGCCCGCAAGGCGGCGGTGGTGATCCTGATCGCCCGCATCACGCCCGGCCTGTCCTACCTGATCCCGCTGTTCCTGCTGTTCCAGTGGCTCGGCCTGCTCGGCACGCTATGGCCGCAGATCATCATCCATCTCGTGGTCACCGTCCCGATCGTGATCTGGATCATGATCGGCTATTTCGAGACCACGCCGATGGAGCTCGAGGAATCGGCGGTGATCGACGGCGCCACCCGCTGGCAGGTGTTCCGCCATGTCGCGCTGCCGATCGCGCGGCCGGGCATTGCAGTCGCCTTCATCCTGTCGGTGATCTTCTCATGGAATAATTTCGTCTTCGGCATCGTGCTGGCCGGCCGCGAGACCCGCACGCTACCGGTGGCGGTCTACAATATGATCTCTTTCGACCAGCTGAGCTGGGGGCCGCTGGCGGCGGCGGCGCTGATCGTCACCTTTCCGGTGCTGCTCCTCACCGTATTCGCGCAGCGCCAGATCGTGGCAGGGCTGACGGCGGGGGCGGTGAAATAGTTGCACGAACGCGCCACAAACACCGCTGTCATCGCCCGGCCTTGCGCGCACTCGCGCGCTAGGACCGGGCGGCCCAGCAAACTCAGAATGGCCGGAGTGTACTGGGTCACCCGGTCCTGACGCGCAAGTGCGCGCAGGCCGGGTGACGACAGTGAATGCTAATTCGTCGCCACAACCCGCTTGTGCGTCTCTGCCGGTGCCACCTCCGCCCCGGCAATCATCCGCTTCAGCTCGGGAATGCACGAGCCGCAATTGGTGCCGGCCTTGAGCTGCGCGCCGATCTCCGCCGCCGTCGCCGCCCCCGCGGCGATGGCGTCGCAGATGGTGGTGCGGCCCACGCCGAAACAGGCGCAGACGATGGGGCCGGCACCGGCATGGCCGTCGGCGGATTTGCCCGACAGCAGCATGCGGCGTTGCTCGTCGCTGACCACCTCCGCCGCAAATAGCGCCTTGACGGCATCCCATTCGACGTTATCCGCGGCCGGGCCGATGAACAGGCAGATCTCGATCCGGTCATCCACGAACGACGACGCGCGGAACACGCCACGGGCGGTGTCCTCGAATTCGGCGACGTCGTCGCCGCGCAACGGCTCAAGCCATTGCTTCCACGTCGCGAGATCGGAATTGTCCGCGATGACATAGCCGACGCCGCCCGTGACAGCGATCCGCGTCCACAGCGCTGGCTCAGGCAAGTCAAGCGGCTTGCGTGACAGGATGAAGCCGCGTTGCGCATAGATCATCGGCGCGATCGACACCGGCGTCGCCTTGTTCTCGGGCTGGCCGGAGAACGGATCGGTGAACGGCGCAACCATCGCGCCGACCCGCGCCGACGACGCGGTCTCGTCGCTCCAGTGGATCGGCGCGAACAGCATGCCGCGCTGCTGCCGATCGCTGACCGCCACCTTGAGGATGCAGCTTCCGTAGTCCGTCGCCAGCGTGGCATGGCCGCCATCGACCACGCCCGCCTGCGCCGCATCGTCGGGATGAATCTCGACGAAGGGCTCCGGCAGATGCTGGCCGAGCCGCGGGCTCATGCCGGTGCGGGTCATGGTGTGCCACTGGTCGCGCACCCGGCCGGTGTTGAGCCGCAACGGCCGCGCCACGCTGGTCTCGCTGCGCAGTGCCGGCACCTCCGGTGCGATGAAGCGCGCCTTGCGGTCGTTGGTGTAGAAGGCTCCATCGGCGAAAAAGCGCGAGTCGGCGCGGCTGTCGGCGGCGCGCAGCGGCCACATCACCGGCGCCAGCGCATCGAAGCCCTCGTCCGACACCTTCGCCAATCCGCCGAGATCGAAATCGCGCGTGCCATTGTTCTCGAATGCCGACAGCGCCGCGTGCTCGCGAAAAATATCCGCGGCGGAGTTGTAGGCAAAGGCGCCGCCGAAGCCGAGCCGCCTGGCGACCTGGCTGATCATCCACCAGTCCGGCCGGGCCTCGCCGGGCGCGGCCAGGAACGCGCGCTGTCGCGACACCCGCCGCTCCGAATTGGTCACCGTGCCGGATTTTTCGCCCCAGGCCAGCGCCGGCAACAGCACATGCGCGCCGGCATTCGCAGTGTCGTTGGACCTGACGTTCTCCGACACCACGAACAGGTCGAGCTTCTTCAAGGCGGCGCGCGCGGCATTGGCGTCGGGCAACGACACCGCCGGATTGGTGCCGATCACCCACAACGCCTTGATCTCGCCGCGCTCGATCGACTCGAACATCTGCACGGCCTTCAGCCCTTCATGGGTGGCCATATCGGACGCCTTCCAGAACCGCCTGGCACGATCGATCTCGACCGGCGTGAAATTCATATGGGCGGCGAGCTGGTTGGCGAGACCTCCGACCTCGCGGCCACCCATGGCATTGGGCTGGCCGGTCAGCGAGAACGGCGATGCGCCGACCTTGCCGATCCGCCCGGTGGCGAGATGGCAATTGATGATGGCATTGACCTTGTCCGTGCCCTGGGCCGACTGGTTGACGCCTTGGGAATACAACGTGACCACGCGCGGCGTCTTGCGAAACAGATGGAAGAACGCGGCGATGTCGGCTTCGCTCAACCCGGTCGCCAGCGCCGTGGCAGCCGCACTGCCCGCCATGCTCCTGGCCCGCGCCAGCGCGGCGTCGAAGCCGGACGTGTGCCGCTCGATGTAGTCCCGGTCGAGCGCGTCACTGTCCGCCAGATGCGCCAGCAACCCGCTGAACAGCGCCGTGTCGCTGCCGGGCTTCAGCCCGAGGAACAGGTCGTCCTCGCCCACCGTATCGGTCCGCCGCGGGTCGATCACGACAATGCGCGCACCGCGCGTCTGCTTGTTGGCCAGCATGCGCTGGTACAGCACAGGGTGGCACCATGCCGCATTGGAGCCGACCAGCACCAGCAGATCGGCCTGATCGAGATCGGCGTAGCAGCCCGGCACAGTATCCGAGCCGAAGGCGCGGCGATGGCCCGCCACCGACGACGACATGCACAGCCGCGAATTGGTGTCGACATTGGCGCTGCCGATAAAGCCCTTCATCAGCTTGTTGGCGACGTAGTAATCCTCGGTGAGGATCTGGCCGGACAGATAGAACGCCACCGCATCGGGCCCATGCGCGGCTATGACCTTGCGAAAGCCATCGGCGACGTGATCCAGCGCCTCGTCCCACGGCACCTGCGCAAGGCCGTCCTCGCCCCGCAGCATAGGATGCAGCAATCGTTCGCCGAGGCCCAGCGTCTCGCCGAGCGCCGACCCCTTCGAGCACAGCCGGCCGAAATTCGCGGGATGATCGGGATCGCCGGCGATCGCCGCGCCGCCGCTTCGATCCGGCGTAGCCAATACGCCGCAACCGACGCCGCAATAGGGGCACGTGGTTCTTGTGGTGCGCAAGGAAGGATCGATCGCCGTCATCACGCCGCCTCGGCGCGGGTGGCCAAAGAACGGCCGAACATGATATCGCCGCGCATGTCGGAGATATCAGCGCCGCCGCGGATCAGTTCGAGATACCACAGCGCATCCTGGGTATCGCCGACCAGCACGGCGCCGGTCAGGCGGCTATCGGCGATCACCAGCTTCTTGTAGGTCCCGCGCCTGATATCGTTGAGCACGATGGCTTCGCTGCCGTCGGCGCCGAGAAAATCTCCGGCGGAGAACACGCTGACGCCGGAGACCTTCAGATTGGTGGCGAGCACGCTGCCTTCATAACACGCGACGCCGCCGGCAAGATGCCGCGCCAGCACCTTCGCCTGCTCATAGGCCGGCTCGACGAGTCCGTAGCAGGTGCCGCGATGCTCGGCGCATTCGCCGAGCGCATAGACGCCGTCCGATCCCGTCGCCATCCGGTCGTCGACGACGATGCCGCGATTGACGGGAATGCCGGCCTCCGTCGCCAGCGTCGCGTTGGGACGGATCCCGGCGGCGAAGATCACCGCATCGGCGTCGAGCCTGCGGCCGTCCTTCAGTTCGACGCCTTCGACGCGGTCGGTGCCATGGATCTTTGATGTGTTGGCTTCGAGCAGGATCGTCACGCCCTTGCGTTCCACCAGCGTCTTCAGCAGCGCAGCGGCTCGGGCATCGAGCTGGCGTTCCATCAGCCGGTCCATCAGGTGGATCAGGGTCACCGATGCGCCGGCCTTGGCGAGACCATAGGCAGCCTCGAGTCCGAGCAGGCCGCCGCCGACCACCACCACGCGCTTCTTCCCTGCGGCCAGATCGAGCAGCAGGTCGACGTCGCCACTATCGCGAAACGTATGCACGCCGGGAAGATCGCCGCCCGCCACCGGCAGCCGCAGTGCCGACGAGCCGGTGGCGATCACCAGCTTGGAAAATGCCACGCGCTTGCCGTTGGCCATCGTCACTTCGCGCGCGGCCATGTCGATCCCGGTGGCCATCGCGCCGTATTTCAGCGTGACGCCGCGGTCGCGCCACCACGATGCCGGCCTGAGTTCGATTTCCTGCGACGTCGCCTCGCCGGCTAGCACCGACGACAGCAGCACGCGGTTGTAAGCGAGCCGCGGTTCGTCGCCGATCACGGCGATGGCGTAGCGGCCGAGCGCGCATCTGGCGAGTTCGTCGACCAGCCTTGCTGCCGCCATGCCGTTGCCGATGATGACCAGCGGTTCGCTCACACTGTTTCCTTACTCGGCTGCCTGGGCCGCGTGGGCCTCGGAGATCATGTAGCCGGACAGCGTGCCATAGGCGGCGGTCCAGGCCTCGGCGACATCGGGCGTCCAGGCGTCGCCGAGGCCTTTTTCGAGAGTCCATAGCAGCGCGGCGCCGACAATCGGATAGTGCTCGTCCTTGACGCCGTAGCTCACGTGCTTCTTGGCCAGCGCACTGGCCGCGGGCAGCACGGTTTCGAGGCGCGTCAACCCGGTGACGACCACGCCGAGCGTCGCCATCAGCTTGCGGCGCTGCTCCGCCATGTCCGCGCCGTGAAACATCGGTTTCACTTCTGGCGCAATCTCGAACAACCGGTCGTAGAACAGCACGGCCGCCTGGTCGGCAATCGGCGCGACCTTTGCAAAGCTGTCCTGCACTAAAATTATCTGGGATGGATTCATCGTAGCTCTCCCTTGATGTGAAGGTGAGCCTGTAGGTCGCGTCGCGCGAGCAATAGTTCAGCCTGTCGTTGAGTCCAACGCGACGTTACCGATACGCTGCGACGATCATCCGCGCCGACAGAAATGCGTAGAGCTTCTGCCAGGACGCCTCGACGTCCGGCGTCCAATGTGATCCGAGGCCCTGTTCCAGACTCCAGAACAGCGCGTCGCCGACCGGCGCGTAGTGCATTTCCAGTACGCCATAGTGCACGTGGTCTTTGGCAAGCTTGCCGACCAAAGACAGCAACCCCGTCATATTGTCGAGACTGCCGACAATCACCGCGAGCGTCGCAATGAACTTGTGCTTCAACTGCGTCATGTCGCTGCGAAACAGCGGTTGTGTTTCGGGCACCGTCTCGAACAACCGTGCGTAGAACAAATCGACCATCAACGCGGATTTCGGCCACATCCGGTCGAACGAGGTTTGCACGCAGATGATTTCGTCGCGAGTCAGATCGATCGGGCGATTCATGGCGTGCAGCTGTCCTGGAACTCAGAGCCGCATTCATTCGCATTGCTCCCCAATGTCAAGAGTCCTAGGACGCTACGCCGCTTCGACGAAGCGATGCCGTTCGTAGAGGAATTCAAGCACGCGCTTGCGGCACTTCAGGTAGACGGGATCCGTGGCCAGATCGAGCCGCTTGCGGGGACGCGCGAGGGGCACGTCGAGCACCTCGCCGATGGTGGCGCTGGGACCGTTGGTCATCATGACAATCCGGTCGGACAGCAGCACGGCCTCGTCGACGTCATGGGTGATCATGACGATGGTGTTGCCGAGCTTCTGGTGCAGCGCCATCACCGAGTCCTGCAGATGCGCGCGGGTGAGTGCGTCGAGCGCGCCGAACGGTTCGTCGAGCAACAGCACCTTCGGCTCCATCGCCAGCGCGCGGGCAATGCCGACGCGCTGCTTCATGCCGCCGGAGATTTCGGAGGGGCGCTTGTCCTTGGCGTGGGTCATCTGCACGAGATTCAGATTGTGCATGATCCAGGCCTCGCGCTCGGCCTTTGTCTTCGACTTCGCGAACACCTTGTCGACGCCGAGCTGGACGTTCTGGTAGACGGTGAGCCACGGCAGCAGGCTGTGGTTCTGGAACACCACGGCACGATCCGGGCCGGGCGAATTGACCTCGCGGTCCTCCAGCAGCACCACCCCCGACGTGACTTTGGTGAGGCCAGCGATGAGGTTGAGCAAGGTCGACTTGCCGCAGCCGGAATGGCCGATGATCGAGGCGTACTCGCCCTTGGCGATGTTGAGGTTGATGTCCTTCAGCACCTCGGTCGAGGCGGCGCCGCGGGTGAACACCTTGTCGATGTGGTCGAGCTTGAGATACGGCTTCATGACATGATCCCTATTGTGCCGAGGTGCCGTGGGTGACGAGATGCCCGAGACCGGCAATGGCGCGGTCGAGCACGAAGCCGATGATGCCGACATAGAACAGCGCCAGAATGATCTCGCTGATGTGGCTGGAATTCCAGGCGTCCCAGATGAAGAAGCCGATACCGACGCCGCCGATCAGCATTTCCGCCGCGATGATGGCGAGCCATGACAGGCCGATGCCGATGCGCAGGCCGGTGAAGATGTAGGCGCGGCCGCAGGCAGCATTACCTTAGTAAAGAACTCGATCGGGTTGAGCTGCACGACCGCGGCAACGTTGCGGTAGTCCTGAGGGATGTTGCGGATGCCGACGGCGGTGTTGATGATGATCGGCCAGATCGAGGTGATGAAGATCACGAAGATCGCCGAGGGCTGCCCGTCTCGGAACGCGGCGAGCGCCAGCGGCAACCATGCCAATGGGGGATCGTGCGCAGCACCTGGAAGATCGGATCGAGGCCGCGCATGGCCCAGACGGACTGGCCGACAAGCGTGCCGAGCGCCACGCCGGCGACCGCCGCCAGGGAGTAGCCGAGGAACACCCGCTGCAGACTGGCGGAGAGATGCCAGAACAGTCCCTTGTCGATGCCGCCATTGTCGAAGAACGGATCGAAGATCAACTCCTTGGTGTCCTTGTAGACCTTGGACGGCGGCGGCAGGGTCGAGCCCGCGCGCCGGCACACCAGCTCCCAGAACACCATCAGTAACGTGACCACGATCAGCGGCGGGATCACGCGGACTGCGGTCGCCTTCGCCGCCTTAGCATATTTGTCGAGGCGCGGAGGCCGCTTTGGTGCGAGCGCAACGATCGGTGCCGACGTCGTCACCAGTGCCGCCGCGGGCTCCGTCTTGATGGCTTGCACGTTCATCACATTGTTCTCCGTGATCAAAGCATGGCTTCCGCGCGACATGACCTCAGGCCTCGACGCGCTTGATAGCGAGCGACTTCAGATAGGCGGCGGGATTTTCCGGATCGAACACCTTGCCGTCGAAGAACGTCTCCTTGCCGCGCGATGTCGAGGTGGGCATGGCGGAGACACCCATCTCCTTGGCAGCTTCCTTCCACAGGTCTTCGCGGTTGACCTTGGCGATCAGCGCCTTGGAATCGAAGCCGGCGTCGTACTTGCCCCAGCGGATATCCTCGGTCATGAACCACAGGTCGTGGCTCTGATAGGGATAGGACGCGAAATCGTCCCAGAACTTCATGATGTGCGGCGAGTTCTCGACGACGCGACCGGTGCCGTAATCGAACTTGCCCTTGACGCGATCGGTGACGTCTTCAACGGGGCAATTGATCCACTGGCGCTTGGCGTTGATGGCAGCGACCTCGTCGCGGTTCTCGGCCTTCTCGCAGAACTGCTGCGCTTCCATCACCGCCATCAGCAGCGCCTTGGCGGCCTTCGGATACTTGTCGACCCAGGCGGCGCGCATGCCCAGCGACTTCTCCGGATGCTTGTTCCAGAGTTCACCGGTGGTCAGCGCGGTGTAGCCGATGTTCTGGTGAATCAGCTGCAGGTTCCACGGCTCGCAGACACAGAAGCAGTCCATGGTGCCAACCTTCATGTTGGCGACCATCTGCGGCGGCGGCACCACGATGGTCTCGATGTCCTTGTCGGGATCGATGCCGCCGGCGGCGAGCCAATAGCGAATCCAAAGGTCATGGGTGCCGCCGGGGAACGTCATCGCCGCCTTCACCGACTTGCCGGACGCCTTCTTCTTATCGATCGCTTCCTTGAACGGCTTGGTGTCGAGACCGATCTTGAGGTCGGCGTATTCCTTGCCGACCGAGATGCTCTGGCCGTTGAGATTGAGCCGCGCCATGATGTACATCGGCGTCGGCACATTGTTCTGGGTCACCTTGCCCGACGAGATCAGATAGGGCATCGGCGTCAGGATATGCGCGCCATCGATGCCGTTGCCTTCGGAGCCGAGCACCAGGTTGTCGCGCGTGGTGCCCCATGACGCCTGCTTCAGCACTTCGGTGTCAGGCAGGCCGTACTTGGCGAAGATCCCCTTTTCCTTGGCGACGAACAGCGGCGCGGCGTCAGTCAGCGCAATGAAGCCGAGCTTGGCACCCTTCACTTCCGGGCCAGCGCCCTGCGCAAAGGCGCCGGCCGGGAAATTCAGTTTGGCGGCCGCAAGCAACGCCGCGGTTCCGGCACCGGCCTTGAGAAGCTGGCGGCGGCTCAGATTGCGGCGGGGCGTCTGGGTCTCTGACTTCGTCATGTCTGCGGTCGTCCTTTCAAGCCTGATGCGGCCTGCATCGCCATCGCGGCCTCCCCGTCACGATGCGCTTCTGAACGCGAAGGCGAACGGACATAGCGGCGCGTCTGGGGGAGCCCCATGATGGCAGTGCAATGCGGGTGATTGATTTGACGGCTTCAATGGCGTCGCTAAGAACTATTCAAAGTTCGTGCCAAGCGTGGGGTCGACAGATATTGAGGTTTTACAGCGTGTTAGGACTTTCGGGCCGACCCCATGGCTGGGAGCGCCGCATCGAAAGGTTGCGCTCCGCTTATTTGTTGTGCGCTGCACTCGGAATAAGCAGCATGGTCCACGGTACTATTCCACGCCCGTGAACAGCCCTCACGGCTACGCAAAAGTGCTAGCTATCGCGCCGGACACAGCATGATCGGACCGCGCCATTGGCCAGAATTCAGGTGAACACGGAACAGGTTTCAGCCGCGCTCCGCGCTGCCGCGACCGCACTGAAGGCCGCCGTCGTGGTCGCCGCGGCGGCGATCCTCTCGCAGGCCAGGGCCGACCTTGAAGCCAATGCAGCCGCCGCAGTGGACCATCTCGACGCGTTTCGCAGCAAGCTCGACGCGCTGCACGATGGCATGTTGCGGGACCGCGGCAACGCCGCGGCGCTGGCCACCATCTCGAGCACCGGCACGGCCGAAGTCGAGATCGATGCGGTGGCCGCCAGGATTGCCGCGGTCGATGACCAGATCGCACGCATCAAAGCGGCGCTGTCCGCCGTCATCGGCAGCGCCGAACGCGACGGCATCGACGTCTTCGCCGAGCGCCTGGGCGCGCTGGGCCGCGCTTTCCATGACACGGCCCTTGCTGCCGGCGAGCAGCCGATCACGGCACCGCCATTCCAGTTCGACCAGCTCTTTCTGGAGGCGATGCATGACCTCGGGCAGCGCGACTGGAGCAACAAGAGCTAACGGCCGAGCACCTCGGCCAGCCCCTCCGTCGTCGGTTGGTCGGCAGGACCACGGCGCGCAAATACGTGTTGGACAGCGGCCGCGCCGGAGTCATAAACACGGTCATTCCGTCCACGTGGAGCGATGCCGCGATGCAGTCCCCAAATCCGAGCCCATCCGCTGTCACTGACGCGGGAATGTCCGTCGCGGCCCTCGCTGGCGTCGAGGACCACCTGAAGCGGCGCTACCTCGACGCCGGCCGGTTTCCCGGCACGCAGCTCTTGGTCTGGCGCCGCGGACAGCTGCTGCACAGCGCGGTGCAAGGCTTCGCCGACCTCGAGCGCAGGACGCCCGTGCGGGACGACACCATCTTCCGCATCTATTCCATGACCAAACCGATCACCTCGGTGGCCTTCATGATGCTGGTGGAGCAAGGCCGCGTCGCGCTGGACGAGCCCGTGCACAAGTACATTCCGGCGTGGAAGGATCTCGGCGTCTTCCAGGCCGGTATGGCACCGCTGTTCCAGACCCGACCGCCGGCGCGGCCGATGCTCATCATCGATCTGCTGCGCCACACCTCCGGCCTGACCTATGGTTTCCAGAACCGCACCAATGTGGACGCCGCCTATCGCGCGCAGAAGATCGGCGAGATCGAGAAGGCCGGCACGCTGCAGTCGATGATCGACGACCTTGCCAAGATCCCGCTGGAATTCTCTCCGGGCGACGCCTGGAACTACTCGGTGGCCACCGACGTGCTCGGTCATCTCATCGAGGTGATCGCCGGCCAGCCGTTCGAGCAATTTCTCCAGGAGCGCATCTTCGATCCGCTGGGCATGACCGACACCGGCTTCCACGTGCCGGCGGCCAAGGCGCATCGCCTCGCCGCCTGCTACGCAGCCGATGGCCGTGGCGGCATGGTCCTGCAGGACGACCCCACCACCAGTTCGTTCCTGACGCCGCCATCGCTGATCTCCGGCGGCGGCGGACTATGTTCGACGGCGGCGGACTATCTCACTTTCTGCCGCGCTTTGCTGAACGGCGGCGAACTCGGCGGCGTCCGCCTGATCGGACTTAAGACACTGGCGCTGATGACGGCCAATCATCTTCCGGGCGGTCGCGACCTCACCGAGATGTCCAAATCGCTGTTCTCTGAGGCTACCTATGCCGGGGTCGGCTTCGGCCTCGGCTTCTCCGTGACAATGAAGCCGGCGCTCACCATGATCCCCGGCAGCGCCGGCGAATATGCCTGGGGTGGCGCGGCGACCACATCATTCTGGATCGATCCGGCGGAAGATCTGATTGTCGTCTTCATGACGCAGGTGCTGCCATCCAGCGCCTATCCGGTGCGGCGTGAACTCCGCACCATGATCTATGCAGCGATCACCGACAGCAACCTGTAGCCCCGCTCGCGTCGTTCAGGAGCCGAGTTCGCCCGAGACCCGCCACAGATCCGACTCCTCCACAGGCTCGGGCTCGATGGCATCGCACAGCGCCTTCAGTTCGGCGTCGCCGATGTGATGCAGCCGCATCCGCAGCTGCAGGATGGTCATGGCAACCAGCTGCAGGGTTTCGCGCTCACCCGATTCAGCGAGAATGTTCTGGCATTCCTCTAGCCTGGCCATAACCGAACGCAGGCGCGTGTCCGTATCAACCACCGGTCTTGTTCCCTTGCCCGAGCTTGCGAGGTAGAGTTGAGGCAATCCAGTTGGTTGTTTCATAGACCTCTCCATACAGACCGCATATTTTGGAAACGGCGCGGTGAACCTCGGCGGCTGGCACTTCGTCCAGCGCGTGGCTCGCCGAAGCGTCGTGCAGAAACGTCGCCTTGTGCTTGCGATGATAGGCATCGACCAGCGTCGACAGGCAGGCGGATTCTCCGGCGAAACCAGCCAGCACGAAGCCGCCCGGACTTTGGCTCATCATGGAGGTGAACAACTCGCTGGAATAGCAAGACGGGTTGCTGCGTTCGAAGATCATCTCGTTGCGCTGCGGCTCGAAGCCCTCGATCCAGCGGCCGAACGGAGATGCGCGGTTGAAGAAGGCGGACTCCCCGAGCGACCGCATGAAGGCCACCGGCAGCCCGACCTTGCGACAATGCAGAAGGACGCGCTCGCAATTCGCCAGCGCCAGATCGATATCGGGGATCGCCAGCATGCGCGGCGCGGCGAGATATTCCTGCTGCATGTCGACGAGCACAACCGTGGGCACGCTGGCCGAGTTCGCAAAGACCCTGAGGCTGACGACGGAGGTCACGCGGCGCCCCTGTCGATCGAGGGACGGGTTACCGGACGTGCTCGCGACTTTTCCAGCACGCCGGGCCGGTGCCACTGCCCCTCCGGCCGGATGGTGAGATAGGCATCGACTCCGATGGTGATGGCATTGGGACGCCGCTCGGTCATCATCTGCATCTCGACATAGTCGAAATCAGAGAACACCAGCTCCTGGCCGCCTTCGAACGTCCTGAATCCGAATTGCGACCAGAATTTCACCAGCCGCTTCTGTGCGTGCCCGTACAGCCGCTGATAGCCCTTGGCCTGGCACAGCTCGATAGCCGCCTCGACGAGATGCGGCGAGATCCGCATCTTGCGGAATTCCTTGCGCACCGCGAGACGCTCGATCTTGGCGAAGTCGGCAAAATAGCGGATGCGCAGGCAGCCCACCGGCTCGTTGCCGACGTAGGCCAGCAGATGCGTCGAGCTGAAATCGTTGCCGTCGAATTCCTCGAGATAGGGACATTCCTGCTCGGCGATATAGACGGCGCTGCGGATCGCGACGACCCGCATCAGGTCTTCCATGGAGCGGGCAACGGTCACCGAGATCGCCTTGTCGGGACGTCCCTGGCCATAGCGATCGTAGAGCGGCGCGTCGGCCGGTACGCCTGACCTCGGCAGACTGTGCAGGCCGGGGTGGCTGAGGTTCTCGAACACCGCACCGGGTCGAAATCCCATGGTCTCCAGCAGTCGCTTGCCATCCTGCGTCACGGCCCGCGCATAGATGTCGGCATCCCTGGTCAGCGGCGTGAACATCTTCTCGAACGCTAACGGGATACCGGCGACGAGGTTATTGCGCGCCCACATAGCCCATAAATAAATACCAGCGGGGCGTTCGTTCTGGCGGCACAGCAGATCGAGGTCCGGATCGCTCGCGTCAAAGCTGCCCGCGACCAGTCGCCGCAAACCTTCCGCGTTCAGCATCAGAAATCCGACGAAGCCTTCCGCGCTTGCGCTTTTCAACGGGTCGCTTCGCCGTGCGATGGCCCATACCGAATCCGGGTTGTGTGCCATGACGCGCAACGCGGCCGCGAGCGAGGCCAGCCCCGGAAGATCGCTTTCAGCGCGCTCCATCAAGCGGCCGACGTCGCCGGGCGGCATCGTGAAGACCACGACCTCCCTGGCGAAGTCTTCAAGATTGTCTGCGGGGAGCGGGTGCTTGGCGGGGTGAACGGCCGGCGGATAGGTCGGCGTCGCGCGGATCGGCGTCGGTGCATGCGCGGTCATGGAGATCCATCCAAAGTTGTGAACTTTCTCTTGATCTGGCAAGACTAGGGCCGTGGAGGATGGGTGTATGCGTCAGTTGGCGGACAGGGGCGTTCCTCAGGAAGAACACCCTAGCGGTGGCCCACATCGTCTGGGCGACTGGGATGCGGCCAGGATTTTCCTCGAAGTCGTCCGGTGCGGCAGTTTCCGTTCGGCCGCAGAGCGAATCGGCCAGTCGATCAATCTCGTGCGCCGGCGAGATCGACGATTTCGAACGGCAGATTGGCGCAACGCTGTTCACGCGCGACGTCCACGGCACACGGTTGACCGATGAAGGCAAGCTGGTCGTTTCAGCCGTCGAGCGAATGGAGTCCGCTTCGTTCGATCTGCTGCGGGCCCGCAACTCCGTCACGCAGACATTGTCGGGCGAGGTGCGCGTCGCCGTCACCGAGGGGCTGGGAACGTTCTGGCTGGCGCCACGCCTGGTGGAGTTTCAGCAATCGTTCCCCAATATTCTCGTCGACCTGCATTGCGCCATGAAGTCGGCCGATGTTCAGCGCCACGAGGCCGACGTCGCCATCCAGCTGTCGCGGCCGACCGCACTGGACGTCAAGGTGGTCAAGCTCGGACGGCTCCATGTGATGTTTTTCGCGAGCTCGAAATATCTTGAAACATTTGGCACGCCGAAAACGTATCAGGAGTTGATCAAGCACCGGATTGTCATGCAGTTCGCTGACCAGACCGCTGCCAAGGAAATTTTCGACAGCTGGTTTCCCGGGGTACCACAGCAGGATTTGCTTGTGATGCGTACCAATGTGAGCAGCGCAAACTATTGGGCTGTTGCAAAAGGGGCCGGAATAGGATTGCTGCCGTCATATGCTTTCGCACTGGGCGGGAAGATCGTCCCGCTCGAGCTGGATTTGTGCCGGCCGTTTGATATCTGGCTATCGTACCACCCTGACAGCAGCCGAATACCACGGATTCGCCGCATGATCGACTGGATCGTCGAATCTTTTAACCCCGTTCGATTTCCCTGGTTTCGAGACGAATTCATTCATCCCAATGATCTCAAGTCCGTATATAAAGGGGATAATCTGATAAACCAGTTCGAAGGCTTCCGGGCCGACTGGCTTTAGTCAAAAAAACAATAACACTGTCCGAATCAACCAACTGAATGGTGAAGAATGAAGCAACGTAGCGCCGGCAAACCCGACATCGAGATGGGCAAGAGAATCCGTCTCCGTCGCGTTGAACAGAAGATCTCGCAGGCAGACTTGGGCGAGCAGCTCGGAGTAAGTTTCCAGCAGGTCCAGAAATACGAAAAAGGTGTTAATCGCGTCGGCGCCGCTCGCCTGCAACAGATTGCGACCGCCCTGGATGTGCCCGTCACGTTCTTCTACGATGGTGACGGCAAGACGCGCGAAGTGGAAAGCCTGCTGTTTCTGGACAGCGCGTTCAGCCTTCGCCTGCTGCGAGCCTATAGCCGGATCAAGAGTCAGACGGTGCAGCGCCAGATGGTCGTTCTGATGGAAGCCATCGCCGACGAGGAAAAATAAGACCGGTCGGACTGCCGGTCTCTCTCGGCGTCCCGTCGGCAGCGGCAACTGACCGGATCATGATCGCCTCGCGCCGGCTTCCGGCGAACCGTGCGCCAACGTATCGGGCAGCCCCACTCCGCCACGCTCTCGCACCACTCAATGAGCGCACCGAGTCAACCATCCCTGTCACCGCCATCATCGCACCGCCGCCCTCGCGTCCTGCACCTGGATCGCGATCCGGCACGACGGCCTGCAATGTCGCCGTTGCAAATGGGTAAACGGGTCGTGCCCACCCCTTTAACCTGACCTGTCAGCTCGCCCTCCCCTGTGGGGCAGGGCTATCGCCTATGGCTTTGGCGCGCAGATCAAGTACGGAGTCGTCCCCGCGCAGGCGGGGACCCATCAACACCGGCTTTGAAGTTTAAAGCGCGGAGACAAAAGCGCTACCGCCTCGGCGCTTGAGCGTATGGGTCCCCGCCTGCGCGGGGACGACGTGGAGAGCCTGGAGTGTCCCACAACCATACGCGATAGCCCTGCCTGTAGAGGGAAGGACAGATCACGGCTCGGACGCATTGTCGCCACGCAACAACGCGCGGGTGGCGGTCGGACCGGTGCCTTGAAACGGACGCCGCATGCGGTTCACAAGCCCCGGTGCGCGCAAGACGGTCACAAGCGTCTGTGGTGCCGCCGCTACGGCGTCAGCACCGCGCGCCCCACCAACTTGCCCTGCTTGAGGTCGTTGAGCGCATCGTTGGCTTTCGCGAACGGCATCGGCGTGACCGGGATCGGTGCGATCTTCTTGGTCCGCACCAGATCGAGCAGCTCGCGGGTCTCGCCGAGATTGCCCACATAGCTGCCCTGGATGGTGATTGCCTTGATCGGGATCAGCGGCAGGGCGAAGGTGGCGCCGCCACCGAACAGGCCGACGATCACCAGCTTGCCGCCCTTGGACAGGCAATCGAAGCCGAGCTGTGTCGTGGCTGCATTCCCGACCAGATCGATCACCGACATGATCGGGCCGCCGGCCTTCTTCGCCAGTTGCTCCAGCGCGTCGGGTGCCGCGCCATCCACCGAGCCGAGCGCGCCGGCCTTTTCTGCGGCTTCACGCTTGCGGGCATCGATGTCGACCACGATGGCGCCCTTGCCGCCCATCGCCTTCAGCAGCGACAGCGCCATCAGGCCGAGACCGCCGGCGCCGATGATCACTATGGTGTTGCCGAGATCGTGCTCGACCTTCTTCAGCGCGCTGAAGGTGGTGACGCCCGAGCAGGCGTAAGGCGCGGCGGTGACGGGATCGAGGCCCTTGAGGTCGATCAGGTAGCGCGGATGCGGCACGATCATGTGGTCGGCATAGCCGCCGTCACAATGCACGCCGAGCGAATTCGGCTTCAGGCACATGTTCTCCTCGCCCTTGAGGCAGACGGCGCACTTGCCGCAGCCGAGCCAGGGATAGACCAGCGCGATGTCGCCGACCTTCAGCGCGTGCTTGTCGGCCTCGGTCACATCCGGACCGAACGCCAGCACCTCGCCGACCGTCTCGTGGCCCATGGTGCGCGGCAGCGACACGCCGCGATCCTTCAAAGAAAGCGGTTTGCGGCCGTGGCCGAGATCGTAGCCGCCCTCCCAGATATGCAGGTCGCTGTGGCAGACGCCTGCGGCCTGCACCTTGATCAGCACCTGCGTGCCGGTCGGCTGCACGATGGGCGCGTCGACTTCCTGCAGCGGCGCGTTGAAATCGGTGACCTTGTAGCTCTTCATGGCGTGTTCTCCTTTTTGGTTCTTGTTGTTTGTTGATGTCGTAGGATGGGTGGAGCGAAGCGATACCCATCATCCGCTGCCGATGGGTTTCGCAAGGGCTCAACCCATCCTACCGGTTATGCCGGAGAGCTGGCGCCCCGGATCGCTTCCCACACTTTCAGCGGCGACAGCGGTGTGTTGAGCTGGGTGATGCCAAGCCCGCTCAGCGCGTCAAGCACGCCATTGGTGATGCAGGGCGGGCCGCCGATGGCGCCGGATTCGCCGCAGCCCTTGGCGCCGAGCGGATTGGTGACGCACGGCGCCGAGCCGTCCAGCGTCACGGCGATCGGCGGCACGTCGGAAGCGCGCGGGATGCAGTAGTCCTGATAGCTGGCGGTCAGCAATTGTCCCTCGGCGTCGTAGTGCACGCCTTCATAGAGCGCCTGGCCGATGCCCTGCACCACGCCGCCGTGAACCTGGCCGGTGACCAGCATGGGGTTCACCGCAACGCCGACATCGTCCACCGTGGTGTATTTCACCACATTGGTGATGCCGGTCTCGGGATCGATCTCGACCTCGCAGATATGGGTGCCGTTCGGCCACGTCGGACCGTCGGCTTCGCCGGTGGATTCGACGCTGAGCCGGGCGCCCTTCTCGGCCTTGGCGATCTCGAACAATCCGACGCGCTTGTCGGTGCCGACCACGGTGAGGAAGCCGCCGGCATATTCGATGTCATCGACCGAGGCTTCCAGCATGTTGGCGGCCTTCTCGCGCGCCTTGGCGATCAGGTCCACGGCCGACACCACCGCCGCGGTGCCGCCGACGAACAGCGAGCGCGAGCCGACGCTGCCCATGCCGGTGATGACGTCGGTGTCGCCCTGGATCACATCGATCTTGTCGATGCCGATGCCGAGCGACTCCGCCACCATCTGCGAATAGGTGGTCGCCAGCCCCTGCCCCATGGCCTGGGTGCCGGAATGCAGGATGACGCGGCCCTCCGCCGTGGCGTGCAGGGTGACGGTTTCCTTCGTGCCGGGACCGCCGGTCCATTCGATGTAGCTGGTCAGGCCGCGACCGTAGAGCAGGCCCTTCTTCTTCGCCGCCTTCTTGCGCGCGGCAAAACCGTCCCAGTCCGACAGTTCGCAGGCGCGGTCCAGCATGTGCGCGAAGGCGCCGCTGTCATAGGTCTGGCCGACGGCGTTCTTGTAGGGCAGCTGCGTCGGCTTGATGTAATTGACCTTGCGGATCGCGCGCGGATCCATGCCGATCTGGCGCGCCGCGGCATCCATCAGCCGCTCCATGATGAACACCGCCTCGGGCCGTCCGGCACCGCGATAGGCACCAACCGGCGCCGTATGCGTCATCACGGCCTTGATGTCGTAATGCACCAGCTGCACGTCATAGACGCTGGTCTGCACGAACGGGCCGAGCACCAGCGGAATCACCACGGCGGTGCCGGACAGGTAGGCGCCGGTGCCGCCCAGCGAACGCACCCGATAGGCCTGGATGCGGCCCTTGGCATCGAGCGCGATCTCGGCGGTCGAGGTCAGGTCGCGGCCATGGGTGCCACCGACGAAATCGTCGGTGCGATCGCCGCGCCAGCGGATCTTGCGGTTGAGCGTCACCGCGGCCCAGGCAACGATGCCGTCTTCGGGATAGAGGCTGGTCTTCTGACCGAAGCCGCCGCCGATGTCGCTGACGACGACGCGAATGCTGTCCTTCGGACGTTTCAAAATGGCATCGGCCAGAATATCGCGGGTCGATGCCGGCGTCTGCGACTGCACATGCAGGGTCAGCCGTCCCTTCTTGTCAACTTCGGCGATGGCGCTGCGCGGCTCCATGGCGGAGGGGATCAGCCGCTGGCTGGTGATGTCGAGCGACACCACGTGCTTGGCGCCAGCGAAGGCCTGCTCGACCTTGGCCGCATCGCCATAGCTCATGACGGCTGCGATATTGTCCGGCGCGTCAGGCCACACCACCGGTGCGCCCGGCGCGATGGCGGCCGTCGGATCGACTGCCGCAGGCATCACCTCATAGTCGACGACCACGGCTTCGGCGGCGAGTTGTGCCAGGGCCTTCGACGTGGCTACAATCGCGGCCACCGGCTCGCCGGCAAAGCGCACCACCTCATGCGCCAGCAGCCGGCGCGGCGGGAAGGTCATGGCCGAACCATCGGCGCGCTTGAACACCTGCAGGGTCGGCAGCGTGCCGACATCGGCCGCGACCAGGTCTGCACCGGTGTAGATCGCTTCGACGCCCGGCATCGCCCTGGCGGCGGCGGCGTCGATGGCCGTGATCTTCGCATGGGCATGGGGCGAGCGCAGCACATAGAGCCACAGCGCGCCGTCTTCCGGCTTGTCGTCGATGAAGTGGCCCAACCCGGTCAGCAAACGTTGATCTTCGACACGCTTGACGGGGAGACCCGCACCGAAACGCATGTTGCCGGGCAGAATATTCATCAGGTTGTCCTTCGAGCAGGCAGGGGCTGGTTGTTTCTAACCGAAAAACCGCGCGCCAGCCAACAGTCAGTCGCGGCAACACGGAATGCGGCAATCGCAGGCGGTCAGACCAAAGAATCGTGCCACGCTGCGGAAAAAGACGTCATTCGATGTCGCGCAGCACCGCCTCGATGACCTTGCGTTCGTCATCGCTCAACGCCGCCTGCGGCGCGATGGGGTCTCCGACGTCATAGCCCTGGATCGACAGGCCGGCCTTGATGCAGGCCGCGAGGTTGTAGCGCGCAAAAGCTTCGTTGAGCCGCCACAACCGGCGCTGCAGCGCCATCGCCTCGTCCCAGCGGTCGGCCTTGCAGAAATCGTAGAGCGCGACGCTCTGCCGGGGCGCAACGCAGGCGGGACCGGCCATCCAGCCGGCACCGCCGATCAGCATCACCGCCGCGGGAATATGCGCCGATGCCGAGAACACCTGCAGCTGGTCGCCGCATCGATTCATGATCGACAGCAGCCGTCCGGTGTTGGTGGAGGCGTCCTTGATGTACTGGATGAGCGGATGCTCGGCGAGCCGCGCGACCACGTCGAGGGTGAGGTCGGAGCGCTGAAACTGCGGATTGGTGTAGATCACCACGGGGATATCAACCGCGTCGGCGATGGCGCGGAAATAGGATTCGATCTGCGCATCCTTGAGCGGGAAATAGGCTTCCAGGATGGCGAGAATGCCGTCGACGCCCTGCTTCTGATAGTACTTCGCCTGCGCGACCGCGTCCGCAGTGGATGTCGATGCGACGCCGGCGACCACAGGCACGCGGCCCGCGGCTGCTTCGACGGTGGTCTGCACCACGATTTTGCGCTGCCGGCGGTTGAGATAAGCGAATTCGCCGGTGGAGCCGAGCGGCGTCAGGCCGTGAACGCCTGATTTGATCAGATCGTCGCATAGCCGCGCCAACACGTCGGTGCGGATCTGACCGGCCGCATCGATCGGTGACACCAGGTATGGAAAAACGCCGTGGAAATCGCTCATGTCACTTGTCCGGGACGACAGGATTGGATTTCGCCCGGAAATTCTCGATCAGGCGCAGCAAGACGCGGGCGCCGGCGTCGGCGTCTGCCGTCTCGACATGCTCGGCGGGATTGTGGCTGATTCCGCCGCGGCAACGGACAAACAGCATGGCGACATCGGCGATATCGATCATCGCCATGCCATCATGACCGGCGCCGCTCGGCAGTTCGAACACACGATAGCCTTCGGCAGCGACGGCGTCGGCAACCTGCTGCTGCAGCCATGGCGCACAGGGCACCGTGCGGTTCTCGTGGGTAACGTTGATCTCCAGCCCCAGCTTGCGCCGTTTCACAATTTCCTCGATGTGGCGGACGATGTCGGCGACCGCCAGCTTGCGAAAGGAATCCCTGGCCGTGCGGATGTCGATGGTGAACGACACCATCCCGGGAATGACATTGGTGGCGCCGGGCATGGCGTTGATGTAGCCGACCGTGCCGACCAGCCCGTCGCGATCGCTGCTGCAGAATTCCTCGATGGCGACGATGCATTCGGCAGCGCCGGCCAGCGCATCGCGGCGCAGCGCCATCGGCACCGTGCCGGCATGGCCGGCCATGCCGTGCAACTCCACCGCCAGCCGGGTCGCCCCGGAGATCGCCGTGACGACGCCCACTGGCAGGTTCTTCGACTCCAGCACCGGTCCCTGCTCGATATGCAGTTCGACATAGGCCAGCAATTCGCTCGGCGCGCGGGCCGCGGCACCAATGTGGTCGGGATCGAGCCCGAACGCCGTCATCGCCTCCCGCATCTTGACGCCCGCTTTGTCCTTGCTGCCGAGCGCACTCTCATCGAACGTGCCGGCAATGGCGCGGCTGCCAAGCAACGTGGACGCGAAGCGCACGCCCTCCTCGTCGGCAAATCCGGTGACCTCGATGGCGAAGGGCAGCCGTCGGCCGCGACGGTGCAGGTCAGCGACGCAGGAAATCGCAGTGATCAGTCCCAACGGCCCGTCCCATTTGCCGGCGTCGCGCACGGTGTCGTAGTGGGAGCCGAGCATCAGGCAAGGCTGGCCCGGCCGGTCGCCCTCGTAGCGGCCGCAGACATTGCCGATCGCGTCGAGATGCGCCGACATCCCGGCGTCGCGCATCAAGCCCATGATCAGCTCGCCGGCGGCGCGGTGTTCGGGCGTCAGGAAAATCCGCGTGAGATTAGTTGCGGTCTCCGAAATGGCGGCCAGGGCGTCGATACGACCGACGATCTCGTCACCGAGCGACATCCCGGTGGGCCCGACGACTTTGGTTTCCATCGCAATACTTTTCCGGTGCGACGCGCCCTTGACGGCACGCAGATCCTGAGCGGGGTGAGGACAAGCCCAGAGACAAGATCCCGGGCCTTCGATCGGGCGAATCCGCCGTCTCGGTTCCCATCGATAACAGGAGAGCTGCGTTCCCGGCAGCCCTGATTATCAAGCCGGCCGCAGCCAGTCCTTATGGTCATCGAACCCTATAATCTGCACAACTCAGTTGCATACAATAAAATGAAACCGATTATTATTTAGCCAATCCTAATTTGAAAACCCGCGATAACGTCTTTTGAAATAAATTTATATTAGTAATATCAATTAGATAAAAAGACGTGCCCATTCTCGGACCATTGGCACGAAGCTTGCGACAACCTGTCCGCGGCTCGTCGACCGGCGCAGCCACGAACTGAGCGGCGGCCAGCCCGCCGAAGGGGAGCAACCAATGGATTTCGGCAAGATTTCACGTCGCCATCTGCTGCAGGGCGGTGCCGCCCTCACGCTCGGCTCGACACTTGGCATCCGGCATGCGGCCGCGGCCGACACCACCATCGGCTTCATCTATGTCGGGTCGCGCGACGACTACGGCTACAATCAGGCCCACGCTCTGGCCGCTGCGGCACTGAAGAAGATGCCCGGCATCAAGGTGGTCGAGGAGGAAAAGGTCCCTGAGACCGACGCCTGCGAGAAGACCATGGAGTCCATGATCAATCTCGACGGCGCTTCGCTGCTGTTCCCGACGTCGTTCGGCTACTACAATCCGCATATGGTCAAAATGGCCAAGAAATATCCGAAGGTCGTCTTCGAGCACTGCGGCGGGTTGTGGAGCGACAAGGATCCGAAGAACGCCGGCAGCTATTTCGGCTATATCGACGAAGCCCAGTTCATCTCCGGCATCGTCGCCGGCCATACCTCGAAGACCGGCAAGCTCGGCTTCGTCGCGGCCAAGCCAATCCCGCAGGTGCTGCGCAACATCAATGCCTTCACCCTCGGCGCGAAGCTGGCCAACCCCAAGGCCACGACGCAGGTGATCTTCACCGGCGACTGGTCGATGCCGGTCAAGGAAGCCGAAGCCACCAACAGCCTGATCGACCAGGGCGTCGACGTGCTGACCTGCCATGTCGATGGTCCGAAGACCATGGTCGAGAACGCAGCGCGGCGCGGCGCCATGGTGTGCGGCTATCACGTCAACCAGTCGCCGCTGGCGCCAAAGGCCTATCTCACCGGCGCCGAATGGAACTGGGAGGCGCTGTATCCCAAGTTCCTCAAGATGATCGCCTCCGGCGAAGGTATTCCGAATTTCTACCGCGGCGGCCTCAAGGAAGAAGTCGTCAAGTGCTCGCCGTATGGTGAAGCCGTCTCCGCTGAAGCGCGCAAGCACGCCGACGACATCAAGGCGCAGCTGATGGCCGGCACCTATACGATCTGGAAGGGGCCGCTGAAGGACAACAAGGGCAAGGAAGTGATCGGCGCCGGCACCGAGCGCGGCCAGAAGGATCCCGAACTGGAAAAGATGGACTATCTGATCGAGGGCGTCATCGGAGCCACTTCGTGACAGCCGGCGTTGGCGATTCCCTGGCCATGGCTTCATCGCGCGCGGCGAGACCCGGGTTTCGCCAACGCCATGGTGGCACGATCGAATACATATTGATTCCGGCGGGGGCGCTGGTGGGCGCCCTCGCTTTGTTCGGCGTGTTCGTCGCGCTGTTCGGCAAGAACCCGCTGGACCTGTATTTCTACATGTACCAGGGCGCCTTCGGCACCTGGTTCTCGTGGCAGAACACGCTGACCAAGGCCGCACCGCTGATCCTCACCGCACTGTGCACGGCCTTGCCGGCGCAATTGGGCATGGTGATCATCGGCGGCGAAGGCGCGCTGTTGATGGGAGCTTTGTCTGCGACCTCGGCCGCGCTGCTGCTGCAGGCCGCGCCGCCGCTCGTTGTCCAGATCGGCATGGTGCTGGCCGGTGTCGCCGGCGGTGGATTGTGGATCTCGCTGGCCGGTGGCCTCCGCCACTACCGCGGCGTCAACGAAACCATCTCCAGCCTGCTGCTGGTCTATATCGCGCTGGCGATCCTCAATCAGCTCGTCGAAGGCGTGATGCGCGATCCCGCCAGCCTCAACAAGCCGTCAAGCCGCGAGATCGGCGCCGCCAACATGATCGGTTCAATTCCCGGCACCGACGTGCATTGGGGCTTTGTCTTCGGCCTGATCGCGGCGATCGCATCCTATGTGCTGATCTATCACACCGTGTTCGGCTTCGCCGCGCGCGTCGCCGGCGGCAATGTTCGCGCAGCGAAGCTCGTGGGCCTCTCCGTCGGCAGGTTGATCATGATCACCTGCTTCCTCGCCGGAGGCGCAGCAGGTCTCGCCGGGATGGTCGAGGTCGCCGCCGTGCAGGGTCGCACCAACGCCAACCTCGCCGCCGGTTACGGCTTTACGGGCATCCTTGTCGCCTTCCTCGCGCGGCACAATCCGCTGGCGATCATTCCCGTCGCGATCCTGCTCGGCGGCATCAGCGCCTCCGGCGGCTTGCTGCAGCGAAGACTGGGGCTGCCGGACGCCTCGGTGTTCGTGCTGCAGGGCATGATCTTCGTCTTTGTGCTGGCCTCTGACGCGCTGTATGGCCGGATCGGCTTTCTGAAAGGAAAATCCTGATGGCAGCCGGCGATATCGGATACTGGACGGTGCCGCTCGCGGTGCTCGGCGGCGCGATCCGCATTTCAACGCCGTTTCTGTTCGTCAGCCTCGGCGAATGCATCACCGAGCGCTCCGGCCGCATCAACCTCGGCCTCGAGGGCACGCTGGTGATGGGCGCCATGAGCGCCTATGGCATTTCCTATCTCACCGGTTCGCCCTGGCTCGGCGTGCTCGCCGCCGGCGTGACCGGCGCCCTGCTGGGCGCGCTGCATGCCGGCATCTGCTCGCTGCCGCGGGTCAACGACGTCGCCGTCGGCATCGCGCTGATGCTGTTCGGCACCGGCCTTGCCTTCTATCTCGGCAAGCCGCTGATCGAGCCGACCGCGGCACGGTTGCCGGCGATCGATTTCGGCTTCTGGAGCGACATCCCGCAGGTCCGTCAAGCGCTGCAGATCAACGCGCTGTTCCTGATTGGCGTCGCGCTGGCGCCGGTTCTCTATTGGGCCTTCAAGACGACGCGCTGGGGCCTGTTGATCCGCACCGCCGGCGAAAGCGCTGATGCCGCGCGCGCCATGGGCTATTCGGTCAACCTCATTCGCCTGCGCGCCACCATGTGCGGCGGCTTCCTCGCCGGCGTCGGCGGCTCGTTCCTGTCGCTATTCTATCCCGGCAGCTGGAACGAGGGCCTGTCTAGCGGCCAGGGCGTCACCGCGGTGGCGCTGGTGATCTTTGCGCGCTGGGATCCGATGCTGTGCCTGTGGGCCTCGCTCGCCTTTGGCGGCGCCGCGGCGCTCGGACCGGCGCTGCAGTCGGTCGGCGTCACCGCCGGCTATCACCTGTTCAACGCCGCACCCTACATCCTCACGCTGGTGATCATGATCATCACCTGTTCGCCGAAGCGCACCCTGACCGGCGCGCCCGCCGAACTCTCGATCACGCGATAACAGGAGCAGGCCATGGACGCTGCTGTGCCAACGACATCGACCGAACGCTTTGTCAGGTCAGAGCCCTATGCCTGGCCATGGAATGGCGATCTGCGTCCGGACAACACGGCGCTCGTCATCATCGACATGCAGACCGATTTCTGCGGCGTCGGCGGCTATGTCGACAAGATGGGCTACGACCTCTCGCTGACCCGCGCGCCGATCGAACCGATCAGGAAACTCCTGGCCGTGATGCGCGCCCGAGGCTTTCACATCATTCATACCCGCGAGGGCCATCGTCCGGACCTCTCCGACCTGCCCGACAACAAGCGCTGGCGCTCGCGCCAGATCGGTGCCGGCATCGGCGACGACGGCCCGTGCGGCCGGGTGCTGGTGCGCGGCGAAAAGGGCTGGGAGATCATCGACGAACTGGCGCCGATGCCGGGCGAGCCGATCATCGACAAGCCTGGCAAGGGCTCGTTCTGCGCCACCGATCTTGAACTGATACTGCGGCTGCGCGGCATCGACAACCTCGTTCTCACCGGCATCACCACCGACGTCTGCGTCCATACCACCATGCGCGAGGCCAACGACCGCGGTTTTGAGTGCGTGCTGATCGAGGACTGCTGCGCCGCCACCGACAAGAGCAATCACGAGCACGCGCTTAAGATGATCAAGATGCAGGGCGGCGTGTTCGGCGCCGTTGCCACTTCGGCGGCGATGATCGAGGCGCTGTCATGATCATCGGCGCACCGTTCGTCCCCGACGGACCGCTCGGCGTCGACGCGCTCGGCATGACCATGCGGTTCGGCGATTTCGCAGCGCTCGACAACGTCGAACTGAAGGTGCAGCCGGGCTCGTTCCACGCCCTGCTCGGCGAGAACGGCGCCGGCAAGAGCACGCTCGTCAAATGCATCATGGGTTACTATCACCAGACCGAAGGCCAGGTGCTGGTCGGCGGCCGTGAGGCCGCACTATCCAATCCCAAGGACGCCCATGCACTCGGCCTTGGCATGGTCTATCAGCATTTTACACTCGTCCCCGCCATGACGGTTGCGGAAAACCTGGTGATGGCGCGCGACGACGTGCCGGGGGTGATCGACTGGAAAAAGGAAAATCGCGAGCTGGAGACCTTTCTCGCCGGCATGCCGTTCAAGGTGCCGCTCGACGCGCGCGTTTCCGACATCTCGGCCGGCGAGCGGCAGAAATGCGAGATCCTCAAGCAGCTCTACCTGAAGCGCCGCTTCCTGATCCTCGACGAGCCAACCTCGGTGCTGACGCCCAATGAGGCCGATGAAGTGCTGGGCATGCTCCGGAAGATGGTGGTCGATGACGGCCTGACCATCCTGATGATCACCCACAAGTTCCGCGAGGTCAGGGCTTTCGCCGATGAGGTGACCATCCTGCGTCGTGGCAAGTTGGCCGGTGCCGGCAAGGTCGCCGATCTCAGTTCCGATGCCATGGCGCGCATGATGATCGGCGCCGAAGAATTGACAGTGCAGCCGGCGCGGGTCGGCGCCGTCGGTGCCACCCGGCTCGAACTCGACGGGCTTAGCGCACTTGACGATGCCGGTGCCGTCGCGGTCCACGATGTCTCGCTGGCCGTGCGCGCCGGCGAGATCGTGGGCATCGCCGGCGTCTCCGGCAATGGCCAGCGCCAGCTCGTGGAAATGCTGGCCGGCCAGCGCGACGCCTCAGGCGGCGAAATGCGCGTTGCCGGCGAAGTCTATCACGCCAGCCGCGATGAGATGCGCCTGCACAGGATGTCCCTGCTCCCCGAGGAGCCGCTGAAAAACGCCTGCGTGGGCGGCATGAGCGTCGCCGACAATCTCGCCTTCCGCGAATTCGACCGTGCCCCCTATGCAAGCGGCGGCTGGTGGCTCAACCGCGCCGCCTTTCGCAGCAATGCGGAGAAGCAGATCGGGCTTTACAAGGTCAAGACCCGCACCCCGGACACGCCGATTGCAGCGCTCTCCGGCGGCAATGTGCAGCGCGCGGTGCTGGCGCGCGAGCTGGGCGGCGACGTCGAGGTGCTGATCGCGGCCAATCCCTGCTTCGGCCTCGATTTCGCGGCAGTGGCGCAGATCCGTGCCGAGATCATGGCGGCGCGCAACCGCGGCGCCGCGGTTCTGCTGGTCAGCGAGGACCTCGACGAACTCCTCGAACTGTCCGATCGGCTGGTGGTGATGTTCCACGGCCGTTTCGTCTACGAGGCGCGCGCCAGCGAAGCCGACCTCACCGACATCGGCCGTCATATGGCCGGCCACTGAGCCCACGACTGGACATCGCCGTCCCGGCATATTCCAATGCGGAACATGCAGGAGAAACGCGATGGGCCAGACCGCAGGCTTGAGCAAGACCGAACTTGACGAACGCTTCCTTCGCCGTTCGTTCGATGTCGGCCGCCGCGCGATGACGAACGGCAACCACCCGTTCGGTGCGGTGCTGGTGGACGCCGGCGGCACGGTTCTGATGGAGGCAGAGAACGGCTATATGCCGTCCCATGACGGCACGGCCCATGCCGAACGGCTGCTTTGCACCCAGGCCTGCACGACGTTCAGCCCTGATGTTCTCGCAGGCAGCACGCTGTACTCATCCGCGGAACCCTGTGTCATGTGCGCGGGCGCGCTGTACTGGGCGGGAATCGGGCGCCTCGTCTATGGCCTCAGCGAACAGCGGCTGCGCGACTTCACGGGCAACCATCCGGAAAATCCGACTCTGGACATGCCGTGCCGCGACGTGCTGGCCACCGGCCAGCGGAGCATCGACGTGGTCGGCCCGTTGCTAGAGGACGAAGCCGCAGCGCTTCATGTCGGCGTGTGGGACAAAAAGGGCTGAGCGTCCCGATCGCCGCTGTCACATGCAAATGGCGCCGCGATTGTGCGCGGCGCCATTCATCAGGTCACGTAGTCGGATCGATCAGAACTTGACCGAGATGCCCGAGTACAGCGACTTTTCCGTGCACGCGCCGGCCACGGCGCCGGTGCAGGCGGCACTGACAGCGTGATCCAGGCCGAACTTGTTGTCCCAGTAACGGTAGGCAACCCAGAGATCGACGTTGTGGGTGTACTTCTCACCCCAGATCGCCTTGCTGGCGTCGAAGGTCAGACGGATCGGCTCGCTGTTGATTTCCGTTCTGGTTCTGGTGTTGGTGACCGCGTTGAAGGGCAGCGGATTGGCTTCGTTGCCCTTGGGGCCGTAGAACCCGGCGCGACCGCTGATCGCGAAGTACTGCAGGCTCGGCGGCAGGAAGCCCAGATCCATGTAGTAATTCAATTCGACAGCCCAGGTCCCCTTGAACTCGGTGTTTCCGTCGGAGTTGCACGTCACGCCAGCAACGCCCGGCCCGAACAGGCCGCACTGCGAGTAGGCGTTGTGGTTGATTTCCTTGTAGTACAGCGGATTGACGTTGAAGAAGCCCTTGTACGGCAGGTTAAAGGCAAACTGCAGACCGGCGACGATGTCGCGCTTGGCAGCGCCGAAGAAGCGGTTTTCCGTATTGGCATCGGCGCCGATCACGAACGACACGTTGCGCAACGGTCCGTAGGAGAAAGTCTTGGTGTTGAAGATTTCGTTGAAGCCGAACGTGCTGCGGATCAGGCCGTAGATCTCGGTGGCGCCGGCGCAACCGGTGACGGGGGTGTTGCCAAGGCACGGACCGGCGGGATCGGCCCTGTCGGACTTCAGCAGGTCGATGTTGAAGAAGTTGGTGCCATAGGCCCAGACGTCGAAGTGGGTAAAGGCGTAAACCTGCTTTGCCGTCTTCGCCGCACTGCCCGGTTGGGTCGCCGTGAACTGATAGGCGAATGTCACGCGATTGTCGTTGACCAGGAAGAACGGCAGATCGGCGATCGGCTTTGCCTTGACCGGGAACGACGCCATGTCGGCGGCACGTGCGTGGCCGATCGGAGCAAGGGTGGCAAGCGACAGCACGGTCGCCGCTGCAATTTCGCGGTAGCTATAGGACATCAGGTCTTTCCCCAGGTTGCATACATTGGTGGTCGCGGCCCGGAGGAAACACTTGCTGCAATCGCTGCCATGGAAAAGCCTCAACTTTCTCCAGCCGCTGCTGCGGAAGGCGGCAAAAAATCCAACTGGATCAGTAATTTCTGGAAATTGGAGAGGAGTCGGCAGGAGCTGCCCGTTCGCAATGCACCTCACCGGGACGGGAGCTTATCCCTGCAAACACAGGTTTTTGCGACGTTCTGACGCAGGCGTCTTGCGATAACCACGTCGCGATTGCGCACATATGAAGCAAAATCTTCTTGGCCCATATTTTGGGCGAACCGAGAGAGCGCGAGTTCCGATGGCGGCAGCATGTAATAATTTGGCAACACATTTCCGGAGTGAACAACCGCGCACCATTCGCAGCCCGTCTTCATGGGTGGGATTTGGTACAAGGCGGGGCGTGGCTGGCGGGAATCACAGAGACTGGATTTTGCTGAAGCGCTAAGCAGAGACTGGCGCTTTTTCGGGATTTACGCTGCATTCCGATTTGGCACACTATCGACGAAGAGCGTCCTCTCACCCGTGACAGCGAATGTTAGATCCGACGCCTTCAAATCCGCGGGCCGGCCAGACGGCCCTGCTGCAGACCATCGGTCTCACCAAGCGCTACGGCGATTTTCTCGCCAATGACTCCATCGATATCGAGATCTGGCCGCAGGAAATCCATGCCTTGCTTGGCGAGAATGGCGCCGGGAAATCGACCCTGGTCAAGACCGTCTACGGGCTGATCCAGCCGAGCGAAGGCGAGATGCTGTGGCAGGGCCAGAAAATGGTGCTGTCCGGCCCGCACGATGCGCGTGCCCGCGGCATCGGCATGGTGTTCCAGCACTTTTCCCTGTTCGACAATCTGACCGTTGCGGAGAACGTCGCACTCGGCCTCGACGGCAAGGAGACCTTCAAGGACATGTCGGCACGGCTGGAGGAAGTCTCCCGGGTCTACGGGCTGCCGCTCGACCCTAAGCGCGAGGTCTGGCAACTGTCCGTGGGCGAGCGCCAGCGCATCGAAATCGTGCGCGCGCTGATGCAGAATCCAAAGTTCTTGATTCTCGACGAGCCCACCGCGGTGCTGACGCCGCAGGAGTCCGACCAGTTGTTCGTCGTGCTGGAGCGATTACGGTCGGAAGGCCGCGCGGTGCTCTACATCAGCCACAAGCTTGAAGAGGTGAAGCGGCTGTGCGACACCGCGACCATCCTACGCGGCGGCAAGAAGGTCTCCACCTGTATGCCGGGTCGCGAGACCGCCGCCTCGCTGGCGCGGATGATGGTGGGCGCCGATATCAAGCAGGTGAAGGCGCCGGCCGGACGCAAGACCACCGTGCCGCGGCTGCTTGTCAACGCGCTCAACCTCGAGCCGGATGACCCGCACGGCGTCCGGCTTCAGAACATCTCATTCGAGTTGAAGGGCGGCGAGATTCTCGGCGTCGCCGGTGTCGCCGGCAATGGCCAGGATGAACTGTTCGCGGCGCTGTCCGGCGAACGCCTATCGAAGGATCCCGGCACTATCGTCATCGACGGCCATGCCGCAGGGCATCTGTCGATCACCGCGCGGCGAAAACTCGGTGCCGCCTTCGTGCCGGAGGAGCGCCTCGGCCACGGCACCGCGCCGCGGATGCGGCTGTCGGAGAACGCGCTGCTCACAGGCCACGCGGCCTCGGGCATGGTGCAGCATGGCTTTATCAATACGGCGGCAACGCTGTCGACGGTCGATCGCACCACCACCGCATTCGACGTCCGCAAGGCCAAGCGCGATCCGGAGGCCGGCAGCCTGTCCGGCGGCAATCTGCAGAAATTCATCGTTGGCCGCGAAATCCTGCGCAATCCCGTGGTGCTGGTGGTCAGCCAGCCGACCTGGGGCGTCGATGCCGGCGCCGCCGCGGTGATCCGCCAAGCACTGCTCGATCTCGCCGCCGAGGGCTGTGCTATCCTGGTGACCAGCCAGGACCTCGACGAACTCGCAGAAATCGCCGACCGCATCGCGGTGATGTTTCACGGCCACCTGTCAGAGGCGCTGGTCACTGCCGACGCCACGCGCGAAAAGCTAGGCCTGCTGATGGGCGGCAGCAGTCTTCCGCCAAAGGAGCCGGCCGATGCAGTTGGTGCTTGAAAAGCGCGCGGAACGCTCCACCGCCATCGCCCTGATCTCGCCGCTCATCGCCATCGGCCTGACCGTGGTGACCATGAGCATCCTGTTCGCGTTGCTCGGCAAGAACCCGCTCGCCGCCCTGGCCGTCTATTTCATTACCCCGCTCACCGACAGCTACTCGCTGCAGGAGATCGCGGTGAAGGCCGCGCCGCTGGTGATAATCGCGATCGGCCTGTCGCTGTGCTATCTGGCCAATGTCTGGAACATCGGCGCCGAGGGCCAGTTCCTGGTCGGCGCCGTTGCCGGCAGCTGGCTGGCGGTGGTGACCCATGGCAGCGATGCCGGACCGTGGGTCCTGCCTTTGATGCTGCTGTTTGGGGCTGCGGCGGGGGCGCTCTACGCGCTGATCCCGGCAATATGCAAGGTGCGGTTCGGCGCCAGCGAAATTCTCGTCAGCCTGATGCTGGTCTATGTCGCAGAGCTGCTGCTCGACTATCTGGTGCGCGGTCCGTGGCGCGATCCCGCCGGTTTCAATTTCCCGACCACAGCCGAATTCGATCCGGTGGCGACCGTACCGCTGCTGATCGAAGGCGGCCGGCTGCATCTGGGCGTGGCGATCACCCTGCTTGTGGTCGCCGGCGCGGCGGTGCTGCTCGGCCGCACCATCAAGGGCTTTGAAATACGCGTGGTCGGCGCAGCGCCGCGCGCCGCGCGGTTCGGCGGCTTCAAATCCAACCGGCTGATCCTGCTGACCTTCGCGATCTCGGGCGCACTGGCTGGACTGGCGGGGATCATCGAGGTGGCAGGACCGATTGGACATCTGCAGCCCGGAATTTCGCCGGGCTATGGTTTCACCGCGATCATCGTTGCGTTCCTCGGACGGCTCAACCCGATTGGAATATTAATTGCAGGTCTTTTCCTGGCGCTGACTTTCATCGGCGGCGAGCAGGCACAGATCGCCATGAAGATCCCCCTCGATATGACGAAGGTGTTCCAGGGCATCCTGCTGTTCTATGTGCTGGCCTGCGATTCCCTCATTCTTTATCGGATCAGGCTCATCATGCCGCAACGGAAGGCCGCCGATGGGACTGCTTGAAGCCATCATCCTGTCGGTGCTTGCCGCATCGACGCCGCTGTTGATCGCTGCCACCGGCGAGTTGATCACCGAGCGCGCCGGCGTGCTCAATCTCGGCGTCGAGGGCATGATGATCATGGGCGCCGCATGCGGCTTCGGCGGCACGCTGCTGACTGGCTCCACCATCGTCGGTGCGATCTGCGGCATGCTGGCCGGCACAGCGCTGTCGCTGATCTTCGCCGCGATGGCGCTTGGCCTCGCCGTCAACCAGGTCGCCACCGGCCTGGCGCTGACCATCCTCGGTATCGGTCTGTCCGGGCTGATTGGCGCCGGCTTCGTCGGCGAGCGGATTGCGACGGCTCCCCACCTCTATATTCCCGGCCTGACCGACATTCCGTTCGTCGGCCGCATCCTGTTCGGCGAGGATGGGTTTGTGTATCTGTCGCTGCTGCTGGTCGTCGCGGTCTGGCTGTTCCTGTATCGCACCCGTGCCGGCCTGATCCTCCGTGCGGCCGGCGACAATCATATCTCAGCCCATGCGCTGGGCTATCCGGTACTGCGGATCCGCCTCTATGCGGTGATGTTCGGCGGCGCCTGCGCGGGCCTCGCCGGCGCCTATCTGCCGCTCGCCTACACGCCGTTCTTCATTCCCGGAATGACCGCCGGGCGCGGCTGGATCGCGCTGGCACTGGTGGTGTTCTCGTCGTGGCGGCCGGGCCGCCTGGTGATCGGCGCCTACCTGTTTGGCGCAGTCACGATCCTGCAGCTGCACGCGCAGGGCTGGGGCATCGGCATTCCCTCGCAGTTGATGTCAGCGCTGCCCTATCTGGCGACGGTCATCGTCCTGGTCTTGATTTCGCGCGCGCGTACCGGCGGCTCGACCGCGCCCGCGGCATTGGGAACGGTGTTCGTTCCCGATCGATAGACGAACTGCGGTGCGCGAGGGGAGCGCGCGCTGCGGGATCATCAGTCCACCCCTTGGTAACCGGAGAGACCCATGAGAAAGATCGTCCTCGCTGCGACAACGGTGATCGTCACCGCCGCGGCCAGTATGCTCGGTGCGAACGCCGCCGAAAAACTCAAAGTCGGCTTTATCTATCTCGGTCCGATCGGCGATCTCGGCTGGACCTACCAGCATGACCAGGCGCGCCTCGCCATGATCAAGGAATTCGGCGACAAGGTTGAGACCACCTATCTCGAGAACGTCAGCGAGGGTCCGGACTCCGAGCGCTCCATCGAGCAGCTGGCCCGCGCCGGCAACAAGCTGATCTTCACCACTTCGTTCGGCTACATGGAGCCGACGCTGAAGGTTGCAAAAAATATCCGAACGTTCACTTCGAGCACGCCACCGGCTACAAGCGCGCCGCCAACGTCTCGACCTATTCCGGCCGCTTCTATGAAGGCCGCTACATCCAGGGCATCATCGCCGCCAAGATGTCGAAGTCCGGCGTGCTCGGCTACATCGGCTCATTCCCGATCCCGGAAGTCATCTCCGGCATCAACGCCACGATCCTGGGCGCGCAGACCATCAACCCGAACATCAAGGTCAAGATCATCTGGGCCAACACCTGGTTCGACCCGGGCAAGGAAGCCGACGCCGCCAAGGCGCTGCTCGACCAGGGCGCCGACATCATCATGCAGCACACCGACAGCCCGGCGCCGATGCAGATCGCCTCCGAACGCGGCAAGCTGGCGTTCGGACAGGACTCCGAAATGATCAAGTTCGGACCGAAGACCCAGCTTACCTCGATCATGGACAACTGGGCGCCGTATTACATCAAACGCGTCAAGGCCGAACTCGACGGCACCTGGAAGTCGGAAGACACCTGGGATGGCCTGAAGGAAAAGATGGTGGTGATGGCGCCCTACACCAACATGCCCGACGACGTGAAAAAGCTGGCTGAAGACACCGAGGCCGGCATCATCGCCGGCACTATCAAGCCGTTCAAATGCCCGGTGCTCGGCCAGGACGGCAAGGAAATCGAATGCAAGGACGGCGACCATCTCGCCGACGGCCAGGTGCTCGGCATGAACTTTTACGTCAGGGGCATCGACGACAAGGTCCCCGGCGGCAAGTAAGATCCAGCCACTTGAGGATTGCGATCGGTCCGGGTAGCGATGCCCGGACTTTTTCATTCAACAGGATGGAGCACCACCTTCCACCAAAGCCCGGTTACGGCTTTCGCCGCTTCCGGCATGGAGCGCGCGATGTTATCCACGCGCCGGCTGCCTATCGGCTTGGTCGATAGGTCCCATCCAAACGTTTGATTTCAAAGACTTGGTTCAGCCGACTACCTGAAGGCGACGAAGAAGCCTCATCAGGAGCAGCAATATGAGCTACCGTTCATTCGTCCACAGCATCGCCATTGCCAGCACGATCGGCCTGGCGCCACCGGCGTGGGCCGAAACCCCGGCCCTCCCCGCCGCCGTCTCCCATCAACAGGTCCCCGACACCTACCGTTTTCCGCTCGGCAAGCTGGACATCGTTGCCCTGTCCGACGGCACCGTGCCGCAGGATCTCCATCAGCTTCTCACCCACACGAAGCCCGCCGAGGTCGACGACCTGCTGCACCGGTCGTTTCTCGACAATCCCGTCGAAGCCTCGATCAACGCCTTTCTCATCACGGACGGCGCACGGCGCATTCTTGTCGATACCGGATCTGGGCAATTGTTCGGGCCCGGCTATGGTGGCAAGCTGGTCGACAGCCTTGCCTCGATCGGCACCACCCCGGAGGATATCACCGATATCCTGATCACCCACATCCATACCGACCATACCGGCGGACTTGTCGTGGATGGGCGAAGAACCTTTCCCAACGCGACCGTTCACGTCGGAAAGCCCGACATCGATTTCTTCCTCGACCCATCCAACGCCGCCAGGACCGGCTACGCGCAGAAGTATTTCGATGAGGCCGCCAAGACGATCGGCGTCTACGACAAGGCCGGCAAGGTGAAGCCATTTGCGGATCGTGCGACGATTCTTCCGGGCGTGGTCGCGACCATTCATCAGGGCCACACGCCTGGAAGTGCATTCTTCAATGTCACCAGCGAAGGCCAGTCCATCATCTTCGTCGGCGATATCATCCATGTCGCCGCCGTGCAATTTCCGAAGCCCTCGATCACCATCGTCTACGATCAGGATCCGACCAAGGCAGCCTCGGTCCGTCAGACCGCATTCGCGCAGTTCGCCGGCGACCGTCAATTGATCGCCGCCCCGCATCTGCCGTTCCCCGGCGTCGGACACGTGCGTGCCGACGGTCATGGCAAGTTCGGCTGGTTCCCTGTCGAATATCGCAATCGCGCCGGGCAATAAGCGGACTCCCCATCACCAAGCAGCGACGGTCAGTCTCTCTGACCGTCGCGCTACGCGTTGGTGCGGCCCTCCGCACCGGCGACCCGGAACAGCTGCTCGCGCAGCCAGATATGGGCTGGATCGTTGCGCGTGCGATCGTGCCAGAAGGCGCTGAGACTGAAATCGTTCAGCGCCAGCGGCGGCTCGAACAGCTCGAGCGAACCGGCAAACCGTGCCAGAAAGCGATACGGCAAGGTGCAGATGTGATCGCTGCTCGCAAGGATCACCGGGGCGAGGGCGTAACTCTGGACCGAGACGGACACCGTGCGCGATCGCCCAAGCGCCGCCAGCGCCTCATCGACCATTCCGGCAAAGCGGCCGCCGGACGTCGAAATCAGCAGGTGGTCGAGCGCGCAGAACTCGTCCAGCGTCAGCGGCTGCTTGCCCCGCGGATGTCCCACTCGCTGCGCGGTGACAAAGTGGTCGTCCAGCAAGGTGCGGCCCATCAGACCGTCCGCAACATCGTCGGCTGCGCCGACGAAGATATCGAAGTGCCCCTGTTCCATATCCGAAAAGATCCGCGTCTTGTCGGGCAGCACGAACGCCAGACGGACATGAGGCGCCTGCGCTTTCACAAAGGGAATGAGATCCGGCGCCAGGATCGCCGCCGGATTATCGGTTGCTGCGATACGAAAGGTGCGCTCGCTCGAAGCCGGATTGAACACGCTTGCAACATTCGAAAACTCGCGCAGCCGATTGATGAGTTCGGCGAGTGCGGGCTGAATGGTGCAGGCGTGCGGCGTCGGGATCATGCCGCGCCCGGACGCCGCGGGCACCAGCAGCTGATCGCCGAAATGCTGCCGCAGCCTGGCCAGCCGCGCCGACAGTGCCGATTGCGAAATGCCGAGACGCGCAGCCGCGTGCGTGACGTTCTGGTCCCTGAGCAACGCGTCAAGGGTCAGCAGCAGATTGCCATCGATGTCGAAAAGCTGTTCGCGCAAACCGTTTCCTATCCTGCCTGCATCGCCTTCGCCGCCTTGCTGTGGCGGCGGATCAGCTCCGGCAGGTCCATGCCGGGGATGGCGCCGTCAATTACCCGCCAGACGCCGCCGACCATCACGCGGTCGGCGCGATGGGCGCCGCACAGCACCAGAGCGGCCAGCGCATCACCGTGACCGGAGAAGCGCAGTTCGTCGAGCTTGAACAGTGCGAAGTCGGCCATCCTGCCGACGGCGATCTCGCCAAGCTCCGGCCGGCCGACGCAGGCCGCCGAGCCCTTGGTGGCCCAGCGCAGCGCGTCCTTGTGGCTGACGCGGCCGACGCCGTAGCGGGCGCGCTGCAGCAGGAACGCGGCGCGCACCTCCTGGATCAGGTTGGAACCGTCATTGGACGCCGAACCATCGACACCGAGGCCAATCGACACGCCGGCATCTTCCATGTCGCAGACCGGGCAGCAGCCCGAGGCGAGCACCTGGTTGCTGCACGCACAATGGCTGATGCTGGTGCCGGCGCGGCCGAGCCGCACCATCTCCGGCGCATTGAAATGGATGCCATGCGCGAGCCAGGTGCGCTGGTTCAGCCAGCCGGTCTGCTCGAGATAGTCCAGCGGCCGGCAGCCGTAGATTTCCTCGCAATAACGATTCTCGTCCTCGGTCTCGCCAAGATGGGTGTGCAGCCGAACATCGAGTTTCTCCGCCAGCGCGGCGGTCGATTTCATCAGCGAGGTCGTCACCGAGAACGGCGAGCACGGCGCCATCGCGATCTGCACCATGGCGTCCTCGCCGCGCTCATGGAATTTTGCCACCACGCGTTCGCTATCGGCGAGGATCGTGTCCTCGTCCTGCACCACGCTGTCCGGCGGCAGGCCGCCGTCCTTCACCGAACGGTTCATGGAGCCCCGCGTCAGCAGCACGCGCATGCCGAGCCGGCGGGCGACGCCGACCTCGATATCGACGGACTCCTCGAGCCCGGCGGGGAACACGTAATGATGGTCGGTGGTGGTGGTGCAGCCCGACAGCAGCAGTTCCGACATCGCAACCGTGACGCCGAGATCGAGCGACTCCGGGGTCAGCCGCGCCCAGACCGGATACAGTGCCCTTAGCCACGGGAACAGCTCGCGGTCCAGCGCCGCCGGCAGTGCCCGGGTCAGGGTCTGGTAGAAGTGGTGGTGGGTGTTGATCAGGCCCGGCAGCACCACGTGGGCGCCAGCGTCGAACACCGCCACGCCGGCGGTGAACGGCGTACCGCCGGATGGCACCAGTTCGACGATGCGCCCGTCCTGCACGACCACGCCGCACTCGGCACCGTCGGCGAGCATGGCCAGCGGGTCCTTGATCCAGATCGGCTGCGTTCCCGTCATGTCTCGATCGTCTCCCTGCGGGGCGTGTCGCCGGTACCTTGCAAATCGGGGACCAGCCGCGATACTTCGAACTGGCGTCGGTCTTGCAAGCCGCTCCTGCAAGCCTGCATACAAACTTCGGCCACGGGTTGAAAGCACAAGCGCAGCTATGGATCTCAATACGGTCACCTCAGTCACCCGGCCGCAGACGCGTGCGGAGCTACCCACATGGAAGGCCGGCGACGCGTGGCTGGCCGGCGGAACCTGGCTGTTCTCGGAGCCGCAGGCGCATCTCGCGCGCCTGATCGACCTCAACGACCTTGGCTGGCCGGCGCTGACCGTGACGGACAGCCATCTCAGAATCGCCGCCACCTGCACCGTGGCACAGCTCGACGCGCTCGCCTGTCCGCCGGACTGGATCGCAGCGCCTTTGATCAACCAGTGCTGCCGCGCCTTCCTCGCCTCTTTCAAGATCTGGAAGACCGCGACCGTCGGCGGCAACATCTGCATGTCGCTGCCGGCGGGGCCGATGATCGCGCTGACCGGCGCGCTCGACGGCATCTGCACCATCTGGAATCCGGATGGCAGCGAACGGCGCGTGCGCGTGGTCGACTTCGTCACCGGCAATCTCGCAAATGTGCTGGCGCCCGGCGAGTTGCTGCGCCAGATCGACATTCCCCTCGCCGCCCTGCGCCGCCGCGCGGCGTTCCGCCAGATCGCGCTGACCCCGGTCGGCCGCTCCGGCGCGCTGCTGATCGGCACGCTGGATGGAGAACGGTTTGCATTGACCGTGACGGGATCGACTGTGCGACCCGTGCAGCTTGCCTTCACCACGCTGCCCTCGGCGGATGAGCTGCATGCCGCAATCATCGAAGGCATTCCCGATGCGCTGATCCATGACGACGTCCATGGCAAACCGGAATGGCGCAAGCATATGACGTTGCGTCTCGCCGAACAGATCCGCGCCGAACTGCAGGGCGATTCATGACCTACGAGATCAACGGCCACGAATTCGCCGAACAGCCGCGGCCCGGCCAGTGCCTGCGCACCTTCCTGCGCGAGCTCGGCCATTTCGGCGTCAAGAAAGGCTGCGACGCCGGCGATTGCGGCGCCTGCACGGTGCTGATCGACGGCGAGCCGGTGCACAGCTGCATCGTCCCGGCCTTCCGCGCCGAGGGCCACGCCGTCACCACCATCGAGGGCCTCGCGCCGGAGGGCAGCATCCATCCCATGCAGCAGGCGTTCCTCGATGCGCAGGCGTTCCAGTGCGGCTTCTGCACCGCCGGCATGATCATGACCTGTGCTTCGCTCAACCAGGCGCAGCGCCAGGATCTGGGCGCCGCGCTGAAGGGCAACCTCTGCCGCTGCACCGGCTATCGCACCATAGAGGATGCGCTCAACAACATCGTCAATGTCGAGGACGCAACACCCGGCACCGCCTTCGGCCGCAACCTGCCGGCACCGGCCGGCCCCGATGTGGTGCGCGGCACCGCGCGCTATACGTTCGATGTGCCTATGGACGGCGTGCTGCAGCTCAAGATGCTGCGCTCGCCGCATCCCCATGCCCGCATCGTGTCCATCGACAGGACCGCGGCGCTGGCGGTGCCGGGCGTGCACAGCGTGCTGACCTATGAGGACGTGCCCGACGTGCTGTTCTCCACCGCGCGCCATGAAGTCAGCGAGGTCGACCCCGACGACACCCGCGTGCTCGACCGCGTGGTGCGCTTCATCGGCCAGAAGGTCGCCGCTGTTATCGCCGACACCGAGGCCGCCGCCGAGGAAGGCTGCCGCCGGCTCAAGGTGGTCTACGACATTCTTCCGGCGGTGTTCGATCCCGCCGCGGCGATTGCGCCCGGCGCGCCGGTGCTGCACGGCGATAAGGGGCCGGAAACCCGCGTGATGCGGCCCGAGGCCAACATCGTCGCTGAGAGCCACGGCGAATTCGGCGATGTCAACGCGGCGCTCAAAGCCTCTGCCGTCACCTATGAAGGCACCTTCGTCACCCAGCGCGTTCAGCACGGCCATCTCGAAACCCATGGCGGCATGGCGTGGTTGGACGAGACCGGCGTGCTCACCATCCGCTCCAGCACGCAGACGCCGTTTTTGTCGCGGCGCGCGCTGTGCGGCATCTTCAACCTGCCGCCGGACAAGGTCCGCGTATTCTGCGAGCGCGTCGGCGGCGGCTTCGGCGGCAAGCAGGAGATGTTCGTCGAGGACATCCTCGCCCTCGCGGCGCTGAAGACCGGCCGCAAGGTGAAATGGGAGCTGACCCGCGAGGAGCAGTTCATGGCGACGTCGACGCGGCATCCCATGCGCATCACCATCCGCGCCGGCGCCGATGCGAACGGCAAGCTCACCGCACTGCATATCGACGCGCTCGCGAACACTGGCGCCTATGGCAACCACGCCGGGCCGGTGCTGTTTCATGCCTGTGGCGTGCCGCTCGGCACCTACAACTGCGCGAACAAGAAGGTCGATGCGGTGGTGGCCTATACCAACACCGTGCCGGCCGGCGCCTTTCGCGGCTACGGCGTGCCGCAGTCGCTGTTCGCCGTGGAAGCCGCCATCGACGAGTTGGCGCGGGCGCTCGCCATCGATCCGTTCGACTTCCGCCGCCGCAACGTGGTGAAGCCCGGCGACGATATGGTATCGCCGGTCGGCAAGCCGCATACCGACGTCGCCTATGGCAGCTACGGCCTCGACCAGTGTCTCGACCTGGTCGAACGCGCCATGGCCGAACCGATGCCGCCCCATGGCCTCGATACCGACTGGCTGGTGGGCGACGGCATGGCGCTGACCATGATCGAGACCGTGCCGCCGGGCGGCCACATTGCCGAGGTGACGCTGGCGCTGCGCGACGATGGCGACTTCGACCTCATCGTCGGCACCGCCGAATTCGGCAACGGCACCGCCACCGTGCACCGGCAGATCGCCGCCTCGGCGCTCGGCTGCAGCGTCGAGCAGATTCATCTGCATCCGTCGGATACGGCCAATGGCGGCCACGACACCGGCGCCTATGGCAGCGCCGGAACCTTCGTGGCCGGCAAGGCGACGCAGGACGCCGCCGAGAAAATGGCGCGCGCGCTGCAGGCGGGCGACGGCACGCGCCACGTCATCGGCACCTCCGCCGGCACGCCGCGCTCGGTGGCCTTCAACGTGCAGGGCTTTCGCATCGCGGTGAACAAGGGCACCGGCGTCATCAAGATTTTGAAAAGCGTGCAGGCGGCGGACGCCGGCCGCGTCGCCAATCCGATGCAGCTGCGCGGCCAGGTCGAGGGCGGCGTCGCGCAGTCGCTCGGCGCCACGCTGTATGAGGAGATGGTGATCGACGATGGCGGCCGCGTGATCAATCCGAAATTCCGCGACTATCATCTGCCGGGCTTCGCCGACCTGCCACGCACCGACGTGTACTTCGCCGACACCTATGACGCGCTGGGCCCGATGGGCGCCAAGTCGATGAGCGAAAGCCCGTACAACCCGGTCGCCGCCGCCCTCGGCAACGCCCTGAAAGACGCCACCGGCATCCGCTTCACCCGGGTGCCGTTCAAGCCCGACCGGATCTTTCCGGCGCTGCATGAGAAGTTTGGGACGAAGGAATAGAGGTAGGAACAACTCTTTCTTTCCCCGGACGCGGTGCACTGCGCTGCGCTTGCGCGGCGTGGTGCGCCGCAGATCCGGGGCCCAGCTTGTGGACATCCAGAAGGTGGTTCCCGGGTCTGCGCAGCAGCACGGCCGGGAAACAGAATGCCGCGCCGTGAAACGGAGCGTCACAGCAGCCCTGTCACCCCCCACCCCGCCGCACACGTGCTCCGCGCGCTGTGCGCCGACCCTCCCCTCCAGGGGAGGGTGAAGTAAGCGCCGTGCTTTGCCTGATGTCGCTACGGAGACACGACGAGCATTCGCCCTCCCACTACCCCTCATCACTCGCCAGCACGCCCTTGACCGCGCTCGCCCAGCCCTTGAGTTTTCGCGTTCGCGTCGCCTCGCTCATATGCGGGCGGAAGCGGGTTTCGAGCCGCCAGTTGTCGGCGAACTTCTGCGGCTCGGGATAGACGCCGGCGTGGAGGCCGGCGAGATAGGCCGCGCCCAAAGCGGTGGTCTCCTGGATCACCGGGCGATCGACGGGAGCGTCGAGCAGGTCGGCAAGGCGCTGCATGGTCCAGTCGGAGGCGGCCATGCCGCCGTCGACGCGCAGCACGATGGTGGCGGCCGAGGCTTCCGGCCAGTCGGCGCGCATCGCCGCCCACAGATCGAAGGTCTGGTAGCAGACGCTTTCCAGCACCGCGTGCGCAATCTCGGCCGGGCCGGTGTTGCGGGTGAGGCCGAACAGCGCGCCGCGGACGCGCGGATTCCAGTAGGGCGCGCCGAGGCCGACAAAGGCCGGCACCAGATAGACCGACTGCATCGAATCCGACTGGTCGGCCAGCGGGCCGGTCTCGGCCGCGGTCTTGATCAGGCCGAGGCCGTCGCGCAGCCACTGCACCGCCGAGCCGGCGACGAAGATCGAGCCCTCCAACGCGTAGCTGCGCACGCCGTTCAACTGGTAGGCGATGGTGGTGAGCAGCTTGTTCTTCGAGGCCACCGGCGTGGTGCCGGTGTTGAGCAGCGCAAAGCAGCCGGTGCCGTAGGTCGACTTCATCATGCCCGGCGCGAAGCAGGCCTGGCCGATGGTGGCGGCCTGCTGGTCGCCGGCGATGCCGGCGACGGCGATGGCGCCGCCGAACAAAGCGGGCTCGCTGTCGCCGAAATGCGCCGAGGAGTCCTTGACCTCCGGCAGCATGGCGCGCGGCACCCGCAGGATTTTCAGCAGCTCGTCATCCCACTGCCCGGTGTGAATGTCGAACATCAGGGTGCGCGAGGCATTGGTGGCGTCGGTGGCGTGGACGCGTCCGCCGGTCAGCCGCCACAGCAGATAGCAATCCACCGTGCCGAACACGAGCTCGCCGCGTTCGGCGCGGGCCCGCGCGCCCGGCACGTGGTCGAGAATCCACGCCACCTTGGTGCCGGAGAAATACGGATCGACGATCAGCCCGGTCTTTCGCGAAATCAGCGGCTCGTGGCCGTCGGCCTTGAGCTGCGCGCAGATCTCCGCGGTGCGGCGGTCCTGCCAGACGATGGCGCGGTGGATCGCCTGCCCGGTCACGCGGTCCCACACCACGGTGGTCTCGCGCTGATTGGTGATGCCGATGGCGGCGATGTCCTTCGCCGTCAGCCCGGCCTTGTCGAGCGCCGCACGGCAGGTCGCCACCGTCGAGGTCCAGATGTCCTCGGGCTCGTGCTCGACCCAGCCCGAGGCCGGAAAATGCTGCGGGAATTCCTGCTGCGCCGAGGCGGCGATGGAGATGTCGGCACGGAACACGATGGCGCGCGACGATGTGGTGCCCTGATCGATGGCCAGCACATAGGACATGAGCGATTCTTCCCGAAGCGATTGACGATGTTACGCGCAGGCAAGCGGATTGAGGCAGCGAGGTCAAGATGCGGGACGCTTGCTTACCCTCCCCTGGAGGGAGGGTGAAGAGAGCTCACATCGCCTGACCGCCGATCACGACGACCGGGTGCGGATGCGCAGCGCGGCGGAGGGGTTCATCGTCTCGCGGGTTCGCCGGACCATGCCCTGGCCGAGCCGGCCTAAAAACCGCGCCCAGCGCTGGGCGCGCCAGAACAGCGAATTATCCAGGGTCACCGCGCGCAGCGTGAATGCCTTGGCCTCGGCCCAGGCGTCGCATTCCTGCTTGACCGGGTCGTCGTAGAATTCGACGATCTTGGCGGCGTCCATGGCAGGCGTCGCGAGCCAGCGCGGGATGTGGACATTGCACAATTGCGTCACGTCGGTGAACACCTTGTCGGTGCCGGTGCCGCTGCCCGGGCATGGCGAGGCGAAGGCGTCGCCGACCAGCACCATCCCAGCCTGGCGATGGCCGCTGCTGACATAGAGATCGACGGGACGAATCCTGATGTCGCCTGAAATGGCGTAGTCGCCGATCATGGCGCGCAGTTGCGGCAGGCAGGCGTCGAGCGCAGCCGCAGGCTCCCGGCGCATCTGGCGCAGCCAGGGATCGTCCATCTCGCGATAGACGAACAGGTTGGCGCGCATGCCGTGGGCCACCGGAAACAGTGTCAGGTACGCAGTGCGCAAGGCGGTGCGCTCGGAGAAATAGGTCAACGACGGAAAGGCAAAGGCGGCGCGGCCGACGGGCGCGATGTCGAAGCCCACCGAAATCGAGTGGCAGGCGCCGATGACCCGACGCTCGATGCCCAGCGCCTGGTACAGCGCGACACTAGGCCCGTGGGCCAATACCACCAGCCGCGCGGAGACCTGCTCACCGTTGGACAGCGTGACAATCTGGCGATCGTCGCTGGTGACGACCGCTGTGGCCTTGGCGCGGATGTGCTCCACCGCGGCAGGGATCTCGGTGCGGATGGCGTTGACCAGCGCGTCGTACATGAAGCCGTATTGCTGGCTCGGCCTGATGTCGATCAGGCGGCCAAACCGGGCGATCCAGATCTGCGCGTCATGGACGCTGATGCGCAGCGCAGCCTCGGCGAGGCCGGTCTTGCGCAGGCGATCAAGCTGCTGCCCGCCGCTGATCTTCTCGCAGCGCAATTCCGGCGGATGGCTGTCGTGCGGCTCGATCAGAACGGCGGCGATACCGGCGCGACCCAGCATGGCCGCCGCCGTCGATCCGGCCAGACCGCCACCGATAATTGCAATGTCGGTCTGGCGCACAGGGGTCTCCGCAAAACCTCATCACTGCGCTGAAGACATTAATAATTGGCGAAAGATCGCGGGACGCGCCGGATCCGGCACTTATGGCGTCCTTATATCTGCGGCCTCCGCCTCGCCTCGTTTTCAAATGCCATTGCGCTCATGTTTTGCATGCGGTCGAACCTGACCGCGTTGCCAACGAGACACGCCATGTCGCTCAATTGTCAGGCTCGCGAATTCCACCCCGCCGAGGCGCTGGACGCCACCGCCTCGCCCGCGCTGTTTACCGATGTGCTGGCCACCGCGCGCCACGGTAACCCGATGCGAAAGGCCTTGGAGGTCGCCCGCATCAAGCACCTGATCGCCTCCTGCGCCTGGACCGACGCCGCGCTGGCGCTGCTGGCGCTGGAGCTGCCGCGCTGGCTGCTGCGCCGGCTCGCTTATGACGACGGCGAATGGCACTGCGCGCTGTCCGACAACCGCGAGATGCCGGAGTGGCTCGATATCGCCATCGAGACGCATCACCCCGACATGGCGCTGGCAATCCTCGGCGCCGTACTGCAGGCCCGGCATGAAAGCCGGACCCCGGCGCTGCCCAGCGTGGAGATGGGTCCGGGCGCACCCGACGCGTCGTGGCAGCCGGCGCTGTGCGACAACTTCGCCTGAACCGGCAATGCCACGGATCGGCTCGATGACCACCGACCTCTCCAGCGCCCAGGTCATCGCCCGCTTCACGCTGCGGATGATCATTCTATGCGTCTTTGCGTCGCTCGGCAGCGTCGGCTTCGCGCGCAGCTTCGCCGCGCTGCTGTGGATGTCCGCGATCGTCTGCATGCTCACGGCGCTGCTGCGCCGCGAGCCGCTCCGCAGTGCAACGCTCTCCTACTGGGACGAGGCCGCGATCTATGGCGCGCTGTTCTGCCTCGCTTGTCTTGCCGCGCCGCAAGTATCGTAACCCCGCAGCCTCCCCATCCGCTCATATGACTTCCTTATAAGATCGGCTTCCGCCCGCTCTCGCTTTCAAATCCCGCCGTCCAGATATTGCCGACATGTCCAGATCGGACTGCGGCGCTGCGGCGCCGGTCATCGTCACAGGAGACTTTACGTGAATCTCGCCGAACCTCCCTCATGCAACATCGTGTTGATCGGAAAGAACAGCCGCGGCCAGTGGGTCGCACGCGAGCGCGACGGGCTCTATGGCGGCCTGTTCGTCAGCCAGCAGGCCGCGATCCGCTACGCTCTGTTCGAGAACCACCATCACCCCGAAGCCATTATCGCCATCGCGGCCCCGCTCGAGCTCGACATGGGCGCGCCGCCCGCAGCCGATCGCGCCGACATGGCGCAGCCGCGTCGCGCCGCCTGAGCGGCGGGCAATGGTGAAGACCATGACCGGCGCCAACGACCGCACCGCCTGGCTGACAGGCTGCATTCCCGACCTGCCGACCCCGTTCGCCGATCGCGATCGCATCGATCTCGCCGCCTTCGCGCAATTGTGCGAACGGCAGATCGCGGCGGGCTGCAGCGCCATCGTCGTCGGCGAGACCGCCGGCGAGATGGCGACGCTGACGCCGGACGAACACGACGCGCTGGTCCGCGCCGCGGTGCGCACCGCGCGCAAGCGGGTCCGCGTGATCGCCGGCGCCGGCTCCAACTCCACCAGCCAGGCGATCGAGCTAACGCGGCGCTCCGATGCGGCCGGCGCCGACGCCGTCATGTCCGTGGTGCCCTACTACAACAAGCCGATGCAGTCGGGCATCGCGGCGCATTTTGCGGCGGTTGCCGACTGCACCGAACTGCCGGTCATCCTGCACGATATCCCGCAGCGGACGGTGCGCGGCCTCGCCGACGACACGCTGCTGCAGCTCGCAGCCATGCCGCAATTCATCGGGCTGCGCGACGGCAGCGGCGACGTCACGCGCCCGCTGCGGCTGCGCTCGCGGTTGCGGCCGGGTTTCCGGCTGCTGTCCGGCGACGATGCAACGGCCGCCGCCTTCGTGGCCCAAGGTGGCGATGGCTCCATTTCCATGACCGCTGCCGTGGTGCCGGAGCTGTGCCGGAAGATCGACGCCTTGCGCGGCCACGCGGATCTGCGCGGCGCGCAGGCTATCGCGGCGCAGTTGTGCCGGCTGCATGCAGCGCTGGCGACCGACGGCACGCCGGCGGCGCTGAAACATGCGCTCGGCCTGCTCGACCGGATGTCGCCGCGCGTGCGATTGCCGATGATTGAGCCGGATGCCACGGCGAAGGCCGCGATCGCAGAGGCGATTGCGGGGATTCAGAAGGACATCGACGCGTGTGTTTTGGAAAACCGGCTGTGGCGCGAGTTGCGGGCGCTGTAGGGTGTGATCGGTTTGGATTTAAGCAGGGGCGTGTCCCGGACGCGGTGCGGCATTCCCAGGCGTTGCTCTTGCATCGCCGCTATGCCGCTCCGCAGATCCGGGATCCCAGTTGTCTTGCCCGAACCGGGCCCCCGGATCTGCGGAGCACCACGCCGCCAAGTGGGCGGCGCAGTGCACCGCGTCCGGGGAACGATTCAACTGTGCTGCATCCAACTCTAATCCATCATTGCGACGCGCACGTATTGCAAAAATCCAGCCCGGGTGAGGCTGGATTTCCTGGCTTGGCTCGCATTGACAGCAGGAACGAGGCTCGCGTCACGCATCCCATTGGTCCCGCGCCGCACCGGGCCATTGCAGCCCGTGCTTCTCGCGCCATTTCGGACCGGGGCCGCGCATGTAGTGTGCGCCGGGATGATAGGCCGCGGGGCCGGTGACGAGCTTGCGCAGCAGCCACGCGAGCAGTCCGGGCAGCGCCTTACCGTAGGCGCCGATGCGCGCGAACAGCGCGTCGGAGGGATGCCTGCTCATCGTCCGCCCCGATCGGTCGAGGCCTTTGGCGACGCATCGTAGCGCACGCCGCGCAGGCTGAGCTCGCGCTGCACGCGGCGCATCTTGTCGGCCACCAGCGCAACGCGGATGGCGGCGAAGAAGCCCTTGACGTGGTTGCGCGTCAGCCGCGCCAGTACCAGCAGGCGCTTCCACTGCATGTCGCCGGAATGATGGACAATCGGCCCCTGATTGCGGCTGATCAGCCACGACCGGTAGGCATCGTCGGTAGTGAGGTCGCGGAACTTGTCCGCATGGTGAGAAACATACGTCATCGGAGGCCTCCTGTCGGCAACGGCTATTCGCCGTTCCCCGGAAGATGCTGATGAGCCCGTATGAAATCGAGAGCAGCTGCCGCGGCGTGTTATAGCCGCGGCATAAAGACCGCTTTATTCCGCGGCGTTGCGGATCTCGGCGCGTTCGGCGCGCACGGCGCAGAACTTGAACTCCGGAATCTTGCCGAACGGATCGAGCGCCGGATTGGTCAACAGGTTGGCCGCCGCCTCCGCATAGCAGAACGGCATGAACACCATGTTCTCCGGCACGTCGCGGTCGGTGCGGACCTTGATCTCGACCGCGCCGCGGCGCGTTTCCAGCCGCACGAAGTCGCCGGGCCGCACGCCCATCCGCCGCATGTCCTTCGGCGACATGAAGGCCACCGCCTCCGGCTCGATCTGGTCGAGCACCATCGAGCGCCGCGTCATCGAGCCGGTGTGCCAGTGTTCGAGCACGCGGCCGGTGGACAGCACCATCGGGTACTCGTCGTCGGGCAGTTCGTCCGGCGGCAGCACATGGGCCGGCACGATCTTGCCGCGGCCGCTGACGGTCGGGAAGCCGGTGGTAAAGATGATCTCGTTGCCGGGCTTGTCGGAAGCGTCGACCGGATAGGTCACCGCGCCCTCGCGCTCAAGCCGCTCCCAGGTGATGTTCTTCAGCGACGGCATCACCTGCGTCATCTCCGCGAACACGTCGGCGGGACCGTTGTAATTCCAATCCAGCCCCATGCGCTTGCCGATCTCCTGGATGATCCAGAGATCCTGCCGCGCATCGCCCGGCGGCTTGATCACCTCGCGGGCGATCTGCACGCGGCGGTCGGTGTTGGTGAAGGTGCCGACCTTTTCGGCGAAGGCGGAGGCCGGCAGCACCACGTCGGCGTGGAACGCGGTCTCGGTCAGGAACAGGTCCTGCACCACGAGATGGTCGAGCTTGGCCAGCGCGTCGCGCGCGTGCTGCACGTCGGGATCGGACATCGCCGGGTTCTCGCCCTCGATGAACATGCCGTTGATCTCGCCGCGATGGATGGCGTGGATGATTTCCACCACGGTGAGACCGCGCTCGGGATCGAGGTCGTAATGCCAGAGTTTTTCGAAGGGTTCGCGCAGGTCTGTGCGGCCGACCGGCTGATAGTCCGGCAGGAACATCGGAATCAGGCCGGCGTCGGAGGCGCCCTGCACGTTGTTCTGGCCGCGCAGTGGATGCAGTCCGGTGCCGGGCCGGCCGATCTGGCCGGTGGTCAGCGCCAGCGCGATCAGGCAGCGCGCATTGTCGGTGCCGTGGACGTGCTGGCTGATGCCCATGCCCCAGAAGATGATCGACGACTTGGAGCGCGCATAGGTCCGCGCCACCTCGCGCAGGGTGTCGGCATCGATGCCGCAGATCGGCGCCATCTTCTCCGGGGTGAACTCGCCGATGCGGGCCTTGAGGTCGTCGAAGCCCTCGGTGTAACCGGCGATATATTGCGCGTCGGTCAAGCCCTCGGTGATGATGACGTTGAGCATGGCGTTGAGCATGGCCACGTCGGCGCCCGGCTTGAACGCCAGATGCTTCCAGGCATGGCGCGACAGCGTCTGCCGGCGCGGATCCATCACGATCAGTTTGGCGCCGCGCTTGGCGGCGTTCTTGATGTAGGTCGCGGCGACCGGATGGTTGACCGTGGGATTGGCGCCGATGACGATGATCACCTCGGCATCCATGGCGGCGGCGAACGGCGCTGACACCGCGCCGGAATTGAGACCTTCCATCAAGGCGGCCACCGACGAGGCATGGCACAGCCGCGTGCAGTGATCGACATTGTTGGAGCCGAAGCCGGTGCGCACCAGCTTCTGGAACAGATAGGCTTCCTCGTTGGAGCCTTTGGCCGAGCCGAAGCCGGCCAGCGCCTTGACGCCCTTTTCGTCACGGATCTTGACCAGGCCCCTGGCGGCGATGTCGAGCGCCTCTTCCCACGAGGCTTCGCGGAAATGCGTGAACGGATTGGCCGGATCGACCTGATCATTGCCGTCCTTCTTCGCATGGGCCAGCCGCACCAGCGGCTTGGTCAGGCGATGCGGATGGTGGATGTAGTCGAAGCCGAAGCGACCCTTGACGCACAGCCGGTTGTGATTGGCCGGACCGTCGCGGCCCTCGGCATAGATGATCTTCTCTTCCTTGACCTGATAGGTCACCTGACAGCCGACGCCGCAGAACGGGCACAGCGAGTCGACCTTCTTGTCGGCATAGACGGTGCGGGTCTGGTTGTCGTCGAGCAGCGCCGCCGGCATCAGCGCGCCGGTCGGGCATGCCTGCACGCATTCGCCGCAGGCCACGCAGGTCGACTCGCCCATCGGGTCGTCGAAGTCGAACACGATCTTGGAATCGGCGTTGCGATAGGCCATGCCGATGACGTCGTTGACCTGGACCTCGCGGCAGGCGCGCACGCACAATCCGCACTGAATGCAGGAATCCAGATTGACGCGCATGGCGGGATGGCTGGCGTCGCCGTTCCAGCGTACCTCGCTGGGGAAGCGGCTCTGCGTCACCTCGATCTTCTCGGCCCAGTTCCAGAATTTAGAATCCGGATCGTGCGAGGTCTCGCGCGCCGGCTGGTCGGCGACCAGCAGCTCCATCACCATCTTCTGCGCGGCGACGGCGCGGGCGCTCTCGGTCTTCACCTTCATGCCGACAGACGGCGTGCGCTTGCACGAGGCGGCCAGCACGCGTTCGCCCTCAACCTCGACCATGCAGGCGCGGCAGTTGCCGTCCGGACGATAGTCCGGCTGCGGCGAGTAGCACAGATGCGGAATCTCGCGGCCCTGCCGTTTGGCGACCTGCCAGATGGTCTCGCCGACCGCGGCTTCGACCAGCTTGCCATCGAGTTCGAAGGTGATCGTCTGCGACTTGGCGCGGTGCTGATCGGTGTGCGACACGTTCGGCTTTCCGTCCGGCACGTTTTGACCGCCGGCGGCGCCCTTTTGTCGTGGCCATAACCTTGCGGCGTCGGGCTGTCGGTGCTCATGTCAGAACCTCGCGGGATGCTTTGCAGGTCATTCGGCGGCTTCCTTCGGCATGAATTCGTCCGGGAAGTATTTAATCACGGTGGAAAGCGGATTGGAGGCGGCCTGACCGAGGCCGCAGATCGACGCGTCGCGCATCGCCTGGCTCAATTCGTCGAGCAGGCCGCGGTTCCAGACCGGCTGCTGCATCAGCAAGGCGGCCTTCTGGGTTCCGACCCGGCACGGCGTGCACTGGCCGCAGCTTTCATCCTCGAAGAACTTCATCAGGTTGAGCGCCGCCGCCTTCACGTCGTCCTTGTCGGACAGGATGATGACCGCGGCGGAGCCGATGAAACAGCCGTATTTTTCCAGCGTGCCGAAATCGAGCGGGATGTCGTCCATCGCCGCCGGCAGAATGCCGCCCGACGCGCCGCCAGGAAGATACGCGTGAAAACTGTGGCCGTCGGCCATGCCGCCGCAATATTCGTCGATCAGCTCGCGCACGGTGATGCCGGCCGGCGCCAGTTTCACGCCGGTGTTCTTGACGCGACCCGACACCGAATAGCTGCGCAGGCCTTTGCGCTCGTTGCGGCCGTGGCTGTTCCACCACGCCGCGCCCTTTTCGACGACGTCGCGCACCCACCACAGGGTTTCGATATTATTGATCAGGGTCGGCAGCCCGAAGAGCCCGACCTGGAACGGATAGGGCGGCTTGTGCCGCGGCAGGCCGCGCTTGCCCTCGATGCTTTCCAGCAGCGCGGATTCCTCGCCGCAGATATAGGCACCGGCACCGCGGCGCAGATGCAGCACGGGACCGCCCGGCGGCAGTTTTGCAATTTCGCGCGCGAGAATTTCGCGAGACGCCGGATATTCGTCGCGCAGATAGATGTAGATCTCAGCCGCCTCGACCACATGGGCGCCGATCAGCATGCCCTCGATGAAGCGGTGCGGATCGGTCTCCAGATAATAGCGGTCCTTGATGGTGCCGGGCTCGCCCTCGTCGCCATTGATTGCCATCAGCCGCGGACCGGGTTCGCCGAGCACCGCACGCCACTTCCGACCGGTCGGAAAGCCGGCGCCGCCGAGGCCGCGCAGACTGGCATCGTCCAGCGCCTTCAGCAGATCGTCGCGTGTGAGTTCGCCCGAGCGGACGCGCTGCAGCAGCCTGTAGCCGCCATCGGCCGCATAGGCATCGTAATCGACGTAAGCGGGCATATCAGTGTGCGTGTGCCCCTCGGCAACAGCGGCAAGCACCTTGGGCAGGTCGGCGTGATCGACGAAGTGGTGGCCGACCTCGACGGTCGGCGCGGTGTTGCAACGGCCGGTGCACGGCGCACGCACCACGCGCACGCCCGGACCGGTGCTGTTCTGCAATTCCTGCATCAGCCGTTCGGCGCCGAACAGCGAACAGGTCAGCGAGTCACAGACGCGGATGGTCAGCGGCGCGATGTCCGGCTCGCCCTCTTTCACCACATCGAAATGCGCGTAGAAGGTCGCGGTCTCGAACACTTCGGCGAAGGCCAGCTTCATCTCGTCGGCAAGGGCTGCAAGATGCGCCGCAGAGATCTGGCCATACTTGTCCTGGATCAAATGCAGATGTTCGATCAGCAGGTCGCGGCGACGCGGCCGGTCACCGAGCAACTGCTCGATCTCGTGGGCAGCCTGCGGATCGATCTGCCGGCCCTTCGGCGTCGACTTGGCGCGACGCCGACCTTCGCCGGGATGTTCGAACGGACGGACGGTGATCGCGTCGTGGCTCATCAAGATTCATCCCGCGTTAGTTTGGAGCAACTCTAAACTGTGGCATGCCAGATGCCAATAGCGAATGGGCCTTTAAAACGTCCGGGGCATGCCGGTCCGCCGACATGCCCCCGTGGTTCACCGCATTGCAGATGCAAACCGATCTCAGCGCTTGTTTCAGCTCTTGCCCATGCATTCTTCGATGTAGAACCAGCGATCGTCGCCAGCCAGTCCCCTGGACTTCACTTCCTTGCGGCAGCCCGCGAGCTTGCCTTTGTTCGCGCTCCACTTGGTACGCATGTCCTTCAGGCTCTGGCGCGTGAGCTTCATCTTGGCCGGCTTTTCGGTGGCGGGCGCTGCGGTCTGCGCGGATGCGGAGACCAGCGAGCCCGCGACGAACAGCGCGACGAGCGTGCAGGTGACGGTACGAAACATATCAATTCCCCCGGGTGTCATTGGATCCATCGAATGAAAGATGACGGCGCGGACGACAGAGATCCTCTGCCGCCCGCGCCTCGCGTATCAGATCAGAAGATCTTGAGCGCGCTTTCCAGCGTCTTCCAGACGCCCCAGGCCAGTGGAATTCCCACAAACGCCCAGAATGCCGCGGCGCTGGCGTCGAAACCGCCCTTGCCGATGCCGTAGGAACCGCCGCCGCTGTTGGCGGTGGCGCCCTTGGCCTGCAGGGCGGCCACCTCCTCCGGCTTCATGAACCAGTGGTCGGCCAGCGGCTTGACCAGCGCATTGCAGATCAGGCCCAGCACCAGCATTCCGGCCAGAATGTACATGGTGAAGTCATAGACCTGCGCCCGCGGCACGCCGGCCGCAATCTGGAACTCGCGGATGTAGTTCACCACCACCGGGCCGATGATGCCCGCCGTCGCCCAGGCCGTCAGCAGCCGGCCGTGGATGGCGCCGACGAACTGGGTGCCGAAGATGTCGGCGAGATAGGCCGGCACCGTGGCGAAGCCGCCGCCATACATCGACAGGATGATGCCGAAGGCCAGCACGAACAGCACCTTGCTGCCCATCGCCGCGAAGGTCGGGGCGAGCGCATAGAGCACGATGCCGAGGATGAAGAACGTGTAGTAGGTGTTCTTGCGTCCCATCTTGTCGGACAGCGAGGCCCAGAAGAACCGGCCGCCGATGTTGAACAGCGACAGCAGCCCGGCGAAGCCGGCGGCAATCGCCGCGATCGCCGTCTTCTGCTCACCGGAGAGCTGGTTGAAGGACAGGTCGGGAACCCCGATCAGCTTGCCGGCAAAGATCTCCTGCAGCATCGGCGAGGCCATGCCGATGACGCCGATGCCCGCCGACACGTTGAGGCAGAGCACCGCCCAGATCAGCCAGAACTGCTTGGTCTTATGGGCATTGTCGAGATGCACATGATGCTCGGTGATCATGGCATTGGACTTCTCCGGCGGGGTCCAACCTTCCGGACGCCAGTTCGGCGGCGCGAGGCGATAGGAGAACGCGCCGATCATCATGAACACGAAGTAGATGACGCCCATGGCCAGGAAGGTCTGCCAGACGCCGACATCGGTCGGCGTCTTGAAGTAGTTCATCAGCAGGTTGGCCAGGGAGCGCCGATCATGGCGCCGCCGCCGAAGCCCATGATCGCCATGCCGGTCGCCATGCCGCGACGATCCGGGAACCACTTCACCAGCGTCGACACCGGCGAGATGTAACCGAGGCCGAGGCCGATGCCGCCAATCACGCCGGAACCGAGCCACAGCAGCCACAATTGATGGGTGTAGACGCCGATCGCCCCGAGCACGAGGCCGCCGCACCAGCACAGCGCCGAGACGAAGCCGGCCTTGCGCGGGCCGGAACGTTCCAGCCAGCCGCCCCAGATCGCTGCGGAGACGCCGAGCAGCACGAAGAACAAGGTGTACATCCAGCCGAGGCTCGCGACGCGCCAGTCGCAGGTGGTGGTAACCAGCTCCTGGAAGATCGTCATGTCGCCGCAGACCTTCGGCGCCGACAGGCCGATGGCGCGCGACAGCGGCAGCCAGAACACGCTGAAGCCATAGGCCATGCCGATGCACAGATGGATGCACAGCGCGGCCGGCGGTACCAGCCAGCGATTGTAGCCTGCCGTCGCAATGATGCGCTCGCGGTCGAGAACTCCCGCAGAGCCGCCGGACAATGTCCCAGCGTTGCCGTATGTCGTCATCGATTCCTCCCCTGCAGCCGCTCTTTGCGAGCGTGTCTGTCGTTGCGTCTGATGTTTTCAGATAGGTCGCGCCATTCCCAGCAAACTTAAGGAGAATAAGAATCAATCCAAAGATCAATAAGCGATTTTCATGCTGCGATACTGAATCGCTATCAACCGGAGATCTGACGTGACCCGGGTACCATCGCAATGGACGCCGCGGAACTTAAGCCGACAGGACGTCGCCCGCTTTTTCGATCAGGAACACGATTTTGCTTTCGCTACGTTCGGTGATGTCGACGCGGTCGCCGGTCTGCTGGATCAGCGCCGGGATATCGATCACCGCCAGCGGATCGGTGCAGTGCACTTCGAGCCGGTCGCCGGGCGCCAGCGATTTCAGCGCCTTGCGCGTCTTCAGCGCCGGCAGCGGGCATTTCAGGCCGGAGAGGTCGAGGGTGGTGGTGGTCATGAGATCGGCATCCCTCAACAGAGACTGGCGTAAGCGAGGAAGCCGACCATGGCGCCGGGTTTCACCGAGGTGACGTCCTCGCCGAGTTCCACCAGCCCGTCGGTCTCCACCAGCGACGACAGCAGCCCGGCGCCCTCGCGCGGGAACTTGACCGCTTCCAGCGCGCCGTCGTCGCCGCGACGCAGATGGACGCGGACATATTCGCGGCGGCCAATCTTCTTTGTGTAGCTGAAGCCCGCGCGCAGCGGCATCGGCGTGAGCTTTTGCTGCATTGCACCGGCGAGCGCGAACACGGTCGGCCGCACCACATAAGCGAAGGTCACAAAACTCGCGACCGGATTGCCGGGCAGGCCGATGAACGGCGTGCCTGATATGATCCCCATGGCCACCGGCCGGCCCGGCTTGATGGCCATCCGCCACAGCACCAGCGAGCCGACGCTTTCCACGGCAGCCTTGACGTGATCCTCCTCGCCGGTGGAGACGCCGCCGGAGGTGAGGATCAGATCGTGCGCGCCGGCGGCATCCCGCAACGACGACGCGAGCGCGGCGCGGTCGTCGCGGATGATGCCGAGGTCGCTGACATCGCAGCCGAGCCGTCGCAGCAGCGCCTGCAGCATGAAGCGGTTGGAGTCGAATTGTTGCGCGGCGCCGGGCGCATCGCCGGGCGACAGCAGCTCGTTGCCGGTGGAGAACACCGCGACGCGGATCCGCCTGATCACGTCGACCTCTTTCAGGCCGAACGCCGCGACCAGCGCCACGTCCTGCGGTCGCAGCCGCTGACCGGCCTGCAGCGCGGCGGTGCCTTGCGCGATGTCCTCGCCCGCCGGCCGCACATTGGCGCCGGGCTTGAGACCGGGCGGCAACACCACGCGGCCCTCCGCGTCGAGCTGCACGTCCTCCTGCATGAACACCGTGTCGGCGCCCTCGGGCATCGGCGCGCCCGTGAAGATGCGCATGGCCGCAGCCGCCGCAAGCGACTGCGCCGATGCACCGGCCTGCACGCGCCCGTTCAGCGGAAACGCCTGGGCTGCGGCGCCGGTGAGATCGCTGTGGCGCACCGCATAGCCGTCGACCGCGGAATTGGTGAACGGCGGCAGCGGCAACGGCGCCTTGAGATCGGCGGCAAGGATGCGGCCATCGGCCTGCATCAGGTCGACACGCTCCACGTCCCCGATTGCCGCGACCCGCGCGGCGATGATCGCCACCGCCTCGTCCACCGACATCAGCGGCCCGCCAAAGGCAAAGCAATCGTCCGACAGTTGCGCCATCGCTCAGGCCTCCATCGCCAGCACGGCGTCGATGTCCATCGCCAGCGCCAGCATCATATTGGCGATCGCCTGGATATCGTCGAGATGCGCCACCGGCAGGTCGGTGATCACGTCGATGTCGCTGGCGACGCCGACGATGGCCGGATCGTTGGGGAACAGCAGCGCCTTGCCGTTGCCGGCGCGATGCACCTCGATCTTGCGGTGCGGATCGGTCTTGAAGCCCTCGACCAGCACCAGATCGACCGGCGTCAGCTTCGTCAGCAGCTCCGGCAGCTTGGGTTCAGCCGCGCCGCGCAATTCGTGCATCAGGGCAAAACGCTGGCTCGACGACACCAGCACCTCGCTGGCGCCGGCCTCGCGATGCACCCAGGAATCCTTGCCGGGAACATCGACGTCGAAGGCATGGTGGGCGTGCTTGATGGTCGAGACCCGCAATCCCTGCGCAATGAAATGCGGA